>NZ_JBKFGG010000001.1:0-614180 GCF_056171975.1 Paenibacillus terrisolis | reverse complement strand
TTTGCCATACCTATAAAATAGTATATCAATTAACCTGTCGCATTCCAACAACGGGTAGCTTGACAAGTATTAGCTGGTTTTATTGTGTTTTCAAATTTGAAGATTTCCAATATGTCATAGTTTTTGATCGAAATATTAATCCCATACTCAGGCTTGCTAGTCTGACCAGGATTGTCATAGTTTCGGTCAACGAAAACCTCGTTCGGAACTTTCCAGGCTTCAGAGGGGATTAGAAAGCAGTCAGGCATATGACCTTCTTTGAAAATCAGGAGCGTCATGTACAAGTTATGGTTATCAATATTGAATTTACTCTTTTAAGCAAAAACGTACCCATTTCCCCACAGAGATTTAACTTGTACTTCCAGGAATTTTCCATTCTTGTCATTTACAATGAAATCAATGCCTCGATCATCTACCTCAGACGAAAATACTTCAAGACCATAAGATGCAAACTCCATTTTGGCAAGGTATTCAGCATGCCGTCCCAGTTGCAATGAATTAAGATCTCCCCAATTCTTATTTGGTATGTACAATCAATCCTCCAAAGTATTGACTTTTCGACTAAAGTAGCTACTCCACTCGGACAAGTCCTTCTTCATTCACCCAGTAGATTTGAAAGCCCATGGCCTCTTTAAGCCATTCGATGCGTGGAAGTAAGTTTCCATATGTAGAAAACCCATCTGGCAAAGCAATACCGAGTTTAACTTTGGGGTTTTCTCCGTGATATAACACTAGGTCGAAAACTGCCCCGGAAAACCAGTGGCGGGCCTGTGTGTTTGGGCTCTTTTCGGGATATCCTTTAACGCTTATCCAAAGCTCATCCCCAACGGAACTAAGGGCAATGATGTCCTTACCGGATGTACGGGATGCCGTATCAGCGACGCTATGGATTGTAAAATCGTTTAATAACAGGAAGTTTACAACCTTGCTTTGAACATTGCCTTCCCAAAACCATGGTCGAACAAGAACATTTGAGAGTTCTTCTTTCTTTGGAGCCTTTTTATTAGCGTCTAGCAGACTGTTAGTTAATTTGGTTTTATGGCAATGGTCACATATTCCATGATGGCGGTAAATAGTCGAATTTCCGGAGAGTGAACGACAAATTGAGTAAACTGTTTGTCTTGGGACCACACCAGATGAAGCAGACAAACAGTCATCACAAAGTTCCGCATTCAATAAAGCAGCAATTATTTTATCTTTGTTTGCCATGTTTAGCCTCCATGCCGTGTTTATAAAATTATTATATCATAATAATTTGTAAAAATTACCCAGAATAATGTTTCATAGCAGCTTAATAACTGTGTTTAACCAGATAGAGTTAGACATTGTTGTTAAGCCAAAAAATTGCTAGACTAGATTACATTTTTTTGTGGTATTTTAAATAAAAAAGGAGGCTGGTTATGATAACCTTTGAACGCGCTAGAGCGTCTGTTGGTCTATCGAACTTCGTTGAATTCTACAAGGATTACCTTCAATATTTCGATCATCAAACTTCAAAGAATAAGGAGTGTTTAGCAAAAAAATTGCTCGAGTTGAATCCAAGAGCCTCGTCTATCGCTGCTCAAAACACTAGGATCAACTATACAGTTGCAATTTTCTCGAATCGGTGGGATAGGGAAATGTTAAAAGGTGCAATCGAGTCTGTTCATCCGAGCATTACAAACGGGATTAAAGTAAAAGCAAGATGTCTACTAAGTAGTCAGCAATAGTTAGGTAGTCATTTGCTACTATGATGTGGAATTTCTTTTTTAAATAGGAGAGCCCCTTCCGCCAATAAACGGCGGAAGGGGTAGCGCTGTTATCAAAGATAGATCAGGAATGCAAAGTTAGTGGCTAACCAGTAGGTTTGAGTTGCTCCTTTCGTCAACGTAAATACAAAATTGTTGTCAGAAAGTAACGAGAAAACAACTTGCTAATGTATCCGTTAATGAACAAATTTAAAAAAATGTTTCCATTTGGTTACATCCGTACTATAATATTTTTTGGAGGTGTACTATGAACTCTATTGGCGGTTTTATAAAAGATAGACGGCTTAGTAAGGGCTGGTCTAAACGAGCTTTGGCTGAGAAAGCAGGTATAAGCCACTCGGAAGTTCACCGCATTGAAAACGGTGAGCGAGTAAATCCTTCCGTTCCTGTTCTTAATGCACTTGGGGAAGCCCTCGGCGTACCGAAAGATGATTTGCTTCGCCTTGCCGGATACAAAAGCGACGAGGGTGACATCTCCATGATAGAGCGTGTGTTTCCTGACCTTAAGACGGAGAAGCAACAAAAAACCGTCCAAAAAATAATCGACGGATTGGCACGTAACGGTGATATGGATGACGTCGATTATGACAGGCTCGTTGACCAAGTGGAGATGTTTTTCGACTATGTTAAAAAGAAGAACAATACCTATTAGACCACGATTTGCTTATATCGCAAAACGAGTTTACGAAGACTGGCGCATATCGGTGTCACTGAACTTCCGATCGACCCGGTCAAGATGGGTGAGTTCTATCCAGAGAATCACATCATATACCGAACTCAAGATGAATACAGGTGAAGCTGATCCTCTGGTTTTTTAAGAGAAATGCCCGATACGATATACTTGAGAGTTTGTACATACGGGCAGAAGTTCCATATCGACGTCGAAACCAGACGTAGCTGTCTTAACCGCAACTTTTATATTTGTTTAAGAAGGACGAACCAACCCAACGTCACAGCTTTCTCCCCGATGTTGGACGGCTTACCGCAAAAGTACGAGGACTACGCCGAATATGACTACTGGAACTATGTGGTCGCTTCTATTGGTGAACGTGAGAAGAACACCGAACTCAGCTCAGCCCTGATGAACAGTATTGCGCTGTATGATAGTGTTGATATGCTGTTAATCATTGACATAAAAAACAACAAGGAGAAAACGGATAAATACGGCGTGACAATACTTCGCTATCTCGAAAAATATAGAATGACACGCATTGAGAGCTTTTCCTCTCTTAGTATAGAAGCTTTTAATATGTTGTGTTCGAAGGAGAATAAATCATGGCAAAACTGACTATTTCACAACTCGAGAACCATCTTCTTAAAGCAGCAGACATTCTGCGCGGTAAGATGGATGCTTCCGAGTTTAAGGAGTATATTTTTGGTATGCTCTTTCTCAAACGATTATCTGATAATTTCACCGTTAAACGGACAGAACTTTTAAAGGGTTTTCAGGCAAGGGGATGGTCAACTGAACGTATTGTACAGGAACTCGAAGAACCTATTAATTACGGAAATGTTTTTTTTGTGCCGTGGGAGGCTCGTTGGACGTGCGAGGAACACGAACTCGGCACGGCGGCAAAGCCCGAAAAATGGACGGGCATCCTGCATCTTAAAACGGAGGTTGCCTCCAAGCTGAAGCGTGCCCTTACGAAGATTGAAAAGAGCAACCCCACACTCGAGGGTGTTCTTTCAAATATAGATTTCGGGAAAAGAGTAAAATCCAAGCAGATAATCAACGACGCGAAACTAATTAAGCTGATTGGTCACTTCAACAAATATCGTCTGACAAACGAAGACTTCGTATTCCCCGACCTCTTAGGCGCGGCATACGAATACATGATTAAAAACTTTGCCGACAGCGCGGGCAAAAAGGGCGGAGAATTCTATACCCCGTCTCCGGTAGTGCAACTTATGGTGCGCCTGATTAAACCAGCGGCAGGTAATCGTGTTTATGACCCGACGGTCGGCTCTGGCGGTATGCTTATTCATAGCAAGCATTATGTCGAGGAGAACGGCGGCGGAGCCGACGATTTATCGCTGTTCGGGCAGGACGACGCTGCTTCCGTATGGTCAATCTGCAAGATGAATATGATAATGCACGACATCAAGGATGCGGATATTCAACACGGTGACACCATAGGTGAGCCGCATTGGATGGATGAAAAAGACCCGTCCCTAACGCGCCAGTTCGACCGCGTAATCGCCAATCCACCGTTCTCGCAGAACTACTCCCAAGTGGGAATGAAATTGCCGAATCGCTTCCAGTACGGCTTTGCGCCTGAAACGGGCAAAAAAGCCGACCTTATGTTCGTGGAACATATGATAGCGTCAACCAGAGACGACGGCATTATGATAACGGTTATGCCCCACGGCGTACTTTTCCGTGGTGGCTCGGAACAGCGTATCCGCAAAGGAATTCTGAATGATAAGCAGGACATCGTGCAGGCAATTATTGCTTTACCTCCGAACCTTTTCTATGGAACGAGCATTCCAGCGTGTCTGCTTGTGATAAACAAAAAGAAGCCAAAGCGATTGAAAGGCAGCGTCCTTATCATCAACGCCGATGCGGAGTTTGGCGAAGGTCGCAATCAGAACTTCCTGCGACCGGAGGATATTGAGAAGATTGTCTACGTCTTTGACAACTTTCTCGAAGTGCCGAGATATTCAAGCATTGTGCCGATAAGCGAAATCACCGACGAGAAAGGAAACGACTGCAACCTGAATATTCGCCGCTATGTTGATAATACCCCACCCGCAGAACCCCACGATGTGAAAGCACACCTTTTCGGCGGTGTACCAAGTTCTGAAATAACTGCCCTGAACGGTCTGGTCACTAAGTACGGCATCGCCGAAAGAGACCTCTTCACCGACCGTGGAGACGGCTACGCCGACTTTGTCCACGCCGACAAAATTGCTATTAAGGAAGCTATACAATCGAACGCGGGCGTGACTGCCGCCAACGGCAAGGTTACTGATTGCGCCAACGGTTGGTGGGTGCAGGCCGCCGCCGAAATCTCACAAATTGGCAAGACGGTGCAGGTATACGAATTCAAGCGGAAGTACACCGAACAACTGCGTGAAATGCTTGAACCGCTCGGCGTGTTGGACAGATTCCAATGTATCGGTGTGTTCGCCAACTGGTGGGAACACAGCTATACCGTGCGGGAATCCACTGAAATTGAGTCGGATGGTGACAGCAATACCAAGGTGACCGTCAAAGAGGTCATCTCCATCAAGAATGTGTTTAAGACCGTCAGCTCAGAGGGTTTTGTCGCTGCGCTTGTTTCCGACGAAAAGATAGCAAAGGAACACTTTTCCACCGAACTGGATGCCCTTGAAGTTTTGGAGCGCGATGCAGAGAACGCTGCCGTAGAGCTGCAAAGCTACGCCGAGAGCATCGACATGGGTGAGGGCGATGACGATTCCGAGGGCGAGGAAGCGGATGAAGCCAAGGAAGTCAAAGTTTCGGACGTTGAAAAATACCTGAAAGCTCTAGGGACGGAGGAAGCAAAAGTGTCCTTAAAGAAGATTAAGGACTTGAAGTCCGAAAAGAGCAAAGCAAACAAAGCCCTGAAAAAGGCACAAACCGAACTGCAGCAGAAAATCGACGCAATCCGCAAGGATCTAACCGTCGAGCAATGTGAGACGCTCGTGATGGAACTTTTACGCGAGGGCTTCGTTGCCGAACTAGATAAATATTTGAAAGCCGAACTCGACAAAACGGTCAAAGCCGTGCAGCACCTTTGGGAGAAGTACGCTGTATCAGAGAAACAACTTACGGAAACACGCATCGCCGCCGAGGATAAGCTGAACCGTTATTTAAGGGGGTTGGGGTATTATGGGTGAGTGGAAAACTGTGCGGCTAGACGAATATGCTGATACAGACTCTGGAGGAACACCGTCTAGAACCGTAGTAGATTACTTTGGTGGCGATGTACCTTGGATAACCACAAGCGAGCTCAAGGATACTTATATCGGCCAGACAAACGAATGCATAACGACAAAGGGGCTAAACCATTCTTCTGCTAAGCTATTCCCTAAAGGCACGCTACTGATGGCTATGTATGGTGCAACTATCGGTAAGCTTGGAATTCTAAATATCGACGCTGCCACTAATCAGGCTTGTTGTGCAATTTTCTGCAAGCCAACGCTCGACAGCAAGTATTTGTACTATCGTTTGTTGTCTATGAGAAATACCTTGATTGCATTAGGCAGTGGCGCGGGTCAACCCAATATTAGCCAAACGATAATTAAGAGACTGCATTTCCGACTACCAGATATTGACGAACAACGGCGCATTGCCGCTGTCCTTACCGCTGCAGATGAAGCCATCGCCGCAAGTCGCGTTCTGGTGGAGAAGTACGCGGCAGTGAAGCAGGGGCTTATGCAGGATTTACTCTCCGGCAGAGTTCGATTGGCGGGATTTACAGATGAATGGGAATCGTTGAAAATTGGAAATCTCCTCGACTTCAAGAACGGCCTCAATAAAGGTAAGGAGTTCTTTGGGACTGGTACCCCGATTGTCAACTTTTTGGACGTTTATGCGAAGCCCAGTATTCGCGCCGCAAGCCTTGTGGGTAGAGTAAACTTGAACAAGGATGAGATAAAACGGTTTGAGGTCAGAAAAGGCGATGTGTTTTTCACCCGAACTTCCGAGACAGTAAACGAGGTTGGCTATGCGAGTGTCCTACTTGATGATGTTGAAGATGGAGTATTTAGTGGGTTCGTACTGAGGGGGCGACCGAAGAATGACAAACTTGATATTTTTTATTGTCAGTATTGCTTCTCTACGCCGGAAATCAGGCGAGCGATAATAGTAGGCGCTACTTACACCACACGCGCACTTACAAGCGGAACATATCTTTCAACAATACCGATTCTGCTGCCAAATCCCTACGAACAACGCGCTATCGCCGAAGCAATAATGGCCGCAGACGAGCGACTAACCGCCGAGCAGGAGCGGCTGAGAAAACTTGAGGATATCAAACGCGGTCTTATGGACGATCTTCTGACGAACAGAGTTAGTACCGATAAATTATAAGGAGTGGGAGGGATCTGAGATGGCAAACGTAAAAGCGAACAACGAGCTTACATATGTCGAAGAGCCATTCCTCGCCCACCTTGAAAAGGTAGGCTGGACTGTTGAGCGTTGGAAAGGTGGTAAAGGCTGCCGCGTTGATTTCGGCGACATGATACTAGAGAGCCATGCGAAAGGCGCTCTCCTCGACTTGAACCCTTGGCTGACTGATAGCCAAGCGGACGACCTTATCACGGATTTGTATAGCTTTGAAAGTCTTTCCCTCATAGACCGTAACCGCGAAGGCGACGAGCGTTTGGCGGTCGGTCTTTCTGCATATAACGAGGAAACTGGCGAGGATAATCAGCCTGTGCGACTGATTGACTACGCCAAGCCGAAAAACAACAGCTTTCTCGCCGTGTCGCAGTTCCGCATCCAACGGCTCGAAAAGGAAATCATTCCCGACATCGTGCTTTTTGTAAATGGTCTGCCCCTTGTTGTCGTGGAGTGCAAATCGTCCACACTAAAAGAACCGTTCTTTGACGGCGTAGCGCAGATTGAACGTTACAAGCGGGACTTTCCCGACTTGTTCAGCTATAACCAGTTTGTCATCTCTACTTGCCGCCAGATGGCGAAGTACAGCACCATTACGGGTAGTGTGGATAACTACCTCGAATGGAAGGAACCATATCCGTTTCCTCTTTCGGATATTGACCCATCCGGCGGTATCGTACCGAGCCAAGAGAAACTCGTGTGGGGTATGCTGTCGCTCGGTAACTTCCTCGACATTGTCCGTAACTACACTGTTTGGGACGGAGTAATAAAGAAAACGCCGCGATATATGCAGTATCGTGGTTCGCGAAAATTAGTGGAACGTATTCGCACCGACCGCAAGGGTGGCACGATTTGGCATACGCAAGGCTCAGGTAAAAGCTTATCGATGATGTATGTCATTCGGCAGATGTACCATTCCGATGACTTAAAGGATTGGAAAATCGTACTTATCGTCGACCGTGATGACTTAGAGAAGCAACTGCGCCAGACGAGTGCGGTTTTGGGCTATACGGTCAACGTAGCGAAAAGTATTGAGGGTGCGAAGCAGCTTATCGCTTCCGAAGCGAGCGATATTACTCTCGCTATGATTCATAAGTTCGGTGAAACGGCTGAAAAGGATGGCCAAAAGAAAAAGGTCTCCGTTTTCCCTGAACTGAACAAGTCCGATAAAATCCTCGTAATGATTGACGAGGCGCACCGCAGTGAGTACGGGGAACTTGCCGCTGGTATGATTAAGGCGATGCCGAACGCTGTCCGGGTTGCGTTCACAGGGACACCGATAACGGCGACTACTAACACTTTCGGCGGTGTATTTGATACATACAATATGCGCCAAGCTATAGAAGACGGCGTGGTTGTGGAAATTCGCTACGAGGGTCGGGCTGCGAACAGCACCGTCATTGATGAGGAAGCCATGAACGGCAAGTTTGTGGACATCTTCGGTTATGCGGACGATGATGAAAAACAGGACATCATGCGCCGATATACCCTCAAGGGCTATATGGAGGCTGATGCTGTTATCCGAGCCAAAGCCGCCGATATGCTAGAGCATTACATAGGAACAGTATTTCAGAACGGCTTTAAGGCTCAAGTCGCAGCGTTTAACCGCGAAGCTGCGTACCGATATAAAACGGCGTTTGAAGAATTGCTTATGACCAAGATTACCGCTCTCAAAGCGGATAACCCCGACGGCATTAACATTGCCATATTGGAGAAATTGAAAGTCGAGTGCATCATCTCGTCCGGCACCGACGACGCAAACCGTCATCGGCACTTGAAGACTCTCGTGGACAGTACTGATAAGGACGCGATTGTCGGGGAGGAAGGCAGCTTCAAAACGCCGTTTTCCAAAGGTGGATACACGGGTATCGTCGTTGTGTCAGATATGCTGTTGACTGGCTTTGATGCACCTATCGAGCAGGTTCTTTATCTCGATAAGAAACTAACTAACCATAACCTTTTGCAGGCAATTTCCCGCGTCAACCGCACTTGCGGCAAGGATAAGACCTGCGGCTATGTCGTTGATTATGTTGGTATTACCCAGCACCTCAAGGAAGCCCTTTCGGAATACGCCTCGCTTGAGGGAGTTTCTGAAGAGGATAAAGACCCAATGTTATCTGTTGCGGAGGACGTTGACCGCCTTAACTCCGCTTACAACGAAATTCTGACTTTTGTCCGTGATGAGGTCTGCTACGATATTTCCACCCAGACCGAATCCGTTATAGAGGAGCTTGTTGCGGTTGAAGAGCTGCGTGACGAGTACAACGACCTTTTCAAAAAGCTGTCGAAGTATTACGACCGCGTTCTGCCGAACCCTGTGGCGCTCCAATACCGTGATGGCTACAAGCAACTGACGTTTATCCGTGAGTCGGTGGCAAACCGCACCCGCGACCCGCGTTATTCCATGAAGGACGCCAGCGCCAAGGTTCGGGCAATCATCGAAGAGTACCTCGCCGTCAGCGGCGTGGGCGTAGAAGTGCCGCCTATTGATATCCTCTCCCCCGACTTCATCGCCGGGGTTGAGAAACCTGACAAGACCGACCGCGCCGTGGTGGGCGAACTGGAATACGCCGTCCGTGAGTATATTATTGAAAACACGCCGCGTGACCCGGAACTGTTTGAGCGCTTTAGCGAGCACCTGAACGAGATGTTGGAAACTCTGAAAGGTAACTGGAAGGAACTTCGCAAAGCACTCGAAAAGTTCATCAAGACCGACCTCTTCAACGCACGTAGCGCTGAAAATACATACGGGTACGAAGCTGTAAAAGAGATGCCATTTTTCTCGTTGCTCCGAAAAGAAGTCTTCGGTGACAAGAAGTTTGAGGACTTGACCCAAGTTGAATTCAATGCCCTAAAATCGCTGGCGGACGACTGCTTGTCACGGCTTAAGACGGACACCGCCAAGCGGGACTTCTGGGACCATGATATGCAGATTCGGCAGACCAGGGCTGAAATTCGCTCCAAGTTATTGGATATGGAAGTAACCGCACCGAGTATCGGCAGCAAGATTAACGACATCGTCCAGAAAATTATCGAATTGGGGAGGAAGCATTACAAATGAACGAAATCCCCTATGAAATAGTACGCTCCAATCGAAAGACACTGGCATTGACTATCGACAGTGAGGCAAAACTTGTAATCCGTGCCCCGATTCAGTTAGGCGAGGATGTTATCCGTGACTTCATTAAAAAGAAAGCACGGTGGATAACCGATAAACAACGGCATGTGAGCGACTACGCAACGAAGCAGAGCGCGTTTGTCTTGGAAGATGGTGAGAACGTCCTGTACCTCGGGAAGTCCTATGCCATCCTACGCAAAGCCGTGCAGGAAGTCGCAACCGAGGGCAACTTCCTGCTTGTGCCGGAGGACATGATGCTTGAAGGCTTTGCAGAGTGGATGAAGACACAGGGCGAAAGAGTTATCAGCGAACGGGTGGACTACTATGCCAACCTGATGGGTGTAAAATACGCCTCTGTTAAAATGTCGGAAGCAAAACGCCGATGGGGTTCGTGCGGAGCGTGGAATACTTTGAACTTTGCTTGGAGGCTCGTGATGTGTCCTCAATCGGTCATTGATTACGTGGTGGTTCACGAACTTTCCCACATTACTTATAAAGACCACAGCTCAAAGTTCTGGACGCGAGTTGCGACCGTAATGCCAAGCTATAAAGAGGCGCAGGATTGGCTACGGTTAAACCGTAAGTTAATGGAAGTAATATAGCAAAAGAGCTAACTTAATGTTAAGGAGGAGATGTTATGAGTTTACAAGTTTTCAGCAAAGAGGTCGACGTAGCTGTAATAGGTCTTACAAATTCCGGAAAGTCTACTTTTATTACGTGTATGATTGACCGAAGCAAATTTGGTGATACTGAACTTCTTAAAAAGTTGTGCGACAATGACGGAGGGTTGACGAAAGTTACAACTTTTTATGCTTTGACTGAATGCGATTCGGCTTCTGTCGACAAAGTGGACTTTCACGACGATTTCGTAGAGGAAAACCCCAATAAGACAGTTGAAATCTTAAGGAAACTAAAAATTGATGTGCAAGGCGCCGCGGACAAAGAGGAAGAAGCTAATCAAATATTGTCTGCGTTAGATGAATTTCGCAAACAGCTCGAGGGCGATTTGGCGTATACTATTCAGACGATAAATAAAAAAGATGCGGATAAAATAATTCGTTATATAAAAATCAAGGTTCCTGCAACACAGCACGCTCTAGAACTAATGAGCAACTATGGATTTGATACAGTAGTACTACGGGACACAAGAGGGTTTTTGGATGATAGTATGTCATCGGGTAAAAAATCTCCTAATTTAGCCGATAGCGGGTTGGATGGAATACAGGCGTGCGTATTAATGAATGGACGTGACTCGGTTATGCCAAATTTGGCACGCGACATGTATGGCGATTTTGTTAAGTCTATATTTGAATCCGTTCCTACATTTATCATTGAACAAAGCGGTTATTTAACCAGTAAATTAGAAGACTGTGCTGATGAGAATAGTCTGGCTAAAGCATACAACGATTCAATGGAAAATCCGAAAGTAGTAAACCATAACTTTACAGAAATCAGAAAATTCCTTGAGCATTTAGGGGTTGTCGACAAAGATGGCGAAGCAACAAACCAACTCATCCAAGCCAATAAAAGACAGCTTTTGTTGCCGGAAATTATAGAGCTAAAGAACAAAGAAAAAAATTATGATTCTGAAGACTATAAACTCTATATCGTATGCGAGATGGAAGTGTTCAAACGTCTATTAGAAAGCCTCTCCGACTTTCGAGAATTGCTGAGAAAAATAGTTTTTTTCTTTGATGACGAAGGTAATGTTTCTGGTTTTCAAAACAAAGTTTTAGAAACGTTTGAAAAGCTGCACTTCTCTGACATTGTAACCGATTATTTAAACGGCGACAGAACCAGTAGCGTCTATGTTAGGCCCATAACGAATGACTTCCATATGACAAGTCGTCTGGACGACTTAATAAAGAGATCCCTGTTAGGCCCACGTGGAGGAATCACTGCAAAGACCAACGGTTACTACGATTATGGTCATACTGGGACATTTGCAGTAACAGCATGGAAAGCCTTGAATGAGATTATCGTTGACTTTGATTTAGTTGACAAATATACGGATTTGGCAGAGTTAATCGTAAACTCTATCGAGGCGAAAGAACGCAATAACAAAAATGTTGTCAATACCTATATACTTGAAGTGAAGCAATGCTTGAAGTATGTGTTGCAGAATTCCTGCACGGATACCAGAGCTACTTTTTCAGGTTATTATTTCGTATCAAGGTATAAAGTAGTTGATTCTATAAAAAAAGTGAAGGAGCAATGGAAAAGCTACGAGCCGAAATTTGGGGTTAACGCAATAGATGTTGTGTTTCTTGAAAAAATAAAAAAAATTATGACAGAAGAGCATCTTGTAGATCAGGTTAATTTAGCGAGAGTATCACAGCTTTACGTTGCGTTCCGAAATGTGATAGAAGTATTTTTTTCCTGTGTGTCAAACAGTCACAATTACCTCGGCATCAGCAACGAAGTAAGCGTATAAAAAATGCTACTATAACCAAGCATCTCACTATCATTGTGTGTCGATCTATGTGATAAACAAGGACGTGTTTAAGCTGATTTTTGAAGCTATGCAGCAGGAGCAGCGCTAAAATATTATGATGAGCGAGGATATAGAATATTCGCCATTGGTGGCGGCAAAAGTTGTGGATAACGCATTACAATGGCTGCCGTTTTCTTTTGAGATAAAACTGCCTGCACTGGCTTGTGATATGGGGACGGATTGGGGACTAACGTCAACCAAGCAGAGCCATAGTGATATTGAGAAAACCTTTATAGAATAAGGCCTCTTTCGATTATAGAATAATAGAATCAAATCGCCTATGTTCCCGCATACGGTGCATGTGGAGTGCCTAATATTGATGGAATGGGGGAGCGAGCCTAAATAGGCTACGCTCCTTGTTATATGAAATGTATAATGGACTTAATATAGTCCGGGAGTGTGTCAACACTACTAGGATCAGAATAAATACAGTGGATTAGCAAACAAATCACTTAAGTGCTTGTTAGAGGTTAAGTTTAGTGGTAATCAAAGGTGAGGGTTATGTTATGCCAAAAAATGATAATATGCTAACAATTCTATGGATGTTGAATTCGGGAGAGAAATGGACTGCAAAGCAAATATCGGAAAAGTTAGAGATAAATATAAGAACAGTTTATCGGTATATTGATGCACTATGTGCCAGTGGCGTCCCTATCATCTCCGACACAGGGCACAATGGCGGGTATAGCTTGCTGCACCATTTTATCAAATCTCCTCTGCTATTTAGCATTGATGAAAAAAAGACACTGCTTCATGCTGCCCTATTTGCAAAAGAAGCCGGATATCCTTTGAGTGAGGCATTAGAGAAGGCAACATCCAAGTTGAAAATGTATTCGAATCAGGAGCAGGAAAGGCTGCTAAGCCATCATTTAGCCGAATTTGAAGTAATAAACCGCAGGGGATACCCCGCTGTTCAGCCGGTATTGCGGGAATTGGAGCACGCTGTAGCAAATGAATGGTCTGTAGAAATTTCTTATCGTAACCGTCATGAAGAGCAGTCTCCCAATAGGGTAATAGACCCCTATGGCGTGGTTAATTGGAACAATAAGTGGTACACAATTGCATTTTGCCACCTGAGGAATGAGATCCGCAGCTTTCGGGTAGAACGAATTCTGAACATCACACGCACGTCGTTCTCATTTAGGCGTCCCGATGATTTTTCAGCGCGTACTTTTTTTATGAAAAACCTGTTACCAGATGTAGTGGGTGGATCCGGATTAATTTCTTTAATTATTGGCGGCAGGGCAGAGGCGTTGGATGATTTATGCCTACATTGGTTTTTGGAGCATCATTTGCAGGAGCGGACATCAACGCAAGCCATTTTTTTGCTTGAGGAAGAATCACTGTATACGCATGTTCCGAATATAATTCTTCCCTATGGGAAATCCATTCAAGTTTTAGAGCCACAGAATCTAAAGAATAAGCTTGTGGCGGTTGCTTCGGAGTTAATGGAATATTATCAAGTTTAACAACTTCACTGACAGCGGTTGTCAGTGAAGTTGTTTTATTATAATGATAACCACTCATTAAAGATGAATGGTTGCTGTTACCTAATGAACTTGATAAGGAGCGCTTAGCAATGAATAATACCGTATATCTTTATGTATTTGATACCATGTCCGATTGGGAAATAAGTTATTTAACCGCCGAGTTGAACTCTGGAAGATACTTCAGAAAGGGGCTGGCTCCAGTAAAAATAGTCACCGTTGGAATAGAAAAGACTCCAGTAACTACCATGGGCGGACTTACAATAATGCCGGATGTTAAAGTGGATGAGTGCAGCATTAAAAGCATAGATGCACTGATTTTACCTGGCGGAAATACATGGACAGAGGCTGTTCACATACCCATATTAAAAATTGCCGAGATGTGTTTGAAGGAAGGGATAGTAGTTGGAGCAATTTGCGGTGCTACCTTAGGACTTGCTCAAACAGGATTGTTGGATTCACGTTGGCACACAAGTAATGATCTGGCCTACCTTAAAATGATTTGCCATTCTTACACGGGCGAACAATATTACAAAATGGAATCTGCTGTCACTGATGGGAGATTGATCACTGCACCCGGAGTAGCTCCATTAGAATTTTCTGTTCATGTTTTAAAAGCGCTAGATGTATTTTCATCCAAAACATTGGACGCCTGGTATTGTCTTAATAAAACTCATGAACCTAAATATTTCTACGAGTTAATGGATTCAATCCAATGACAGTATAGGGATATAAGCATGGGGAGTGCGTGGCGCTGCTATCCCTTGAGGAATAGGATAAACAACAGCGTTTGACAACCTTTTGACAACACATTTAAAAGCCGACCGAGAATTAGGGATTAATTTACTTCTCGAGCGGCTTTTATTTGTTCTCCCTAATATCATTTGCTATGAAACCTAAGATGGAAAACGCCCCCTGATTAAAATCAGTAAGGGGGCGTTTCATTCATTTAGGAATCTAATTCACCTGGCTTGCCGTTATTCGAACCTTTGCCGTTTTTGTCCGGTATTACTCCGTTAGGTCCGCCCATCGTCATGTTGATGTCGAGAACCTCCAATACCGGCTCTTTCCAAGCCTTCTTATCCTCCATTTTTATCACCTCCTTTCCGTGGTAATCGGCAGTCATGACTAGAATTGTTGCAAGAATCGGTATGCGATCAAGCCTTGCATCATTAATCGGACGTGAGGATTATAAGCCATTTCCGGCTTCGGGGATGCCCCGACAAGCGACATGGATTCCCGAATCTGCGCCACGTTAAGATAATGGGAAGCGGCGGGATCTTTGCACAATTGCTTCAGTTCGTCCAAGAAAGCTCCCCACTTCGGAAGCATCCGGTGAATCCAATCGGCACCCTGTATTCCGCTGATCCGTTGATTCATCCGAACTTCATCGGGCAGGCGGCCCTTGGTCGCCCGGCGAAGAAGTGACCGGTCGATGCCGTTCTGAACGTACTGTTCGACGGGGAGAGACAGGCAAAAGCGAATAACTCTCGGATCGCCGGTCGGATCTCGTTCCCAGAGACGATAGCGCAAGGAAAATTTTGTGCTCGAAACCCCCTGATGATTAGAGACCGACAGATCGCGAAACTGATATTCCCTCGCCTGAAATTCATTCATGGAACTTTCGGAAAGCCCGACATCATGGGAGATGAGCTTCTCGAATGTTTTCGTTTTTGCGGCAAATTCAGGATGAATAAGCCGCGGTCCCACAGACGGACGGTTTGATGACAAAGATCCGGCAATGCTCGGGAAAGCCTGCTTGCCGATCGCCCGCAGAAGCCGGGATCTTCGGTATCCCATCCGCCGGCTGTAGAGATTAAGCTCCCGGTACAGGCGCATCAAACGCAGCCTGCGAAGCAGCAGCGCGTAATAATCGACGGCGGGCCCCCATGATATCGTATAGTTTCCTCTGGCCCCATTCAGCAGAACCCCAACGTCCTGTTGTGCTGCCGCCTCGAGAATTCCTTTTAACCAGAAGGAATTTTCAAGAAACTTATAGGGCCCTTCCATAAGATCGATCAAGTCGTCAATTTCCGCGTACGAGTCCCGTCCCGGGAAGTCCAAGTAATTTTCGGCGATGTTGCCTACGTGCTTTGCCGTAGCTTGTATATAAGGACTTTCGTCGGCTGCAGCTCGTTTAGAAGTCCAATCCGTAAAATCCGCAGGCGGTACATAGCTGTAGCCGTACAGCTTTTTCCCCCGATCCCGGAGTGAGCTGGCGGCGAAGCTTGCTACGGCGCTCGAATCCAGCCCGCCGCTTAAACTGATGCCGACTTGCCTGAAAGTCCGGAGTTTCGAGTCTACAGCTTCCTGAAAAACATGACGGAAAGCCTCTTCGTATTCGCCGTTTGATCGAAAGCGAAGCTCTGAACCGGGAGGCAGCAGCGCATCGTATTGCTCCAAAACGACTGCTCCGTCCTGAACGGTGAAGGTATGAGCCGGAGGGAGCAGTTCTATGCGGTCATAAGCCGTAGCGTGAACTTCTACGCAATCCTGAACAAGCGGGATGGCCAGGAATTCGGCAAACCACGATTCGTTCAATTTGGCCTGGATGTCCTGCATTGCCAGAAGAGGCCGCATCGTGGTGCAGAAGGAAAACCGCCTATGATCACGATGATAATAAAGCGTTCGGTTGCCCAGCAAATCCCGTGCTCCGAACAGCAAGCGCCGCCGTTCGTCCCACAGGACGAAAGCGAAGTCTCCTATTAGGTAACGCGGGGCTTCCTTGCCCCATCTGAGATAAGCCAATAAGATAAGCTCGCTGTCCGTGATCCGGCTCCGGCGATTCCGGTCAACCTGCAATCGCTGGAATAAATCGTCCCGATTGTCTATGATCGCATCCGCGGTGATGGCCAGTCCGTATGTCCTATCATAATAAGGCAGGCTTTCGAGAACAGACTCGGGGGTAATCCATTGTGCATGGCAGCCGAAGCTTACTGTCTCCCCGTGCCATATTTGCACGGTATCGGCAGGATATTTTTGCAATTCATGCATCATTGTCTCCAGCACCGAAGTAACGGGAGGCCCGCTACCGTATCCATAGACGCCAGCAATAGCGCTCATTAGTCCACCGGCTTTCTTCGAAAAATTCTTGGACTCATTGTAACCATCCTAGTTAGTGAGGGCAATCAATCAATAGGACCAAATCTCCTTGAATGCCTGAACCTCCCAATCGGCCATAAAGTTGGAATTAAATCCTACTCCGGGTCGTAGCTCACTGATCGGCTCTGTACTAAGATAAGGGTGTTATAGAGGTTGTTCAAAAAGTCATCTTTCCAAGACGAAGCAGTACATGAAGTAGATTCGACGTCGAATCTTGAATTCAGCCGGGCCTTCCGTTGCTCACGTAGGTCTGCCAAGCTTATGCTTCCGAAGCCGTTTTCTTCGAAAACGTGCAGCTCCGCTACTCAGTCCCTAGCTTTATCCAACTAAAAGCGTTTTGAAAAAACGCTGCATCGTAAGCATAAGCTTCGGTCCTGTAAACCTGACTTTTTGAACACGCACTTAAAGGAAAAATTGGCGCTCTTGCACAAGCACTACGCAAACAAAGGAGATGGGATGGGACTTATGCTGTTTAATAAAGCGAAAGCGGTCATGTCGAGATTGAAAGGATACGCGATTTTCGGAAAAGTCCAACCTTCGCTGAATATGCTGCCCCGTGTAAGAGGCAAAGTATATTTGAACAAGTTCGGCGAGCTGCAGGTCGGGAAACGGCTGCATATTATCGGCAGGCCGTGGGGAACCCAGCTTACGGTGCTGAAAGGAGCGAAGCTGACGATCGGCGACGACGTGCTTATTAACGCGGGGGTCGGCATTGCGGCCAATCTAGAAGTATATATCGGGAACAACGTAAAGATCGGCCCCCGGACAAGCATATTTGACAGCGTCTATCACGCGGTGGAGCCGGCCGGCGAAGAGAAGGACCTGCGGAAGAAAATAACGATTCATGATAACGTCTGGATCGGGACGGGAGCCTTAATATTACCCGGCGTTACGATAGGCAAAAACGCAGTCGTCGCGGCCGGCAGTACGGTGAAGAAAGACGTGCCGGCCAATACGCTTGTTTCCGGTACCCCGGCCAAAACGATAAGAGAATTGTCAATTCCTGACGGATGGATAAGAAAATAATTGAAATAAGTATGTCGAATGAGGAAAAGCAACCCATCCAAAAAATAGGAATCGTTTCATAGAATACCATTTTGAAAATGAATACGAAAGACTTATATAAACATGTCTTTTTCCTCTCATTTTTTTATGACAGAAATGTAATACTCTAATACAAACGATAGTCTTAGCGCACTCGCCCCGAGATCAGACATGCATAAAAAAGGCGGGCGTCGGCCCCGTAATCACGTGTGGACGTATGCCGTCAGCCCAACATGGATGGAGGTAAGTGAAGATGAACCACAATGAACTCCAAAGCATGAAGAAGGAAAGGCTGAAGCAATTTCTGGCGCGTTTGGCGAAGGACCCGTCGCTGGAAAGAAGAAACCGTAAGCTCCCGGCGATCTCCGAGTTGTTGCAGGCATCGGGCATGCCGTACTCTAACGGACCTCTGGACACCTCGAAGTTGCTGGGATACGCACTTCGGCAGAATGGCATCTCTGCCGGCCCGGAAGAAATGATGGAGCATGTCATGCAAGGCGGGACGGTCGAACAATTTTTGAATTCGGCTGAAAGAAAGAGTAGTTATGCAAACCTGCATTTAACTACGCTGCCTGGGATGACATGACATTTTTATGCCCAAAAGTTCTCGAATTGAATAATTATATATAAAACAATTATTCGATATGAATAGATAAATCGAACCATACTACAAAATCGCGGAGGAACCGCTCTTGGAACTGAAACTTTATTGGCTTGTCGTAAAGAAGAGGCTGTGGATTTTAGCACTTATCGTCATCGTAAGCTGTGCGGCTGTCGGCTACTTTACCGTTTCCTACATGACGCCGCAGTATGAAGCGCAGTCCTTGCTGATCGTGAATGACTACAAGGACAGCAACTCCTTGGTGAAGTCGATGGACGTCGGCTCGATCAATTCAACCGTGCTGCTGATCAAAACCTACAAAGAGGTTATTAAGACGCCGCGGATTATGAAAGACGTCGCTCAGGCATATCCGCAGTTGAATGCGACGTACGGCGAGCTTATGAGCAAAGTATCGGTCGGCACAGTCAGCGAGACGCAGGTGATGTCCATTACGGTACGGGATGACTCATATGAGCGGGCAGCGCGGATAGCGAACGCGGTCGCCGCCGTTTTCCAGAAGACGGTGCCGGAGCTGATGAAGGTCGACAACGTCGCGATCCTGAATCAAGCCGATCCGGAGGAAGCGCACGGTCCCGTCTCTCCGAACATCGTCGTGAACGTTGCGGTCGCCTTTATTGTGTCGTTCATGGCAGGTTTAGCCGTCAGCTTCTTGCTTGAATTTCTGGACGACACGGTGAAGAACGAACGGGACGTGATCGAAGCATTGGAGCTTCCGGTGCTGAGCTCGATCGCGAAGATGAAGCGAAAAGATATGAAAGACAACGGCTCCAACGAGAAACCTATGTCAGGGAGGGAGAACCATGTTTCGCTCGGATCCTAACTCGAACCGTCTGCTTATCATGAACGCCAATCCGGCATCGCCGATCGCCGAGGAATACCGCATTTTGCGAACGAATATCGAATTCTCCGCCATGGACAAGGTGATGAAGGTCATCACGGTTACGTCTTCCGATGCCGGGGAAGGGAAAAGCACCACATCCGCCAATCTGGCGGTCGCTTTCGCGCAGGCGGGTAAACGGGTGCTGCTGATCGATGCCAACCTGCGCAAACCGATGCTGCATCACATCTTTGCGGTCGGCAATCATGAAGGCTTAACGAATTTGCTGGTCGGCCAGTTGGACGGAGCGGATGTCATTAAGCTTACCGATACGGACAATCTGGCGATCCTGCCTTCGGGACCTACGCCTCCCAATCCGGCGGAGTTGTTGTCATCGAGCCGGCTGGAAGAGCTTCTGCACCGAGTGCGGGAGGAGTACGACGCAGTCATTGTCGACACGCCTTCGATCATGAACAGGGTGGACGCCCAGTTAGCGGCGAGCCTAAGCGACGGTGTCGTCTTGGTCGTCCATTCCGGCAAGGCCAAGAAAGAGACAGTACGCAAGGCGAAAGCCAATCTGGAACACGTGAAGGCACGAATTGTCGGCGTTGTGCTGAACAGGACGAAGCCGAAAAAACAACCGCTATACGGCTAAACGGCCAATATCCGGTTTTCCTTCCCGGCACTTGTCTTTTTGAACAACCTCTTTAAGACGATTCGAAGGAAAGGTAATGTCTCCCGCACCTTTATCACTGGAGGCACTCGGTCATGCTGTGGGCCTAACAGGCCTTAGACGTTTAGCGTCGAGGGTGTGACGTGAGGGGGGGTCAGATGCCCCATTTCAGAAAGCAAGAATGCTCGGACCGCAAGATTTCTAAAGGTCCGAGCTATGCTTTCCGGATTGGCTTGGAGAGCATAGCTCGCATTTTTAGCATCCTAGATTTTGCACAAAATAAAAAAAATGGATATGGAGAGTGGTTCGATGAAAAAAGTGAGAAAAGCCATTATTCCAGCAGCAGGACTAGGTACAAGGTTTTTGCCGGCAACGAAAGCGATGCCGAAAGAAATGCTCCCGATTGTCGATAAGCCCACGATTCAGTACATCGTAGAAGAAGCGATCGAGTCGGGCATTGAGGACATTATCGTCGTAACGGGGAAAGGGAAACGGGCAATCGAGGATCATTTCGATAGTGCCTTTGAATTGGAGTACACGCTGGAGAAAAAAGGAAAGCTCGATATTTTGGAAAAAGTTCGCAAATCCTCAAACGTCAATCTTCATTACATCCGGCAGAAAGAAGCGAAAGGGCTTGGCCACGCCATATGGTGCGCGCGCAACTTCATCGGTGATGAGCCGTTTGCCGTACTTCTCGGCGACGATATCGTGGAAGCGGAGATTCCTTGCACCAGGCAGCTTATCGAGCAATATGACCAAACCGGTTGTTCCGTGATTGGAGTTCAGCCGGTCAGCCCGGAACAGACCGACCGCTACGGCATCGTCGATCCCGGACAAACGATGGGACGCCTCGTGCAGGTGAACCGCTTGGTGGAGAAGCCGCCGAAAGGAGAAGCCTTGTCCAATCTTGCGATCATGGGCCGTTATGTGCTCACGCCGGAAATATTTGAATATCTCGGCCGGCACGAGATCGGCGCAGGTGGTGAAATCCAGCTAACCGACGCCATCCAGAAGCTGAACGTGGATCAGGGTGTATACGCCTATGATTTTCAAGGGAAACGTTACGACGTTGGCGAGCGGCTTGGCTTTATTATGACGACCGTCGATTTCGCGCTCAGAAATAATGAGTTGAAACATCAACTGATCACGGAGTTGAACGAACTGCTTGACCGTGTACATGAGGAAAAAATTCATCAGATATGAGGGGGAAATAAATCATGCAACTGAAATATCGTGAAGAAGCGGTGTTGAACTTTCGTACCTCTGATCGTTACTCTGATTACTATCGGGTTGCTACACCCTATTTTATCGTCAAGCGATTGTTTGACATTGTCGGCGCATCGTTAGGCCTGATCCTGCTAAGCCCGCTGTTCGTCTTGGTCGCGGTCCTGATTAAACTGGAGGATCCGAAAGGATCGGTGTTCTTTTACCAGACGCGAATCGGCAAAGACGAAAAGCCGTTCCGGATGTTTAAATTCCGTTCGATGGTGATGAACGCGGAGGAGCGGCTTAAGAGTCTGCTCGACAAAAATGAGATTAGCGGCGCAATGTTCAAAATGAAAGATGATCCGCGGATTACGAGAGTCGGGAAGTTTATCCGCAAGACAAGCATCGACGAGTTGCCGCAGCTCTACAATGTGCTTAGAGGCGACATGTCGCTGGTGGGGCCAAGACCCCCTCTCGTACATGAAGTGGAGGAATATACGGAAAACGATAAGCTGCGTCTGGCCGCTACGCCCGGCTGTACGGGATTGTGGCAGGTAAGCGGACGCAACAACCTCAGCTTCCATGAGATGGTCGAACTCGATTTGACCTATATTAAAAACCGCAGCATTCTAGGCGATCTGAAAATTATATTCAAAACATTCAGACTATTATTGGGAGCCAGTGATGCTTTCTGAGGTGGGGAACCGATGAAGAAAATCGTATTTATCACCAATCGCCTGCCATTCCCGAATACGGACGGCAGAAAAAACCTGCTTCAGCAATACATCGAGCAAATGAAAGAGATTTATCCCGATTGCGAAATTATCAATCTATCGTTTGTAGACGATCGAAAATATTTGAAGGACCGTCCGTCCGTCATCTCCCGTCTCGTCTGTCTGGAGAGTCCGGGTATGGCGGAGAAGCTGTACAACGTCCTTGTCTATTCGCTGCTGCTGCGGCTTTGGCCGCTTCAAGTATCGGCGTATTACTCCCGGGCTACGCACCGGAAGATCAAAGCATTGATTCGCGAGGAGCAACCGGATGTCATTCTGTACGATATGGTGAGGGTGGCCCAATATTTGACCGATGGAGCGGGACAGAAAGTGCTCAGTTACGACGACTTGCTTTCCCTGCGCTATGAGCGGCAGTTGGAATGGTTCCGGTATATCCCTTCCGTCTTCGGCGGTTTCGCGGACAAGCTGCCGGCTGCGCTCAAGCGGTTCGCCGATTTGAAATTTTTTCAGAAGCGGCTGATCGCTTACGAAAGCAAGCTGCTCGGTGAATACGAGAGGAAGGTGGCGGCCAACTTTCAGCATCTTGTTTTTACATCTCCAAAGGAAGCGGAAACGTTTGGCCATACGATCCGCCACCGTTCCTGCCTCGGCATTCCGATGCGCTTCGATCCGGACAAGGCAGCGGGGAGAGGCGCTCGGTCCTACGACCGGAACAAGGTCGTGTACGTCGGCAAGATGGACATCCCCCACAACAGCTCGGCCGTCGTCTACTTCTGCGAACGGATATGGCCTGACGTAAAGCGCAAAGCGCCGGACGCGAAGTTCTATATTATCGGCAAAAACCCGAGCCCCCAAGTGGTGCGGCTGCAAGAGGTTTATCCCGATATCGTCGTGACCGGCGAGGTGGACGATGTGAAGCGCGCGATGGGAGATGCGGCCGTCATGATCGCTCCGCTGCTGTTCGGCACCGGCATCAAGACGAAAATCGTCGAAGCAATGTCGCTCGGCGTTCCCGTCGTGACGAATCCGATCGGGGGCGAAGGCATCGACGCCGTCAACCGGGAGGATTTATTCGTCTGCGAGTCCGACGAGGAGATGGCGCGGATGGTGCTGCTCTTGCTTGACAACGAAGAAATGAACGAGAAGTTATCGCGCAATTCGATCGGTTATGTGTCAAGGCGCTTCAGCAGTTCGGCAACACGTAAAAAATGGGAGTTGATCTTATCTTAGGAAAATTGCGCGTGGGGCAGGTGGCAGGCGTTCGAAATTTAGTTATGGCGATGTTTTTTTTATCTTTGTCGCTGCTCACCTACGACAGCTTGCCATATATCCCGTTTACGGTCTATCGGCCGGTCGCGATGTTTCCGATGTTTGCGGCCTCTTTGTTGATCCTGTTTACCGACTTCAGGTTCAAAAAAGGGGATTTATTTTTACTGTTTTTTTTCATGTATAGCATCGGCCATTCGCTGGTTGCGGCCACGATGAACGGTGATCTTGGCAGCAGTTTTTCGCATGTCGTCACGCAAGTGTTCGGCTTGTCCATGTACCGGGTATCGGTATACGCGGCCGAGCAGATCAAGCAAGAACCGGAGCTGCTGGGAAGCGTCGCCCGATGCGTTGCGGTCGCTTTCGTGCCGCCGCTTATTGCCGGTTTCATACAGCTTGCGGATGCATTTATCGTGAAGAACGGATTTTCCGCTGTATTGACCGGATTGTTCTCCGAGAAGGTGTATACGCGGCGGATCCAAATGCTGTCGGGCGAGCCGTCCTGGGCGGCAATCCATATGCTGAGCGGCGGAGTACTGATGTTCTTCCTGTATAAGCGGGGATTTCGCAAGCAGTTTATCCTGCTTGCCTCCACGGCACTGCTGCTGATGCTGTCGTTCTCTTCTTACGCTTATACGGTGCTGCTGCTCGCGCTATTGTTCTACGTATTGACGACCAGCAAAAATAGAGGCCGTATGATTGTTATTCTGGGAGTATGCGTACTCGTAATCGGATTCGGCGCGCCGTACCTGATCAAAACGTTTCATATCAGCGGCTACTTCACGGATCGGTTCCAGTTTAACTTCACTCAGCTATGGCAGAACGATAACTCCGTTTTCGTTCGCATCGCGTATCCGGCGATCGGCTTCATTGAATTTATCCGGCACCCGATTTTCGGCTTGGGCGGGGGCTTCTATTATATGGAGGCGTCCGAATTACTTCAGCAATATTTCAGCAGCGGGCTTCATTTTTCGGAAGTGTATTCTTTAGTAAATCTTCATCCCGAAGCGGCGACTTCCCGGGCGTTGATCTCGAAGGTGTTCGCTGAAGAAGGATTAATCGGCGTCATCCTTTTCGGAGGGTTCCTTACCACCGTATTTCGCAGTTGCGGAACGAATCCCTTCGCGAAATTCGCCTTTGCCCTATGCTTGTCGCTTGTGATGAATTTCGATTCCTACGCATTTTTGAATTTTTGGCTGTTAATCGGCTTCATCCGTGGCGGATTGTTCGATATGGAGACGGTGTTTGAAGAAGCTCCTGCGCTAAATCCGGTATAGGTGAACAGGCTAGGCTCGCCCGGGAAACCTGTCGACGGCGAAAGGAGAAGTGAGCTATGAAAACCATGAAAATCGTAATAGCTAACAGTTTGTATAGCCCGTATATGATTGGCGGTGCAGAAATTTCAACCCAAATTTTAGCTGAGACGCTGACGGATGTCGCAGAGGTTCATGTATTGACGACGGGCGGGCAGAAAAGAAGCGGCGGCGTAACGACCGATTGGGTAAACGGGGTGAAGGTACACCGCGTTCCGCACAATAACTTGTACTGGATCGGTGCCGGGGAGGGCAAAAGCACGCTGCAAAAAACGGCCCGCCGGCTCATCGACCTCTACAATCCGGTTCAGATCCGCGCGGTGGCAAAGCTGATTGCGGAGATCAAGCCCGATCTCGTCCATACGCAAAATTTATCCGGCTTCGGGGCCGGCATTTGGTCAGCCTGCCATCAGGCGGGCGTGCCGATCGTTCACACGCTGAGAGATTACTCGTTGATTTCGCCCGTCAGCTCGCCGATCTCGAATACGAGGTTGGCTTCGGTTTATAAAAGAACCTCGCTTGGTTTCAGCAAAAGAGTTTCGGCCGTCGTAGGCATTTCTTCGCATATTTTAAACCGGCATACCGGCCTGGGCCTGTTTCCGAACGCGGCGAAGAGGGTCATTCCGAACGTTGTCGACGGAGACATTGCCATGGCCGCAAAGGATTTCACCGTAAGGCCGCTTCGCGTCGGCTATTTCGGAAGAATCGAGGCGGAGAAAGGCGTTCGCGAATTGGTCGAGGCGGTTCGCATGCTGCCGCGCGAAGTGGTCGGAACGCTGTACGTATGCGGGGAAGGCAAGCTGAGGGAAGAACTGGAGGAGGTGTGCCTAAGCGACGATCGGTTCGTCTTTACCGGCAAAGTGAAGCCGGCCGAGGCGCGGGAGCTGATGGGCCGCATGGATGCGACGGTGGTTCCCTCGATCTGGGAGGAGCCGTTCGGCAGGGTCATCATCGAATCGTATCAAGTCGGTACGCCGGTGTATGCCGCTGCGGTCGGCGGAATCCCGGACGTCGTGGTGAACCGCGGCCACCTGTTTGCCCCCGGCAGCGCGGAGGCGATCAAGGAGAAGCTGGAGAGCCATTATGCGATGCCGCCGGAGCGAAAAAGCGAGCTGCAGCGCCAATGCCTTGCGCACTGCCGCGGGTTTACAAAACAGTCGCTGCTTGAGCGTCATCTGGAGCTTTATCGTTCACTGCTATCTCCGGCAGGCGAAACGGCGGTTTTCGGTGCGGCTTACTCCAACGCAAGCGGTCACACAATAAATGCAGATATAGGCAGGTAGTTTATGGCACAATTGGCGATTCAAAAGCGGCTGAAAGGCAGCGGCATCGTCCGGACGATTATGCATACGAGCGCGGCCAATCTAATGGTCATGGTCTTGACGACGCTGATTTCGATCATTACGGCCAGAATGTTCGGCGTCGTCGGCAAAGGCGAATTTACGGCAATCCAGTTCTATGCCACATTCCTCGCCGGCATGATCGGCTTTGGGCTTCCAACCTCGCTTATTTATAACATGAAGCGGAGCAGGGGCATGGGAGGGGAATTGGTCAAGGCCGGATTTCTGTTCCAAATTCCGGTCAGCATTATCGTCGGGATCATATCGTGGACATTCATGCCGGTGTGGCTCGGCAATTACCCGGCCGACATCATCCAGACGGCAAGGGGTTACACCGTTCTTATGCTCCCGATGCTGCTTGCGGTCAACCTGATCGCCGCGCTTGCGCAAAGCACGGATCATTTCAACGTATACAACGGGGTAAGGCTGTTCGTTCCGCTGTCCAATCTGGCGGGCATCTCCTTGCTGTATGCCGCCGGCATGCTAAGCATCCATGCTGCATCCACCGTCTTTCTCGTCACCACGTTTCTTGTCGTTGCGTGGTCGCTTTATCGACTAAGGAACGAGCTGAGGATCGGCTGGTTCCGCCGGATGGTGGACAAGGCAGCGGCAAAGCTGCTGTTCGGTTACGGAAGCCGGGTGTTTGGCGTAGATCTGATCGGCACGCTGTATTCACAGTTCGACAAGATCATCATCCTGTCGCTGCTCAGCTCGCGCGAACTTGGGCTCTACAGCGTCGTTTATGCGTTGTCCCGCGTATTCAACACGGTGCAGATGGCGATATCGAGCGTGATCTTCCCCAAGCTGACCGGACTCGATAAAGACAAAATTATTGCGACGATTGGCCGGGCGTTCCGTCTCTCGCTGATGCTGATGACGATCGTGGTCATTCCTTGCATGCTCATCGGAAAGGTTATGATGGGCCTCTTGTACGGCAAGGAATTTCTGGAGGCAAGCACCGCTTTCTATCTGCTGTCGATCGAATGCATTATCGGGGGAGGATCGTGGATATTGGCCACTTCGTTCAACGCTTTGGGTCGTCCCGGGCTCGTATTGATCAGGCAAATCATCGCGCTGGCCATTACAATAGGGCTGTTCTTCCTGTTCACTCCGATGTTCGGGCTGAACGGCATCGCGCTTGCGCTGCTTGTCGGCGGGCTGGTACGAATGGTCATCACGATCGTGGCGATGCGAGTGGCCTTTGGGGTGCGAATCCTCGGCATGCTGTTCGATAAAGACGATTTTCGGTTCCTGATCGACCGGTTGAGAGAGAAAAACGTGATTAAAAGCAAAGAAAAAGCAGGTGGAGTCGATGGGTAAACCAACTGTATACATGTGGCCTAAAGTCAGCCCGTACAACAAGTATTCGGAACTGCTGACCAAGTCTGTCGAGGACAAAGGGCTCCATGTAGAGCATTACGACAAGAGAAGCATGTTGAAGCCGGTCAAAGGCGACATACTCCATATGCATTGGCCCAGCTATTCCTATCGTGCTTCCTCGTTCCCGCTGACGGTCGCGAAATCGTTCATGTACGCCGCTCTGCTGTTGTTCTTCAAGCTGCGCGGCGTTCGTCTGTATTGGACGGTGCACAATATATGGCCGCATTCGAGCGGTAAAACGAACTGGGATTATTGGATGCGCAAATATATATTGGCCGTCTGCAACAAAGGGTTTGTACTCAGCGAGTCCGTGAAACGGGAAGCGGTCGCGATATTCGGGCTGCGCCCGGACAAGCTGGTCGTCACACCGCACGGCCATTACGTCGGCGCTTACGCCGTGAACGGAATCGATATCCGCAAACGATTCGGCATTCCGCGCGAGCAGTTTTTGTTCCTGTTCGTCGGGCGAATCAATCCGTACAAAGGAATCGAAAACTTGGTTGAGGCGTTTAGGGCTTTGAAGCTCGATTACGTCGGGCTGCTTATCGCGGGCAAGGTGGACGACGGCTACAGCCTGGACTTTATCGATCAGTTGAACGACCCCAGAATTAAGGTGTATCCGCATTTCGTAGACGATAACGAACTTGTCGACTATTTGGAGGCCGGCGACATCATGGTGCTGCCGTACAATCAAATCACGACTTCGGGCAGCGCCATCCTGGGGCTGTCGAATTATAAGCCGGTCGTTGCGCCGAGGCTCGGCTCGCTCTCCGAATACATTTCCGAAGGCTGCGGCATTTTGTACGATCTGGACGATCCGGAAGGACTTCGCAAGGCGCTGGAGCAATCGGTCCATTTAAATATGGAGGAAACGAGGAGGCAAATCGCCAAGAAGCTGGCCGAGCTGGACTGGGGGAAAATAGCCGATCATATGATCCAAATTTATACCGGAACGAAACAAGCCGGAACGAAACGGTGCGAGGTGAATGCATGAAAGCGACGGTTGCGATTTGCACCCATAACAGAGCGGCGGATGTGGAGGAAGCGATATTCAGCCTTATCCGTCAAAATTTTACGGAGCTGTTCGAGGTCATCGTCGTGGACAACCGTTCCACGGACCATACGAGGCAGGTCGTTCAGGCCGCCGAACGGCTCACGACGATTCCGATCGTGTACGTTTATGAAGAGCGGCTTGGCTTATCCGTTGCGCGAAATCGCGCCATCCGGGAGGCTAAAGGCGAATTCGTCCTGTTTTTGGATGACGACGCGGTGGCTAGCGAAGGCTGGATATCCGGCATCGTTTCTTTGTTCGAATCCGATCCTAGGATCGGCTGCATCGGCGGCAAGATCGAACCGGCCTGGGAAGGCGGGGAGCCGGATTGGCTGCTTCCGGAAAATCGGACGCTTTATACGATTTTGGATTACGCTGACGAGATTGTAGAGATGCCTAAGCCGGCGATGCCGTTTGGCGCTAATGTGTCGTTTCGCAAGTCGGTGTTCGATACGATGAAGCCGTTCCGCGAAGACCTGGGAAGGGTAGGGAGCAACCTGCTCTCCAGCGAGGAGACGGAGCTGATCGATCGGATTCGCGGCAGCTATACGATATACTATACGCCTTACGCATGGGTACGGCACAAAATCCCGCGCAGCCGGATTAGCCGGAAATGGCTGCTGCGGCGCATTTATTGGCAGGGCGTCAGCAAGGCGGTCAGCTCGGAACGGAAAGCGGGTCTGTTCATGAAGTCGCTGCTCAAGGTGCCGATCTTTATGCTGCTTGCGATCTGTTTCTTTTTCGACAGGCGCCGGATTTTTCGAAACGTCAGCAAATTGATATATAACAACGGTTTAATCAACGGGGTACTGCGGACAAATCATTGAAGGAAATTTAAGGGAGGTGGGAGGAAAATCGTGCACAGAACAAGCGCGTGGTTATCCCTAACGCTCGTCGCGGGCATGTTTCTCCTATTAGGAATGTCCGGCAGCATTACATCTCCTGAAATTCAAGTCGACGATTTTACGGATTGGAGCCACGTTTATACTCATTCGAACAGTTTGTCGCTTGTAACCACAGAAGATGATGTTGACGGGACTCGTGTAAAAAGCGGAGGAGTGCCCGGCGAATCGATCGAATACCGGATGGATACGCCAATGAGGACCTTTTCTGTATATGCGTATGTCAAGGCGGGCAGCGATGCGTATAACGGCTTGAATTTCTATGTGTCGAGCGACGGGAAGGGTTATGAACAGGTAACGCCCGCCCTTTACAGGGACGGAGACCGAATCACATACGAAGGGCGCGACTTTCCTTGGTCGACCCGGTATTTCAAGATTGAGTATTCCGGCGGCGATCCCAGGCAAGCCCCGTCTTTGGCCAAGGTCGTGCTGAACGGGGCGAACAGCGTCAAATCCAGCTTGCCCTCGGGCGATGTCCCTTATGGCAGCATGGTCAGGCTGATTCGCGGACATGAAGGAGATACCGTCTATTATACGCTGGACGGAAGTGATCCGCGGTTTTCGTTGACGCGCAAACATTACGACGCTCCCATCGAGGTGCTGGAGGAGATGACAATCAAGGCGACAGCCGTCAATCATTCGGCTTCCGGCAGGGCGGCGGCCAGCCGTGTCTCCGCTTATCACTACGTGCCGGACGGCACTCTTGAACTGGGCGACGGATTCGAGGACCCGCTCGATTCCTTCGATTTAACGTCCAGCCGCTCAAGCGTATACGTGCTTGGCGATAATCCGTCCATTTATGGCGGGGATACGGGCAGAGCGGTGCGCACGACAACGAAACCGGGATATCTGTTTTACCGGACGGACTACGATATGTCCTCCTTTTTGGTTCGAGGCTACCATTTTACAGGTTACAAGATCGAAGAGCCCCAATTCTCCGTTTCTAAAGACGGAAAGACGTATGAGGAGGTTGCCGTCGAATCCTATACGATCGGCAAAGCGGTTTCTAACTGGCAGCAGTACGCGTACGAGATGGACTTGCTTCCGGCCGGGACGAAATACTTGCGCATCCAGATGAATGGTTCCACCAAGGCGTGGACGCCGCAAATTTCAAACGTGCAGGTCAACCTCAACACGGCGTCGTCCACGATAAAAACAACGAGGGACGATAACGGCATGAAAGTCGAGTTGTCCTCCCTTTCGGAAGGAACCAATATTTATTACCGGCTGAACGAAGAAGACGCATTCAAGCCGTATGTGGAGCCGTTTCGGCTTACGTCCTATAGCGAACTGGAAACTTACGCGGTAAAGAAAGGGAAAGAACCTAGCCCGGTTCGGAATTACGCCGTCAACGGCAGCGTCAATATTCAGATCGACCGTTTCGGCCAGATGGCGAAAGCGAACTTCTCCGGCAAGGTCAAAAGCGTGGACGATCTGAAGGCCGATGCCCAGCGTGATGAGGCCTATTACGGCGGCTTGGGCCCGCCGACGGATTTAGACGCTTACGGCGGATTGGCCGGAAGCAGCGACAAGTACGGGCTTAAAGCGACGGGTTTCTTCGACATTCAACAAATCGGCGATCGAAAAGTGATGACGACCCCCGAGGGCAATCTGTTTTTCAGCCTTGGGGTGAACACCGTTACGCCGGCCGAAACCTACACGATGGTGAAAGGCCGGGAGGAGATGTTCGAGGAGGTTCCTTCCTATAACAGTATCTTTAAGCAGGCATATATAAGCGAAGGCAACTATTCGTTTTATGTGCAGAACAAATATTACAAAGACGGTGTCTTTCCGACGGAGCATTCCATCTATCTGGAGGCGACGGACCGGCTTAAGAAATGGGGCTTCAACAGCGTCGGCGGCTATTCGCCGACAAAGTACAGCGCCGAGAGCAATACGCCGTATACCCTGATGATTCCGGTGGATAGTATGGATTGGGCTAAAATCGACGGTATTCAAATTTTCGATATCTTTGCTCCGGAAGCGGAAACGGTGCTCGAGAAGGCGATTGCGGATACGGTTGAGCCGAACAAGGACGATAAAATGCTGATCGGCTACTATCTTGGCAACGAGTTCGAATATCACAAGTTCTATTCGGACGTTCCCAAGCTGAAGGCAAGCAAAGCCGCGATCAAAGGGCGACTGGTCGACAGGCTGGAGGCAAAATACGGGAGCATCAAGGTGTTCAACCAAAACTGGGGGACGAAATTCGATTCGTTCGAGCAAGTGAAGGAAGCGGGGCTTACGCTTAACACCTCGCAATCGTGGAAGGATATGGATGAGTTCTTTGAATACTACATCGATACGTTCTACGGCACGATGGCGGGCCTGATTCGCAAGTATGATCCGAATCATCTGCTGCTCGGCGATCGCTGGATCACGTCGACGTTTCATAACGATAAGATTCGGGGACCGCTTGCCGAAATTGCCGGCAAATATATGGATGTCATCAGTATTAACTATTACAGCTATAAGCTGGAAACGGATTTGTTTGAAGAAGTGGTTGAGAAATCGGGCGGCAAGCCGCTTCTGATGAGTGAATTCGGATACGGCACGTCGGAGCAAGGGTTGAATGCGCTGCTGCCGAATTCGGCGCAAAACCAGTTCGAAAGAGGCATGCGGTACCGGAACTACGTAGAAGGCGTCGCCAGCCTCAACTATGTCGTTGGCGCGCATTTGTTCAACTACGTGGATCAGGCAGGTTCCGGCAGGTATTGGCAAACCTATTGGGGCGAGCATTACAATTCCGGTCTCGTTAACGTAGCCGACCGTCCTTACAAGGATTATCTCAAAGGCATTATGGATACGAATTACGATATCTATAAGATCATGCTGAGAGAACGGCCTAAGTTCTATTACGATTTCAGCAAGCCATAATTCATCGATGAGGGAGAAGAGAGAACGATGCCAAAAGAGAGGACAGACATGCAAAGCACCTCGGATGCCCATCCGATGGATGGACGGAAAAATGAGCTTCGCCAAATCTTGAAAGTCATTCCGCCGGGCTCGAATATTTATTTCCTCGATGTTCCCGTCCATAGCAATGGCGGCGACTTGCTCATCATGAAAGGGACCGAGGCTTTCTTCAAGGAATACGGCATTCATGTCCGTGCAAGGTACAGCGTGCTCGATTTCCCGGATTCATTGCTTATTCCGAGAGACCATATTATCGTGCTTCACGGCGGAGGGAATTTCGGCGATTTGTACCCGCAGCACCAACGGCTCCGCGAGAAGATTGTGGCCGATTATCCAGACCACCGTATCGTGATGCTGCCGCAGACCATTTTTTATAAACTGGAATCGGAAGTTGACCGAACGGCACAAATTTTAGGCAAGCATAAGGATGTTCATCTATACGTCCGCGATATGCCGTCCTTCAAGCTGGCTTCGGAGAAATTTGGCCGCTGCTTCGTTTACCTGTCACCCGATATGGCTCATCAATTGTGGCGAATCCGGCATACAGGCAGACCGACCAAGGAACTGCTGTGCTTCCTTCGCACCGACATCGAGAAGACGAAGGAGCAGGAGAGGCTGGAGGCAGAAGGACGCGGCGATTATTTGGACTGGTCGTCGCTGTACGGCCGATGGGAGCAGAAGTCGATCAAGCTGATCGCTCGCTTGATTCGAAGAGGCAGTCCGCTTCCGATGTACGCGATCTGGGCTAAATACACCGACTATCTGGTGAATAAAGCGATCAAGCGTTTCGGCAGCTACCGAAGCGTGCAAACGTCCAGGCTCCACGGTCATATTTTATCCTGTCTGATGGATAAGCCCAATACGTTGTTCGACAATTCCTACGGTAAAAACTCGAATTATTATCAAACCTGGACAAGCGGAATTGAAACGGCAAACCTGGTCGTGGAGGAGCAAAGCCCAGCAAAGTTTAAGGAGGGATCGGCATGAAAATTGTTCTTCTGTCCGGAGGCTCGGGCAAGCGCCTGTGGCCGCTGTCGAACGATTCCCGTTCGAAGCAGTTCCTGAAGGTGCTGAAAAACGCCGAGGGCGGGTTTGAATCGATGGTGCAGCGCGTATGGGGACAGATCTCGAATGCCGGATTGGGCGGCAACGCCTATATCGCGACGAACAGGCCACAGGTCGAAATGCTCCACAGCCAGCTTGGAAGCGATATCGAAGTCATCGTTGAGCCGGAAAGAAGGGATACGTACCCGGCGATTGCGCTTGCGGCGACTTACCTGTATTCGGTGGCGGGCGCCGGGCTAAACGAGACTGTCGTCGTCATGCCGGTGGACCCCTACGTTGAAGAGTCGTTCTTCCATAAAACGAAGGAACTGGAAAAGGCGCTCACGCGGTCGGGTGCGAATATCGCGTTGGTGGGCGTGAGGCCGACTTATCCTTCGGAAAAATACGGCTATATCGTACCTCAAGACGGAACGGCGCAGGATGCGACCTGTATTCAAGTAAACAGCTTCCGCGAGAAGCCCCGCAAAGAAGAAGCGGCTGCCATGATTGAACAAGGCGCTCTTTGGAATTGCGGGGTTTTTGCCTTCAAGCTGGATTTTCTGATCAATATCCTCATTGCTCGCGGGTTGCCGATCCAATACGAGGAGATGGCGCGCCAATACGGCAAAATGAAGAAAACCAGCTTCGACTACGAGGTGGTTGAGCAGGCTAGCCGGATCGTTGCCATTCCTTACGACGGCGAGTGGAAGGATCTCGGCACGTGGAACACGCTGACCGAGGAAATTGAAGATCCGCTGATCGGCAAAGGCATCATTGCCGAAGGCGCCGGCAATACCCACATCATTAACGAACTGGACATTCCGATCACGCTGCTCGGCGTCTCGAATGTCGTCGTGGCGGCCAGCCCGGACGGCATTCTCGTATCGGACAAAGCAGCGAGCCCGCTCATCAAGGACGTCATGAAGCATACCGACCAGCGGCCGATGTGCGAGGAGCGCCGATGGGGCTCCTACCGGGTGCTCGATTATTGGAAATATCCGGACGGCAACGAGGTGTTGGCCAAACGGATCATGATCTCGCCGGGTAAAAACTTGAGCTACCAATACCATCTGCTCCGCGACGAGGTATGGACCATCGTGTCCGGCAACGGGATGATGGTGCTGAACGGAAAGCAGTTTCCGGTAAAGGCCGGCGACGTGCTCGCGATCGGCAAGGCCTGCAAGCATAGTTTGCGCGCGGAAACTGAGATGGAAATTATCGAAGTGCAGACGGGGACGGAGCTTATCGAAGAAGATATCGTCAGGCTCGCATTGGATTGGAACGAGATTACGGCGACAATAAACCAAACGATGGGGTGATCGAGGATGAAAATTACAGTTATCGGCACGGGCTATGTGGGTCTTGTATCGGGCGTTTGCTATGCGGAGCTCGGCAATGAAGTCATTTGCGTCGACAAGGACGCGGATAAAATCAAGATGCTGCTGGAGGGAACCATTCCGATTTACGAACCCGGCCTGAAGGAGCTGGCGGACAGAAACCGTTCCGAAGGCAAGCTTGCTTACACGACCGCCTTGGACGAAGCGGTTCGCCTATCCGACATGATTATTCTGGCCGTCGGGACGCCTCCGATGCCAAGCGGAGAGGCGAACCTGACCTACATCCAGCAAGCCGCTTTGGAAATCGCCGATGCGATGAACGGCTATAAAATCATTGTGATCAAGAGCACGGTGCCGGTCGGCACGAACGAGCGGGTAGCCGACTGGATCCGCTCGCACACGTCCGAGCCGTTCGACAGCATTTCGCTGCCGGAATTTTTGCGCGAAGGCTCCGCGGTCAAAGACACGCTCAATCCTGACCGGGTCGTCATCGGCGCGGAGGACCGGGATGCCGCGGACGTGATGGTACGGTTGCACCGGTCGCTCACCGATCGGATTGTCGTGACCGATATCCGCAGCGCGGAGATGATCAAGTATGCGTCGAACGCTTTTCTTGCGACGAAAATCTCGTTCATCAATGAGATTGCGAACATTTGCGAGAAGGTCGGGGCGGACGTTACGAGGGTCGCGGAAGGGATGGGTTACGACAAGCGGATCGGCTCATCGTTCTTGAAGGCAGGCATCGGTTACGGCGGCTCCTGCTTTCCGAAAGACACCCGGGCGCTTATCCAGATCGCCGGCAACGTCGATTACGAGTTCAAACTGCTCCGTTCCGTCGTGGAAGTGAATCATGATCAACGGATGAATGTCATCCGCAAGCTGGAAACGATCTTCGACGGCGAGCTGCGGGGAAGAACGATCGGGATTTGGGGGTTGGCCTTCAAGCCCAACACCGACGATGTCCGCGATTCGCCGGCCTTGGAGATCATGCAGTATTTAGCCGATAACGGCGTAAAGGTAAAAGCTTACGATCCGATCGCCATGGACAATTTTAAAGTCTATTACGGCAAGGAAGGCGTTGTCTGGTGCGAACAGGCGCTTGATGCCGCTCAGGATTCGGATGCGCTGTGCTTGCTGACGGAGTGGGATGAATTTGCGGAAACGGATTTGAATCTTCTGCAAGAGGCCATGAAGCAGCCGATTTTGATCGACGGGCGCAACGTGTTCAAAGAAGAGGATTTGCTCGGCACGGCCTTCATTTATTATTCCGTCGGCCGCCCAAACCTGGATCAAGGCATCAAACAACAAATTCCGGTTATGCAACTGTAATCTGAACGATAGCGGGGTTGGGGCGCTCATGAATAAAGCAATGAACATCGATGTAAGCCGTCTTTCCGGCGAAATGTCTTTTTTGCTGCTTCTGCTGAGAAACGAACCGGCTTTAGACGAGGAAACGGTAAAGCGTCATACCTCGAACTTGGATTGGAACGCCTTCATGGAGCTTGCGCTGCATCACCGCGTCTATCCGACGCTGTACCTGAAATTGAATCGTTTTGCTTCGATGGTTCCTGCCGATACGATGAAGACGCTCCGCGGTCATCATCATGCCAATACCTTCAAGATGCTGGAGCTGACGAAGGAGATGAGCCGCATTAGCGAGGCGCTTGCGGAGAAGGGGATCCGCGCGATCCAACTGAAGGGGCCGGTGCTGGCGGTTCAGCTCTACGGCGACCTGTCGCTTCGGACTTCGAAGGATCTGGACATCCTGATCGATCCGGATGATGTCGGGCAGGCGGAGGCCATCATGGCCGAGCTTGGTTATGAGGCTACGGATAAGCACGATTCCGATCCCCATTGGAAAAGAAAATACCACCATCTCAGCTTTGCGCATAAGGAGCACTGGGCGAATGTCGAGCTTCATTGGCGGCTCAATCCGAATCCCGTCGACAAGCATTCGTTCGGGCAGCTGTGGGAGCGTAGGGAGACCGTCCCGGTGGGAGGATTGCTGTTTTATTCCCTTGGGAAAGAACACCTTCTTGATTATTTGACCGATCACGGTGCCAGACACGGATGGTTTCGTCTGCGCTGGCTGGTCGACATTGCTCGTCTCGTTCCGCATATCCGCCCCGGGAAGATGGATGTGTATTTCGAAAAACACGGCGGAAGGGCCTTTGCCGGGCAGGCGTTCCTGCTTGCGTCCGCATTGCTGCGGGCGGATATTCCCGCTCTGCTGCTTCAAATGACGAACGGCAGGAAGGCGCGGCGTTTCGCCCGGAACGCAATGTTTTTTATATCCAGAATAGTGAAGCTTAACCCGGTACCCGAAAAAAACGCACTGTGGCCGTATTTGAAATATACGCTGTCGCTGATGACACCGAAACAAAGATGCATGTACTTGCTTAAAGCTTTGGAGCCGAACGCCCGGGATCGGGAGCAACTGCCGCTGTCCAGACCGTTTCATTTTCTTTATTTCCCGCTGCGCCTGTTCTTGTGGATGTGGCGGCATGTGATCAACGAATGAATGATACGCTTTCAATAAGAGTGAGAGTTCAAAAAGTCGGATTTTGAGCACCGAAGCGTATGCTTTCGATGTGCGTTTTTTCAAAACGCTTCAGTTGGATGAGGCTAGGGACTGAGTAGCGGAGCTAAACGTTTTCGGAGAAAACGGCTTCGGAAGCATAGGCTTGGCGAACCTACGTGAGCAACTGAAATGTTTCCGCAGGAAACATACTTCGGAAGCATAGACTTGGCCCGGCTGAATTCAAGATTCGACGTCGAAAATGCTTCTTGACCAGCTTCGTGATCAGAAGACGACTTTTTGAACAACCTCTAAAAGGAGTGATTTTCGTGTATTACTACCGGTTGTTCGGCCTGAACGTACGAAGTGAGATCGATTTGCCCGAAGGTTTCGATCTGCAAGAGACGAATATACCGATGGATGTCGAGATCCGGCTTAAACCTAGATTGAACGATTTCGAAGCACACGAAGATCAGGCCGGTTTTCAGATCACGGACGGAGAGGTACGGTTCAGCCTGCCGGAAACCGCCGTTTACCGGATTGCGGGCGACAGCCGGATCGAAGTAACCCCATGGCCCGGAGCGGACGAAGCGAAGATCAGGCTGTATCTGCTTGGAAGCTGCATGGGAGCGCTTCTTATGCGAAGAGGAATCCTCCCTCTGCACGGCAGCGCAGTTGTCGTGGGCGGCAAAGCGTATGCGATCGTCGGACAATCCCGTGCCGGCAAATCTACGCTTGCCGCAGCGTTTGCGAACACCGGCTACCCGATAATGACGGATGATGTCATTGCGGTATCCGTCTCTTCTATGCAGGAGGCTTCGATCGTTTATCCGTCTTACCCGCAGCAGAAGCTGTGGGAGGAAAGCATAGAACAGCTGGGGCTTGCTGCCGGTGAGTACACGAGCATCTATCAGAGAGTCAACAAATATGCCGTTCCGGTCGGATCCCGGTTTCATCCGGAGCCGCTGCCTCTTGCCGGCGTTATCGAGCTGGTGAAGTCTCCGGAGCCCGAGCCGGTTATCCGCACCTGCAGCCGCCTGGAAGGACTGCATATTCTGAATGTCCATACTTACCGAAACTTGCTTGTTCCTTTGCTAAATTTACAGCAATGGCATTTTCAAGCCATCACCCGGGTCGCTTCCCAGCTTCCGGTTTACCGGCTCAGCCGCCCGGAGAAAGGCTTTACGGCCTTTAACCTGGTGAACAGAATCGTCAACTTATAATTGGGGAGGTGAATCGTCATGAGTGTGAATTACAGTGCCGTCAATGAGCTTGTCACACAGTCGGAAGGTTATCTCGTAAGCGATATGAACGGGGAAAAAGTGATGCTGAGCATCGAGGACGGCAAATACTTCAATCTTGGGGAGACCGGAGGACGGATCTGGGAGTTTTTGGCGCAGCCGATCTCCGTGCCCGCGCTCGTAAGCCGGCTCGTCTCCGAGTACGATATCGAGTCAGCCATTTGCGAACAGCAAGTTCGCTTGTTTCTTCGGCAGATGGAATCCGAAGGGCTTGTACAGGTGAAGAGGGGGTAGCCTCTTGTACAAAAAAGCGGGAAAAACGTTAAGGAAAATCCGGAGGTTTATGTCCTATTCCGCGAAGACGAAGGGGATGTATATCGAAGCTCACTTCTATCTGGCGTGGGGGAGATTCATCAAGCTGCTTCCATTCGCCAAAGTCGCGCCAATGCTTGGCGAGCATATGCGGGAGACGTCTTACGCCTGCACGCCGGAGCAGGAGCTCCTTCAACGGCAGGTGTCCAAGGCCGTCCATGCGATGAGCCGTGTCACCTGGTGGGAAAGCCGGTGCCTGGTGCAGGCGGTGGCAGCCATGAAAATGCTGGAGCGGCGAGGGGTTTCATCCACGCTATATTTGGGCAGCGGCCGCGATGACTCGGGCAAGATGATCGCACATGCCTGGCTGCGCAGCGGTTCGTTTTACGTGACCGGAAACGAGGCGCTTGAGCGGTTCTCCGTAGTCGCGGTATTCGGCAAAAACGAAAAAACCGCCAATCGGCGGATGAGAGCAAAGCCTTACAGTTAACAGCGGAATCGTCCGGCAGGGCAAGAAAGTCCGCGGGTTGGAGATGGCTTATGAAATATCTCTTCTATTACATTCAAAAACTGCGCAAAGTATCAGGCTGGCGCTTGTATATAAATATGGCGACGACGATCGCCATCAGCAGCTTGGATGGCATCGGCATTTATTTAATTGTTCCGCTGCTCGGCATGATGGGCATGTTTCAGGCCGATTTGGGCTCGGTGAGCCTGTTGTCTTCGCTGGAGGCGTTCGCGGATCATCAGTCGATTGCGCTAAACCTGCCGTTCGTGCTTGCCATCTATGTGCTAATCGTCGGAGGCCAGTCGTTCCTGCAGCGGTTCCAGACGGTGCAGAACGCGCGGATTTTGCAGCGATATGTCCGCACGCTCCGCTTGGAGATGTACCGGGGGCTGCTTTTGGCAAAATGGGAGTTTTTTCACCGTAAGCGAAAATCCGATTTTAATCACGTGATGGTGAACGAGCTTGGGCGGGTCAGCTACGGCACCTCTTTGCTGATGCAGATGTCGACGGGCATCCTGTTTACCGTGATCCAGATCGGGCTTGCGTTTTGGCTATCTCCGCTGCTGACGTCGGTCGTCATCGGGAGTGGAGCCTTCCTGGCTTTATTCTCCCGGAAGTTCGTCCGCAAGGCGGAAAGCATCGGCGAGAAGACGACGGAGTTGTCCCAAAGCTTTATGGCCGGGATCAGCGACCATTTCAACGGGATTAAAGACATCAAGAGCAATCGGCTGGAGAAATCTCACCTTGCCTGGTTTGACAATCTGAGCAGGGAGCTGGAGACCAACGTCGTCGGCTTTATTAAGATCAATTCGCTCTCTCAGCTTACGTACCGGGTCGCTTCGATCGGACTGATCGCCGGTTTTGTCTACTTGGCGCTCGAAGTATTTCATACGCCGGCCGAGCAGCTCCTTCTGGTTGTACTGATCTTCTCGCGGCTATGGCCGAGATTTATCGGGATTCAGTCGAATTTCGAGCAGCTTGCGTCTAGCTTTCCCGCATTCAAAGAGATGCACAAACTGCAGCAGGAAGCGGACCGGAACAGGGAACTGGTAGACTCCGGCTCCCCGGGCGAAGGAGAACGCTGCCTGCCGGCCCTGGGAATCGAATGCAGGCGGGTCTATTACCGTTACGACTCAAACGAACCCGATTATGCGCTGCGCGATATTAACGTCAAAATTCCCGCAAACCGGATGACGGCGATCGTCGGCAAGTCGGGCGCCGGGAAAAGTACGCTTATTGATATGTTGATGGGGCTCATCAAGCCCGAGAAGGGCGAAGTGCTGCTTGACGGCGCCGTTCTTAGCGAAGAGCTGCAGCTTAGGGCTCTCCGAAGCTCGATTGGTTACGTGGCGCAGGACCCATTCCTCTTTAACGCGAGCATCCGGGACAATTTGAAACTCGTCGCGCCGCAGGCTGAAGACAGCGAGCTGTGGGAAGCGTTGAAGTTTTCGGCCGCCGAATCGTTTGTGCGAAAGCTGCCGCAAGGGCTGGATACCGCTATCGGCGACCGGGGCATCCGCTTGTCCGGCGGCGAGCGGCAGCGGATCGTACTCGCGAGAGCCATCTTGAAACGCCCTTCGATTCTGGTGCTGGACGAGGCGACAAGCGCGCTGGACAGCGAGAACGAGCGGCTCGTTCAGATGGCGCTTGAGGGCCTGAAAGATAAGATGATGATCATCGTGATCGCCCATCGCCTGTCGACGATCCGCCATGCGGATCAAGTCATCGTCATGGATCAAGGGGAGATTATTCAGCAGGGCGGCTACCAGCAGCTTTCGCAAGAGACGAAGGGAAAGTTCAGGCAGTTGCTGAACTATCAGTCGGAAACCGTGACGGCGGGAGATGAGATGGCATGAGCGTAATCGTCGGATTCGTGCAGAGGGACAACAAGCCGCTCCATTTGCCTGGCGGCCCGGAAGCGTTGCTCGAGGCCATCAAGCTGTATCCCGGCGACGGCTTCGGTGCCTGGGACGACGGGCGTGCGATGCTCGGCTGCCGGGCGCAGTGGATCACGCCGGAATCGGTGCATGAGCGGCAGCCGTACCGCGACGGCCCGTCCGGGCTTGTGATCGTCGCCGATGCGATCATCGACAATCGCGCGCAGTTGTTCGACCAGCTGCAGGTGGAACGGGAGCGCAGAAGCGGGATGACCGACAGCGAGCTTATCGTCCGGGCTTACCGGAAATGGGGGATGGAAGCTCCCCGTTACTTGATCGGCGACTTCGCCTTTGTCCTGTGGGACGAGGATAACCGGCTGCTGTTTGGAGCGAGGGACTTGCTCGGCAGCAGAACGCTGTATTACCGCAGCGGGCCGGACGGTTTCTCCTTTTGCAGCGTCATCGAGCCGCTGTTCTCTCTGCCAGGGATGCGGAAGAAGCTGTGCGAGGAGCGTTTCGCCGAATTTTTGGCCATTCCGACGCTGCTTGATGCGGTCGATCTGCATACGACCTATTACGAGCAGATTAAGCAGGTGCCGCCGGGCCATGCGTTTCAGTGGTCGGATGGGTCGATTGCCGTACGGCCATACGGAAGCGTAATCCCGGAGCGGCGGATCCGGCTCGGGTCCGACGACGAATATGTGGAAGCGTTCAGGGACATTTACAGCGAAGCGGTCCGCGCGAGGCTCCGAACCTTCAAGCCGGTGGGCGTTACGCTCAGCGGCGGGCTCGATTCCGGCTCGGCAGCCGCGTTTGCCGCCGGGCTGCTTGCGAAGCAAGGAAAAAGCCTGCAAGCCTACAGTTATATGCCTGAGCCCGATTTCGTCGATTGGACGCCGAGAAGCGTCCAGGCGAACGAAAGCCCAACGATTCGTACGGTCACCGATTATATTGGTCATATTCAGGGGAACTATCTCGATTTTGCGGGCAGAAGCTCCTATACCGAAATCGATGAATGGATCGGGCGGATCGAAGGCCCTTACAAAAACTTCGAAAATTCATTTTGGATTAAAGGCATCCATGAAGAAGCTTCGCGCCAAGGGCTTGGCGTCCTGCTCACGGGAGCGAGAGGCAACTATTCCGTCTCCTGGGGTCCGATGGTTGCCTATTATAGCCTCTTACTGAAGAAACTGCGATGGCTTCGGTTATACCGGGAAATGACGCTGTGCGGGAAGCAGCTCGGCACCGGTCGCAAACGGATTGCGCTCGCCGTCAAGCAACAGGCTTTCCAAGGCAAGGGGGAAGCTTTCGTATCGGACGTGCCTTCCATGATCGCACCGGCGTTTGGCAGCCGTACGGGCGTGTTCGAGAAGCTGGCGAATTATGATGTCGGCCTGCGTCCTTCGGAGTACAACCTGCTGAAGGACCGGGAAAACTATTTCGGCAATTTGTCCGTTCTCGGCATGCAGGGCACGATCTCGGCGAAGGCGTCATACCGGCTGGGCATTTGGGAACGGGACGCGACCAGTGATGCGCGCCTGATCCGGTTCTGCCTCTCGATTCCGGTCGAGCAGTACGTGAAAGACGGCTTCGGGCGGTCGCTTATCCGCCGGGCGACCGCAGGGATGCTGCCGGACGACGTCCGTTTGAACCAGCGGACCCGCGGCATTCAAGGAATGGATTGGGTGCACCGGATTATACCGCAATGGCCGGCCATTCGGGAAGAGCTGAACGGGCTCTGCAAAGACGAGAGGGCTGCCCGCTACATCAACGTGGGGAGGGTGAAACAAATCATAAGCCAAACAGAGTCTCCCGTTAAGCCGGAGTATGCCAACGACCCTCACCTGAAAGTGCTGATGCGGGCGTTGATTGCTTATCGTTTTTTGAAAACATTGGAATAGAAAAGCTGGAAAGGAGGTGAAACGAATGGAAAAGAAACAATGGATAGCCCCTTCCTTAGAAGTGCTGCCTGTTTCGGAAACAATGGCAGGACAAGGTCTTACGAATATTGATTTTACTTACGTTGACGGCAAACTTGTAGACATCGACGTGTCCGACTCGTAGAATTTATTCCTTGTGTGTTGGTTGATTAAAAGTGCCCCGGGAGGAAACGCGAATAGCCTTCGCTTTCCCTCCCGGGGCAAAGTATTTTTATTTCCGCTACTTTCGAACGGACATGCGGGAAGTGTCTTATTTCTCGGATGGAGTGTCGGACTCCCTCGACCGGTCGCGCAGCACGCGGTTGAGCAAGCCGCGAATCAGTTCGATATCTTCTTTCTCCAGCGGGATGCCGTCCCAATGGAGTTGCTCGTAATTGAGATATTCTTTGGCGTTGTGGTTTGGTTCGGGAGGATCCGGGGAATCGGTCAAGCCAAGCAAATAGTCGGCCGAAGTGTGCAGTTTTCTCGAAATAGTCTGGATCGACTCTATTGTAGGTTGCCTGTATCCGGATTCATAGCCGGCATACGTGCTTTTGGCCACGCCAACGAAATCCGCCACCTCTTGCATCGTCAATTTCCGCTTCTTCCTTAGTTCTTTAAGCCGCTTAGCAAACATGCCCTTACCTCTCCCAAATCATTTTCTCCGTTTGCGTTTTCTTCTGTAACATGATTATAACATGATCGTAATTGTGTTGATATAATTCGGGCATGAAATATATATCCGAAATCTTCCTACTCATAGAGCCATAAATCCCTAAATATAGTCTGGTTTGATCAAGATTCGTTTCCAAACTAACATTAAAAGGGATCGAGGCCAAAATTAAAATCGGTTTCAATAACACGAGATAAATGAAGGATTAAAGGTGATTTTGATGCAGCCGCATTTTTGAGTAGCGGTTGAGGAGATAAAAAAATGGCATGGGGATTTGATGCGGGTATTTCAAGCTTCTCAGCACTTTGATATGTCCAAATTCAGATATATCTTTGATTTGAGGTTGCTAATATGACTCGGTAGAACCTTTCCCTCGATGCACTTGTAAAATAAATGCATGGTCTATGGGGAGGCATATGATTCAGGGGACGGCTTGCTTTCTCTTAAATTAATGGACACCGTCCCCTTGTATCTATTTTCAGCAATCAATTCTACTTTCTGTTTTGAAGGGACTTCCGTCGTTTCTTCAAGATTCCGATTCTCATGTCGTTCCGATGTTCTTAAAGCAAATGTCCGCCAGATACTTCAATGTCCTGGGCTGTAACCCAGCCGAAATCATCGGACAATAGGTTCACAATGACCTTCGCAAGATCTTCGGGTTGGCCGATTCTGCCAAATACAGATTGATCTGCCAGCGGCTGGATGAATTCAGGATGTTTATCGAATGCTCCATCGCCAAAGTTGCTGAGCGTAGGACCGGGAGAAACTGCATTGACCCGAATTTTGCGAGGTGCAAGTTCTTTGGCAATGTAGCGAGTCCAAGTTGAAAATGCTGCTTTTAATGAGCCGTAGGCGGAGTATCCCGGAAAAGATTGGTTCTTGGATGAACTCGTGGTGTTTACGATGGCTCCGGCATCATCCATGAACCGGACGAGGTGTTGTGTTAAAAAAACGGGTCCTTTGAAGTTCGTATTAAGGATCTTGTCGAAGTACTCTTCGCTCATCTCATTGAACATCATTGGCCCACCAACACCGCCATTATTGACTAAGTAATCAAAAGACGTTCTGTTCCAAATTTCTTTGAGGCTCTTTTTCACTTCTTGAACGAAACCTTCGAATGTTGGTATTTGAGTCAGATCCAACTTCAGGGCTACAGCCCGAACTCCATTATTCTTCTCAATTTCCTTAACGACGGCTTCAGCGCGATCCTCATAGGAGTTGTAGGTGAGAATGACACTAATTCCGCGCTGGCCAAGCTCAAGCGCGGTCGCTTTTCCAATGCCATTACTTCCGCCTGTTACGATTGCAATTTTCATAAGATCCTCCTTTTTTGTGTTCGATCTGGATTCTATGTTAGTCGTTCCTGCTGAAACAATCTAGATTTAATAATGCCTTTTGATTGCCTAAAACCACCGACACTCATTTCTGACCACTCTAATTCTCCCCTGATTTCATTTTATAAAGAGCCTAAAAATGCCAAGTTGTTTCAGGGTTGTGTTGAGGAATAGAAAGTCGTGTGGTAGAATATGCGCATGAATAAAGCATTGGATGAGATTATTGATTTAATGAAAAGTGCAGGCACTCGACCCATTGAAACCGGTGTACCGGGGTTAAGTATGATTAAGGGAGACATTCCCACACATCAACTCGCAGCGCTCTACGAGCCTCGGATTGGTTTTACGGTTCAAGGTACAAAGATTCTTTCAATCGGGGGGCGCAGCACTACCCTGGAAGGGCCTTCATATTACGTGTTACCGGTACATGTTCCCGCAACGGCGAGTGTACATCCGGACCGTGATGGCCGTCCTTACATGTCCCTTGGTCTTGAGTTGAATCAAAACGTTCTTCAGAGTTTATTAAGAGATCTTCCTGAAGATCTAATACCAACTACTCCTGAACATTTCGCGGCTTGTGAAATGGATATTGAATTTATGGAGGCATGGCTGCGCTTATTGCGATTAACGAAAACATCAAGAGATATTCCGGCTCTCGCACCAGCTTATGAACGCGAAATCCTTTATCGCGTTCTGATGGGACCACAGGGATGGTATCTGAGGCAGCTTGGCCTGCGAGAAAGTAATTTCTCTAAGATTTCTCAGACTGTAAAATGGCTTCGCGATAATTATACGAGGCCAATAGACATCGGTGAGATGGCATCAAAATCGGCTATGGCTGTAAATACCTTTCACCGTCAGTTTAAACGGGCAACGGGATTAAGTCCGATTCAATTTCAAAAGCAATTAAGGCTTTTGGAGGCTAGAAACCTCATTGCATTTGAGGGCTATGCAGTAGCCAGCGCCGCATATCAAGTTGGCTATCAGAGTCCCTCACAGTTTAATCGAGAGTACTCCCGCTTCTTTGGTTCATCTCCAGCTCGGGACACTGAGAAACTAAGACGTATCGAAAGCGCGAGGGACTAGCTAGTCGCTTCTATCGAAGTAGGGACGCTGGGGGAATGATCCTGGCGTCTTGACGGAAAAAGTTAGAAAGGAAGTGGCGTATGGTTACCATTTATGATTGGTTTGGCTATGAATTGCCGATAAAGGAACGCTATCAGTTAATAAAGGATGCCGGATTTGATGGCGTTTTACTGTGGTGGAGTGATGGCTTTGGCCGTGACAGCTATGGTCGGGGCGATTATCGTAACGGACCGCAAATGGCGCGGGAAGCAGGTCTTTTTATAGAAAATATCCACACACCCGTCCAAGATCAAAACAACCTCTGGCTTGACAATCTGGACGGTGAAGCCTTAACCGATTGCTATTTGCAGTGTGTTGCAGATTGCGCTGAATTTGGGATTCCGGCCATGGTGGTGCACCTGCCGGATGATAACCATCCATACAACGCATTGGGATTGGATAGAATCAAGAGGATCACTGAAAAAGCTGAACAGTTTGGCGTCAATGTTGCGATGGAGAATTTACGGAATCTTACCAATTTGGCGTATGTGCTGGAGCAAGCAGATTCTTTGCGTATCGGATTCTGTTATGACTGCGGACATCACTACAGCAACCATTCGGCCGGTGATTTATTATCCATGTACGGTTCCCGGCTGATGGCTCTTCATTTACATGATATTGGCGGAAGCCATGCCCAGCACCAGCTACCCTTTGACGGCCCGATTGATTGGTCAACCACCATGAAAAAAATTGCGGGAACGGGTTATTCAGGAGCGACTGCACTAGAGGCCATGAATTGGGATTATGAAGATTTATCGGCTAAAGAGTTTTTACATAAAGCGTTTGAACGAGCAAAAAGGCTGGAAGCATTAAAACTATAGTTTTTTCGCCAAGGCCTCACCAGGTTCAAGCGTTCGCTAAAGTTTTTTATTCGACCGATACTTAGAATCCTGCCGGTAACCCCTTTTATTTTGCCCGCTGAGCGTTCGGATAGGGAAGAAACCTCCCCAGCCAAACGCTCAGCAGGGCAACAAAATTTCAATTTTTGTGCCCAGCCCTACTTTGGATTGGACCTGAATTTCACCGCCGTGCGCCTCCACGATAGCTTTGGCAATGCTCATTCCGAGCCCGGAGCCAAACGTCGATTCTTCCGTATTTGTTCCCCGGTAATAGCGATTGAACAAATGACGCAGCGTTTCCTCGTCCATGCCTTTTCCGTTATCAATGATTCGTATGCAGGCCTTGTCGTTCATCCTGCCGACAGAGACAGTGACGGCCACACCCGGCGGGTTATGCTTCACGGCGTTGGACAGCAGGTTGTCCATTAACCGCTGCAGCCAAGTTTCGTCGGCTTGTACCAGGAGAGGACGTTCTTCCCCGATGTAGTGAAACTGATACTCGGACATGGTGGCATCGTTGACGTACTTCAGCACGGAGTGGCGCACGAGATGGGCCAGGTCTATCTCCCGAAGCTCCATGATCGAATGGCCCTGCTTGAGCTGATGAATCATGGAAAAATCGGAGATCAGTTCAAGCATATAATCCCCCTTTTCCCGAATTGTCGAACCCATGATCCGCATCTCTTCCCGGCTCCACTCCTCAGGCATGCTCTCCAGTATATACCCGTAGCCTTGAATCGTGGCCAGGGGTGTGCGCAGATCGTGGGAGATCCCCGACATCCACTCCGCTTGCGCCTTCTCCAGCCTCTCGCGTTCCTTCTCGGTTTCTGCCAATTGATGGGTCATCTTATAGAAGGATTCAATCACTTCCTTGTAAAGTTTATAGCTGGTCCGCATCGAGCCGTTGCGGCGGAACACCTTGCGTTTGTCCTTGGCGGTCAGCACTTCGTCATATTGCCCTTTGCGCATGCGTTCGAACCAGCCGGCGAACAAAATGAGAGGCTGACCATAGCGATAACCGTGCCAGATAGAGACCGGAACCGCCAAGAGCAGGATTAGTCCTGCAAACCATACGAGATTACGCGTTGCCGTATCCAGCGCGGGATGCTTCAGTGGACCTCCCGCTGCATTGGGCGTATAGAGAATCCAGGTCATCCCGCTCAGCTTGTCCCGATGGGCGACTATATTCGTGTCATAGTTGCCGGGCGATTGCTGAATGGACAGGATATCCAGTGGACGATACGCCTTCTGCACGTATGCTTCATTGCCGATGCCTTGTACGGTCTGTCCGGCGGAGTTGACCACCTGCAGATAGCCGCCGGTGTCTTGCAGTCTCTGTTCCAGAAGGGGAACGGCGTTACTCTGTACCAATCCCTGCTGCCCGTAAGAGTCAAACAAGGCCACAAGCCGGTCAAGATCAGGACTATGGTAGCCTAACATGTACAGATGCGGTTCGTTAAAAGTAAAACTCAGCTCAGTGTTCACGGTAAATGTTCCAAACGTCCGTGTCTCTTGAATATCGAGCAGCTCGGCGGTGGAGTAAGAGACCGGCAGCGCAGGATGCGAATTTGTATTAATGGCGTAGGTCACGGTTCCTTCGGCATTGACAACCTGCAGCCACATTCCTTTCTCCTCGATGAGCTTGACCCATTTAGGGGAGATCTGAATCGTCCCGTCCTTGGAATTGGCTTCTTGAGCAATCAGTTGCAGAGCGCCAACAGGGAAGTTCCGGCGCAACTCATTATTCTTCATGTTCTGGAAGTACATGATGCAGGCAACCAGAGTAATGGCCAGAATCAGCAGGGAATAGAAAATCAATTGATACGTGAAGTGAAAGGCCATGCGCTGTTGTATTTTCATGGCTTCTGCGGCTCCTTCACCAGCTTGTAACCGAGCCCCCGTACGGTAACGAGCAGCTTCGGATTGCCGGGATCGATCTCGATCCGCTCTCGTATGCGCCGGATATGCACCATCACGGTCGAGTCATCGCCCTGCCCGTTAATCCCCCAAACCTTGTCGTAGAGCTGTTCTTTGGAAAATACGATTCCGGGATGCCTGCAAAAGTGCAGCAGCAGTTGGAAGACCTGGGCGGGACACGGAACAGGTTGTCCTTCTACAGCCAGCTCACCCTCCGACTCGTTCACGGTAAAACGGCCGAACCGGTAAATCTCCGAATCAGGCTGCTTCACAGAGCCAGTTGCAGGTATTTCCGGCTCCAATCGGCGTATACGAGCCTGAATTCTTGCGGCCACCTCCAGGGGATTGAAGGGCTTCGTGATATAATCGTCTCCGCCCATGGCGAAGCCTCGAAGGACATCCAGATCGGTAGCCTTGGCCGTCAGGAAGAATATATGCGGATTCCCGTATTCGCGGAGCTTGGAGCAGAGCTCCAGTCCGCTGCCGTCGGGGAGCATAATGTCGAGCAGAATGATATCAGGGGCAACGCGTGCCGCTACGTCGAGCGCTTCCGCACAAGTGGATGCCGCGTACAAGTGACGGAAGCCTTCCCTGCGGAGCACCATTTGGAGCATCGTAACAATCGAGGACTCGTCATCGACGATGGCGATTTTTATATCGGATAGACTTTTCATGGTTATCACCCTTATTCATAGTAACATGCTCACATTAACGGAACCTAAACGCCGGGAGCAAAATTAAGCTGTTGTTCATCGATTCGTTTAGGTTCTGTTTCAGTGACGCAGGTAGGATAGGAAATGTGAAGCACAAATCTTTTTATTCCTGGGAGGAAGACACTTGATTATTACAACAACCGCAATCATTGAAGGTTCCCCGGTCAGGCAGTATATCGGCGTGGTCACCGGCGAAGTCATCATGGCTGCCAATGTTGGGCGAGACCTTCTCGCTTCATTTACCGATTTGGTAGGCGGGCGTTCGAAAGCCTATGAAACCAAGTTAAGGGAGGCGAGGGACGAAGCTTATAAGGAAATGACGCAGCAAGTATCGCAAATGGGAGCCAATGCCGTGATCGGCGTCGCTATCAATTACGAGGTTGTTCGTCAAGGCATGCTGATGGTCGCTGTCAGCGGAACAGCAGTCATTATCTAAGCTTCAGCCAAACACCACTGGTATCCGGATCAACTTCATCATTTCAACGAAAATTTCAACGAAAAGGGGCTTTACGCAAATGAAAAAAACGGGCGCTTTAATTCTTTCCCTATCTTTGCTGGCATCCGGATTCTCATCCGTTCATGCAGCTGAAGCAGCTTTATCCGTATCGCTAAACGGAGATCAGATCCAGTTCAGCAGTTCTGCACCGATCGTAGAAAAAGGAGTAACACTCGTCCCGGTGCAGCCTGTTTTGGAGAAACTGGGCTTCAACTTGAAATGGGATGAATCCTCCCGTACCCTCAGCGGCACCCGAAATGGCCTTGCCTTATCCCTGGTAATGGGCAGTAATTATGCAACTGTGAACGGCAAAGCCGTTAAGCTGGATGCGGCGCCTAAGCAAATCCGTAACGCAGCGTATGTGCCGCTCCGCTTCGTCGCTGAAACGGCAGGCTATCAAGTAGCCTGGAATAAATCGCGGCTCCAGGTTAGTCTCACCTCCAAGCAGCCGGCCAATGAAGCGGCATCAATCAGACCACAAGACGACTTATACGGAGCCGTAAATGCAAATTGGCTGACAACCACGGAATTGCCGGCAGATAAAGTAATCATGGGCGGCTTGGTGGATCTCGATACTAATGTGAAAAAGCGACTGTCCACGGATATGGCAAAAATGGCAGCCAAAGGACGAGATAAAACGGATGACGAGATCGGCAACATGGTTAAATTTTATAAACTTGCCGCCGACCGAGAACAACTTAACAAACAGGGATATGAAGCCATTAAGGCGGATATCGATAAAATCAAATCGATCAACAGTTTGGACGATTTTGCAAAGGAACAAAAAGACCTCTATTTTAAAGGGCTTGCTCTGCCGTTTAGTTTGAATCTTTTGTCCGATATGAAGAATGCCACTATAAACGAACTATACATCGAGGCTCCTATACCTGCGATGCCGGATAAGAGCTACTATTCTTCGGAAAATCCCCAAAGCGAAGTGTATTTGGGAGTATACAAGAAAATGCTGGCGGACCTGCTGGTGATGGTTGGGGAAACCGAAAAAGACGCGGATCGAATTGCCGGTGAAGCCGTAGATTTTGAACAAGAGTACGTGCAATATACATTAAGCTCAGCGGAAGCAAGCAATTTTGAATCGTTTTATAATCCCAAAACCATGGATGAGTTAAAAGCTTACAGCAAAAATATTGATCTGGAAAAATTCTTGATAGATGTCGTCGGCAAAGCCCCGGAGCATATTTCCGTCATGTCCCAAGCGTATTTTGAGAATCTGGATAAGATTATTAACGAGGGAAATTGGGAAAAGATCAAAAGCTGGACTTATGCGACCTTTGTTTTGAAATCCTCCTCTTTGCTATCCGATGATTTTGTAGAAACATCCACTCAATTGAGCCGGGCATTGTCCGGTCAGGAAAAAGCGGCATCCACTGAAGAAACGGTTTACAATACCGTTAATTCAGCATTCAAGTATGTTGCCGGAAGCTATTACGGGAAGACGTACCTTGGGCCGGAAGCAAGGCAAGATGTTACGGACATGGTTCAGCGTATGATTGGAATTTACAGAAACAAGCTGCTGAACAATGACTGGATGTCCGAGAAGACCAAGACGGAAGCGGTTAAAAAGCTGGATAACTTGAAAATACACATTGGCTATCCCGACAAGCCGAATGACATGTATTCGTTGTTGAAAGTAGATGCAAATAAGACATTGTTTGAGAACAATCGATCCATCCAAACCATTATAACTAAAAACAATTTTGCCCAATTTGATCAGCCCGTTGATCGGGACGAGTGGAGAATGGCTCCGAATTTGGCGAATGCGTCCTATCAACCGCTGACAAACACAATTACGATCCCTGCTGCGGCCCTTCAAGCGCCATTTTATGATAAAAATCAAAGCGCAAGCCAGAACTATGGAGGGATAGGTGCTATTATTGCGCACGAAATCTCTCACGCCTTTGATACAAATGGAGCGAAATATGACGAGATTGGAAATATGGTCAATTGGTGGACAAATGAAGACTTCGAGAAATTTGAAGCAAAGGCAAAGGCAATTGTTGACCAATACAACAAGGCTGAGTATCTGGGCCAAAAAATCAGCGGACAAATGACGGTATCGGAAAATATTGCGGACATTGGCGGACTCATGGTTGCTCTTGAAGCGGCAAAACAACTGCCGGATGCAAATCTGGAACAGTTCTATAAATCATGGGCAACCATTTGGAGACAGAAGGCTCGTCCTGAAATTGAACAATTACTTCTAACCATCGACGCTCATGCGCCCAATAAAGTTAGGGTAAATGAAGTCGTGGCTAATACCGATGATTTCTACTCAACCTTTGATGTAAAAGAAGGCGATGCCATGTATATAGCTCCAGAGGACCGAGTGACTCTTTGGTAAAGCACTGTACTGAAAAATAGAATGAGGTGATTTGATTATGAAAAATCGGACTGGGCGAGGGCTGCGGACTGTGCCGGCAGGAGTGCCGTACCATCGGGTACTTGTCAGCGATAAGCGTAGAATAGGACGCGACATACTTGCTCTTTTACTTCTCATCGGCGGATTGTTTTTCTTTAGCTTGTTGTCCCCTATAATCGGAGGCGTAATCGACACCCACGTCTTTGGGCGGGATAATCCCATGTCTGGCGGTACGGACTTCACCCCGGTTTACGTGGCTAGTAATTTTGTTGGGGTCGCTTTGCTCATCCCGTGGAGCATGTTGATACAGCGCTGGCTTTATGGCGTAAAGGGAGCCACGCTGCACTCGGTACGCTCAGTCTTCCGACTAGCTGTGTTCGGTCGCGCGGTGTTGATTATTCTTCCCATTTGGACGATCTATATGGTCTTCTTCAACTGGTTCTCGTCGTACAACACCACGGAATTTCGGGTCGCTGATTTACTGGCTATCTTCGCGGTAAGCGTGCTGCTGGCGCCGCTCCAAAGTGCCGGTGAGGAGTATACCTTTCGGGGGCTGATATTCCGGATCGCTTCCAGTTGGGTCCGTGGTCCGAGAGCGTCGCTTATCGTCGGCATCGCGGTCTCGAGCGTGTTGTTCGCCCTCGTGCATTCGTCGACCGACCCGTGGTATAACCTGTATTACTTAGTTCTCGGCGTCACGTTTGCAACGATAACCTGGCGAACAGGCGGTCTGGAGAACTCGATTGTTATCCATGCAGTTAACAATACGCTCGCCTATATCTTCGTTATACTCCTGCGCGTCGAGTATTTGACCGCCATCGACCGTTCGGCTGGAATGGGCTCAAAGATCATGCTGATGCCTTGTGCGGTGCTTGTGTTTGTCACCATAATTATATGGTTCGGCACCCGTCGCACCGGTCCTGACCTGACACCTCAGAACATGACTTCAGTCAATGAAATAAATTGAAAAACTCCGTAACCCAAGAGGTACTGGTTCTCCGGATTTCCGGGGAGCAGTACCTTCTTTGCGGCCCGTATATTGTTGAATCCCATTCGATTGTAATCTGCCCCGCGAAAACGCCGAATCTGCCATTTGCATTCTTCGGAATTTTTGCTATCTTTTTCTCGTGTCAGCGGCCCATATTGTCAAGGCAGGATATAATGATTTGGAAATATAGCGGATTCAGTTCAGGCAGGCGATTGAGCGGTTTATCCCTCATTGGCCTGCCTTTTTTTCTTTTCAAGCTTCACCGGTTCCCGTTCCAATGATTCGATATTACAAAAATACAAATATTCTTAGATTTATATAAGAGACCGCTTTCACTTATTGCTAGCATGTGAGTGGAGCATAGCATTTTATAAATACGGTAAGGGGGATGACGCGAGATGCATTATACCGATCTTGCGGGAAGTTGGACGTTAACCGAGCGAAGAACGCAAAGGAAATATCCGGGACAACTTCCGGGCAGCAACTATATTGATTTGTTGAACCATGGGGCCATTGAAGATCCGTTCTGGGGTTTGAACGAGAATGAGGCTCGGAAAATCTCTGAGAAGGAGTATGTTTACTCCCGTCATTTTTCCATCGACGACGAGTTGTTGAAATGCGATCGAGCGGTGCTGGAAATCGCCGGACTCGACACGTTTGCCACTGTGAGGCTCAACAACCGGGAGATCGGTCGGGGCGATAACGCTCACCGTGAGCTCCGTTTTGAGATCAAGCCATACCTGGTTGACGGCCAAAACTACATCGAAATCGAGTTTGCGAGTCCCATTCCCTACATTCGGAAGATGGGACGGGAGATGCCGCTTTTCCACATGTCGTTTGGAGAAATTCCGTCCTATGTCCGTAAGCCGCACTACCATTTCGGCTGGGATTGGGGGCCGTGCTTGCCTCCGGTCGGCATCAGCGGGAGAATCGGCATCCGGGGCGAGAAACAGGCCCGTCTGGAGTGGGTGAAGGTGAAGCAGCGCCATGCGGACGGCAAAGTGGCTTTGCGTATTACCGGCAGCGTGGAGCGGCTAGGCGAATCTCAAAATTCCACGGCTTGTCGAATTAAATTAGTCTCGCCAAACGGTACGGCGCAAGAAGCGGTTGGCATTTTGGGCAAGGGGCTTTTGGAAGCCGAACTGATCGTAGACAAGCCCGAGCTTTGGTGGAGCAACGGGCTGGGCAAGCAGCCGCTGTACGAGGTGGAGGTTTCCCTTTATACGGAAGGCACCAGTCAACCGCTGGATGTATGGAGACGTCAGATTGGCTTGCGGACGATCCGTTTGGATACGTCGGCCGATGCGTATGGCAACAATTTTCGTTTCATTGTCAATGACGTGCCGATTTTCGCCAAAGGGGCGAACTGGATTCCTTCCGACAGCTTTGTAACTCGAACGACAGCGTCGGATTTGGAATTCTATCTTCGCAGCGCCAAAGAGGCCAATATGAACATGATGCGGGTGTGGGGCGGAGGCTACTACGAATCCGATGCGTTCTACGAGCTGTGCGACCGGTATGGATTATTGGTGTGGCAAGACTTTGGATTCGCCTGCAATGAATATCCGTTGTCCAATGCCGCATTCATGGAAAGCGTGCGGCTCGAGGTAGAAGGTCAGGTTCGCCGGCTAAGTCACCATGCCAGTCTGGCTCTATGGTGCGGCAACAACGAGGTTGAACCGTTTTACCTGTTGATGAAACGGAAATCGGTTGCCGTGCATAAGCAGTTCTTTTTCGAGCAGCTGCCGGCCTGGATTTCGCAGCACGATGAAGCGACGCCGTACTGGCCGGGGTCGCCGAGCTCCGGGGGGCCGCAGGCCAAAGCATCGTTGCTTCACAAGGGAGACAGCCACCTGTGGCAAGTATGGCACGGGATGAAGCCGATTGAATATTTGGGAGAAATGCCTGCGCGCTTCTGCTCCGAATTCGGCCTTGAATCCATGCCCGCTTTGTCCACGATCCGCAGTTTCACGGATGCCCAACCCATTTCCATTTCAAACCCGGAAATGAAAGCGCATCAAAAATCTCCGGCCGGAAATGAAAAGATGCTGTTCTACATCTTGTCGAAATACAGGAATCCCGCAAGCTTCGAGGATTTCATTTATTTGTCCCAACTGATTCAAGCGGAGGCGATACAGGCTGCAACGGAAGGATGGCGGCGAAAGACGGGCCAATGCAACGGTGCTCTGTATTGGCAATATAACGATTGCTGGCCGACCGCCTCATGGTCCGGGGTGGACTACGAAAAGCGCTTCAAGGCACTGCAGTACAAGGCGAGACATTTTAACAACATGCTTTGCGTATCCGCCCATATGCGTAAAGACGCAGCTGAGGTATACGTTATCAACGATTACGCGGCATCCTTTCGCGGAAGGCTGCATTGGAAGCTAACCGATTTCGACGGGACAATCCTTGCCTCGTCCGAGCTTGAAATTTTGGCGGAACCGACGGGAGCCACGCCGGTCCTTTCTCTGGATTTTGGACGCATTCTCGGGCGACGGGCGAGAAACGATTTGGCGCTGATTTTGACTATAACGGACGAGAACGGCGCCATCCTCTCCAAGCAGAATAAGCTGCTGGTGCCGGACAAGCAGGCACTGCTGCGCAAACCGCGCATTCGTCAGGAGCTTGCTCTCGCGGACGGAAAAGCGACGCTGTCGGTGGCATCGGACACCTACGCCCGTTATGTGCGCATCGAGATTGATGGCCTCCATGCGCCGCTCTCGGACAATTACTTCGATCTGGAAAGCGGCGAGTCAGCAGCCGTGACGTTCCCTCTGGAGAAAGGGATGGATGCGGAAAGCCTGACCGGACGAGTGCGGATCAAGTCTTTGGCGGATGTCAACTACGAAAGCAGCCCGCTTGGCGATAAAATGCGCAGTCTGCTGTTCCGCTTGCGGCCGATTAACTTTTTAACCTGGATAATCTACAAATTCGTGTAGAGGGGGATTCATTGTGGAGACGACGAGATCCGAGAGACTCTCCTATTATAGCTACTCGTTTGGACAAATTATGATTTATATGCTGATCAGTTCCTTTCTGCAGCTGTATTTGACGGACATTGCCATTCCGGCCGCGGCTGTGGGCACGATTTTACTAGTTACCCGCATATGGGATGCCCTCTGCGATCCGCTGTTTGGCACGATCGTCAACAAAAGCAGTTTTAAAAGCGGAAAATACACGCCTTGGTTGCGAGTATCCGGTATCCTGATCGCGGGGTTTACGGTCCTCTTGTTTGCAGTGCCCGCATCGCTGTCCCAAGATTTGAAAGTCTGGCTCGCATTCCTCCTGTATATGGCGTGGGGAATGAGCTATACGCTGTGCGACGTTCCTTATTTCTCTCTGGTTACGGTCATGACCGGAAACGTAACGGAACGCAATACGATTTTGTCGCGCGGCCGCTTGCTTTCGCTGATCGGAACCGCCGTCATCGCTGCGGTGTTCCCCCTGGTTTACCCGAAAGCGGGCTGGTTCTGGAGTGTTTTGACCATCGCGGTAATATCTTTCGCCTGTATGTCGCCGCTAGGCCGGGTTGCGCGGGAGCGTCATCGGAATACGGAGCCTGTTCCTCCGCTGAAAACCCTGTTGAAGGCGGCAGCGCGAAATAAATATCTGATGGTCTTCTGCTTGTCGTTTATCGTTGCGAACCTGACCAATACTCTGTTGACGATTAACGGATATTTCGCGATTTATTGCTTGGGCGGTCCGGAAATGATCGCGGTCACGATGACCATTCCGATGCTGTTCGCCGGCCTGTTTTGCGCCATGGTACCCGTTATTATCAAGAAAATGGATAAATTCAATCTATATATGATTGCAACGGCAGTGGGTGTGTTGACCAGCATCGTCATGTATTTTGCAGGTTATGACAACTTCGCGGTCTACATGGTCCTGTCGACGATCCGTATCGTAGCGACGACTTATACCAGTTCCTTTATGATTTTGTTTGTCATCGATTGCGCGGAATATGGAAAGTATAAAACGGGAGAAGACTGCACCGCGATTGCCGTATCGCTGCAAACGTTCGCGGCTAAAACATTGGGAGCGCTCTCGGCTGCCATCGGCATGTTTATTTTGGGCATGAGCGGCTTTGTGGATGGAGCGTCGGCGACGCAGCCGCCCGCCGTTATAGACACGCTTTGGCTGCTCGTCTCCATTCTCCCGGCAGTTGGACTTGCCGTCTCCTTTTTCATCTTGCTGTTCGGATACAAATTGCGTGACAAGAAAGTTCAGATCATGTCCAAGGTCAATCGGAACCTGATGAGCAGAGAAGAGGCTGAGCTTATTCTGGCAAGGAAATAAACATCGTGATTTAGAGGGGCGGGGCGGCTGGAACCGCTGCTGCAAGAGGCTGAGCTTCTTCCTTGATAATGTCCCGAATCTTCTCCGTGGACAGTTGCCCGTACCGATTGGCCGTGAGAAGGTTGTTATCCGGTTCCTTCATATTCCATACGTTAGCTGCGACATAGTTTCTGGGGCTGCTTTGGTAGGCCTTATGGAAGTCCTTGGAGAAATAGGACAGGCTGCCATAACCGAGCATTTCGGCGATTTCGGTGATGGAATAGTTGCTGTTAAGCAGCAGCCTCTTAGCTTCCTCCAACTTGACGCTCTTCACATATTGGGTGAGAGATATGGCTGCTTCGGATTTGAATAAAGCCGATAAGTAGTTAGCATGCAAGCCTAGCGCCTGGGCGATATCTTTGACGCGGCATGGCTCGAACAGATGGCTGTGGATGTATTGGATGGTCCGCACGACAGGCAGCGAATAAGACTTGAGCCGTTCTTCCTTGACGAGCAGCGAGTAGTGGCGGATAAGGTCAACGTTCAATTCGCATACGGATGCCGGAGTATTCATTTTTTCCAGCTTATTGATGTAGTAGTCGCTGAGCGCAAAGCATTTCTCGGGTTCAACGCCTGCATCTGCAACCGCCCTGCATACCACGGTGATTACGCAAATGACATTATTTTTAAGCGAACGCAGGGAATCATCGGCAAGCGGATACGTATTCAAGATGTCCGGCGTTAAATGAGCGAGGAAATCCAGGTCGCCCTTCAGCACAAGATCTACGCAATATCGCTCGAACTCTCTTGAGAGATGATGGTATCCGGCGATTTTCATTTGTTTGATTTCCCATTCCGCGGTTCTTTTTGCCATATCTGATTGCCTCCGTTCGCTTTTGTTAAATGAGTCAAGATGAGATTGGAATAATGCAAAATTCCTTGCTTTATTACAACTATCATACAGAGGAAGCTGGTATGATGCAAACAGAAATCGGTAGCAATAAATGGTTAGAAGAATAAGAAAAAACCCGGTTATAAATCATGAAATCCATGAACTGATAAGGAGGAGCATTCATATGAAGCCGCAGGGTCATTCCGTAATGGGAGCCAGTCCTGAGCATTATGAACATCTAGGCATCTTGCGGAAAGAAATCCGGCCATGGGAGGACGGATTCCGTACAAAGGGCGAGAAGGGCACATACGAGTGGTGGTATTTCGATTCGCAGATGGATGACGGCTCCACGCTGGTCATCGTGTTCTACTCCAATAAGTGGACACTGGCGCCAAGACGTGGGCCTTCACCGCAAGTGACCTTCGACTTACATACGGCGGAGGGACAACATTATTCCGAGAAGCTCGAGTTTCCCCTTTCCCGGTTTAACTCTTCTAAGGACTGCTGCGACGTTCGGTTGGGCGATTGCTCTTTCGTCGGCGACTTAAACGAATATCATATTCGGTTTAAACACGGGAATTTGGAAGCGAAAGTAAGTCTTGCAGGCAATGTCCCTTCCTGGCGTCCGGAAACGGGCTATTTCTATTTTGGCGATCAAGAGCAGCATTATTTCGCTTGGCTGCCTGCCGTGCCTGAAGGAAAAGTAGAGGCCGAAGTAACGGTAGACGGATTGACATCCCGTTACACCGGAACCGGATACCACGATCATAATTGGGGCAACATCTCGATGATGAGCATTATGCGGCATTGGTATTGGGGACGAGCGAAGGTGGGGCCTTACCAGATCATCTCTTCTTATATTACCGGGGAGAAAAAATACGGAAGCCGCAAATTCCCCATCTTTATGCTGGCTAAGAATGGCGTCATCCTTGGTGACGACGCTGCAAACTATTTGCGCTTCCGGGAAGAGGACGCTTATATCGACGAGACGACCGGACAGACGTTCTACAATCGTCTCATCTACGATTACAATGATGGCCGCCAGCATTACCGGGTCACTTATCGGCGGGAGAGGGATATTGAATTTGTTCGGGCGCTGGACACCTTGTCCAAGCCGCTGCAGTTGATTGCGAAAATGGTCAGCTTGGACGGCGCATATATCCGCTTTACCGGCCTTGCCACCGTCGAATGCTTCGATGGAGAGCGGATCGTGGAGAGCGTGTCGGCTCCGGCGATTTGGGAGCTTACTACGAAGCTTTAGCTGCGAGGAGAACAAATGGCATGAAGCTGTACCGATTAACAGAATACTGACAAATAATGTGCGGAGAAGCCTCACCATTATGGTGAGGTTTTATTATGGCTTAAGCCAGTTGTACCCGAAGCGCAGGAAACAGAAAACCGCCCGCTATGCGGGGGTGAGGCTTAGCTGATGCAGACGTTATATATAGGATTCTTCCAACCTCTATTATAACGAAACGAAAAGGGGGGAATGGCAGTACCTCGTCAACTTAAATATAGACTCTTCATACCGCTTTTCGACGATGGAACCGCACTAAATGGAAATTCTCCCGTTAATCGCCCCCTTATTGAATCTGGTCGAACAATAACTGGAAATCCTCCAGCTAAATCATCGACTTAGACCGCAGACTGCCTCGTTTGCCGAAATTAGCTGGAGTATTTCCAGTTAAATTGCCGTGAATCCCCATTTTGCTTAAATTAGCAGGAGCTTTTCCCTTTATTGGATCGTAAATAAGCTAACTGAAGATTTCAAAAAGATGACTCCTACATTTTCTGTCAGAACATGGTATGGTAAATAAGGACGAATTCCATATAAATCGGAGGGTTCTTATGTTAATTGATATTCATGCTCATGCGGCAGGCGATTACGGCACAGTAGATTCCATAAAAAATATGGCCGAAAAGTACAATCTGGAGAAAATTGTTCTGTGCACAAGCCCCAAGAATATTCAAAATCTTCAGAAACCTCCGAGTATGCCCTTCAAACAGAAGCCCGACAGCATATATATGATGAATCGAATGAACCGGCTGGCCTATAATCATTTCTTCAAGGAGAATGGGGACGGCAATCAGTTTGTCTACGATTTGAATAACCGGCTCCCCGAGCTGGTTATTCCGTTTCTCTGGGTAAACCCGCTTAATTCCGGGCACATGGATAATCTGGAAAACAGTATCCGCACATATCAACCCAAAGGAATCAAACTCCATCAAGCATGGGATTCCTTTAAAATTGACGGTATAGCCTTTAAAAAGCTCGTCGATATTGCCTCGTCGCATCATCTGCCGGTGTTCATTCATTTATACTCCAAAAAAGAAGTCCTGAAACTGCTGCGCTTTATAAAGGAAAACCCAAACGCGGTTTTCATTATCGGGCATTTGACCGGTACCGACCTTTTCAGCGAAAGCGGCGTAAACCTAAAAAATGTCTACTTTGATACTTCAAGCTCCAAGAGAATTCAGGGCAGCGATATTAAGCAGGCCATCGACGCTTTCGGGTATGAACATATCGTTTTCGGTACGGATACGCCTTATGCCGGCATTGAGGAACAGATTGACAGAATTGAACAGTTGAATCTGTCCGATCATGTAAAGGAGCATATTTACAGCCTGAATGCAAAATATATTTTAGCTTTAGACAAATAGAAGGAGGCTACAATGGATTATAACGATTTGATATCGGGCATGAAGCGTTTTGGCGCCACGGATGGGGATGTATGTGTGAATGGCTTGGGAATCGCTGCAAACATGATTCATGAGAATGTCGTAATTACACCCGGTTGGGAGCCGGAAACAGTGCCCGGTCTTGGCAAAGCGGAGCTGCTCAGCTCAGCCGGATTATTTTCCTCCTTCAAAGTATGGAACATGAAGAGCGATGACATCGAAATGACTTTTATCAAAACCGGGTTTGGCGCACCCGTGCTCATGGACGCTTTATTGTCTTTGGGTGTTTCCAACTGTAAAAAAATCATCTTTGTAAGTTCCGTCGGCGCTTTGGACAGTCAAATAGGCATAGGCGATATCGTTATCCCCGAGTACTCCATTTGCGGTGACGGTGCAAGCCGGTACATCGCCTCAGACCAACTCGAAACGGATGTTTTTGGCGAGAAAGCTTATCCCGATACGTCCTTGCTCAGGCAGCTTAAGATAGAAACAGAGAATATTTGCAAAGAACATCACGTCAAGTGGCATATGGGCAAAACTTTCTGCACGGACACGATCTTTGCTCAATTTGCCCATATTGACAGCATTATTGGCACGGGATGCAATACCGTTGATATGGAAACGGCCTCAGCATTCAGGGCGGCGAAATTGATGAAAAAAAACCTAGTCGCCCTATTCAGCGTTTCCGATAATACGATGGCAAACAAATCCCTAATAAGCGGAAGAACGCAGGATGAGATAGATTACCGCAGATTCGTCAGGGGAGAGATTCTGCCTAAAATTATACTCAATCTCATCCAAGCGGATTAAGGGAAAATGGAGGGTAACGATGGGAAACACGGATAAGTTTGAAATGATAGCCAATATATATGACACCTCTGAAAGAATTCAAATTGCAAAGGTATCATCAAATGCCATTCGTGAATATTTAGCTGATGCTAAAAGGAAGAACGCCATTGATTTTGGATGCGGAACCGGCCTTGTCGGAATGAACTTGATCAACGAATTTGATTCTATGCTTTTTCTGGATACGTCACCAAACATGATCCATCAGATAGATCAAAAAATTTCCGGTTCCAATATACAGAATGCGGCAACGTTATGCTTTGACTTTGAAAAAGACAGTCTTGCGGATTTACATGCCGACTATATTTTTATGTCCCAGGTTCTTCTCCATATTGCGGATGTTGAACTGGTTCTAGCAAGATTATATGAGGTTCTAAATGAAGGCGGACATCTGCTGATCGTTGATTTCGATAAAAATGAAAACGTTGTTTCGGATATGGTTCATAACGGATTTGATCAGACAGAATTAACGGATATGATGACAAAAATAGGATACAGAGATGTTCAATCGAAAACTTTCTACTCCGGAAGCAACATATTCATGGGGCAGGATGCATCTATGTTTATTCTTGATTCACGGAGATAGAGCATCCGTCAGGACATGTGGTGGCCGCAACCCTGCTCGCGAAGGCAAAAAGAATGGACATACAAGAAGAAGACGCCCGGGTTCGTTCAGCCTGAGCGTCTTTTTGGCCTGCTTATCTTTACGAGGAGCGAATTTTTGCCTAATAGCTCGAAAATCCATTGAATCTTCTGAGGATTTGAATAAATTCCTGAAGCTGCGCATCATCCCAGTTTGAGATTCGTTCGAAAAAAACGGACCCTTTTTCATTGAGGGCATGTGCTGCCTGTTGCTGTCCTTCCTCAGAGAGCGAAAGAAGAATGGCTCGGCCATCATGAGGCGAAGCTTCTCTTTTCACATACCCAAGCGACTCCAATTGCTTAACAAGGCGGCTTACGGAGCTCCGATCCATCGCGGTTGAATCGGCTAAGGCCGCAGCACTTGTCGGCCCATAAGAGTAGAGCCAACGAATAATATGGAAAGCGGCAGGCTGTAAAGACGAATCGAATCGGACAGCAGCCTTGACGTTTAGGGCATGCGCAGCGCTGATCAGAGCATTAAGCTGCTCGCCTAAAGCGATCTCCAATTGCTCTCTCGGCTCATTATTGTGTTGATTATGCTCCATTATTATTCACCTTTCCGTTATACAAAAATAATCCGTCCATTTGATTGACATATATCCATTAAATCAGTATAGTGGACATATGTCAATCAAAATAATGACTTGACACCGTTTCTTCGGATTTCTTTTTCAAAATATTGTATCACATAAGGAGAATGTTCATGCCGAAAAATCCAGTTGTTGTCATAACCGGTGCCACGAGCGGTATGGGACAGATTGCGGCTATTGAACTGGCGAAACGGGGGTTCCGCCTGGTTCTGACAGCCAGAAGCAAAGAGCGTGCGGATGCAACGAAGAAGCTCATTCAAGAAACCACGGCTTCGGCTGAGGTAGACTTTTTTTTCGGAGATCTGTCGTTAATGAGCGATGTCATTCGAGTTGGCCAAGAAATTGCGGCGGCGTACCCTGTTATCGATGTGCTTTTGAACAATGCGGGAATTCACGCCTTTAAGCAACGCGTCACCTCTGAAGGATTTCCGGAAATGACCGCTGTCAACTATTTGGCGCCCTGGTTGTTGACGCATGTCTTGAAGCCATCCTTACGGAACGCGGGAAAGGCCCGTGTGGTTAACGTGGCCTCGGAAGCCGCGCGCAACCACGGCGTACTAAAGCTGCCTGAGGATTTAACTGATGCGGAACCTTTTACTGCCCGGGGTTCGTCTTCGATTTATGGGAAAACCAAGTTGTTGAACATCATGTTCACGATGGAATTGGCTCGGCAATGGGCGGGTACAGGGATCAGCGTGAATGCCCTGAATCCGGGATTTAATGTCACCGGTTTGGGACGTGAACTTAAGTTTGCCTCTGTCATCGAACGAATTTTGAACCTCTTTCATATTGGAGATCCCCGAAGAGGGGCTGAAATCATGACTCGCTTAATCGTAGACGCAAAATATCAAGTGACAGGAGGGTACTTCAACGTCGGGACCGGGAACCCGATTAAGCCCGTACACCCCGGGGGAGATGCCGCTATGCAAAAGAAGTTATGGAACGCGACTCAAGACCTGTTATCTCATCATATGTTATTATGACTTTATAAAACCGTTATGGCAGCGCAGAAGCCGGAAGAGAGCAATCCCGTACTCTTTTCCGGCTTTTTGTATGTTGGTATGCAATTATTGAATCTTAGTAGCGGACCTATTGTGACATGGAACTTTTAAAACTATACTGATCGCGGGTGATACGATGATTCTTAAACTTGAACAGGACTTGGCCAACCGGGATATTGAAATATCGATCCGATACGCAAGGATGAACGGAGAGCTGGAGCGTCTTGTTACACTGATACACTCGGTCAGTAAACGGCTTAAATGCGATTGGGACGGCAATGAGAAGCTCGTAAGCACCTCCGATATTTACTATATCGAAAGCGTTGATAAAAGAACGTTCGTGTATTGCGAACATGCGGTTTACCGTACGGAGTTCCGTTTGTACCAACTGCTCGAAGAATTGGAAGCGCTGGGGTTTGTCCAAATCAGCAAATCCTGCATCTTGAATATTAATATCCTGGATACCATCAAACCTCTGATAAACAGCCGAATGGAAGCTACCCTTAAAAACGGCGAAAGGCTCTATGTCTCCCGAAAATACCTCGCCAATATCAAACGGGAATTGCAGAAAGGGGTTTGATGATGAAGAAAAAAGTCGTGAATATCATGGTAACCACCGGGATTTCCCTTGTCGTCCTTGCTTTGATCGGCAGTTTATACGGAGCGAGATTCCTTTTTATCAACGGCGTTTTTCAGACTCTTGGGGCGAACGTTGTCATTCATCTTGGATTGATGGTCACTGCCAAGTTTGAAAGCAAATACACCATACTGGGAGTACTGGCGAACATCAGTTATACCGTCGTTGTACTGATTATCTTCGGAGCCATATTCAGCTGGTATGACAGCACTCCCATTTGGATCCTGGTTATCATGGCGGTGGTGGTCTATCTGTTTGGGGGGTTGCTCAGTATTTTTCGCATCCGAGAAGATGTAAGAGTCATCAATGATTTGCTGCAAAAGCGCGACAGTAAAATAACCGAATAGGGAGATGGAACCTTGGAAGCCATTTTGAAAGTGGAAGGGGTTACGAAAGACTTTGGCAAAGAGCAGGTTGTGAAGGGAATATCTTTATCGATTTTTGAGGATACATTTACCGCCATCCTTGGCCCGAGCGGCTCGGGCAAATCCACCCTTCTGAACATTTTGTCCGGCCTTATACGGCCTACGGCGGGGAGGGTGCAGTACGGAAACGAAGCGATTTCCGCCTATTCGGAAGCTCAGCTTGCGGATTGGAGACGGGCCGAAGTGGGCAATGTCTTTCAAAACTATCTGCTGCTGAACAATCTGACTGCGGAAGAAAATATTAAAATCGGGATCAACCCCGGCAGGACGCCGCTTGCCTTTGACAGACTGACCCGTATTCTTGAAGTTGACGATAATCTGGATAAGTTTCCGGCCCAGCTCTCCGGCGGACAGCAGCAGCGCGTCGCCATCGCCAGGGCCGTCATCAAAAGCCCACGACTGCTATTTTGTGATGAAGCCACCGGTTCACTGGATGAGGTCAACAGCAAAAAGGTCGTAAAATTTCTGCATGATCTGAAATCCACCTTTGGCGTAACGATTTTATTTACCACGCACAACCCGCAAATCGCGGAAACGGCAGATCGGGTATTAACCATCAAGGACGGCTTGCTGCAGAGCGATATGATCAATGATAATCCCATATCGGCCGGCGCAATGGTGTGGGGGTAAAGCATGAGATTATTGGCATATAAACAACTGACAAAACAAATGATCCGTAACAAAGTCTCCGTGACCCTCCTGCTGTTATTGACTATTTTAACCTCGCTCTCTTTTTTCTTTGTGAAGTTTTCCATTGATGGGAACATGTCTGTGCTGGATTCGCTGCCTTCAATGACGGAGAATCAGCAGTTATATCAAAATGCCCTGAATGCCAATAATTCGCTGGCCTATACTTTTTTCGCTTCCCTTACAGGCCTGACCGCTTTTGTATTTGTCATGTTCTTTTATCGATTTTTTCGATCTGCCAAAAGGCAAATCGGATGTCTGAAATCATTGGGCTTCAAAGATCGCGTTCTGCGCTCCTATTTTGTCATATTCACGGCCATTCTTTCTGCGGTCGGGGGCTTATTGGGATTGCTCGGCGGTTCTTTTCTCTCCAGTGTCCTGATTGATGCAAATACACGAACTTATTCAGTGACAGGTTTGATCAAAGGCGTGAGTATACCGAGTTTCATTGTTGGCGTTGTCGTGAGCGCCGCCGTGTTCTGCCTGGTTGCCTTTCTGTGCTATTTGTTTGTCAGCGGCAGAGAACCCGGAGTGTTCATCGCCGGAAACCGGAACAACAAGATTTTTTCCGGCGGGCTGCATGCTGCTAATTTTGTGGCCAATCATATTCCCGTCAAAAAGAAGTTTCCGCTGCGCATCGCCTTGCGCAAGCCTCTTGCGGTCTTGTTGATTTTCGCGGCAGTCATGGCGTTTAGTGTCTGCATGATTTTGGGGCGTTCTCTGAATATCAGCAGCCAGAAGGTTTTTGACGCTCAGACGATCGGCCACAACTATGAATATGATACCCATTTTTCCGATTACCGCACGGAACCGCTATCAACGGCTGGGGTGGTGTATCTTGATAGTCCGGCCGAGCTTTTGGCCGGCGGACGCAACACGGTGCAGACCCTTGTGGGCGTGTACAACCTAAACCATGTATACGAACTGCAGGATGCGGAAGATAAGCCCCTCCCTGTGCCGGCTGCGGGTTCCGTATACATCAATCCCGGTCTTGCGGAAATTTACGGCCTGGGAGCGGGTGACACGCTTGCCATTGACATGGCCGGCACAAGCCATAGCTTTACTGTGGCGGGAATTGCCGCCAATGCCAAATCTGCAAGCGTGTATGCTGCGGGGAATGAGCTGTCCGCCATTTTGGGTTTGCCTTCCGGTGCCTATAACGGAATTTTAAGTATGGAAAAGGCGAGGGGCGGCGGAACCATAATTACAAAATCCCAGCGTATTGATCTTCTAAACCGCAACGCGGTGTCAAACCAAATCAGCGCCGTTATCAATCAAGTGACGGGCGGTATTGTCGGGTGTATTTTGATATTTCTTGCCCTGTACATCAACTTCCAGGACAATACTCGCGATATGCTGATTCTGCACCTGATGGGATACCGCGTAAAAGCGATCCGCAAATTGCTGATCGATATCTACAGGCCGGTGGTATGGGCATTTTTCATCCTTACCCTTGTACCCGGCATCTTGATGGCGCAAGCCATTCAAAAATCACTGTCCGTATCCACCGGCGACTATATGCCCTTTGGAACGAATCTCTTTGTGGTTCTGCTGATCTTTATTCTCTTGAACCTCATCTATTGGCTGGTTCAGGCCGTATTTACTTTAGGCATTAAGCAGGCCGTTGCGAAGGAAGAAGTTACGGAATACATTTATGCCGAATAACTTGGCGGGATGTTTTGAATCACTTTTCCTATCGAGAGGCACACATTGTCTTTTAAAAATTCATATGCTATCTTTAAATATACTACTTGAACGGAGGGGTTACGTGTGTTGAATTTTTCCCGATAAAGAGAACATTGCACTTACTCGCAGTATTCTTTTAAATCTGCCTATAGCAGGTAATCGGGATAAGTCTGTCCATACGTGATCCTCATTTATTATATGTGTCAACACTAAACCTCCCTAATTGTAAGGAACGGTTAATTTTGTGTTGACATCCATAGAATGCGATCGCATGCTTTTCCCGATTATTTTTAGCATAGGCAGTAATTTGCCTGTGCTTTTTATTTTCTCTAGAAAGAGAGTTTTCAAAATTGCGCTAAATAAGAGTTGATTGGCAATACTTCATTTTAATGTTGAACCATTATGAATTAAGTTAAATCGTAAAGGAGAATACCTATGACACAAAATATTGAAAATAAACGAGTATGGTTTATCACTGGAGCAAGTAAGGGACTTGGTTATGCTTTTACATGTGCCGCCTTGAAAGCCGGAGATAAAGTTGTAGCAGTTGCAAGAAATATTGACAATTTAGAAAAGCTAAAAGATGCGTATCAAGAAACCTTGCTGCCGTTAAACCTCGATGTTACAGATAGGGAGGCTGTTTTTTCTACGGTTAAATCAGCATTTGAACATTTTGGCAGGCTTGATATTGTGGTTAATAATGCGGGCAGCATGACGTTAGGAATGATTGAGGAACTGAGCGAATTTGATGCCCGAAAAATAATGGACACAAACTTTTTCGGGGCTCTTTGGGTCTGTCAGGCGGTGATGCCTTATTTGAGGTCCCAACGTTCTGGACATATCATACAGATTACCAGTATCGGTGCCATTATTTCGGGTCCGATGTCCGGTATTTACAGTGCGAGTAAATTTGCTCTGGAGGGAATGAGTGAAGCTTTAGCAAAAGAAGCCGAACATTTTGGTGTGAAACTTACCATGGTGGAACCGGGAGGCTACTGGACAGATTTGTACATTTCGATGAATTACAGCAATCCAATAGATTCATACGGGACACTTCGTGAAGAATTGGCTAAACAGTATGCCGAAGGTTCGGTAGATAGTGATCCTTCCTTGGCGGCGGAAGCCCTTATGAAATTAGTGGACAGTGATAATCCTCCTCTGAGGCTGATCCTGGGCAGCGCAGTTTACGATTTAGCGATGGACACATTAAAGTCACGGATAGCTGCTTGGGAGGAATGGGAAGCCGTCAGCCGTGCATCTGAAAAAGCGATTCCTGCCCCTGAGGGATATGGAGTACCTGAGGAGTAAAGCTGGAGTGACGTAGTAAAATCATGCCGAGCGGGTACCTAGAAGTCCATAAGTACTATCCGACAAGCAGTGAAATCAAAGCGGATTCCGTACAACGGATATAATTTTAAGGTCAGCAGTGCAGGCAGGCGATTGAGCGGTTTAACCCTCCGTCGCCTGCCGAATAAATTGGGAGAGGTTTCGAAGAAAAACAAATATTTAGGATGAATCATGGAACAATTTCAAAAACAGTACCTTGGTTAAAATCAGTCACATTCATAGAGCCATAAACCCCTAAATATAGTCGTGTTTGATCAAGATTCGCTCCCAAACTAACATAAAAAGCGGATTGAGACCCAAAATTATAATCGGCTTCTATAACGCTAAAATCATTTAGTTTACAATCTGTTCTTACTCGGGTATAAGCTAACGCTCCTCTGACCGGAGGCGGAGATCCTTCATTCCGGGCAAAATCGGTAAACACAACGCTTCCCGCTAAACCGGGGATATCATTTCCCATATATGGCTGGACTCCTGTAAGTGCAGTCGCTCCAAACATACCGGGTCGGGGATCTTGATGATAATAACAGGTCAGAGGCGGAATACGAAGCATTGAAGTTTTTACAGCGTCATCGTAATAGGCCATTATTTTCTCATTCAAAGTCGGATTTGCAGAGCAGCCCCGTATAACCGAAGTAGGAAAAGCACCTTCCCACCCTCGCCAGCCAAAGTTAATGAGTCCTTCTTGTTCGGATTCGGTGTTTCTTAAAGAAGCATGAATAAGCTGAGTAACCGGTATTGGTTTATAATGTACGAATGAGAAAATCGATTCTACCAGATCCTGTCCGACATTTCCCACATATTTGATATACTGATTATAAAATCTTTGATATGAAATGCCAGGTGTGTTACGAACCCCTTTGGCAATTACCGTGAGCGTTTCCTGAATAGGTGCGGGAAGTTCATCGAAACGAGTAACAACGGGTGGATTATCGATAAATGTGTTCTTAAATATATCCATTTCTATTATTTTACCGGCGATTTCCATATCATCCTGGCTTAGATTAAATGGATCGTAGCCTGATCCGCCATCCCCGGTCGTTAAAACAAGTCTTCCCGTTTCAGGTGAAAAGTTTAAGCTATTGACACCGTTATGATTAAAAAACGGTCTTCTTAAATTAAGCAATGTCCGCCGTTTTTGAGGTTGACCATTCGATTGTAAAATCCATTCTTCAACCGTATCCATATGATCGTAGTTAACTTCTCTATTTATCCACTTTTGGTTTAAGGTTCTGGGGTCACATGGGTTAGGCTTGAAAAATTCAGGAAGACCTTGTCTTGAAACTTCCGAACTAGGAAGAGCGCCTGGGCCTTGTGTTCCAGCAACTGAATAATGAAGATAAAACAAACCGTTATAATTAAATTCGGGATGAAAAGCCAGCCCTAGCAATCCCCGTTCATCATATCCACCACCGGAAAAACCTAGTTTTAGGATTCGCGGGCGAATATCCAGAAAAGTTTCGATAACATCGTTTCCTATGTAAAAAATCTCTCCTACCTGGGTTGCCATAAATAATCTTTCCATGGAGTCACCCGGAAGTATAGCTGTTTTCAAAACAGTGGGCATATTTATTTTACTAACGATCGGCTGCAAACTAACTTTAACTTTTTTTAACAACTAATTTACACTCCTTCTATTGTTTTCATTTATAAAAATATGATTAGAACTGTTCTATTAGTACCGATTGGGGCAAAGCTTGATAAAAATCCGGATGTGAGACTGGAATGATTTATGCATATTGTCAGTTAATGTTTTGGGAGTTTACCTAATGGGAATTCCTTTTCTATAATGGCAGCTTTTCCAAGCCTCTTTTGCAGGAGGAGGGCAAGGAATACGCTTCCGTGCTGGAACAGGTACGTCTCGCCCCTTCCGCTTCGAACCTTCAGCCTTGGCGTATCGTGCGGAAGGGTGGATGCTATCATTTTTACGAGGCCAAAACGAAGGGCTACAATGACCATGCATCTTATGATATCCAGCAGGTGGATATGGGAATCGCTGCTTGTCATTTTCACTTATCTGCGATAGAAAAAGGATTGAATGGAGAATTTGGGCAGCAGTCTGAGCCTATTACAGGCGCACCTGCAAATGTCCAATACCTTTTTACATGGGCCGCAAAAGCATAATCCGAAATAAAAGGAAGAATAACCATGAAAATGGACCGCCTCTACGCCATCACCGTCTACCTTCTGAATCATGGAAAGGCCTCCGCGAGCGAACTTGCGAGGCGTTTTGAGGTATCGGCGCGAACGATACAGCGCGATATCGACGCCTTGTGCCGCGCGGGAATACCGGTTGCTGCCACTTCGGGCGCAGCCGGAGGATACGAGATCATGGATACTTTTCGGATGGGGCAGCACGCAGCGACTAGGGAGGATTATTCGCATATTCTCACCGCGCTTCAGGGACTTGCCAGCGCTACGAACGATCCGAAGGTAAAGGCTACTTTCGAAAAGCTCGCGTCTTTATCAAAAGCGGGAGAGAACGGCATGATTCTGGACTTTTCGGCCTTGCGCGAGAGCGACGGGATGATGCTGCAGTCGCTCCAATCCGCTGTGCTGGCAAAACGGGCGGTTAGCTTCACTTATACGAACGCGGGCAATGTAACGCGGACTCATACGGTCGAGCCAATAGCCGTGCTTTATAGGTGGTATGCTTGGTATCTTCTTGCCTATTCCACGGTCGCCAAAGACTATCGCATCTATAAGCTTGTACGTATGAGCGATGTCCAGGCAACGAACGTTCCCTTTTCAAGGGAGCATGCCAGCGCCGACATGATCCTTCGCGCCGTCGATGAAACGGACACGCGCTCATATATGAACGTGACGATACGCTGCAAAGCGGAAGCAAAAGCGCGGGCGGCCGAATACCTTCGCGGAATCATCACCGGGGAAATGGATAACGGCGATGTTCTGATGACGCTAAACGTGGTTGAAAATGAGCAGTTCTGGTTTGGCATGCTGTTATCCCTCGGCGATAGCGTGGAGATATTGGAACCGGAAAGCTTGCGGCTCCGTGTATTGAACGCCGCCAAAAATATGGTTGCTTTATATAACAAACTATGACATTCTGTTGTCGTAGTTGCTCCGTTATGATGGCTTTATAAATAACGGAGGTGTTTGTATGAGTGAAATTAAGAGAAGCGACATGAATGAAGAATTTGTTTATTCCGGTATCGTGGAGGCGGGAGATTTCGTTTTTTTGAGCTTTTGCGTAGGAAATGTCGGTGCCGCTTTTGAAGACCAGGTGAACGGTGCCATTGACGATATGGAACGGCGGCTGCAAACCGTCGGGCTGGCCCTGGATTCCGTCGTTAAAATCGATGTTCTCCTCAGGGATGTTTGGAATATTCCGGATATGGAAAAGGTATTTGCGAAACGGTTTATCCATGGGTATCCGGCAAGAAAAACGATTTCCACCGAATTCGCGCATGAAGGCGGGTTAAAAGGTTTACAGGTCCAAATCGATGCGATTGCTTATAAAAAATAGAAACAGGTGTTCAAATGATCATGTTGACTAACCGCCAGGCACGGCAATTTTTGCTGTTGAAGCACGGGCTGCTGGGCGAATTTAAATTTACGGGAAAGCAAGGCATTCTGGATTTTGTTCGCCAGGTGGGCTGTATTCAATTCGATCCTATCGATGTTTGCGGAAAAAATGCCGAGCTTGTGCTGCAGTCGCGAATCAAGGGATTCACCAAGGAAATGCTCGATGAGCTGCTCTATAAAGATAGAAGCTTAGTCGATTATCCCGATAAAAACCTTGCTATTTTCCCGGCTCCGGACTGGCCCTATTTTGAGCGGTACAGGCAAGCCGCCCGGCAGCATGCCGAACAATATCCCGAGATGCGGGAATTAACGGAGCAAGTGCGGAATCATATTCATAATCATGGCGCGCTTAGTTCGGATGATTTAAAGCTGGACGGAGATTTTTCCTGGCGGTCGGCCATTCACTGGAGCGGCGGGAATAATTCGACCCGTTCGGTGCTGGAACAAATGTATTCGACGGGCGAGTTGATTATCCACCATAAAAAAGGCACGCGAAAATATTATGATATCGCCGAGAAATACATACCGGCTCATTTATTGGACATGCCGGAGCCGCTGCCGAGCGAGCTTGAACATCAGAAATGGCGGGTATTGCGCCGAATCGGTGCGGTTGGCCTGCTGTGGAATCGGGCATCCGATGCGTGGCTGAATATATGGGGCCTCAAATCGGACGCACGTAACGAAGTTTTCCGCCAGTTATTGAATGAAGCTAAGATTATTGCGGTCACCGTTGAACAAGTGAAGGGTACGTTGTATTGCCGTGCGGAGGACCTGCCGCTTATTGATGTCGTCCTGAGCAATCCGGAGCCGAAACCCCGCTGCGAGCTGATTGCCTCGCTGGATAATTTGATGTGGGACCGGAAGCTGATCAACGAATTATTTGGCTTTGATTACACCTGGGAAATTTACACGCCTGCAATCAAACGCAAATTCGGATATTATGTCTTGCCACTGTTATACGGAGAGAGCTTCATAGGGCGAGTCGAGGCCGTCGCGGATCGAAAAGCCAAGAGGCTTATTGTCAGAAATGTCTGGTACGAGAACGGCGTGAAGCAAACGAAGAAATTGGAAACGGCAGTGGATCGTTGTATCAAAAAGTTTGCGAGATTCAATGGGTGCGAGACGATTTCGACTCAAAATGGCGAAAATGATTAACGAAGAGCCGTCCTGATAAGGACGGCTCTTTCATTTTCAAGCGGCTTTTATACTGAATGATCTAAGAATTAGAAGATAAAACCTTTAATTTGCAAAGTGAAATGTATTCGCTTACATTCTATAATTTTCTAATAAAGGGGGTGAAAGTAAAATGATATCAATCTATGACACGGGATAAGCGAAGATGTGCCCGAATAGGGAAACATTCATAAAGAAGCGGGACGCCGGCTAGTCGGCAGTGACCAATAAAGTATTCGAGGAGGAGTATTATGTTTAAGTTAAACAAGAAAATCTTGACCTTATTCATTACGGCTTCCATGAGTTTTGGCTTGTTTGGAGCAACCTCAAATGCGGCGACGGACTATTGGCAAAATTGGACGGATGGCGGCGGGACGGTCAATGCGGTCAACGGATCCGGCGGGAATTACAGCGTGACCTGGCAAAATAGCGGAAATTTTGTGGTTGGTAAAGGCTGGAATACCGGATCGCCCAATAGAACCGTCAACTATAATGCCGGCGTCTGGGCGCCGTCCGGCAACGGATACTTGACGCTCTATGGATGGACAAGAAACTCGCTCATTGAATATTACGTCGTGGATAGCTGGGGCACTTACAGACCTACGGGAACGTATAAAGGCACCGTAAACAGCGATGGAGGCACCTATGATATCTATACGACGATGCGGTACAACGCTCCATCCATCGACGGCACGCAAACGTTTCAACAGTACTGGAGCGTTCGCCAGTCGAAGAGAACGACAGGAAGCAACGTGGCTATCACGTTCGGGAATCACGTGAACGCTTGGAGAAATGCGGGAATGAATCTGGGAAGCAGCTGGTCTTACCAGGTGCTCGCGACAGAAGGGTATCAAAGCAGCGGAAGATCTAACGTAACGGTATGGTAATCGGTTAATCGTTGATATTGTTGAGGCCGTTCGGTTCGGTCTCACGGCCGACGGCCTCAATCATCCCTATTCGGATAAAGGAGACCTATCAATGAGAAGGCTATTTCTTTTCCTTGTAATAGCAATCATGATTGTTGTCAGCGCTTGTTCGCAAGAAAAGCTTGGAAGCATGGATAATATGGTGCTCGTTAAAGGCGGGACCTTTATGAATACAAAGTCCAACTATTATGGAGAAAAAGTAACTCTAGGGAGCTTTTATATCGGCAAATATGAAGTAACTCAAAAAGAGTGGATGGATGTCATGGGAAGCAATCCTTCGGCATTTATAGGCGGCGATTTGCCGGTAGAAATGGTAAGCTGGTACGACGTTGTCGAGTACTGCAATCAAAGGAGCATAAGAGAGGGCTTGGAGCCTTATTATCATATAGACAAGAGCAAGAAAGACCCAGGCAATAAGAGCGAAACCGATAATATGAAGTGGACCGTTACGATCGATAGGGAAGCTGACGGTTATCGGCTGCCAACGGAAGCGGAGTGGGAATACGCAGCGGGCGGAGGCCGGATCAGCAAAGGCTACATTTACAGCGGAAGCGATCAAGCGGATGAAGTGGCCTGGTACTGGAGAAATGCCGGAGACGAGTTTCTATCCGGAGATTGGAACTGGCCCGCCATAGAGAACAACCATGCGAGAACCCAATCAACCGGTACTAAGCAACCGAATGAGCTGGGACTCTACGATATGTCCGGCAATGTGAGAGAATGGTGCTGGAACTGGTACGGGGACGAAATGAACAGTCAGAGCGGTTCTTTCCGGAGTGTGAGGGGCGGGGGGTGGATCGGTGACGTCACCAGCAGCGAGGTATCTTTTCGGGGGAAGTTCGAAGCGAACGGGTTCGGCCCCGATCAAGGTTTTCGCGTGAGCCGGAACGGATAAGCAGCATTTGCTTCTGACGCTCAACCCCGAAAATTGGATTTGAGTCCAGGCCGTTTAACGTAGTAAGCTAGAGGAAGAATCATGAAGGGGAAGTTTTCGAGCCCTTGTCATCCATCTTTCTATCGGGAGTTGTCGAACCATGAATTTGGAATCGGTTATGTTGGAACTGGAAGCGCTCGGCAAGGACAGACTCAAAAAAATGTACCTCTCGAATGGCGCCCGGGAACCGTTGTTTGGTGTAGCTACGGGGGAGATGAAGCCTCTCTTTAAGAAAATCAAAATCAATCAACCGCTGGCTGAGCAGCTTTACTCCACGGGGAACTACGATGTCATGTACTTTGCCGGCATCATTGCCGATCCGGCGGCGATGACGGAAGCGGATTTTGAACGCTGGATCGATGGGGCTTATTTCTACATGCTCTCCGATTTCGTTGTTTCGGTAACTTTGTCCGAAGCGCCTATTGCGCAGGAGGTGGCCGACAAATGGATCGCCAGCGGCGAAGAACTGAGAATGTCGGCGGGCTGGAGCTGTTACTGCTGGCTTTTGGGGAGCCGGCCCGACGTTGAATTTTCCGAAAGCAAACTTGCCGAAATGCTGGAGACGGTGGAAAAGACGATCCACGCCGCTCCCGATCGAACGAAGTCTGCGATGAATAATTTTGTCTACACGGTGGGAGTGTCCTATTTGCCGCTTCATGAAAGGGCGGTCGAGACCGCAAAGGCCATCGGCCCGGTAGAAATCAAACGGGACAAGAAGAGCAGCTTTCTGGATGCCTCCGCAGGTATTCAAAAGGCCGCAGACAAAGGGCGGCTTGGCTTCAAGCGAAAACATGTGAGATGTTAAATCCGAGTGAAAGAATAGATGGTGCCAGAGGTCTAAGGGGTAACTCCCTAACTCTGCACCATCTTTTTTTATGGGTTCTATTGCCGCTCCCCGGTATCCCTTGATGCACGGCGCAGGTCTGCATGCGGGCCAGGCCCGCCGGCGGAGCGGTCAGCCGGATTGAGCTCGACATCGAGGATTAGCTGCTCGTGCGCAGCCAGGTTCAAGACCGTCGGGTTCGGGTTCGGCATATAGCGGTATCAAATGACCTTATTTCACTCCGAAACCGCGTTTTCGAGAGAATAGCGGTGCAAAATGGTCCTATTTTAGGCAAAATGTCCAAAACCGTGGGGAAAAGGAACTCTTCTGCAGAAATAAGGCCATAAAACGGCGCTATTCATTCAGAATGAGGTATCTCCATTTGAAATAAGGCCATATAAGACCGCTATTTCACGTGTCGGAGGGATGTGTGGAGGAATATGAGAATTCGGATAGGTTATGTTTAAGGTTTGAGTTGTCCGTTTTGCGCATGAACCCGGTTCACCGGCGCTTCCCGGAAATCGGTTGACTCGACCCTTAGGGTGGACTTTATAATGACGTTGAAGGTGGGATAACGGTGAACAATCGAATAAAAATCAGCGATTTTGTCGCACTGACGGGGAGCACGCTTAAGACCATTATCTATTACCATAAGATCGGTTTACTGCCGGAACCGGAGCGCTCCGCGGGAGGATACCGACTGTACGGGGCCGCGGAACTGAGGCGTATGCAGATCATCAAGCACTTAAAAACCTTTGGACTGGATTTGAAAAGGATCAAAGAAATACTCGGGAAGTCATCGGGTGACAAGACTTTACGAGAAGTTCTGGAATCTTTGCGAGTCGATCTGCTAAGCGAGAAGAACAGGCTGGAGGAGCGGATTGCGCAAATTGAGTCCATACTGGGCGAAGACAAAGCATTGCTGGCCGAGGATGCTTGCGACTCTCCCTCTTTTCAGATGATCGCGGACATATTGAAGCCCGAGCAAATGGAGAATTATGCGCAAACCATCCCGGAGCTTTTTGAGGGGCAGCGAAAATGGTTCGGCGTTTTGGATGACTTTCAATGGGGAGAGGATTACCGGGATACCTTTAGAGAAATAGCCGAGTATTTCCGGGCTCACCCTGAGCAATATCACATGGCTTTAGATTATGGCGTGCGTCTGTCCAATCTGTCTCAGCTATCCGAAGATGATCCGGAAATTGAAAGTCTGGCCCGGGAATCCACGGACTTCATTAAGAGCATACCCCAGCTAGAGGCGCTGTTGTGTCATCGGCAAGGGATGAAGCAGCCTTTTGCAAATGTATACAACGATATGGCGGCCCATATCTTTTCACCGGCCCGGATGAAACATATGCAGCTCTTTCAGAAGTATCTCAACACTTAATATAATATCATCATAACAATCGTCATTACGACGAGGATCGAGGCGGTTACAGTGGAAGACAATACGAAAAGCAATGTAAAACTGTCCAAACGAAAGGCTTATCTTTTTCCGGTGATCATGATGATCGTAATGGGGCTCATCATCTTTCTGCCTGCCGGTTCATTCGGGTTTTGGCAGGCCTGGATATGGTGGCTCGGTCTAACCGTATTGATGATATTCACGGCGGCCTTTTTTTTGAAAAGAAGTCCCGAGCTGCTTTCAAGAAGAACCAAGTTTAAAGAAAAGGAAGCTTCGCGCAGACCCCCTGCCATTTTCAATTTGTATTATCTTAGCTTCATTGTTCCGGGGGTGGATTTCCGCTTTCATTGGTCGTCTGTGCCTGAATGGGCCGTTATAGCATCGAATATTCTTGTGTTCGTAGGTTATATATTTATTATTTATGTCTTCCGTGTAAACAGCTACGCTTCAACGGTTATCCAGGTTGAGCAGGAGCAAACGGTAATCACAACCGGCCCGTATGCTTTTGTGCGGCACCCGATGTATTCGGGAATGTTGTTCATGCTGTTGTTTTCTCCTCTGGCTCTCGGGTCCTACTGGGCAATCATTCCTTCGCTTATGATCATTCCAGCCTTAATCCTGAGGATCAAAATCGAAGAAGAAGTGCTGCGGCAAGAACTGCCGGGATACCGCGATTATTGTTTAAAGACACGTTACCGGCTGATTCCTTTACTCTGGTAACTACCCGAAAAATAGAACATCTTAAGGCGCTGTCTTATTCAAAGGCAGCGTTTTTTTTGAGAAGGGAAAAAAAGGTACAGCGTTAATATTTATGAAATAAAATTATGCGAAAATAGCAATGCTCGCTATAATAAGAGAATATGTTCTTTTGCTCATTTCTTGTTTTCTATAGACTGCTTCGAAAGATGGCTTGGAGGGACGAAGGTGGGGACGGAACGTTCTGGGATAAATACAGATAAAGAGACGATGAATGACTTGCACATCCACGAAATACAAAAGGAATATACGCGGATCGATAACGACTGGCTTTCGCTGCACTATAAGACGACAATCGGGTTGGCGATATTTGCTTTTCTCGTCGAATGTGTCATGGGCGGGATGATCACTCACTCCGATATGCTGAACACGACAGTGCCCAGATACATATGGAAATTTGTGATTGTTCCTAGCGGAATGAACCTTGTCTGCATTGTGATAGATACTCTGGCGATGAAGTCAAAGCGTCTCACGCAAACTCAGAAGATTTATATGATTTCGCTTGTCTTCGTGGGGATCTGTTTTGTTCTCTTTACGGTGCACAGCGCTTTTACGACGACCTACTATATGTTTGCGGTAGCCATTATGATGACGACGATTTATGCGAGTTATCGCGTGACGAGTATTACGGCGGTGCTCAGTATTGCCTCCATTGTCGTCTCGGAACTGTTCATCAAGTGGGATTTGGACAAGATCAGTATTTTCGAAAGTACGCTTCGGATGAGCAATTTCTTTATCTCTCTGTTCATTTTGGTCGCCTTTTCCATCGCCTGCATGGTGGTTATCCGGTTTGAGCAGAAGAAAAATGAAGCGAGCATTCAAATGGAAAAAGAACGGCAGCAGCTGCAGCGAAGTCTTCAAGTGGATGAAATGACGGGCATATTTAACCGAAAAGCGCTGCACGACGGACTCAAGAGTATGGAAGACGATGCGGCGGAGAATACATACATACTTGCAATAGCGGATATCGACAATTTTAAAGGCATTAATGATAATTGGGGCCATCACCTCGGAGATCGTTGTTTGATTGCATTTGCCAAGATCCTGAAGGAAAACTGCGAAAGCTCCACACCTTTTCGTTATGGGGGAGACGAGTTTTGTTTGCTGTTCCGTAATGTAGATATGGCGAAGGCGACCTCGATCTGTGAACGCATAAAGTCTAAAGTGAATGACCTTTCTTTTGAGGATCAGCCCACGTTGAAGTTGACGGCAAGCTTTGGACTATCGGCTTATTCGGAGCATGTCGATACGGTTCGGCTCTTCACTCATTCGGACCGTGCCTTGTATAAAGCGAAGGAAGTGCGCAATGCGGTTCGCGTATTTGAGAAGGAAGCTTGATGGGCGGCAAATCTATCAGAGAATTTAGCCAGCAGACCAAAGATGACCCCATGTACCGAACGGGAGTCATCTTTTTTGATCTTCTAGACGCCTAATTTACAGATATTGACTTTGACGCAGGGTCAAGTGATATATTCAAAATATCATGGGTAAAGGAAGTGGATCTATGGAGTTGATCAAAATCACCGATTTAACCAATCAGCTTGGCTTAACTTCCCGAACATTGCGTTATTACGAGCAGATGGGGCTTATTCAAAGCGTGCGCCTGCAGTTTGAAAAATACCGCTTTTATGACCATGAAAATATGGAACGGATTAAGCAGATTATGGTGCTCAGAAAAATGCAGATTCCAATTAAGGATATCATCCATATATATCAAAGCCAGGACATGGCGGTGCTTGTGGAAAGCTTCGTGAACCGCATCAATGCGCTGGACAACGAAATCGAAGCCCTAAGAGAATTGAAGGACATCGTTGACGAATTTTTGCAGGCCATGCTGAAAAGCGGAATCAAGCATATTTCGGCTCTGCCGCTTTTGTATGAAAAAATAGACACCCAGCTCGAAGCGCAGGAAGTCCTCCGTAAAGATAAAAAAGAAACTAACTTAGAGAGACTTTCGGCCCTTTCCGAAAAGGTGTCCGATCCACCGGATTTAATCATTATAGATTTGCCTCCCATGCGCGTCCTTTCGTCAAGGCTGAAAGAATCCGGAATATCCGGTGTCGAGGGCTTTTGGGACTGGCTGGGACAAAGCGGAATACCTTATGGCACGCCCGGAAGTCATAAGCTGTTTGAATACCAACAGGACGATGCCCAAACCGTTATCATTCAGAATATTGATAGCGATTTCAATAATAACGAGGGCCCTTACGCGGATTACGAATTTGAAGGGGGGCTGTTTGCCGTAGGCGGTGTTTACGTGGAGGATGATATTGCTTCATTTTTCCGAAGAATGATCCATTCCTTTGATGATAATCCGTATTATGAAGTAGACTACCGTCACGGAGGACGCTTAAGACATGAATCCCTGGTGGAAACGGTTATTTCGCCAGACAGCAAACGCGAAAAAATCAATATCTTCCTGCCTGTGAAGCAGCGCTTGCCGGACGCAGAGCATTACGGCCCAAATGAGCGGATTTCAAATATAAGCTTTGCTGAAATAGATCAAGCTAATCCGGTACTGTATGAATACATCGTTCCTTTAACGGATGTCACCCTTATCAATTATCCTGATTACAAAGTGCTTGAAACGGGAGAAGCGGAATTTGTTTGCTGGATCGCCGCAAGAAAGCTTTCTACCAATGTTTCGGTAAAAATACCTTTTCGGGTGGATATTGAATTTAAGGTGGAGAATGAGAGTGAACGGTTTGGCTTTGGAAGCGATGAAGGCAGTATGCGCTTTTACCACGGAAATCATTTGTTCGGCATCAATATGGAGAACAAAGCGGACAGCAGGCTTTCAAAAGAGGCGCTCTGCTTTAACCAGCCTATTTTGGGGGATTATTTCAGCTATCCCGAGCTGGGCGGCATTAAATATAACGAGTACAATACCTTGACTTGGATTGTCGGTGAAAATCACTTCGCTGTGGTTATCAATGGGGAAGTAAGGTACTGCGGAGTCAATTTCCCTTATATGCAGTCTGATCTATACCTGCAAAAACCAGAAACGATAGTTATTGGTTCTGACGGGCAGGGGAAAAAATATTTCAGAGCGATAACCGTCTCGCAGTTGAAAACGACACCTAAAATTAAAATTAAGCAAGGGGAGCTTATTATGGCTGCAAAACAAAGCAATAACCTGATACCCCATATACATCAGCTTATTACGATGCATTACGGCGAAAATTACTGGTTTAACGGCTGCGCAAAATATGTGATGGAATGCTTGGGCGAAAAAGATTATGACTACAGCTTTTTTGCCGGCCTGACGGGTGATAATTTTGCGCAAGTTTACACTTTTGATCATTTCCGCGGTGACGGAGCGACCGACTATGTTCTGAGCGACAAGGGCAATACGGATTTTATCGAAAATATCTTTGCGGCCTGCGGATATTCGAGCACTTTTGTTACGGTTAAACAGCTGGATAATAATAGGGAAATGTACCTGCAGACATTAATAGCCTATATAGATAAAGGAGTACCCGTTATTTTTAACCATTGGGGGGATATTCCCCGAAACAGGTGGGGATGGGGAGTATTCGTCGGCTATGAGAATTATGGGAAGACCTTGCTTTATTTGAATGCCGAAATGACGGAACCGGATAAAATTTCATTGGATGATTTGCTTCCGAATGAGTATATAGCCGGGCAGGAGGCTTGTAACGGCTGGATATTTGTTGGCGAAAAGAAAAAGAACGTCGAATTGGCGGAGCTTTACCGTAATCGGATTCTGACATTGCCCCAGCTTCTGACGAAAAAAACGGAGGGGTATTGCTTCGGCACGGAAGCTTTCCGGTCTTGGGCGGCAGACATTGAGGCCGGGAGATTTGATCATGTGAAACCTGAAGAATTCGACGATTGGCCCATGTACACCGTATATGTGTGCAATCTGGCAACGAACAGCAGCTGCTGTCATGAATTTTTGGATAAGGCGCAGAAGCTAAATCCGGATTTATCATTCATAGGTGAACTTCGCGTTTTATATGAAAAAATGCGTTTGATGTGGAATGAACAAGACGGCGAAGATTTGGAGGCCATCGGCGGCGGCTTCAACATCACGCTTGAAGCCTTGCAAGACGGGCAAAGACGCATGCGAATTGCCGCGAAAATCCGTGAATTTGCGGAATGCACAGATAAAGTGATAGCCGTTTTAAACGGAGTATAGCAGCAACTTTAACACTATCCAGAGTCAAATTTATAACGGGGAGATTGCCGGTCATGGCAATCTCCTTTTTCACACCTTAAAGCCGGGATAGCTGCCGGTCAGCAAGGGAATGTTGAGTATTAGACAAAATTTCCCTCCAGTGAATCCCGCAACTGCTTGATATCGCTAATGGGGGGCAGCCCAAACATTCGGGCATATTCCCGGCTGAATTGAGAGGGACTTTCGTATCCTACCTGAAAAGCGGCGGATGCCGCTTCGGGTTCGCCGGATAGCAGCAGCCGGCGCGCTTCCTGCAATCTGACCAGCTTCTGATATTGCAGAGGGCTCATGGCCGTGACCTTTTTGAATTGATTATGCAGCGACGAGGTGCTCATATTCGCGGATTTGGCCAATTCTTCGATTCGCAGTGTTTTGGCAAAATCATGCTGAATCAGCTGAATCACTTTGGCAATGCTTTGCGCATGGCTGCCAATCATGGCAAATTGCTTGATGTGGTAACCCTGGTCTCCCTGCAAAATTCGGTAAAGGATCTCGCGAATCATAAGTGGGGACAGGACGGGAATATCTTCCGGCGTATCCAAAAGACGAACCAGCCTTAACACGGAATCAAGCAAAGCGAAGCTCGTTTTTCCGACATGCAGCCCTCTGCCGATGTCCGTTCTGCTGCCGTCTCCGCCAGGTTGGCTGGAATCTTTGAGTATATCGAGGATTTCATCCGTGTTGAAATTGATCTGGGCGCACAAATACGGTTCTTGCGGAGTGGCGCTGATAATCCGGCCCGAAACCGGTAAGCGAACGGATGCTACCAGATAGGAAGAGGCATCATAACGATAGCTTTCCTCCCCGAGCAAAACGATCTTTGCGCCTTGTGCAATCAGGCAAAGAGACGGTTCGTAAATGGAATGCAAAGGCTCGTATAAGCTCGAGGCCCGAATGATTCGCAAAGAGGGATTAGCCGTAGTATGCGTCCCGTCCGATTTGGCATGGGAAGCGAGAAGAGAAATTAATTCCTGCTGATGCTCGGCAAATTTGCGGTCAAGCCGTTTGTTTTCCATACCGGGGTTCCTTTCGTTGATTTATAGTAATAAAGATTATCATGCTTTGTAGGAATAGGCAAGAATCCAACATGAATGAAATACCTTCCGGCATGATCGCGGAGATATAATGTTCTCGTGATCAGATGCAAGCTGCATGGCGCAAGAATGATGAAAGGAGGTCATTAATTTGAGTTCTTATTCTACAGAAATTCCTTTGCCGATCCAAAGATTTGTGGACTTCACCAATGCGGGCGATACGGATGCGTTTATTGCACTGTTTACGGAGGACGCCTATTTGGAGGATTGGGGACGCGCATTTACCGGCCGCGAAGGAGCGGCTTCCTGGAATCAAACCGACAATATCGGCCAAAACAGCCGATTTGCAATAACGTCCTTCAGAGCGGGGAATCAACCGGACAGCTATATCCTTACCGTCAAAGTGTCCGGAAACGGGTATAACGGGATAGGCGATATCGCCCTTACGCTTAAAGGAGACCATATTGCTCGAATGGTGATAGCTTGAACATGACAAAAGGCTGCGATGTTTTAGTTAAAACTAGAAATCAGGGTTTGACGGCGGATCGAGGTGGTAGGGGCGTTCTTTTTCGGCTAACGAACCGTAGCGCTCTTATTAGCCTCCCAAAAAAGAGATTCATGTTCTAACGGACCCAGGATTCCTTATTCGTCCCAAAACAGCTCCAAAGGCACCTTTTGAGGTCAAATAAGGGCTGTGGGGTCCGTTACATTTCTCAAGCGCTGGATTTAGCCGAAATAACGGCATTATGATTCGTTAGAAGGTTGATGTTTGCTGCATCTTCTTGTCCAGCGCCGATTTCGGCATAGAGCCATATTTATTAAGGAGGAAATTTAAAATGAATACAACCGGCAAACCAAGAGTGGCGATCGTCACAGGTGGATCACGGGGAATCGGACGAGCTATCGCGGAGCGTCTTGCGGCAGACGGACAGACTGTGGTTATTGCATATGCCAGCAACACGGCGGAGGCGGATAAAACGGTACAGGACATCAGAAGTAAAGGCGGTAAAGCCATAGCCGTAAAGGCGGATGTCAGCGATGAGGAAGCGGTGGCGCAGCTTTTTGAAAAAGCGGGGAACGAGCTTGGAGGCGTCGACGTCGTCGTCAATTCTGCGGGAATTATGGTGCTCGACACGGTTGCCAATTTCGATCTTGCCAAACTTGATCAGATGCACCGCGTAAATATCCGCGGCTCATTCGTTGTCAATCAACAGGCTGCCCGTCATGTTCGTTCCGGCGGTGCCATCATCAATCTTTCGACGTCGGTCAAGAAGCTTGCGCTGCCAACCTATGCGGGTTATGCGGCCAGCAAAGGGGCCGTCGATGCCATTAGTCTCGTTCTCGCGAAAGAACTGCGCGGAAAAGACATTACCGTCAATGCGGTCGCTCCCGGACCGACGGCGACGGATTTGTTCCTGGTAGGCAAGGACGACGAGACCATTGACCGGATGTCCAAGATGAATCCGATGGAGCGTTTGGGAACGCCCGAGGATATCGCGGAAGTTGTTTCTTTTCTGGCAGGACCCGCCAGATGGATCAACGGACAGACCGTTTATGTCAACGGCGGTATGGTATAAAAAAACTCATAATGAAATTACACAAGAGGGTGCCCTAAAAGTCATTACTGATGACTTTTGTGGGACACCCTCTAAAACTTATCATAACAACAGAACAAAAAACTGCGGGATCGCTGTCAGGTATCGGGTCGCTTCATCCCTCCGACACTTAAAATAGCGGCATTTATGGCCTTATTCCGCTGGAGAGGCCTCATTCTGAACGAATAGCGCCTTTTTTTGGCTTTATTTCTTCAGAAGAGTTCCTTTTTTCCCCGGTTTTGAACGTTTTACCGAAAATAGGGCCATTTTGCACCGCTATTTTCAGGAGAATGCGATTTCGGAGTAAAATAAGGCCATTTTATACCGCTATTCGAGAAATCGCCGTTTATTGTTGGTTCCGGGCCAGGACAGCCCCTTTCAGTGACCGCCGCCCCTGCGTGGCAAAGCATGCCGGGTGACTCTCACTTACCCGGTCTTCTGGCTTGATTTGCTTAGAAGCGGCAATAGACCCAATAGAAAAAATCGTTTAGCTTATATACTTCGAGTAGAACTCACGGACGCGCTTTTCATATTCGTCAGGGTCTACGTCAAGGGCCTTGCCGTGCCCCGCGCCGGGGACCACCCACAGTTCTTTTTCGCTTTTGGCGGCATCGTACAGTTCATATACCATGGAAGTCGGGACAAATTGATCCTCGCTTCCATGTATGAAAAAGATAGGAGTTTTCGATTTTTTCACTTGTTTTAAAGAGCTGGCCTCCTCAAAGCTGTAGCCTGCGCGGATTTGGGTTTCGATGCTGGCCAAATCAACGGTCGGAAAGGTAGGGAGGTAAGAGAACTGCTGTTTGATTTGAAAATCGAATTCATCCTTAGCCGATGTATATCCGCAATCCTCGATGATCGCCTTTACGTTATTCGGCAAATCCTCCTCGCCGCTCAGCATCATGACGGTCGCTCCGCCCATGGATACGCCGTGCAAAACAATTTCGGTATCCTTGCCCAGTTTATCGATCAGCAGATCCATCCATTTCAGATAATCCTTCCGGTCCAGCCAGCCCATTCCTCTGAACTGTCCTCCGCTGTCTCCGTGCGCTCTCGCATCGGCTGCGAACACATTAAACCCCTGCTCATGATAAAACTTGGCATAGAGTCCTGTGGATTTGGCATCAAGGGTGAAGCCGTGAGGCAAAATAGCCAGCTTATTGGATTTCGTTTCCGCGGGGATAAAATATCCTACCAGGTCCAGTCCGTCGTCGGACGTTAAATGCATCGTTTCGTAGCCCATTTTTTCAAATTCCTGTCTGCCTAAATCAACCTTGTCAAACGAGGACTGCGTATATTTGGCATCTCCCAGCCTAATGTCATTGATGTCGCTTGTGGCTCTGTTGATCGCTAAATTAAAAGTTTGGTTTGCCCCAATAGAGAACAGGACCAGGGCAAGGATAAGCAGTGACGCGACAATGCCCGTTATGATCTTGAATCTTTTGGATCCAACTATGGATTCTCTCATGAATCCGCCTCCTATATCGAATGAGTAATAGGCCTTTTTGATTGTCGACAATTTAGATTATACATAAATACGACCGATGGTCAATATTAATTTATACCGAAGGTCATATTTTTGAAATGTATTGATATCGCTTTATTTATGGGGATATAAGCCCGTCCCAATAAAATTATCAAGGAATAAAGAGCAAGATATATTTTGTTTTTTGATTTTAAATTAAACCAATGGTCATTTTATGATTTTAATAAATAAGCCGTTGTGATATTATGAATACGATAAAGGAGGTTGCAGCCCGTGAATAGAGAAGAAAAAAAACAGGAGACCGTCAATCGCATCACGGATGCGGCGCGGCGGCTTTTTTCCGAGAAAGGCTATGAATCAACCACAGTTGCCCAAATTACGGAAGCGGCCGGAGTTGCCAAAGGCACGTTTTTTAATTATTTCAAAACCAAAGAGGAAGTGCTGATCAAGCTGCAGAAGACTTTGTTTTTTAACGAGATATCCGGCTTAAGCGGGAAATCGGGTCCCTATGCACCGCGAATTTTGGCTCTGGTCAAGGAATTGGGCGACTCGATGGACGAGAATCGGACTTTGATGCGCTTATCGCTGCAGAATTTTTTGTCCACCAGTTCGTTTGAAGCGGGCCGATGCGGGCTAATGAACAACGTGGACTCCCTTGAACCCGTATTTGAAAAAGGGCAGCAAACCGGCGAATTTACGTCAACAATTCCCGCTTCCGTCATGGCGACCACGGCGATGCGCATTTATCTGGGCGCTTTGATGATCTGGAGCATGGAGGTCAAACAGGAGGGGCTTGGCGAACAAATGTTGTTGTCCTTTCAAATCTTTTTGGAGGGAATCGTGAAAAAATCCTGAAGAGGAGCTTGTCCGAACGGCAAATCCCAGCGAGTTGGCGTGAACCGGGGCGGGAGGGGTCATACTACGCAGAACAATCAACGGCGATTTCTCGAATAGCGGTATAAAATGGCCTTATTTCACTCCGAAACCGCATATTCCTGGAAACAGTGGTACAGAATGGTCCTATTTTCGGTAAAACATCCAAAATCAAGGGGAAAAGGAACTCTTCTGAAGAAATAAGGCCATAAAACGGTGCTATTCATTCAGAATGGGGCTCCCCAGTGGAAATAAGGACAAAAAAGACCGCTGATTTAAGCGTCGGAGGGATGCGGTGTTTGGGGACGTCGTTGACAAGAGCAAATTAGACCAGACCAAACAATTGGTTCTAACGCAAATCCTCGAAGTCGATCCGGTATTTGGCAACGGTCTGGCAGGGTCTTTCTGTTCTTTTGCTATGATAAGTTTTAGAGGGTATCCCAAGAGCCATCATGGATGACTTTTGGGATACCCTCTTGCGTTTGATGCGCTTGGGCTTACGCTTTGCTGTTGTCCGATTGGGACAGCTTATTGAATATGACGTCTCTGGAGAGCGCGAACAGGCCGTAAACCCCCGAGTTTTCTTCCAACTGCGCGGGCACGACATCCACCGGCATAAAAGCATTTTCCTTGACGATCCGGTTGATGACCGGCAGGATTTGAGCGTTAAATACGGAATACTCGCCGCCGAAAATGACCAAATCGCAATTCAGGAGGGAAACGATATTGGAGATCGTTCCGCCGATGATCAGAGAGATGTCGTCGATGCACTCGATAAGGAAAGAATCCCCGTTTTGCCACACCTTCACCAGGTCTTTGAAATTGAAATTATCCAGCGTTTTTCCCAGCGCGGCGAATGCATCCGCCGTTTTCTTGGGAGCTTCCTTTCTGACCCTGGCGATCAGCCCGTTGATGTTGGTTGAAGCGCCCAGATTGTTGAAGGAATGTCCGCGCACCGCGGTCACATCGTTATCAATGGTGATTTCGTGAGCGATTTCCCCCGCACTGTTGGAGGTTCCGCTGTAAATAGCCCCGTTCAAAATCAAGCCGGCCCCCATGCCTAAGCCGCCGCTGATATAGACCAGGTCCTTCGAATCTATTCCCGCGCCGTAGGTAAACTCGCCGAGCGTCGCCGCATTGACGTCGTTGGATACGAGCACGGAGGTATTGAAGTGAGATTCCAGTTGCTGCGAGAGATCGCCCATGTTCCAGTTGGCGAAATTGGCGTTGGCCAGGAAGCTCCGTTTCTCGGGATCATAGACCCCGGGGCAGGAGATCGCGATGATGGCCAGATCGTTATAGGTCAGGTTGTTGGATGACACCAAAAATTTGACCGCGTTCAGTACCAACTCCAGTCTCGTCGGGTAGGGCGAAGGATCGGGGATGTTTATGGCAAATTTGTTCAGTATTTTCCCGTCCAGATCAGCCAGAACAAAGAGGGGATCCTCAAAGTTCAACTCGATGGCGACAATATACTGATACGTGTTATTAAACTTCAGCAAAATCGGCTTTCTGCCGCCGGAAGCCATGGAGACCCCGGTTCCAACCTCTTGTATAATTCCCTTGCTTAGCAAAGAAGCGATATTGACCGTCACGGCAGCTTTACTGATGCGTAAATCCCGCGCAAGCTCAGCTCTCGAAATGAGGTGCCTGCTGTAGATGTGGTCCAGGATGACTCTTTGATTGATGGACCGGATGTGCGTTTGGTCTACCGCATACTTCATAATCATACATACCCACTTCTATATAGAGTTAGTAAACATTGTAAACCTACCTTGATACTAGCATAGCAAAAATTTAAATACAATGTATTAAATAAAGAATATTAATGTATCAAATAAACAACTTTAATTAGCCGGGAAAAGGCCCGAAAAGCCGCAATGCCTTATCAGACATGACTTTTTTGTGGTTTGACAATTTTAAAAATCCATAGTAATGTATTTGCAACTTAAGTTAGTTCGCAAAGTAAACAAACTAACATGGGTGGTCATTTATATTTATATATCAACCATATTTTAAGTTTGAGAGGAAGAGGTGCAGCAGTATGAAGATTTGGAAACTGGCAGTTTTGTCCATGGTTTTGATTGTGGGATTGGCGGGATGCAACTTTAGCTCCACGTCCCCGAATGCGGGCTCGGATTCGAACTCGAACAGCAATACCGGCACGAACACAAGCTCGAACTCGGATGCGGACAAAGCATCCAATGACGGTACCATCACGGTCTATGATACGAACGAGATCAGAACCCTGGTGCAGTGGGACGCTTCCGACAGCAACTCCTTCACGATTCTGAACAACGTGTCCGAAGGGCTTTACCGGCTGAACGCGCAAAATGAGCCGGAACCGGCGCTTGCCGAAAGCTACAAAGTATCGGATGACAAGCTGACTTACACCTTTACCTTGCGCAAAGACCTCAAATGGAGCAACGGCACTCCGCTCACAGCGAAGGATTTTGCGTACGCCTGGTTGAAACAGATGAGCGTTGATGCCACCAACGGATATTCCTTTATCATGACCGACTATATCGTAAACGGCGCCGAATATCTCGACAACAAAGCCGCCGCGGCCGATGTAGGCGTCAAAGCGCTGGACGACACTACGCTTGAAGTCAAACTTAAACAACCTACGCCTTATTTTGTCAGATTGACGGTACTTCCGATGTTTTTCCCTCTAAATGAAGAATACGTAAAATCCCAAGGAGACCAATACGGTCTGAAAGCGGACAATATGATCTACTGTGGACCTTATGTCCTGGCTTCGTACGATCCCGCGAGCGGCAGCACGCTGAAAAAGAACGATGGCTACTGGGATGCGGCAAACGTTCAAGTACCAAACGTGAGCGTCCGCATTATCAAGGACCAGGCTACCGCCATGAATGCTTATAAATCCGGCGAACTTTCCAGAGTCACCCTGTCTTCCGCCGATGTTCCGGGCCTGAAGACCAATCCGGAATTCAGCTCGACCAGTGAATTCAGAACGACATATCTCCAGTACAACTTGAAGGATAAAGCCCTTTCGAACAAAAATATCCGACTTGCGCTTGGCTATGCGATCGACCGGGACACTTTGGCGGGCACGATTCTGGGAGACGGCTCGGCCCCGGCCACAGGGCTGATTGCCAATTTGATGTACGGCGACGGCACGAAATCGTTCCGCGAGTTGAACGGCAAGCTGAGCACCTTCGATGCGGCCAAAGCCAAAGATTATTGGGATAAAGGGGTTGCCGAGCTTGGCAAAGCGCCTTCCATTACCTTGCTGACCGAAGACGATTCCGTCACCAAAACGGTAGCGACCTATGTGCAGGATCAGTTCAAGCAATCGCTTGGCATCGACGTGAAAATCGACTCCAAAACGAAAAAAGCCAAAAACCAGCTGATGGACGACAACAACTACCAAATGGCTATCACCGCTTGGGGAGCCGACTATGACGACGCCATGACTTATCTGGATCTTTGGACCAACGGCTCGCCGTACCGCGGCAATTATACGAGCGATGCTTACAACGGCCTGATCGCCGACGCGAAGCAGCAAACGGATGACGCCAAACGTCTGCAGGATATGCTGGACGCGGAAAAACTTCTTCTGACCGACGACGCGGTAGTTTCACCGCTGTTCTATAGAGGTTTTGCATACATGACGAAACCAAACGTGGCTAATCTGGTAACCCATCCGTTCGGTACGCCGATCGAGTTCAAGTACGCTTCCTTGAAATAAGCCGCAACAACCTTTTAACCATAGAAACAAAGCTTGAGGAGGGGATTTCCCCTCCCTCTTGCTTTATCGAAGCAAAAAAGGAGGAAGCAAAGGGATGGCCTCTTATATAGGCAAACGGATTTTATATCTGCTGATCACGTTATGGATCATTCTGACCGCCACCTTTTTCCTGATGAAAAAGCTGCCCGGCACGCCGTTCGACTCCGAACGTTTCGCCCTGCTGCCGCAGGCCCAGCAAACGCAGTTCCTGGCGAAATACGGCCTGAACGATCCGGTTATCGTGCAGTACGGCAAGTATCTTTTGAACATTTGCAAGGGGGATTTGGGGACTTCCTTTTTCTATGCGGGCAGCCCGGTTACCGGAGTCATTTTCGGACGGATCGGCCCGTCTGCGCTGATCGGCACGCAAGCGATTCTTCTCGGCGTCTCCATCGGGCTGGTGCTGGGGATCGTCGCCGCCTGGTGGCATAACAAAGGAATTGATTATCTCACGATGATCCTGGCGGTGCTGGGGGTGTCCGTGCCGAACTTCGTGGTGGCGGCTTTGCTGCAGTATTTTGTCGGGCTCAAATGGGGCATTCTTCCGGTTGCGTTCTGGGAGAGCTGGCAAAACTCCGTCCTGCCTTCCATTGCGTTGTCCTTTGGCGTAACCGCCATGATCGCGAGGTTCATGCGGACCGAAATGCTGGATGTGCTGTCGCAGGACTACATTATCACCGCGAGAGCGAAGGGGCTCAGCCAGTTTAAAGTGGTCATGCGGCATGCCGTACGGAACTCCATCATCCCGGTCATCACCATCCTGGGGCCGATTATCGTGAATTTGCTGACCGGTTCACTGGCCGTGGAAAACATCTACAGTATTCCGGGCATCGGGAGCTTGTTCGTGGACTCGATCAAGACCAACGATTATTCCACGATCATGGGAATCACCATTTTCTACAGCGCGTTCTATATCTTCGTCGTCATGATCGTCGATGTCCTGTATTCGATTATCGACCCGAGAATTCGCCTGGCGGCTGGAAAGGGGGACTGATGTCCAAATGGCAATAAAAACGGATATACCTTTGGAGCTGTTTGAGAAAGCATCCGTCAGCGACGACGAAAAAGAGCATATCGCCGCTCCCAATCTTTCCGCGTTTCAGGACGGATGGCTTCGGCTGCGAAAAAACAAGGCGGCCGTCGCAAGCTTGGCGGTGCTGATCGTCATTTTGCTGCTCGCGATTTTCGGGCCGGTCTTATCGAAATATTCCTATTATGTCACCGACTATAAACATGTATTTCAAAAGCCGACGGCTGGGCATCCCTTCGGAACGGACCAGTTCGGCCGGGACCAATGGGCCCGCATCTGGCAAGGGACGCGAATTTCGCTGCTGATCGCTCTGGCGGCGGCATTTATTGATTTGTTCATCGGAGTGACTTTCGGAGCGGTCTCGGCTTTGTTCGGCGGCAGGGTTGATGCGGCCATGCAGCGGATTATTGAAATCCTGGTCGGTATCCCGCAGCTTATTATTGTTATTTTGCTGATGATGGTATTGCCTGCGGGCGTCTGGACCGTCGTGCTGGCGCTCTCGATTACCGGCTGGGTCAACATGGCGCGGCTGGTGCGGGCGCAGATTCTCAAGCTGAAAAACCTGGAATTTGTGATGGCGGCCCGGGTTCTGGGCACAAGCCGCTGGGCGATCATTCAAAAGCATCTTATTCCAAATACGGTCGGGGTTATCGTCATCAACGTGATGTTCACCATTCCTTCCGCGATTTTTACCGAAGCGTTCCTGAGCTTCATCGGCATTGGTCTTGCGGAGCCGAAGGCTTCGCTTGGCGTCTTGATCAACAATGGATATCAGGTTCTGCAAAATTATCCGCATCTTCTGATCTTTCCTGCGATCGTCATCGTCTTGATCATGGTTTGCTTCAGCATTTTGGGCGACGGGCTGCGCGATGCGCTGGATCCCCGAATGAGAAGGTAGGGGGGCTTAACATGGAGAATCATCTTTTGACAGTTGAAAATTTGCATATCGATATCAAAACACAGCATGGAGCCGTGAAGGCGGTCCGTGGAGCGGAATTCGCTTTGAAAAAGGGCGAGACGCTGGCGATCGTTGGTGAATCCGGCTCGGGGAAATCGATTTTGATGCGGGGGATTATGGGGCTGCTGCCTCCGGGCGCCAAAATTTCCGAGGGCTCGGTTTACCTGGAGGACACCTGTCTTTCCGGACTCCGGGAGCGTCAGATGCGGAAAATCCGCGGCGCCGACATCTCCATGATCTTTCAGGATCCGATGACTTCGCTTAATCCGACGATGACCATCGGTAAACAGATTATCGAAGTGCTGCGCGAGCATCGCCGCGATCTTTCGAGAGAGCAGCTCAAAGAGAGTGCGATCCAGCAGCTCGGGCTGGTGGGAATCTCGAATCCGGAAACGAGATTCGGCCAATATCCCCATCAGCTGTCCGGAGGCATGAGGCAGCGGGTGATCATTGCCATCGCGCTTGCGTGCAGCCCCAAAGTGCTGATCGCCGACGAGCCCACGACGGCCCTGGATGTGACCATTCAGGCGCAAATCCTCGATTTAATGAAGGATTTGCAAGGCAAAATTGACACTTCGATCATTATAATCACGCATAATTTAGGAGTCGTTGCCAACATTGCCGACCGGGTAGCCGTGATGTACGGCGGCAAGCTGGTGGAGATCGGCAGCGCACGCGAACTGTTCTACGAAACCGCTCATCCTTATACGAAAGGACTGCTTGCGTCCATCCCGAAAATGCATGAGTCAGGCCAGCAGTTATCGTCCATCCCCGGTACGCCGCCCGATTTAATGGACCCTCCGAAGGGCTGTCCTTTCGCGGCCCGCTGCGAGAATACCATGAAGATTTGCCAGCAATATATGCCGGATTACACGCCGTTATCGGACACCCACGGCGCTGCTTGCTGGCTGCTGGATGAGTACGCCAAAAAACAGGCGGCAAAAGGCGGTGAATATCATGGCTAAACAAGAACAAGAGGTCCTGCTGCAGGTCAAAAATTTGAAGAAGCATTTTAATGTAGGCAAAAATAAACAGCTTAAAGCGGTGGATGGCGTCAGCTTCGATATTTACCGGGGCGAAACCTTCGGTCTGGTCGGCGAGTCCGGCTGCGGAAAATCCACGCTGGGCCGCACCGTCATTAGATTGTATGAAACCAGCGGCGGATCGGTAGAGTTTGAAGAAACCAACGTGCACGGAAATCTGACCGCTGCGCAAAAACGCGAGCTGTCGCAGCGTATGCAGATGATTTTCCAGGACCCGTATGCTTCTCTGAATCCCCGCATGAAGGTCATGGACATTATTGCCGAAGGGATCGACGCGCACGGGCTGGCGACATCTTCCGAGGAGCGCTCCCGGATGGTGGTGGAGCTGCTCGAGACCGTCGGGCTTAGCCGGGAGCACGCCAACCGGTTTCCGCATGAATTTTCCGGCGGACAACGGCAGCGGATCGGTATTGCCCGGGCGCTTGCGGTCAATCCGGATTTCATCATTTGCGACGAGGCCATTTCGGCGCTGGACGTTTCCATCCAGGCGCAGGTCATCAATCTGCTGAAGGCGCTGCAGGAGAAACGGAATTTGACCTATCTGTTTATCGCTCACGATCTGTCCATGGTCAAACATATCAGCGACCGTGTCGGCGTCATGTATCTGGGCGCGATGGTGGAGCTTGCGGAGAGCGGAGAGCTGTTCGAAAATCCTTTGCATCCATACACGGAGGCCTTGATTTCCGCGATTCCGCTCCCTGACCCGGATTTGGAGAAATCGCGCAGCCGCGTAGCGCTGGAAGGCTCTCTGCCAAGCCCAATGGATTTGGGGGATAGCTGCCGTTTCTGCTCGCGTTGTCCTAAGGTAACGGATGTTTGCAGAGAAAAGGCCCCGGAAATGAAAGAAGTGAAACCGGGCCATTGGGCTGCTTGTCATTTCGTGGAGCAGAAGTAATAAAGGCGGGGCTTGCCGATTTATATAAGTTGAACTAAATAGAACAATTTACACGGCTGCCTTTGCAGCGAATTGCTGATTCAACTTATATAATAACCTTGCCATAGATAAAGTAACGCGTACTGGAGGAAAACAAATGCTGCTTTCGAATGCCTTGCGAAAGGCGATTCACGATAGATTCACGGAAGATCTGCCGCCTGGGCCCCTAAATGAAGAAATTCTGAGCCGGCTTGAGGAATGCGATGAAGATACTCGGGCGGTGATGGAGTTTTTTTACGGTACGATGCCGGCGGCGGATCTCGGCGATTACGACTTTTCGCTGTACCGGAAATTTGCCGATTTCGGCTTGCTTCTGGCCGAAACCTCTCCCTGGCACAAGCAAATCCCGGAGGATATTTTCCTGAACTTTGTGCTGCATTACCGGGTTAACAACGAAGCCATCGAGGACTGCCGTCCCTTTTTCCATAATGCCCTTAAAGACAGAATCCGCGGGAAAGGGATGAAGGAAGCGGCGCTTGAGGTAAATATCTGGTGCGCGGAGCATGTGACTTACCGGGCAACGGATGAAAGAACCGCTTCCCCGCTGACCGCGCTGCGCTCCTCTTACGGCCGATGCGGAGAGGAATCGACTCTGGTCGTTACGGCCATGCGCAGCGTCGGCATCCCGGCGCGCCAGGTTTATACGCCGAGATGGGCTCACTGCGACGACAATCATGCCTGGGTGGAAGTGTGGTGCGACGGGGCATGGTATTACCTGGGCGCTTGCGAACCGGAGCCCGTACTGAACCGGGGCTGGTTCAACAACGCGTCCGCCCGTGCGATGCTGGTGGATGCCAAGGCATATCTTCCGATTGCCGGGGAGGAGACGATCAGCGAAAGCGGCCATACGTTTATCATCAATGAACTCGGCCGCTATGCGGAATCCAAAAGTTTCACCGTAAACGTAGTGCAGGATTCGCTGCCCGTTCCCGGCGTGACCGTGCACTTTGAGATGCTGAACGGTTCGGAGTTTTATCCGCTGGCGTCTATTGCCACGGGCGAAAGGGGAACCGCCGGCTTGACCCTGGGACTTGGCAGCATCCATATTCACGCCGTGAAGAATGGATGTTTCGTCGAAGCGGTCGTAAATACGACGGAAACGGATGACTTTACGCTGGATTTCTCTCAGGCCGTTTCGTCCGAGCCGGTGGGAGAGACCGATTTCAACTTCATCGCTCCGAAGGACAGCGCGAGGAACCAAGTCCAGCTAACCGATGAACAAAAAGAGCAGCGGCGCCGGGTAATCGGCAGCGCGGATCAACAACGCAAAGAATATATGAAGGAATTTTACCGAAAGGAAGAAGCGGAGAAGCTGGCGGCGATGTTCAGCCGTCCTGAGGCGGTCATCGATATTCTGAAAGCGGCGGAGGGAAATTTCCGGGAAGTCGCCGATTTTCTGTCTCTGGATTTTGGCGAGGAGAACAAGGAACTGCAGTTGCGGATGCTGGAATCTTTGACGAGAAAGGATTACCGGGATTTGACCGGCAGCGTTCTTGCCGAACATTTCAAGGCAGCGCTGGAATACCGAAAGAACTATCCTTTGGATGTTTTTGTGCCGTATATTTTGTCGCCCCGTGCGCATTTTGAGCAGTTGACGCCTTACCGCGAAATGATCTCTTCGCTCTTCGACGAAGCGGCAAAGCAGGCCTTTCGGAGAGACCCGAAGCGAGTGTGGGACTATACGGAAGCCTTTGCCGCGGATTCCGGACGTCATCACGGCCAGTTGACCGGAACTCCGGGCGGCATGCTGCGCAGCGGGCTGGCGGGAGAGAAGGGGCGCAAGGTGCTTTTTACAGCGATTTGCAGAACGCTGGGTATTCCGGCCCGTATTCATCCGGTGGATCTGGCCGTGCAGTATTACGCGGACGGGAGCTTCATAAACGCGGAGGAAAGTGAGAATGAAGAACACAATCAAGCCGGACTGATCCTGGCGGGCGGCGATGAAAAATGGTTCTTTCTGAACAATTGGACGATTGCCGTTTTGAAGGAAGGCGCCTATCAGTCCTTGGAGCTGGCCGATCGGATCTGGGAGGGAGGGGAGCTTAAGCTTTCCCTTCAACCGGGCGTTTATCGGCTAATCACCTCGAACCGGACGCCGAACGGGAACCAGTTTGCGAGAAAATACATTTTTCGGCTTGCCGCCGGCGAAATCCGAACACTAGCCATCTCCCTGCGTGAAGTCGAAGTATCGGATATGGTGGCCGACATTGCTTACGCGCCTTTCACCCTGTTGGATGAAAACCGCCAAGCGATTTCGACGGAAACGATATGCGGAGACAAAAACGCCGTGCTGGTTTGGCTGGAAGAGGGACATGAACCGACGGAGCATGTTCTGAACGAATTTATTCAGGCGCAGGATGTGTTGAATCAAACGGATTGCGACATCGTTTTTATCATTCGCGATCGGCATGCGCTCGATAACGAAACCTTTAGAAAGGCTCGCCTGGCGCTGCCTCGTTCAAAGGTGTACTATTCCGATTTCTCCGACACGGCCGTAACCATGGCGCGCAGAATGTATGTTGACCCTGACAATCTGCCGCTTACGGTAGTGTCGCGGGACGGGCGCGGCATTTACGCTTGCAGCGGATATAACGTCGGTATCGTCGGTCTGATGATGAAAATCATAAATTTTACAGCAGAACCTCATTCCGTCAATTAGACATAACAAATGGTTGATGTATAGACTGTTGCAAACGGAAATCATGAATTAATAGAGGGGTTAAAGGCCAGAATTTCATATGGAGTGCCGGTATTTTATAAAATGCCGGCACTTTTTTTGTTGTGTTCACTCGCCAAAGGACGAGGGTTCAACCAATTCGACTAAAAATATCCTATAAATGCAAATTTTGTTGACACCCGAAATAATAGATTGCATAATGGAAGTGTAATTTACAAAATTTTACAGAAATATTATATTTAAATAATTTAAATATAATATTTTTCGGGGAAAGGAGGGGGGGAGAGTAACCGGAAAAAGGGTTTTGGGAACCGCCGCATGTATTCTAGCAATCATAGGTTTTATCGTGTTTCGTTTTCTATCGGCCGGCGGACCTGCCGAAAGCAAGGCCATTGCTCATGACGCGGCTTCCACGGGTGAGCTTTCGCTGATTGCTGCGTATAACCTTGCCCTGCAGAGCGCCAGAGAGTGGCGGCCGGAGGCGCAACTGCTTTTGATCACCAGCGTGGATGACGATCTAAAGGAAATGGCCGGAACTGCGGGGAAGCGAAAAAAATGGAATCTGCTGTTTGCCGACGTCTCCGCAGAAGAAACGCTTCGTGTTTCTATTGAAAACGAAACAATTATAGGGACGGCGGAGACTAAGGAAAAAACCTTGGAGAAAACTTTAATCCATCCGGACAGCATCAAAGTCGATTCTACCGATCTCATCGAAAAGGCGATCACGGATTTTAAACTTAAACCCGGCGCGGATTGGGCCAACGGATATCATTTTTCACTGATGAATAATGGTGAAAGAACCTATGTGATTGTTACGGGACTCACCGGAAACCGGCTGTTTACGCAGGTATATTTCGATTCCAAAACCGGAGCGTATATCGGCTCCAACGTGAAATCGCAGTGAGGCAGCACCAATCTTCCGAAAAGGATGTGTATTTATGATTAGCAAACCGTTTGCGAAAAAAGGATGGTCCGTTGCTCTGGCCGCAATCATTACAGTGGCGTCGGCGGGTATTTTTCACCCGGCCCAGGCTGCTGCTGACGCTATCGTCTCCGGGCAGGTGTACAAGCTGATCAACGTAAACAGCGGCAAAGCCTTGGACGTGGAAGGAGCCGGAACGGCCAATTATACGAACGTCGATATTTATACCGACAACGGCACTGCCGCGCAAAAATGGGCCATTTTCTCCAATGCGGACGGCTCTTATAAATTAATCAACACGAACAGCCAAAAGGCGCTTGATGTGTACGCCGCCGGAACGGCCGACTATACGGATGTCGACATTTACACCGACAACGGGACAGCGGCGCAGAAATGGAACATCGTAACGAACAATGACGGCAGTTATAAATTAATCAATACAAACAGCAAAAAAGCTCTGGACGTGTATGCCGCCGGAAAGGCCGATTACACAAACGTCGATATTTACACCGATAACGGCACGGCCGCGCAGAAATGGAATATCATTCGGGTGGACAACAGCACCCCGGGGAATCCTGGCAACCCTGGCGGACAGCTTTATTCCAATCAGGATTTTACGGCGTATACTTCTCCGGTAGGCGGACTTACGGCTTCGGGAGTGCCGCCTGTTCCATACACCACAGCGGCCGTGCATCCTTCGGACCGCAACAATCCTTATTCGGCCCCCATTATCCCGTTCGGCTCGATCATTACTACCACCAAACCGCTGTATCTTCCCGGCTACGGAAATAAAAGCACCTTTGTCGTGCAGGATAAAGGCGATATGTCATTTGCCAAATCCCAGTATTGGGTAGACATCTTCTTCGATTACGAGAACAATCCGAACGCGGTGCCGAACGCCATCAATTTTGGCAACCAGATCATCAGCTACACGGTAAGCCGATAGGTAATAAAACCCACCCGTTTAAGCACGGGTGGGTTTTTTCGCAAACTTGAGGAAGGTTATAAATTAGCTGCTTCATCCGCAGGAATCGTTTCAACGGGTCCCGATCCAACTGGTTCTTGCGGCTCGTTTGATTGAATCGGTTTCAGGTTCAACTGCTGTCCGTCGATCCATGCACTACCGCCGCCCTCGGTCACTATTTGCAGCCAGTTGTTCCACTTCCCGGTGACCTGAACGGTTTGCGCAGGCAGGGACGCCGCCTTTGGCGAAAAAGCGTCGGGATATGCGTAGGCGACATTGTTTCCTTGCAGATCAACCGTTGCCGCCGTCATTTCCACCGCAGCCAGCATCCCCGGAGAAGGATGAATCCAGCCGGTTCCCGAGGCCGAGGTTACTTGAGTCCAATCGCCTTTGCGCCCAGTGATTTGAAGGGGCTGCTCCATCAAACGGGCAATGCGGCTTTTCGCTCCGGGGTATGAGTATAAATCGGTTTCCGACAACAGGCTCGCGGAGTCTATCGCATACTGAAGCTTTTGCTTTTGCAGCCAAAGATCATAGGATTTTTTGGCCGAGTATGCGCCCACCGTTTTGTTTTGGGACCACACCCGATTGAATTCGTATAAAGGCACGCTTCCCTCGCCGGCATACCTGCCGACTTCAATGGTAAAGCCGGGCCGGCCGTAAGTTTGGACGAACCAATCCTTAAACCCGCCTCCCGACGGGTTTTTCTCCGGCTTTACGAGAGAATAGCCCGTCAGATTTCCGAGATCCGTCGCGATGGCTTTGTCGCGGGCCAGATTACTGGCTAACGTGTGGAAATTCCAGAAGATGATTTCTCCCGAGGTGTGGTAGGAAATCGTCAACTCCGGGTCGATCTTGTTCGTAAAGTCCATCATCGTTTGAACTTCCACCGCTTGCACCGGCTTGCTTCCTTTGTAGTTCTGGTACCACGGATAACCTACCTGGTCTCTGATCGTACTCCAGGCGGCGGGATACTGACGGTTCAGGTCGATCCCTTCCATATTTGCTTTCCAGCGGTTGAAGTTCGCGCTGTTCCCGTTGTATTTGCGCAGCAGCGAAGCAATACTGGGAGGCAATCCGGCCGTACCCTGCTGGGATAACGTAACTCCGTCCGGGTTCACCATCGGTACGACCCAGATGCTGACTTGATCCAACAAACCGCGTATGTCATAACTTGAAATTTGCGAATGGCTTGAATATGCCATGGCATATGTATCGATCATTTCCATCAGAAGCGATGTGGTCATCCACTCTCTGGCATGGTGGGAACCATTGAGAAACAGCGCCGCCTCGCCTCTGCCCAGCTTCACGGCCCATAATTCCCGGCCATACTTGGTTTGTCCGAGAGATTCATAGGATACCAGATCGGGATAAGCTTCCGCCAGTCGCTCAATATCCCTGGTCATAACTTTGTAGGAATAGATTTGGTTCGGATCGACGATGCCCGGATTGGGCGAAGATGCCGCTTTAGCGGTATGGGGAATTGCCAAATACGAGGAAAAAAACAGAAAACTTAAGAGAAATGCGACAAGCCTGAACGTCCGCCTTTTCATAGATGGTATCATGATGTCTCCCACTCCGTTTCTTGGATGTCTAATATAAACTATTTATTTAGTGGGAGTATAAGGGGAATTGATAGAGCATGTCTATGATTTTATTCGACAGCGTATAAAGAATGCGAATGTTGCAACTGTTGAAATATTAAAAGAATTTTATTCTGATGTTTATAGAAAAGAATGGGCTACCCTTGATCGTCTTTATGCCTTCAAGGTTTTTAGTTTTTTTGAAAGATTGCCTAAGAAAATTTCTCATTAAACTAAAGATCAACAAAATACGACAAAAGTTTCTTGAGACAAGTGGTATAATTTTACTAATTAGAGAGAGAAATGAAGCGGCACTATCCTATCACTAACTAAAGAGGATGAGCTAAATGAAGAAGAGACATGTCTTAACGAAGAGAATAGCTATAGGGATGGGGGCTTTTTCGCTTTTGCTGAATTTGTCTCCTGTTTTGGCGGAAGCTACAGGCTTTAAGGACGTATCCGACCAATACTGGGCGGGCGCCAGCATCCAGAGTGCGGTGGAACAGGGAATCGTAAGCGGGTATCCGGACGGATCGTTTCATCCCGAGGATAAGGTCGCTAGGTCGGAATTTATGAAAATGGCCGTTTTGGGGATGAAGGTGTCGGTGGAAGCTGCCGAGGCTTCTCAGCCATGGTACGTGCCTTATGTCAATGCTGCGAAAACCGCCGGGATATACCAGGACGGAGATTTTGCGTCAGCGGATTTAACCCAAGCGATGACACGCATGGAGATGGTGCATATTGCGGTCCGGGCTATTGGGGGAACCGCAAAAAACGATGATGAATTCATGTACATAGCTGCCCAAAAAGGGTTGATCTCCGGGGTATCGGGCGGCAATCTGGATCCAAAAGGCACGACGAGCAGAGCGCAGGCCGTGACCGTAATTCAGCGGGTTCAGCAGGTGAAGGCGGGCGTTACACTCCCGGTGGACGCGCTTGCCGTGGCCAAAGCGGAGAAAGTGATGAACGCCCCAAAAGACCCTTGGGGACGAGCCATACGAACGACAAACTTGCCGACCAATTATAAGGACTACCCCTACATCCTTGAGGATTTGCCGAATGAAATGTATGAGATGAAGCATGAGAATCATATCGGTACTCCCGAGTCTGCAGCGGAGCTTTTAAGCAACCCCCAAATTTCCAAAGAAATTATCGATGGCTGGATGTCCATAGTAGAGCAATTCGGTCAATTGTCATTAAATATCGATTATAAGACCATGGGCCCGAATTGGGTTAAAGATCACCTGCCGATAACAAATTACCAGTTGGATCCTTATAGTTACGTTGGAGACTATGTGAGTTGGGTAAAGAAAAATCATATACAAATAGAGGGAAAGCTTACTCCCGATCCTTCTTTAATTTTTAGCAGGGACGGTTATATTTACGTGCGTTCCCAAATCAATTTCCGAATTAAGAGTTTCGATAAAAACGAGGAAATTTTTGATGATAGATGGTTCCCTAAAAACACATATAAGAAAAATGTGTGGTATACAGGATACACGGATATAGAGTTAAACAATATAACCTTTAATGGGACTTTTAGACATTACAAAATGGCGGCCTCGGCATCCATTTTTCGCTATAGTAGCATAAAAACAGCCCAAAAATAGACTGAAAAGCAGTTTATTTTGAATAGGATGCGGGTGGTATGCATGTTTAGAGTGAAGCTTGTTTTTATGATACTTTTAGGGGCGGCGCTTATATTTAACTATTCGGCTCCATTTGTTTCTGCGGCTAACGATTCGGATATCTATTTTGACTCCGGGGACAATTTGCATATCAATATCACCTCAACAGCGGCAACAAGCGATATTAAATTTAGAACAGTTGGGTGGCAGGTAAGAAATGCCCCGTCTTGTGATTCCGGAAAAAATCATTGCGATCCCCGAAAAGCAGGTAGAGCCATTTTTATGATCGAAGGTCATCAGACGGGTCAGAATCCTGAACATCCCATTCCTGGAGAACCGGTAACCACTTACTTTCAATTTTCAAAAGAAGAAGTGGAAAAGGCATTTTTCCTAGTATTGAAAGATGCCTTTTCCCCAGGGCAGAAGCTTTACTTCAGCGCTATTATGGTCTCCATCGATGGAACACCCAATAATGTCAGAAAAGGGCCTTTCTATACGTTAAATGAACCGGACGATCGAAATGGTGGAGGGAGCGGCGGAATCCAGGGAGCAGAAAGCTGGGCTCACCCGGAGGATTTAAAAGACTATTTTGACATTGCTGTTCCATACGATCCGTTAGAGCCATTGAGCGTCATTTACCGGATTGTTTATCCGGACGGGACGCGCCAGGAGCTTGCTCCCGAGAATAATGGAAACTACCATTTATATGACAATGTTACGGTAAACCTTGACGAGACGTTAATCGGACCGGATGGGAAGAGCTATAAACTGTACAAGTCCTACCTCAGGCCGAAACTTGATTCAAATAAAGTAAAATACCCTCAGTTTACCGGCGATCCTGGACTCAGCATAAGGAAATTCACGATGGATATCGGCGGAACCGACGTGATTGGGGAGTATAAAGGGGAACTTCCGCCTCCGCCGGGGCCCACTTGCACGGAACCGACACCCGGTCAAACCAGAGATGCTGAAGATATGGCTCCGAATGTAAGTGCTGTAATTCAAGCGGATAACCGGGGGAGAGAGCTTTTTGACGCCGTCAAGGGTATTCCGACTTCCGAGAGCTTGTATGGTAACGTGTTGTCAAAAAGTTATTTATCCAAGAACAGGTTTGTGGAAATGTCCGGAACCTGCACCTTTACCATTAGGGTAAACAAAACCTATAACTTGTCCTGGGATCCGGGGCAGGAGGTTACCGAACCGGACGGAACAACGCATACCGAGCCGGATCCCCAAATAGACCGTGAAGATCGGTCATACGATTATGAGATCGAACGGCCGTATTCCTATTGGGTGATCGATGACTTGGAAGTTTATGAAATCAGCGAAGCGGAGTTATGGAATTATGCATTTAACAGTGGTGGAATCCAAATCGATCCGAGCGGATATTCGCCTCCCGATTATAGCGCTGAGCAGTCCGGCGGTTTCACTCCGCCTACTCCGCCGCAAACTGTCGATGCGCCTTCTGCTAATCTGACCGGCGGTAAAACCAGACCAACGGTACCAACAGAGGATTTCAAACCCGAAGCGGAAAAAGTGGTGGAGAAGGTCAAGGTGAGAAACGATTCCTTGACGTTTAACGGCGGCACGATCATGAATGGGACCGAAACCGAGGAGAAGGGAACGGCGCCCGGGCAAATCCCGTTGGCATCGCAGATTAACGAAAACGTGTTGTACAGTCCGGGGCATGTGATTCCGGTCAGCAAAACGAACAGAGCGAATCAGCCAAGCACAGGGACGATCTATTACGGCCTGATGAGCGGCAATATCAACGGCGGGGCGGATGTGGACTTCCCGATTTACGGGATTAACAGCGTGACGGTACATACCCCGGTCGTGAACTACTCGTCCATTTCCGACGATCAGGCGCATAACCAGAAGACCGTACCGGACTCCGAGCGGGCGGCGTTAATTCTGGAGCGTCCGTTTACGGTAAGAATTCCGACGGAAGGGCCGCATTTGGACAAAAACGACTATCCGGGATACGGCAATCATGATTACTCCAAATATTTTCGCAAGAAGCAGGTACGCTTCCCATTCGATGTGTACAACGAAAACCGGACGCAATTCATCCCGAAAAACACCTGGATCGATATTCCGGTGAATCAATTGGACACCACCTTTTTCCTGCCGGTCTGGGTAGATGAGGGAGATTACCAGGTATACTTCCGGAACATCGCGGAAAACGCGCCGAGCGATAATACGGACCAGTGGGAGCCCGATGCCAACCTGGATCTGATTCATCATATTGCTTCGGATGAGGTGTCGGTAGAGGTCATTGGGCGGTTGTATGATTTTGAAATTACGGATATTGCGGACTATAACTGGGAGACGGTATTCCGGACCCAAATCGGGAGCAGTGAACCGAGGGGCATCTCCTACTGGATTGGGCAAAGGGCGATCGACGGAGATCCGCGGGGAAACCGGGAGCCGTTCAGTTTGTCGATCCACCCGGGGAGCAACCCGCTGCCGGGTTACAAGAATGTAGCGATCAAGACAGGGTATCACTTCAAGTTCGACTTCAAGACGAAGGGCAATATGTTTGGTCCGCAGGACAAGATCCGGATTACGCCGTCGTTTACGTATGTACCGGAAACAGGCGGAACCGGGGAGCCTGTTGATTTGTATTACCGGACCAACAGCCGGCAGTTCGTAAAGATCGGGTCGAGTGAGGACAAAGTGCAGCGGTATGTGATCTTGAACGAGCGGCTTCGAAACGTGCCGACGGAGGAACTGGAAGACACGGCGTCCTATAAGTACGACAACTATCATCCGTTGCCGCAGCAGGGGAACATGAGGAAACCGGAGTATGAGGATTGGTACCGGCAAAAATTCACGAAAGAGAAGACGCCGGTTGGCGGGTACAGCCTGCTGCTGCTGCCGGAGCAGCTGCGGACGATGATCGGGCCGAAGACGAATCTGCCGGTTTCGGTTGATGTGCAGCGAGCAAATGCGGCGATTCAGAAATGGTACGGGGAATACAGCTTGCCGGCGGATCCTTATGTGGTGGAGGCGGGAACGAATATCGCGGAATACGGGCGCACGCATCAGGGGCTGGACGAAAAATCGCCGATTTTCCTAAAAGACGGATACATCATCGTGAACTTCAATATCGAAACCATTCAAAACGGAGATCTGACGAACCCGCATCTGCAGTACATCAAGGCGCCGTTGATGGAAAAGCTCGGACAAACGCAATGGCAGATGGAAGGCTTCCAATCTGAAGTTGTCGATCCGTTTGGCAATCACTTTCGATTGGAGCAGGGAGACGTCGTCTTCTACCATGCCGACAAATCGAGCCGGGATGACTTTAGCTCGCAGGTGCCCCAGTAATTAGATTATGACAAGTTTGAATCGGAGATCGTTCGAACAAGAACGATCTCCTTTTTTGCCAAACTCTTGGCAAGGAAAATGTTGTTCAGCCTTACATCCCGTGGTACACTACAATGATGTGAATAGATTAATGTAATATAAATAATTTAGCAGTTAGGAGCAAAGATGCAATTTAATGAATTAAACATAATTCCGTCTATTTTGAAGGCTTTGGACCATGAAAATTACAAGGAACCTACGCCCATTCAAGAAAAGGCCATTCCGCCCATTTTACAAGGCAGGGATTTGCTGGGATGCGCCCAAACCGGCACAGGGAAAACGGCTGCATTTGCCATTCCCACGCTGCAATTGCTTAGCGAAGAAAGTTTGATCCCAAAAAACCAGCGAAAAATTCGCGCGCTCGTGATTACGCCGACTCGAGAGCTGGCCCTGCAGATTTATGAAAATTTCAGCGCCTACGGGAAGTTCACTCCATTAAGATCTGCCGTTATCTTCGGAGGCGTATCTCAAAAGGCCCAAGAGGTGGCGTTACAAAGAGGAGTGGACATTCTCGTTGCAACTCCGGGCCGGCTGAACGACTTAATCAATCAGAAGCTCGTGGATTTAAAGCATTTAAATATACTGATCCTGGATGAAGCGGATCGAATGCTGGATATGGGGTTTATTCATGACGTCAAAAAGGTAATCGCTAAAACTCCGGCGAACAAGCAAACGCTTCTTTTCTCGGCCACGATGCCGGACGCCATTGCCAAGATGTCAAACACCATATTAAAAGATCCCGTGAAAGTAGAGATTACTCCGGTATCCTCTACGGTGAATACGATTCAGCAATATGTCTATTTTGTCGATAAGGAAAACAAAAGGGACATGCTGCTGCATGTCTTAAAAGATAAAACCATCGAATCCGTGATCGTGTTTACCCGAACCAAGCATGGAGCAGACCGATTGGTGCGCCACTTGGCAAAAGGACATATTCATGCGGGGGCTATTCACGGGGATAAGTCGCAAAATGCCCGTCAGCTTGCTCTAAGCAATTTCAAAAACCGGGTGCTGCGTGTGCTGGTTGCTACCGATATCGCGGCAAGAGGCATCGACATCGACGAGCTTTCCCATGTGATCAACTATGACCTGCCGAATATTCCGGAAACTTATGTACATCGCATCGGGCGGACAGGGAGGGCGGGGCTTAGCGGCGTGGCCATTTCTTTCTGCGATTTCGAAGAAAAGGCATATCTTGCCGATATTGAAAAATTGATCGGTAAACGGATCACGGAGGTTAAAGATCACCCTTACCCGTTGCTGAATACAAACCCTGCGCCCAAAAGCGAGCAGCCAGGTAAAAAAACGCAGCAGGCTAAAAAAGTTCAGCAAAGCAAAAAAGCGCCCCTGAATAAAAAAATGCCAAGTCCTTCCCAAAGGTAGCCTTTTGCAGAGTCGTGATTTGCCAGGTACAATAGGGTAAACTAAGCGAAACGAAGAGTCAGCATAAAAAAACCCGCAGTGGAGTGAGTGAATATGGCTAAAGGCAAGGGCGGAACGGGCAGAGGAACGGATAAAAAAGGCTGGAATCGCTGGCAGGCCAGTGCCAATAGAAAGAAGAACGCCCCTAAGCCTTATACCAGTAAAGGAACCAAGAAGCCGAATGATGCAGCGGTACCCAATCAGGCAGTTCAACCCAAACCGGAAACGAAATAACGAGAACTTAAGCTAAGGAGCTGGAACTTGTAAATATGGAAATGGATAAGGAACAACAAAATCAAGAATCGTTCTATAAGGAAATGAAAAAAACGGTGAACCGTACCTCAAATTGGAGAGAAAGACTTCAGGCCGTTGAAACGTTGGGCCAGTGGGATAGTGAGCAAAGCGTCGATATTTTAAAACACGTGATGAATAACGACCTGGTGTTTCCGGTTCAGAAAGCGGCTTTTCAGCAGCTTAAGCAATTGGGTCAAAGGGCAGAGCTTCCGCCGAAGAGAACGGGTGAGTTGTTTAAAGGACTGACGAAGCTTCTGCTTAGAATCAAGAAAAGCCTGCCGGCAGATCATACCTTCGAGCAATTCGAAGAAAAATTGAAAAAGATGAGAATCGACGTCTATGATACATACGAAGGCGATAAAGGCGAAGAGTTTCGTCCGTGGCTTCAAGATAAATGGGCTTCGCTAGCCATTTATCGGAAATAGAACTGTAAAGTCTTATTTGACGATCCACTCGCTTAACTGAAAAAGAAAGCATCCGACCCCGGGCTTGCCAGCGGGTGCTAAACGGGCCGTCCTGGCCGGAATAAACATTAAGCGAAGGAAGCAGCAAGCGACGATTTCTCGAATAGCGGCATAAAATGGCCTCATTTCGCTCCGAAACCTTATTTTTATGGAAATAGCGGTACAAAACGGCTCTATTTTCGGCAAAACGCCCAAAACCGAGGGGAAAAGGGACTCTTCTGAAGAAATAAGGCCATAAAACGGCGCTATTTATTCAAAATGAGACCCCACCGTGGAAATAGTGCCCAAAAAGGCCGCTATTTCCACAGTGGGGTAGGGTCGCCGTATCATTTCAAGAGCGGAATTTCTGTGCGCGCCAGGCCGATCAACCGATTGCTGAAAGCCGGCGGCTATCTGGCAGGAGGGACCGCCGTTATAATGTGACCGGTTTTTCTGCTCACTGCTGTTGCAACAAATTTTAGAGGGTGTCCCATACTTGGGACACCCTCTTCGCAATTAGATCGCTTCCATCTTCTGTGCCGAATACAGGCGGTAGTAAAGTCCGCGGCGAGCCATAAGCTCATCGTGCGAGCCGCTTTCGGCGACGCCTTTATCGGACACGTACATGATGCGGTCGCAGTTCTTCACGGTGGACAGCCGGTGAGCGATAATGAACGAGGTGCGTCCCTTAAGCAGCTCGTTCAAGCCCAATTGCAGCAGCCGTTCCGTTTTGGCGTCGATCGACGAAGTGGCTTCGTCCAGGATCAGAATGCGCGGATCGGCCAGAAGCGTACGGGCGAACGAGATAAGCTGGCGCTGTCCTTGCGACAGCTTCGAGCCGCGTTCGTTGACCTCCGTCATATAACCGTCCTCGAACTCGCGGATAAAATCGTCGGCGCATACCGTTTTGGCGGCGGCGATAACCTCTTCTTCGGTGGCGTCAAGCCGACCGTAGCGGATATTATCCATAATGGTGCCGGAGAAGATAAAGCTGTCCTGGAGCATAATCCCCATTTGACTGCGCAGCGATTTCAGCGTCACCTGCGAAATATCGTTGCCGTCGATGAGAATGCGCCCCCCGGTCAGGTTGTAAAACCGTGAAATCAGATTGACGACCGTCGTTTTGCCTGCTCCCGTCGGACCGACCAGAGCGATGCTCTCCCCGGCTCTGACGTCCAGGGAGAGGTTCTCCAGGATGTTGATCCCCGGGTCATAAGCGAAAGTGACGTTGTCGAAGGTGACGTTGCCCCAAACGGAAGGCAGCTCTTTGGCATCGGGAACGTCACTGACCGTCACCGGCTCATCCAGCGTTTCAAAGATCCGTTCGAGATAAGCTACGCCATTGATAAAGCTGTTGTAAAGGTTCGATAAGTTCAGAATCGGCTGCCAGAAGCGAGCCGCATAGCTGCTCATCGCCAAAATGACGCCGAAGGTAACATCCTTCGGATCCAGCGTGAGCAGGCCGACCAAATAAATCAGCGTCGTTACAATGGTGGCCAGGTTATCGACCGTAAACGGAATCAAGGCGTTGTAGCGCAAGGCCCGCATCCATTCCTTGCGATAGTTGCCGGCGAGACGGGTGAAAATGCCTTCATTATGTTTCTCGCGCGAAAAAATTTGCGTGACGCCGATCCCGGTGATGCTTTCTTGCAAATAAGCGTTCATGTTCGAGTTTTTATTGGACACCGCCTGCCAAGCCCGGCGCTGCCGGGTTTTGATCATCAGCATGACGCCAAGGAAGACAGGCAGTCCCGCAAGGATGACAAATGAGAGCCGGACATCGACGGCGAACATAAACGCGGCGATGAAGATCAGGTTCACGATTTCCAGAATAAAGTTGATGATCCCGTTGGACAGCACATCGGAAACCGCATTGACATAGTTGACGACCCGGATCAGGATTTTACCTTGCGGCCGGTCGTCGTAATATTTGAACGGCAGTTCCTGCAAATGCTTGAACAGATCGGTACGGATGTCGAAAATAATGTCCTGTCCGACGCTGGTCATGATCCGCGAGCGGATGGTCGCGAAGATAACGCTGACCACGATGGTTGCGAGCATCAGCACGGACCACCCGACAAGCGGAAGGACCGCCTTGTCGGGAATGGTGTCGTCCACGACATGTTGCAGGATAAGCGGTCCCGAGAGCGCGATGGCTGCCGAAAGGGCACTGAGTATAAAGGCGACAATCATCGGCTTTTGCTGACGCCTGATATAAACCATCGCACGCCGGAAATGCTTGATGTCAAAGGGGGATTCCAGATCTTCGTCGATGTCGAATTTATTTCTGGCCATTCGTGCTCACCTGCCTTCCGATGCCTTCGTTTTGCAGCATAAATACATCATAATAATAACCTCGTTTCGCCAGCAGTTCGGCGTGAGTACCTTCTTCGATCACACGGCCGTTATCCAAAATGAGGATACGGTCGGCCTCGGCGGTCGTAGATACCCGCTGCGCGATAATGATTTTTGTGCAGGGATGATCGAGCTCGCGCAGACTTTTTTGGATATGCTCTTCGGTTTCCAGATCAACGGCGGAGGTGGTGTCATCCAGAATGAGGATGGGCCGCCGTACCGCCATGGCGCGGGCGAGAGCAATCCGCTGCTTTTGCCCGCCGGACAAGCCGACGCCGCGTTCTCCGACAATCGTGTCATACCCTTCGGGCATCCGGGTAATGAAATCGTGCGCGGCGGCAAGCCGGGCGTATTCGATCGTATCCTCTTCAGAGAGGTCGGGATTGCCGTAAGCGACGTTCCCGTCGATCGTATCGGAGAACAGGAGGACGTCCTGGGTCGCCACGCCGATGTTGCCGCGAAGCTCGTCGAGCTCCAGTTTGCGGACATCCATGCCGTCTACAAGAACGCGTCCCTCCGTTACATCGTAAAAGCGCGGGATCAGATTGACGAGCGTTGTTTTGCCCGAACCCGTCGAACCCATAATGGCGACGGTTTCACCCGGTTTGATCGTGAAGCTGACATCGTCAAGTACCGTAGCGCTTTCATATTTGAAGCTCACATGGTCAAATTCGATCCGGCCTTCATAACGGCGTTTGTCCGCGGCTTCATGCTTGTTCACAATATTCGGCCGAGCGTAGTAAACATCGACAATTTTGCTAAGGCTTGCGAAAAAGCGCTGGATATCGTTGATGATGATACCGATGTTGCGCATCGGGTTGGACACGGCCCAGATCAGAGACGAGAAGGCGGCGAATTCACCGAAAGTGATCCGGCCCTTCATGACGAAATAACCGCCCCCGATCATCAGGATGACGTTGAAGGCTTGCGCGAAGGTTTCCAGATAAGGGAAATAATCAAGCCAGACGAGCGCCGCCGTTTTGTTCGCTTTGGAGTAATTAATGTTTTTGTCCGTGAATTTATCGATTTCATGCTCTTCACGGGCGAAAGCTTTGACAACGCGGTTACCTGCGATATTTTCCTGCGTGGTCGTGTTCAGTTGGGACAGCCGCTCCCGCAAATCGATGTACATCGGGCGGACGCGTTTCGCGAATATGTAGGCAACGACGAAAATCGGCGGCGACAGGATGAGCAGCCATAACGTCAGCACGGCGTCAATGGTGAAGAAATAGATCACCGCGGCCACAAAAATCGTTACCGACTCAATGATCGTCTTGATGATCCACGCCATCGAGTGCCGCACCATGTCGAGGTCGCCAGTCATCTTGGTCATGAGGTCGCCCGTGCGGTTATGGTCGTAATACTCCATATCCTGCCCTTGAATCTTGTTGTACAAATAAATGCGGATGCGATACATCATGTTTTGCGAGGATTGCTCGTACTCCATCGTTGTCAGATAAGCGAGCCCCGTTCGCAGTAAGGAGAAGCCAATCATGCCCATACATAGCATAACGAGTAACCCTCGCCTATCCGTCAAATTCTGCAGCGCGTTGTCGCCGGCAATGAACGTATCGACGATGCGCTGGCTGATGTAAGGATTGACGATCGTGAGCGACGAGCCCACCACCGATAGGCAGAGCGCAAAGATGTACCTCGCACGATTTCCCTCCAGGTTCTGCCAAAGCCACTTCAGTTCAAACATTTGATCACCTGTTCCTGTATGTTCTCGCACGCTGTTGAAAGGAATTTCAATCCCTCTCTTCAACAAATCAACGTGATTATACCACAATCGCAGAGTCGTGCAGATCAATGTTTTTTTCTTCTTTTTACAATTGCATTGAAAATTTTTGTTTTGATTTTAGTCATGTAAAATAGAGATTTGACGTGTCGCGAAGCTATGCCAAAATAGTGATTGAGAGGGGGAATCATCAAGTGGCTTTGGACCTATTTATCAGAAAACCGGCGCTGAACGATCGGGAGCAGGCTTACCGGGTATTCGAAAGCTCCATTCAAGATGCGTTCGGAAAAGAGGGCTTGGGCGATTTATTCGAAGACGTCCGCGGCGAGATCGAACACAAGAAAATGAAGCTCGACGCTTTCCTGAGCGGGGCGGAGTCCGGAGTTCATTTTTTGATCGCGGAAACGGGTGGGACCGTGATTGGAACGATATCTTTTGCTCCCTGCGGGGAGGACGTCAAACGATGTACGGATCATCGGCTGGACGATGTGGGCGAACTGGGCAGCTTGTACATATTGCCGGAGTTTCAGGGACAAGGTGTAGGTTCGGCTTTGATTCGGCGGATGATCGGCTGTTTGGACCGGGCGGGGATCATCTGGTTTGGCTGTGCGGCGTGAAGGATTACATCAACGGGTAGGAGAATACAACAACAATGTTTCCCAAAATCGAAAAAGGAGTGATCCTGTATGTACATAACCCGCGAAGAAGACATCCGTTACGCCATTCTATTATCTATTGTGCCCGGCCGGGAGTTCTCGGAGGAACTGATCCGCGAGCATGTCCGGCATTTAAAGGAGTTGGATCGTCAAGGCAAACTGGTATTATGCGGCCCGTTCAGCGATTATCGCGGCGGAATGGTGATTATCAAGGCCGCATCCTATGATGAAGCCAAGGCGGTGGCCGAAGCCGATCCATACGTCCGATCCGGAACGGAAACCTACGAGCTGCGCACCTGGGAATTGTCGAACGAAGCCAACAACCACATGGGGATGGGGTGAGCACTCGGAGGTTGCCCGTCCGTTTACGCCGGGAATAACGGACGGACATAAACATGGAACAGCCTGTCTTTAATTTCTTCCACCCAAAAAAATCGGAATCCTGAATGGAAAACGAGAGCAAGATATGGACAAAGAAGCCGTAAAAAACTAAAAACAAAGGTCAATGGGAGCCGATAAAAAGCTTCCATTGACCTTTTGACATACTTGGCTTATTACCGGAATTTTCCTGTTAGCCTCCGAGTTGGGTTTTTACCTGCTGAACCTCTTGCGGCTCCGCCATCATGGCCGGCTGGTAGTAACCTTTTGATTTAGCCAGCTGGAACAGCTCGTACTGGGAGGTTTCGCAATTGTTTCTGATTTGCTGGATGGTTGATCTGAGCATGGTATTTTCACATTCCGAGATCACGCTGGAATAGGTCGTCAAGCTGCTTTTAACCATGGACAGCGTGTCGTTTACCATAATTTTGTCATTCATTGGCAGAATCCCTCCTAGTTTAAAAACGACATAAGCTTTTGTTTGGTTTGCATCGCGTCCTGCGCCGATTTTTCAAAATAGGCTCTGACCTGCGGATCGGTACTTTCCTGCGCATAAGCCTGCATTTTCTGGTTAGCTGTTTCGTGCGCGCCGATCAGGTGGCGCAAGCTTTGAAGCTCCTGCTGATTTAACTGTGACATGAATGGATCATGCTCCTTTCGCGTTTTTTCATTGGTTATTGTTTTCTTTTTGAAGTCAAATATTCAGATTTTTGCCGAGTTTGGTTTATTGTAGAATATTGGCCCCGGAGTAGAAGATTTTGCACCTTTTTCCCGTTTGGAGACAGGGTTAGAGTTAGAAAGGGGAATCATCTTTTTTTGCAGGGAGGGCTTATATATGAAGATTTTAATTAACCATATCGGCTATGATCGCCTGGGAACGAAACATGCTGTGGTTCTTGGAGGGGACGGCGAGGAGGCCGGAGAATTCAGGGTGATCGCCGCGGGTAACGGAAATTCCGTGTTTCAAGGAACCGCCGCTTTTGCGGGTCAAGTGGATCGTTGGAGCGACTGGCGATTTTGGACGATCCATTTTGAGGAACTTCAAACTGCAGGAAGCTACTACATAGAATGTGAAACATCGGCGGGATGCCTACGCTCTCATGTGTTTACCATCGAAGACCATGTGCTTGGCAAGCAAAGCCTTTCGGATACCGTATTTTATTTCAAAGCCCAGCGATGCAGCGGCGATTTTGACCGGGCCGACCGCACTCTCGCGTTCGCGGGAAACCGAGCGGGCCGTCATGATCTGCATGGCGGCTGGTACGATGCCACCGGCGATTACGGCAAGCATTTGTCTCATTTGTCGCACGCAACCTTCTTTAATCCGCAGCAGGGCTCTTTTACGGCTTGGGTTTTGTTTAAAGCGCACGAGCGGCTCGAGCAATCGGGGAATTCCCATTATGACCAGATCAAACGCAGAATTTTGGACGAAGCGATGTACGGAGCGGATTATCTGTTCCGGATGCGGGCGCCGTCGGGGACTTTTTTCAGGTCGGTGCGGCGGATCGGGGAATTTACGAAAGCGGCCGACCGGCGGATCGACTTTTTATATAAGCGTTCGTCGTCGCAGTTCGGTGCGGCGGCGACAGCGGGAGACGAAACGATTACCGAAGAGTCATATGAAACGGGCTTCAGGCAGGGAGCGGGATTTGCCATCGCTGCCTTGGCTTCGGCGAGCCGCCATGCTTACCCGGGCGACTATGCCCGTGAGCAATATTTGCGGGCGGCCAGGGAAGCTTACGCTTATCTGGAGGAGAACAACCCGCGTTATCTGAATGACGGAAAACCGAACATTATTGACGAATATTGCGCGCTTACCGCTTTGACGGAGCTGTACCGTGCCACCCTTGAACCGGAGTACCGCCAGAAAGCGGGCGAAAAAGCCAAAACGCTCATGGGATATCTGAATGACGGGGATGCAACGGGAGATGAGCAAAATGGGCATTACTGGAGAACCAACGAGGCGGGGCGGCCGTTTTTTCATCCTTCGGACGCAGGTCTCCCGGCGATTTCGCTGTTGAACTATTTGGAGATTGAGAAAAATAAAGAGGTCAGAGCGGAAGTGCTGGATACGGTCGTAAAAGCGATGGAATTCGAGCTGCGGATTACGCGCGAAGTCGCTAATCCCTTTGGCCTTGCCCGCCAGTTTGTGGAACGAAGCGACGGGAAAAGATACACGGCATTTTTTATGCCGCATGAGACGGAGGCTTCCCCTTGGTGGCAAGGAGAAAACGCCAGACTTGCCTCCCTTGCGGCGGCGGCCCGGCTGCTGACGATGCATTTGCCGGCATCGGAGGCGCATCGGCCTCTTGGAAAGAAACTTCAAGCCTATGCCGACGACCAGCTCAACTGGATTTTGGGGCTCAACCCGTTCGACAGCTGCATGCAGCAGGGGGCGGGCCGCAACAATCCCCAATACCACTATAAATACGGGTTCGATTACATGAACTGTCCCGGCGGGATCTGCAACGGGGTGACCGGAGGGCTGGACGATGAGGCGGGCATCGAGCTGCTGCCGGCGTCAAAACCTGGACTCATCGATGATAACTGGCGCTGGGCTGAGCAATGGCTCCCCCATGCCTCGTGGTATTTGTATGCGGTGACGCTGGGGAACCCGTAAAACAGTGTGGAAGCTTTACCCTCCGAGGGGACGCCGCGAGGCGTCCTTTTCTTTTTCGATTCCCGGACTTGGCCTAAGGCGACGCCCCTTCTGCTATAATAGAATCCATAGAATGCAAAATTTTTGTAAACTATATAAGTTGAACCAATGAAAAAGTATCATAGCAAGAGTGTGAAATGTTCTGGCAGAAGCGAAGCGTTCGCCTTTGTGACCGGATTTCTACTCCATTTGAATGTACAGCGATCGAAAGAATATTTCACACGGCTGCCGTTATACGTATTCAATCTTTGGCTTAATTTATATAGAATTTTACTATAAATAGCAATTTGATCCGGATAGAGAGGATGGACGGCGGCTTATGAAAATTTTCCACACGGCCGATTGGCACTTGGGAAAACTGGTGCAGGGCGTTTATATGACGGAAGATCAGCAGTATGTCCTGGAACAATTGCTCCAGGGCATCGAAGCGGAACGGCCGGACGCAGTCGTCATTGCGGGAGACTTATACGACCGGGCGGTTCCGCCGACGGAGGCGGTGCAACTGCTCGACGAGACACTGGAAAAAATCGTGCTTCGCCTTAAAGTACCGGTGCTGGCGATTGCGGGTAACCATGACAGCCCGGCCCGGCTGGATTTCGGCAACGGCATCATGCGGGCCTCGGGCCTGCATATTGCCGGAGAGCTTACATATCCGATGGAGCCCGTGGTGCTTCATGATTCGTTTGGGGAGGTTCATTTTCATCTGGTTCCTTACGCCGAACCGGGCAAGGTGCGCCATTTGCTAGGCGATGAGTCGATTCGCACGCATGACGACGCGATGAAGGCGGTGACCGAGACGATCCGTGGAGCGATGGACCCGAAGGCCCGGCATGTGCTCGTGGGCCACGCGTTTGTGACGCCGGGCGGAGAGCCGGAGGAGAATACCAGCGATTCCGAGCGGCCGCTGGCGATTGGGGGAGCCGAGCATGTCAGCTCCCGGCATTTTGCCGGGTTCCATTACACGGCGCTTGGGCACTTGCATCAAGCGCACCATGTCGGGGACGAAACGATCCGCTATTCGGGTTCGCCGCTGAAGTATTCGATTTCAGAAGAGACGCACCGGAAAGGGTATTTGGTGGTGGAACTGGACGAAACGGGGCAAGCGGCCGTGGAAAAAAGATTGCTTCGGCCAAGACGCGACATGCGTACGGTAGAAGGACGAATTGCGGAATTAGAGCTGCAGCCGCTGAACGACGATTATGTGTTTGTCCGTCTGCTGGACGAGGTGCTGGTCGCGTCTCCGATGGAACGGGTGCGTTCCGTCTATCCGAATGCGATGCATGTTGAGCAGAAATTCGCCATGGCCGTGTTGACGGGAGAGAATTCGGAGGCGGAAGGCCGGGCGGAAATGGACCAATTTTCGCTGTTTCAGGCTTTTTATAAAGAAGTGAAAGGGACAGACCCTTCGACGGAAACGGAAAAGCTGTTTATGCAGACGCTGCACGAAATGATACTGAAGGAGGGGGAACGGGATGAGACCGCTCAAGCTGACGATGACGGCGTTCGGGCCGTATAAAGATACCGAAACCATCGATTTTTCCGAGCTGGCGGGCCACCGTTTGTTCGTGGTTTCGGGCAACACGGGAGCCGGGAAAACCTCCATTTTTGACGCGATTTGCTTCGCCTTGTACGGAAGCGCGAGCGGGGAAGACCGGAACGACAGCCGGATGCTGCGCAGCCATTTTGCCGACGATCAGACGTTTACCTCGGTTGAGTTCGAGTTTGAGCTGAAGGGCCGGAGTTATCGGGTGTTCCGGCAGCTGCCCCATGTGAAGGCGGGCAACAAGGTCGCCACGGGGGAACGGTACGAGTTGTACGAACTGGTGCAAGGAGAAGCCATGCCGTTGACGGACCGCTTTATCGTCTCCCAGGTCGACCAAAAAATCCGCGAGCTCATCGGCCTTACGAAGGAGCAGTTCAGCCAGATCGTGATGCTGCCGCAGGGAGAATTCCGGAAGCTGCTAACCTCCGAGACCGAGAACAAAGAAGAGATTCTGCGGCGGATTTTTAAAACCGGGCTGTTCAAATATGTGGCCGATCATCTGAACGAGAAACGCAAGGAGATGCAGCAGATTTGCCTCGGCTTGCAAAAGACGCGGGATCTGTACATCGAGCAGGTGAAAAGCTCTCTCGGGGATCGCGAAGGTTCGGAGCTGCAGCAGGTTTTTCGGCAGGAGTATTTCAATTCGCATCAGGTGATCGAAGCGCTGGACCGCGAAATTGCCTATTATGCGGAGCAGATGAACGGGGCCGAGGAACTTTTGCGGCAGGAGATGGTTTTGCAGCAGCAGCAGACAGCACGGTATTTGCAAGCGAAAGGGTTAAACGAACAATTCGATCTTCTGGAGCAGAAGCGGGCGATGAACGAACAGCTTGCGGAGCAGGCCCCGGAATTCGAAGGGATAGCCGCACGGCTAAAGCTCGCCGAACAAGCGGTTCATCTGGAGGTGCATGAGCGGCATTATTTGGATGCGGGCGAGGATTTGGCGCGGAAAACGAAAACGATGGAAGAAGCGGAGCGGCTTCATGAACAGGCCAAGCGGAAGCTGGAAGCTGCGGCGGTCCGTTTTACGGAAGAAGAGGGCAAACAGGAGGTCCGCGAACAAGCCTTGCGCGAGTTGGACCGTCTGCAGGGATTTTTGGAAATCGTGCGGGAGATGGATCAAAAAGAACGGCTCGTTGACGTGCTCGGCAAGGAGGCCCGCGTGCTGGCCGGGAAAGTGGAAGCGGCTCAGGAGCAATTGGACGCGCTGCAAACCAAACGGATGACCGATGGCGCGAAGGTCAAAGAGATGGAGGAGCGGACCTCCGGCCTAGCCGAGAAAACAGTAAGACTCGCGCATCTTAAACAGCAGGCATTGGTTGTGCAAGACTATCTGAAGCTTACCGCGAAAGCCGAAAAGGAACGGCAGAACGTGCAAGCGCTGAAAGCGGATTACGGCCATGCCGCCGAAGCGTACGGCGCGTTGGAAGAGCGCTGGATCGAAGGGCAGGCGGGCCTGCTCGCAAGCCATCTGCACGACGGCGAAGCTTGTCCGGTGTGCGGGAGCGTGGATCATCCCCATAAAGCGTTAGGTGCGGGGCAAGTTCCGGCGAAGGAAGAGTTGGACCACGCGCGGAAAAACAAATCGGACGTTGAAACGGAGTATTTGCAGGCGCAGGCAGACTTTGCGGCAACGGAGCGATTGATTGCCGACAGAGGACAACAGGCGGTGGAGCATGGCTTTCGTCTTGAGGGAATCCGGGATGCTTTCGATAAGCTGGTGGAGGAAGGGAAGGCGCTTGCTCAGGAGGAAAAAGCGCTTAAGGAAGAAGCAGACGGGCTATTGCAGCGCAAACGGGAGTTTGAAACGCTGGATCTTCAGCTTGAGGAGCTTCGCAAGCGGAAAGAGGAGGCGCAATTGCAGCACCACGAGAAGACAACGGCGCACGCTAGGGAGCAGGCGCTTTATGAGCAATCGCTGGGAGCGCTGCCTGAGGATGTGCGGAGCCTGACCCAGTTGGAAGAGCGAATCCGGCTCGCGGGCATACGAAAGAAGGAGCTGGATGCAGCCTGGAATGAAGCGCAGATGCGTTATCGGGAGGCCAGTGACGGACAAATCAAGTCGGCCGGAGATTGGAGTCATGCCGAACACCAATGGCAAGAAGCCCGGCTTAACCGGGATAAAGCGTATGAGAGCTTTGCCCAAGCGATGAAACAAGCCGGGTTTGCGGCGGAAGAAGCGTATCGGGCTGCCCAAATGCCCGAAGCGGAGCGCACGGAACTTAGGGGGCGAATCGACGCTTACCGGACCGCAGCCGCTTTGGTTCGCGAACAGATCGCAGAGCTGAGCGCCAAGCTGGAAGGGGAGACCCGGCAGGATTTGGCGCTGATGGAGCAGGGGATGCGGGAGACCGACGAAAGGATCGAAGCCTTGCGAAACGGGCAACTGCAAGCGGGTAGCCAGTATAAGCGGGCGGACGACGGGAAGCGGGATATTTTACAGGCGGAGAAGACCTGGCAGGAAGCGGAACGGGAGCACGGGCTCGTCAAGGAGCTGTATGACGTTGTCCGCGGGGAAAACAGCAAGAAGATTTCCTTCGAGCGGTACCTGCAGATCGAGTTTTTGGGTAAAATCATCCATCATGCCAACCAGCGGCTCTCGCGGATATCCGGCGGGCAGTTTTATCTCGTCCGGAGCGACCGGATGGAGAAGCGAGGGAAGCAAAGCGGGCTTGGACTGGACGTGTTCGACAATTATACGGGCCAGCTGCGCGACGTGAAAACCATGTCCGGCGGCGAAAAATTCAACGCCTCGTTATGCCTGGCGCTTGGCATGGCCGATGTCATACAGTCTTACGAGGGCGGGATTTCGCTCGAGACGATGTTTATCGACGAAGGCTTCGGGTCATTGGACGAGGAATCGCTGAACAAGGCCGTCGAGACCTTGGTTGATCTCCAGCAGTCCGGCCGTATGATCGGTATTATCTCCCATGTCCAGGAACTGAAGCAGGCCATCCCCGCGGTTCTTGAAGTGAAGAAGACCCGGGAAGGGTACAGTTATACTAAGTTTGTAGTGAGCTGAATTCCGGAGGAATTTCGGCTTGATATATAAGTGATGCGTATGCAAGCGGGCAATGAAATCAGTCGTTCTCATGCACCGTGCTTACGTTATGAAGGGCCGCTTGTCCGCGTGCTGAACGCCGATGGGCGGCCTTTGTTACGGCAGATGAGCATAACTATTTCACACGCCCAGCTTGTTGCGGTATTCCTGAGGAGTCAGACCGAAATGCTTGCGGAACAGCTGGATAAAATAACTGGGCTTATGGTAACCGAGCATCAAGGATATTTCATAGATTTTCTCCGGAGACTGGGCGAGCAAGTCCGCGGCTTTTTCCATACGGACGCGCAGAATGTATTCGCTGATGCCTTCCCCGGTTTCCAGCTTGTAGATTTTAGACAGATAGGACGGATTCAGGAACACGTTTTCCGAGATCGTTTGCAGCGAAGCGCTGTCGAGATGGCTTTCGATGAAATCCTGCACCTTCCGAATAATAGATGAGCGGGAGTCCTTTTCAACATGGCTCATCGACTGCCGGTAACTGGCGATAACCCGCTGCGTCCAACTGCGCAGCTCGCTGACGGTATTTAGCGAATGTCCGCCGGCAACGGCGTAAAAGTCGTCGCCGATTGTGTCGGCCAGCCATTTTTTCGAGCGGTGAATCAGACCGGCGATGGTCGATGCGATCGTAAAATAAGTTTCGAGCACATGCTCCGGCGAGCCGCGCCATTCTTCCTCCAGCTCCCGGAAAATCGTCTCCAGCTTTTCGTCCGCGGCACTCCACTGCTCCGTTTCGAGCAGGGTGGCAAGGTTCGGCGACCGGTAGAGCTCGCCGAGCAACCGCGGTTCTCCGCGGTCCGGTTCCTTCGCCAGCGAGACGAACAGCTCGGTATCGCTGCCGATGAAGTGGCGGAAGCTGGCCAGCGAAGACTGGTACATCGGGGCGACGTCCTCCGGAAAACGCCCGGATTTGCTCGTGAGCACCGAAATGCCCACGTGCAGGTATGTTCTTGCAGCATGCTGCAACTGAAAAGCCTGTGATTCGATCCAGTCGTCAAAACCGTCCGCCATTTCTTCAGACGGGGAAGAGACCGCCGCCAGAATCGGTGCGGCCGGCGCCGTTTTCGGCGTCAGGACGCAGACGATGTAACCCCCGGCATCCGTGCAGCTCCACAGCCGCATGCGGTCGCCGAACAGCTCGCCGGCCATATTCGTGAGAGCATACTCGATCAGCGCCTCTCCGGCGGTATCATACACGCTGGCCGTGTCGTCGATGCGGAGCAGCATCATATGGCAAGGCATTCCGGTTCGGGCAAATACCTCGTACATACTCAGCTTTTTGGACAGGGAGGGGTCGGCCGGCGCCATTTTGCCCGTGATCAGATCCACGAGCAAATATTCGCGCAGCTTTGGAAGCTGCTCCCTTAACGCGTACATCGCTTTTTGCGTCGAGGAAATTTCCTGCCACTCCCGCTCCAGCTCGTCCAGCGCCTTGCGAACGGCGTCCATCAGTTCCTCGTCTTCGACCGGCTTCAGCAAATAATCGTTGGATCTCAGTTGCAGCGCCTGTTTGGTATATTCAAAGTCGGCATAACCGGTCAGCAAAATGCATTTGGTGTGCTTCCAGTTCCGCTTAATTTCCTCGATAAGCTCCAGCCCCGACATTCCCGGCATTCGGATGTCCGTCACCACAACATCGATCGCATGCTCGAACATGAGCTCCAGGGCTTCCCGTCCGGAGTTCGCTTTATGAACCTTCTCGATTCCGATGTTCTGCCAAGGCAGCATGTCGGCGAGGTCGTCGACCAGAGCCGTCTGATCGTCAATGATAAGCAGTTGATGCATATTTTTTCTCCCTTCTCCCTTGTTACGATGCGTTGCCCATCTCTTCCGGCTGGCTTGCCGGCCAAAACAGCGAAACCTCCACGCCGCCTTCTTCACGTCTGCATATACGTAGGCCCGCTTTCGGCCCGAATTGCAGAAGCATGCGCTGCCGCGTGTTCCAAAGCGCGCAGCCCTTGTCCTCCTCAGGAGGCATCGTGATCTGCCGCTCCAGCGCGATGAGCTGCTGATCGGTCAGGCCAACGCCGTCATCCGAAACGGTAAGCACATAGCAGCCATCACGAATGTATGAGCTGACGCGGACGGTTCCGCTGCCTGCGGGCTCGACCCCATGCAGCACCGCGTTTTCCACCAGAGGCTGCAGGATGAGGCGGGGCAGCTCCAAATGGATAAACGGTTCCGGGATATCGATTTCATATTTCAAATCTTGCACCTTAATCGCCTGGATCGCAAGGTAGCTGTTTACCAGATCCAGCTCCTCCCGAAGCTCGGCCGTCGGCCGTTCGGATCGGGTTGTGTAGCGGTAATATTTGCTTAAATGCATGGATAGCTGCATAACCGTTTCTTTCTCGCCAAGCCTTGTCAGGCTGCGGATCAGGGTAAAACAGTTATAAAGAAAATGCGGGTTGATCTGGGACTGCAGCTGCTTCAGATTGGCATCGCGGGAGCGGATTTCCTCCCGGTAAATGTTCTGGATCAGCTGCTCGATCTGTTTGGCCATATCGTTAAAGCTGACGAGCAGGAAATAAAATTCGTTTCCCGGGTGGAACACGTTCAGTGTCGGATATTCGCCTCGGCGCAGCTTTCTGACGCCGCGTATGAGCTCGCGGATCGGCACCTGCACGTTTTTGTACAGAAAATGGGCCGCGATGGTACTGCTGACTAAGAGGAACAAAATGCAACCATAGAACAGATAGCTGTTCGCCGTGATCGGCCGAACGACGTCCTGGATCGGCAGATAATCCACCAGATAAAGCCCAAGCTCCGGCATAAACACACAGCTGACCGCGTACTCGCTTTCGGAAAAGGTGAAACGGGTAAACGGTTTTTGGGCCAGGGTCCTCATATCCAACTGTGAAATAAGCTCACTTTGCAGTTTTTGATTGGCGCTGTCTGAGGAAATGACCGAACCATCCTGTGTGATGAAAAAAGGATCTCCTTTTCCGCCGGCTTTGAAACGATCAAGAGCTTTGGTCAAATCCGAAGCGGGAAAGCTCATTTCCGCGATAAGCAGCGCTTTATTGAGCGGGGCGTCAAAAGGGTCGGTCATATATCGAACAAACCTCGGATGCTTGCGGTAGTAGTCCGGAACATCCTCCGTATACTTCCAAGTCCGGGAGAAATTGCGCTTAAGCTGCTCGCCATCGTTTGGAAGGGAAGCGTTGGAGGACACGAAGGTGTGCGTATCCGGAGCATAGACACTGATCGTCGTATCCCATGTGGACGAGGCAATCATAAGCCGAAGCTTTTCATCGATGCGGAGCTTTTCGTCCGTTTGCTCGTACAACGAAGAAATGTCAAAAAATTCAAGAGCGCGCACATTCATATCTTCGCTGATCATGAGACCGCTCTTCGTCAACTGCGCGGCGATATTGTCGGTCTGGGCGGCGAAATAAGAGAGGTCCTTGTACATGGATTTCTCCACCTCCTCCGATACGACCCGCACGCTGGTATAGTTGGAAAACCAGTACAGGAACAGGATGGGGATCAGCATCAGCAAAATTAATCCGAGGATTTTTGTAAACGTATTCATGCGAATATTCACAAAACTCCGGCCTCCTTCGGCTCAGGGTCCAGAAAACAAAAATTCGGGTATCGTTCCAAAATGTTCGGCGCAGACGGTAAAAAATGTGAATTATATACTTACTATTGCAGGATGATGACATAGATGTCAATCCGAAAAAAGAGCTTAGGAAAGGAATTTTGGGCATGGAGACACCAACAAAAACTGCACAGACGAGCGTTACACTTCAGCGGACGGGAATAAAAGGCTTGCTAAGGCGGACATGGCCGCTGCACCTGATGCTGCTTCCGGCTGTGGCGCTGCAGCTCATTTTCGGCTATTTGCCGCTGGGCGGTCTTGTAATCGCATTCAAAGACTACAAGCCGTATGACGGAATGTGGGGATCGGCCTGGGTCGGACTGAAGCATTTCAAATTCATGTTCGATTATCCGGACAGCAAGCAGGTTATATTCAATACCATGATCATTGCCGGGCTGAAAATCATCTTCAATATCGTAGTGCCGTTTGTATTCGCGCTGATGCTGAATGAGGTCAGACGCAACTTTTTCAAACGGTCAGTTCAAACGCTCGTGTATTTGCCCTATTTTATTTCCTGGGTTTTCCTGGGAGGCATTCTGAACGACATGCTGGCCAGCGACGGGATCATCAACTCGCTTCTGCACAGTTGGTTTGGCCTTGAGCCGATTTTGTTCCTGGGCGACGGCACCTGGTTCCGCATCGTTGTTGTCCTGACCGATGTATGGCAGCAGTTCGGATTCGGCACGATCGTATATCTGGCTGCGCTTGCGGGAGTAAACCCTTCGCTGTATGAAGCGGCGGAAGTGGACGGAGCGACCCGCTGGAAGCAAACGATCCACGTCACGATTCCTTCTCTCACCCCTATCGTCATCGTTGTGGGAACGCTGGCTCTGGGTAATATTTTGAACGCCGGCTTCGACCAAATTTTCAACCTGTATAACCCGCTCGTTTACGACAAAGGGGATATCATCGATACGTTCGTATACCGCACCGGTATTTTGAACGGCCAATACAGCTTTGGCACGGCCGTAGGCCTTTTCAAATCGCTTGTCGGATTTGTGCTTATCGTGCTTGGCTACCGGATCGCCTACAAGCTGGCGGATTACAAAATATTTTAAGGAGTGCGGGGTATGTACCACAAAACACGAGGATATAAGGTATTCACTTTTTTCAATTACTTGTTGCTGACCATTGCGGCGCTGACGTGCGTGCTGCCGATTATCCATATTCTGGCGATCAGTTTTAGCGCCAAAGCGCCGGCAAACGCCCATTTGGTAGGCCTGTGGCCGGTTGATTTCAATCTTGATTCGTATACGAAAACGATGAATAACCCGAATTTCCTGCGGGCGTTCCTCATTTCCATAGAGCGGACCCTACTGGGAACATTCATGACGATGAGCGTCATCACGCTGGCCGGCTATGTATTGTCCAAAGAGACTGCCGCTTTTCGGGCCAGAAACGTATATGCGTGGTATTTCGTTTTTACGATGCTGTTCACCGGAGGCGTAGTGCCAAGCTACATTCTCGTTCGTAATCTGGGTCTGATGGATTCGATGTGGGCGCTTGTATTGCCGGGCGCGGTACAGGTGTTTAATATGATATTACTGATGAATTTTTTCAGGGCGACTCCGAAGGAACTGGAGGAGGCGGCGCTGATCGACGGAGCCGGGCATTTTAAAATTCTGATGCAGGTTTATTTGCCGCTTGCTTTGCCGGCCATCGCGACATTGTCGCTGTTTTCCATCGTAGGCAACTGGAATGCCTGGTTCGACGGCCTTTTGTATATCAACGATTACCGCAATTATCCGCTGGCCACGTTCTTGCAGACGGTCATCGTCCAGCAGGACTTCAATAAGCTGAACCCGGATGTTAACGAGTTGAAAAATATTTCGCAGCGTACCGTAAAAGCGGCGCAGATTTTCATCGGGATTTTGCCGGTACTGGTGGTTTATCCGTTCCTGCAGCGTTTCTTCGTAAAGGGGATTGTGCTTGGAGCCGTCAAAGGATAATCGTGTAAGAAAGTCGATAAATTGGCATCTAAGATAAATTTAGGGCATTTTAACTGACGATGGAGGGATTTATAGTTTTTGTGAGAGATAGGTAAGCGCTCTCAATTATAGTCTGGGGGGATAAGACAATATGCAATTCACTTGGAGAAAAATGCTGAGCCTCACGTTGGCTGCCGTAATGGCATTCACTCTGGCCGCTTGCTCGGGAGGAGGGGGCAACAACAACGCTTCTTCGAATTCCGGGAACGACGGCGCGAAGAACGAAGGAACGGCAAACAACAGTGCCAGCACCAACACAACCAGCAATGTGGATGATACGGGATGGGACGGTAAGAAGTACGTGGAACCGATCACGCTGACCACGGTAAAAGGAATCGGGACCAACTTCTTCTTCAAAAACGGCGAAACAATGGAAAACAACGTTTTGCAGCGTTACGTGAAAGATAATCTCGGCATTGACGTGAAATACGATTGGATCGTAACGGATACAAACGAAGCCTATAAAACCAAGCTTCGCCTGATGTTGTCCTCCGGGGAAAAGATGCCGGACATCATCACGTACCGCGGCGACTTGGAAACGGTAAACATGCTGATCGACTCCGGGCAGTTTATGGACGTCGGAGAGCTGTTCGATAAATACGCAGGCGACAAATACAAGGAAGGCACCGCTCTGAACCCTGACACTTGGCTCCCGGTAACTCGGGACGGCAAACGCATGGCGCTGCCGGTTCTTGATTACGCCAATAATGACGACATGTTGCTCTGGCTGCGTCAAGATTGGATGGATAAATTGGGGCTGCAAGCTCCTAAAACCTTGGCAGACTTCGAAAATATTATGGACGCTTTTGTCAATAAAGATCCGGACGGCAACGGAAAGAAGGATACGATCGGTCTGGCTGCCGGCTTTAAAAATACGTTCCTGGGCTGGATGAGCGACGTCAGTTGGGTATTCGGCGACTATGGAACTCTTCCTTGGCAATGGAACAAGGGGGCGGACGGCCAGCTTTCTTACGGTTCGGTGGACCCTGCGGCCAAACCGGCGCTGGCTACGCTGAAGACATGGATGGACAAAGGATACATTTCCAAAGACTCCGGTTTGAAGGACGAAACCACCGCTTCCGAATTGTTCACGAAAGGCCAAGCGGGCGCAATCGTAGGGCGCAACTGGCTGCCTGACTGGCCGTTCGGCGACCTGATCAACAACGTACCGGGAGCGAAGTACAAAGGCTATCCGCTTCCTGCCGGACCTGACGGCAAGATTGGCGCACAAAGCGGCAATCCGTCCGTTAACGGCTGGATCCTGATCAATAAAAACGCGAAACATCCGGAAGCGCTGCTCCGTTATTACAACTTCTTCTTTGATAACTGGGCGAACCCGGAAGCCGGCTCCGAATTCGAAAACGGCTTTGCCGAAGGTTACGACTGGGCGAAACTGCCGGACGGAACGATTACGAAAGACCCGCAAAAATACCCGGATCTGTTCCCGGATTACGCGGACCGCACTCACTTGGTAGAACCGATCTACTATTCGCTGACCTTTGAAGGCGCACGTATTCCTTCGCTGTACGCGGATACGATGATCAAGCTTGCGAACGGTGAACAACCAGTAACACCTTACGAAAAATCAACGGCTGCCATTCGTAAGCCGGAAAACATTGAAGCGATGAAGATCGTGATGGATCAAAAGGATATTCGCATGAAGAACTACTTCCAAGGTCCTTTGACGGAAACGATGAAGCAAAAGAACGAACTGCTCAACAAGCTGGTAAGCCAAACGTACTCCAAAATCATTTACGGTCAATCTTCCATCGACGAATTCGACAAGATGGTGGATAACTGGAAGAAATCCGGCGGAGACCAAATTACGAAGGAAGTCAACGAATGGTATCAATCCGCTAGCTCCAAATAAAGGCTAGCCTGCCTGTCAGTCAGCCATGGTTTACGACGAGGAACGCTGCACGTTAGATATGTAGCGTTCCTTCTTTAATGAATAAAGATATCCATTATCTTACATTCTGAAGGGAGTAAATCGATATATGGCCAAAAAAAGCAGCATCTTGCGGCGTCGGTTCGCCGCGCTCCTGCTAAGCGCAGCACTCTTGGGCGGTCAGGCGGAACTTGGATTTGCGGCGGCAGGGGAACCGCCGGAATCCTCGAACACGGAGGCGCCGGCTTCACAACTTGCCCAGACAATTCAGCAAAGCGCCGAGTTATTTACGGATGTCCGGGGACACTGGGCGCAGCAGCAAATTGAGAAGTGGGCCGCGCTTGGATTAACGGAAGGCGCCGGCGGGAAATTCAGGCCGGGCGACGAGATCAGCCGGGCGGAACTTGTAAAGCTGATCAATACGCTGTTTGGGTTTAGCACAAAGTCGCAAGAGGGTTTTAGCGACGTTGGGGCGGGTAAGTGGTATGAAGAGCAGGTTAAAATCGCCAAAGCGGCGGGATATATCGACGGTTATCCTCAGGGGCTGTTCAAGCCGGAAGCGGCGGTAACCCGTCAGGAAGCGGCAAAGATAGCAGCGGCGTTGTTTTCGCTTGCGAAGGCGGATACATCCGTATTAGGCGGCTACGTTGACCGGCAACAAATTGCAGCATTTGCACAGGTACCGCTGGCCAGCCTGGTTGCAGGCGGCTATGTTAAGGGCTTTTCGGACGGCACGATTCGTCCGCAGCAGCCTATCTCGCGGGCCGAAGCGATTGTATTGCTGGATCGGCTGGCCGGGGAAATCATTCATGCATCCGGAACCTATGATAGCGTTAAATCTGCGGGGAGCATGTTGATTGCCAGTCCGAGCGTGACGGTCAAAGGGGCGGAAATCAAAGGCAACGTTCTTGTAACGGCTGGAGTTGGGGAAGGGGAAGTTACACTAACGGGCGCTAAGGTAGACGGTACGCTTTATATAAACGGCGGCGGCATTCATTCGGTGCATGTGAACGATTCCAAGATCGGGACGATGATCGTGAGCAAAACGTCCGGACCGGTCCGGGTCGCACTTGGCGGAAACACCGAGGTCGGGGAATTGAATGTGGCTAGCGGCGCCGTGATCGAGATAGGCGAACAGGCCGGTGTCAACAAACTGAAGGTAGAAGAGGCCGCGGGCGGCACGGCGCTTAATGTAAAGGGCAGCGTTGGCGAATTGCAGGTTATTTCTGATAATACAACGCTGAATGATAAAGCGGTCAGTGAAGGAGGGGTTTTTGAAGTTAAAGGAGGAACGGTCACCGACAAGAACGTTGACAATGGCGAGACCAAGAATGCACCAGTAGCTCCGGCGGGGGGACCTTCCGGCGGCAGCGGCGGATCAGGTGACGGAGGCAGCGGCCAAGCGCTGATTGCGCCGGCTTTAAAAGCCGATGCGGTCAATAATGTGCTGGGCAAGGATGTTACGATTACGTTTACCGACAATCCTGCCTGGAGAAGCGCCATAACGGAAGTATCGCTCAATGGGAAAAAGCTTGCGGCGAATACCGGATACACGATTGGCGCCGGATTTATTACGCTTAAATCCGCCGCCATCACTGCTGCCGGCGATGCCGTGATTACGGTTAAGGCTTCCGGTTACACGGATGCGCGAATCGTACAAACGATCGGTGAATGGAAGCTGGTCTGGAGCGACGAGTTCGACGGCAGCGGCACCAACGTGGATACGAACGGCGTCAATCTGGATAAATGGGGATATCAAAACGGAACGGGCGCGGAATACGGTCTGGACGGATGGGGCAACAACGAACAGGAGTACTATAGCAAGGACAATCTGAAGGTGCAGGACGGCAAACTGACGATTACGGCGAAAAAGCAGTCCCTCGGCGGCAAGCCGTATACATCCGGACGGTTGTGGACCTCGCCTACATTTACCAAGAAATATGGCAAGTTCGAAGCGAGCATTAAGCTTCCGGAAGGCCAAGGCATCTGGCCGGCGTTCTGGATGATGCCAAAGGACAGCGCCTACGGCGGCTGGGCCTCCTCCGGTGAAATCGACATCATGGAAGCCCGGGGACGGCAGCCGGAAAAGGTTGGCGGGACGATTCACTACGGCAAACCGTGGCCTAACAATAAATCGACCGGCGCGGATTACTTCTTCCCGGAAGGACAGTCGATCGACAGCGGTTTCCATACCTACGGTATCGAGTGGGAGCCGGGCGAACTTCGCTGGTACGTCGACGGCAACCTGTATCAAACCGTCAACGAATGGAACAGCGAGGGGGTGGGACAGCCGGATAAGTACGCATTCCCCGCGCCTTTTGATCAGCCTTTCTACATTATTCTAAACATGGCGATCGGGGGAACCTTTGACGGCAACCTGCTTCCGCCGGATTCGAAGCTGCCGGCCGCGATGGAAGTGGATTATGTTAGAGCATATGAGCTGGACGGCAAGCCTTACAAAACACCGGTTGAACCCGTGCTCGCAAAGGAACCGATCCCTGCGGAAGCCCGGCAGCCGGTGGACGGCAGCTATATCGCGGATACGGCTTTTGCGCAAGGACTTACCGACATTGCAGCCGGCGGTCAGCCGCTTGCGGCCGACAAGTGGAACTTCCTGCATACGCCGGACTTTGGCGGCGCCGGTTCGGCAAGCATTGATACGATTGCGGGCGTGAACTACGCCAGAATCGTTCCGACGAACGGGGGCAGTCAGACGTATTCCCTGCAGCTCATTCAGTATGCGCCGCTGGTCAAGGGTCATATTTACAAGCTGAGCTTTGACGCCAAAGCTTCGGCGAACCGGACGATGGCCGTCAAGATGGGCGGCGATGACGACAATGCCTGGGCGGCCTATTCGGACAATTTCGATGTTGCGTTAAAAACCGGCATGCAGCATTATGAATACCGTTTCACCATGAACAACGCCACCGATTTGACGGCCCGCCTTGAATTTAATATGGGGCTTAACACCAACACACTGTGGATCGGAAACGTTCGTCTGGAGGAAACCGACCAGGTCGTCGATCCGAACGGGCCAAAGATTCCGCTCGACGACGGCAACCATGTGTATAACGGTACCTTTGATCTCGGTACGATGGATCGAACGAAATATTGGAACTTCGCGGTGAATGGCGCTGCGGCAATTGCCGGCGTGGATCCGGAGATCCGAGAGCTCAACGTGACGATTCAAAACGGCGGCAGCAATCCTGCGAGCATAACGCTTGCGCAAAAAGGCGTAAATCTGCTGCAAACCGACGTTTACGAATTGACCTTTGACGCTAAGGCGTCGGCGAACCGGAGCATTGGAGTCCGATTCGTGAGCAAGGATGGCGGAACCCAATACGGGCAAATCCCGAATATTGCCGTCGGCACAGCCAAGGAGAACAAGAAAGTCACGTTTACGATGCCGGCTCAAATAAACGATCCTGAAGGTCAGCTTATTTTCGATCTGGGCGGTTCAAACGCTTCCGTGAATCTGGATAACGTCAAGCTGATCCGGACGACGAACAATAATGCGGATTACGGCAACGTCAGCCTGTACCCGCTGATCAACGGTGACTTTTCGGCCGGTTTGGCCGGCTGGGAACCGTTTACCCAAGGGGCGGCGGCCAACTTCAGCGCGGCTGACGGAGTAGCGAAGGTGTCCGTTGGCAATGTGGGCACCGAGGCCTGGAATGTGATGTTCAACCAATCCAATATGCAGTTCACCAAAGGTTTCACTTACGTGCTCGCCTTCGATGCCAAAGCGTCGATAGAGCGGGATACGCAGGCTACGCTGGAAAACGCGGCCTATACGAGACGGTTCGACTCAGGGGCTATTCAGCTCGGCACGGATTGGAAACGGTACGAATATACCTTCAAGCTGGCTGCCGACGACAACCTGGCGCTCAAATTCCTGCTGGGTAAAACGCCTGCCGCTCCGGCCGGTCCGCATGATGTCTTTTTCCGGAACGTCGTGCTGGAAGTGAAAGACGCGCCGCTTAAGCGGCCGCAGTCTCTTACGGCGGACAATACCGACAATCGCGTCGGTCAGCCTGTTGAACTGCAATTTGCGGATAATGAAGCATGGCGTGCCGCTATCCGGTCGGTGCTTGTCGACGGCCAGCCGCTGGCTGCCGAAAAATTCACCGTGCAGCCGGGGGCTGTCGTGCTGGGAACGAACGCGTTTGCTTCTCCGGGGACATACCAAATCACGGTGAAGGCTGAAGGATATGCAGACGCTAAAGTTAGCCAAACGCTGATTGCCAGCGACGGAAATCTCGTCGTGAACGGCAGCTTTGATCAAGGCACGAACGGATGGGATTTCTGGGTGGGAAATCCGGGAGACTCGTTATTCCAGGTGAAGGACGGAGCCGCCGATCTCGAAATCCATTATTACGGCGGTTATACGACGGAATGGGGCGATCCGGTAGCCGTAAGCTGGTACACCCAGTTGAACCAGTCCGGCATCAAGCTGGAGGCGGGCAAGACGTATGAGCTCTCTTTTCGCGCTTGGTCAACCGTCAATCGGCCGATACTCATCGAACTCACCGGATACAACAACAATCTGCAAGTGCCGTTTTCGCTCACGGGGGATCGGGATCGAGTGTATACGGCGGTGCTCAAGCCAACGGCGGCAACTACGCTGACGGTCAAGTATCTGCTCGGCAACGTGATCGTCGGGTCGGAAACAACGCCTGACATCCCGCTGCATTTCATCGGCATTGACGATGTGGCGGTGAAGGAAGTCAAAGGCGGTCCGCAATTAACCGCTGACAGTGCCGGCAATATTATCGGCAGCGACATAGATATTACCTTCCCGGATGATGTGGTCTGGCGCGAAGCCGTATCCGGCGTCAAAATCAATGGGGTGGACGCTCCCGCAGATAAGTTCACGGTTCAACCGGGCTTGATTTCGCTGGATTCATCGTTGTTTACGTCTCTTGGGAGCTTCACGGTTTCCGTGCTGGCGGACGGTTACGCCGCGAACTCGGTTACGCAGCAGATCCTGACGGCTTCGCACAACGTGGCGTTAGGTAAAACCGCGACCGCCTCCTCCGCCGTGCAGGCAGCGGGTCTCGCGATCGACGGCAATATCGGAACGCGCTGGGAATCGCAGTCCGCCGATCCGCAGTGGATCTCTGTCGATCTTGGCGGGACTTACAACATCGACACGGTTCTGCTCCGCTGGGAAGGCGCCTATGGCAAGACGTACAAAATTCAGGTTTCCACGGCGGATCATCCCGCCGAGTCGGATTGGTCGGATTTGTACTCGGAACCGGCGGGTAACGGCGGCATAGACATGATCGTACCGAATAGTCCGGCGGCAGCGCGGCATGTTCGCGTGCTTGGATCTTCCAGAGGCACGATCTATGGATATTCGCTATGGGAATTTGAAATTTACGGCACGCCGGCCGGTGGTCAAGTGCCTCCGGAAGAAGGCGGGGGGCAGGAGCCTGATCCTTTACTTGCTCCTCCGGAACTGGCGGTTGATACCTCGGATAATTATCCGGGCAGCGGCATCGGGCTGACTTTTACGGCAAACAGTGATTGGGAAAAGGCGATTACCGCTATTGACGCGGACGGGAAGGAACTGGTTTCGGGAACGGATTACACGGTGAACCCGGGAATTATCGCACTGGATGCTGGGATTTTTGCCGAGCCGGGCAATTATCCCATTACGATTCGGGCTGAAGGGTATGAAGACGCGGCGGTCACCCAGATCATTTTGCCGGGTGAACAGGAAATCAACCTTGCCTTGCGTAAGCCTGTCGTCGCTTCCAGTTCAAACGCCACTTTTAATCCAAACGTAATTACGGACGGGAATTTGGAGTCGCGTTGGGAAGCGGATTATAACTTAGGGAATGAAGCCGATTGGATTTATATTGACCTGGAGGCTGTACAGAACATTAATCGCCTGATCATTCACTGGGAACGGGCGTATCCGACACATGTAGACGTTCAGGTCGCAGATGTTTTGCCCGTTAACGAAGAAGGCTGGACAACAGTGGAGACTCTAGATCGCAATACGGAAGAGGGTTCCTGGACGGAAACCGTCGATTTAAGCGGCAAACAGGCTGCAGGCAGATATGTTCGGTTATATATGACAGGCAAGCACTTTAATATCTACGGTCCGTCAATTTTCGAGGTTTCCATCTCTTAAAGTAGCGACGCTCGCGGCTTGACCCAAGAATTGACCCGTGAGGCAAATTACGCTGAATGCGTTCTTTGCTTCCGGGTCATTTGTTGTTGAATGGACTTCCAGTATTTGAAAAAAATTTTCAGCTCGTTTTCAGAATGGTTAAAATAGTCACTGAAATTTCAGGGTTTATTGCTAAAATTTATATAGCGCCTTGAAAAAGTTCCAAATTAAAACGTTTTAAATAGATTTAATATCGAGGGACGTGATGAATTTCTGAAAATAATTTGCATCAAATAAAGATTACATAACGCGAATCAACTCAAAGGTGGAGTTTTCTAATGATAAGGTCATTAACCGGAAAGTTACTCACAGTCATTATTTTGCTGATTACTTTGTCCGCCGCCTCGTTTGCCCTGATCTCCTACTATGAGATCCAACAATCGGTAACCGTTCAGATGAAAAGCGACGGGACGACCTTGGTATCCAATATCAAACGGGAGATCGTGAAGAATGAAATCCTCAGCCTGCAAGAGCTGCAGGATGTGTTCAAAACGATCAAACAGGAGAGCGGAGAAAACATCGTTTACATTTCCTTGGCCGACGCAAATTCCAAGGTCCTCGTGTCGGATAACAGCAAGGTGCAGCAGGACGGAACGGAAAGCGAAACGGACGCAACTTCCTCCGCCTCGGCGTCTTCAGGCGGCGACGTATCCGATGTTGTGAAGAAGCAGGAGACGCAAGGCCAAATCCTGAAGACCGCTTCAGGCGAGAAAGTGTACAATATTTCGACCGATTTTACATATAATCCGGAACTGTCGGGCGCGCTCAATGTCGGGATTTCTTTGAAAGGGATGTACAGTAAAATTTGGCAATCGGTTATCGAAATGGTTGCTATTTCCCTTGTTATTTTGATCGTGGCTGTTGTTATCGGCGTTATCGTGGCCAGAAGAATGATTAAACCTATCATCATGATGTCCAAACGGCTCAAGGATTTTGCCAAAGGGGATTTTACGGCGGAATTCATGCACCGCAGCAAGGATGAGATCGGCGCCATGGCCACCGATTTGGCTAACATGCGAGAAACATTGGGCGGTATGGTGGGCAATATTCAGCATAATGCAGTTCAGGTCTCTTCCAGTTCCCAAAAGCTGACGTCGGTCATTTATGAAACATCGTACGCTACGCAAGAAATCGCCAAAGCGACGGACGCGCTTGCCGCAGGTTCCAGCGATTTGGCCAGCAACTCTCAGGAAGGGTTGGAACGCCTGAATCGGCTGGCTGATGAAATCAATTCGCTGTCTCACCGGGCCGATATGATGAAGCAAAGCATTGAACAAACCCGGGACGCCAATCAGACGAGCATGAGCAGTATTCAGCAGCTCCAGCAGGCGATTCACGAAAATGCCGAGGTTACCGCCAAAATCGAGGAGCAGGTGGGCGACCTCAGCTCCAAGTCGGAAGCGATCACACAGATTACGATGGTCATCAAGGCGATTGCGGAACAAACCAACCTGCTCGCATTGAACGCTATGATCGAAAGCGCCCGGGCGGGAGAGCATGGGAGCGGCTTTGCGGTGGTTGCGGGAGAAATCCGGAAATTGTCCGATCAGATCTCCCATTCGATTAAGGGGATTGAGGAGATCGTTCTCGAAGTGAGCGAGGCGATTGCCCAGACACAGGGCTACATGGAGCAAGGCACTCAGGTTATTGCCAGAACAACGGAAGTCTCGGCGGAGACGGGCAAGGCTTTCCAAATGATTGACCAAACCGTTGAAAATATCGTCGACGAAATCCGTGTGCTGATTAACGGAATTACGGAAGTGAATAGCGACAAAAACGTGGTGATTCAATCGATTGAAAGCATATCGTCTATCGCCCAGGAGTCGACGGCGTCCACGCAGGAAATTTCGGCTTCGATTGAAGAACAGTTGGCCAGCATGGAGAACATCTCCGACTCGGCCAATGATCTGAAATCCATAGCTGATGAGCTGGAGCGTTTGATTGCCCAGTTTAAATTCAAATAGCTTCAACACGACAAAGCGTCGATGGCCAAGTGTGCGCAAGCGCGTTTCGAATTTTTCGAAGCGCGCTTGTTGTTTGTATGTTAAACTGTGGTGAATGATTTTGACATATATAATGTAGAAACTCGATAAGGAAGGTGACCTAGGATGCCCATATCGGCCGCTCCGAGATTAGGCGTCGGAGCCGTAATCGTGAATAAGGATAACGAGATTTTAATGGTGCTGCGAAATCGTGATCCCGAAAAAGGGACCTGGAGCATCCCGGGAGGAAAAGTAGATCCGTACGAGACGCTGGAAAGCTGCGTCGTCCGCGAGATCAAGGAGGAAGTCGATCTTGAGATCGATGTAAAAGGGCTGCTGTGCACCGCGGAAACCATTCGTCCCGAACGGGAAGAGCATTGGGTTTCCGTCATCTATGAAGCTTCGGTTAAATCCGGCATAGCTCGTAATATGGAGCCGGACGGAGCCATCGGAGCGGTGGAATGGTTCCCGCTGGACCGCCTGCCCGGCAACCTGGCGTGTTTTACCGTCCCTGCTGTTGAACGGCTGAAAAGTAAAATCCGGTAGGGAGTAGTGCGCTTTTCCGGCCCTCAAAACATATTACCGCTGCTTTAACCGGTTTTCTCGTCTGCTTCCGTGAAGTTGAGCTATGATGGCCACTAATTGCGTCAAAAGACCGGCGATACAGACTCCGCTCCAGCCGAAATGCGTATAGCTGAAGGAACCGACGTAAGATCCGAGCGCGCCGCCGATAAAATAGGACACCATATAAACGGTATTGATGCGGTTGCGGGCTTCGTCGCTAATCGCGTGAATCCGCGCCTGATTGGAAATTTGGGCAGACTGAACGCCGAGATCAAGAAGAACGACGCCGACAATAAGCCCGATCAGCTCATAACCCAGCCACAACAGGCAGAGATAAGCCAAAATCACAGCCCCCATTCCGATGCCGATCGTGAACCGGGGGCTTCTTTTGTCAGCCATTCGCCCCGCTACAGGAGCAGCGAGCGCACCGGCTACGCCTACGAGTCCGAATAGACCGGCTGCATCGGCGCCAAGGCGGTAATGCGGACCGGCGAGCAGGAAGGAGAGCGTAGTCCAAAACACGCTGAAGGCGGCAAACATCATCCCGCCGTTCAGGGAGGCTTCCCGCAGCAAAGGCAGATCTTTGACTAACGAGGACATAGACCGAAATAAGGCGCCATATCCCATCGCCGATGAGGAAGGGGATTTAGGGAGCCTCAGTGTCAAAAAGATAGCAAGCAATATCATGAACCCGGAGGCAATGTAATAAACCGAGGGCCAACCCCAATTTTCGCCGATAAGTCCGCTGAAAGTTCTTGAAACGAGAATGCCGATGAGTACTCCGCTCATCACGGTTCCGATCGTTTTGCCTCGCTCTTTGGGATCTGCGAGCTGCGCGGCGAGCGGAACGATAAGCTGAGGCACGACGGAAGTAAAACCGACGGCGAAGGAGGCGGCGTACAGCATGGAGCTGTTTTGGGAAAAGGCCATGAACAGCAGGGCGCATGCCGAGCAGCCCAGCATAAGCAGGATCAGAGATTTCTTCTCCCGGATATCCGCGAGCGGAAGAATCATCAGCATGCCAAGTGCATAACCGATTTGCGTGAGGGTTGCCGCAAAACCGACATTCGATTGCGATACGTGAAATGAATCCGCAATTTCTGCCAGAAGAGGCTGAATATAATACAAATTGGCCACGGTGATGCCGGCCGTTACCGCCATGGTCAGGACCAGTAACCGGCTTAATCGGATTTGATGAAGTGTATTTGCATTTGGTTCCGGCATAATGCAGCCCCTTTCGAATTACTCCATAAATAATAATATAAAACAATTTGAGAAGTTTGTCCGATAAGAACGGAAAAATAACAAATCCCATTAAAACAAAAAACAACCCCGAGTCATAAAGACCAGAGGTTGCTTGTTTGAATTTGGCGTACAATAGGCAATTCGAAAGCATTGTTCATGAAGTCAAGGCAGGATGTTGCCCGCCGCGCGGTAAATTTCGTACCATTCTTCGCGGGTCAAATGCACATCGCCCGCTTTGATGCAATCTTTAAGGCGGTTGATGTTCATCGTACCGATGATCGGCTGCATTTGGGCCGGATGGCGAAGCAGCCAAGCGATCGCGATCGTTGTGTTGGTCACGTCGTATTTCTTCGCGACTTCGTCGATTTTTTGATTCAGCTCAGGGAACTTGTCATTTCCAAGGAACACGCCTTCGAAGAATCCGTATTGGAAAGGCGACCAAGGCTGAATGGTGATATCGTGCAGGCGGCAGTAATCCAGGATGCTTCCGTCGCGGTTGATAGCGGAGTTGTTCTCCATGTTTACGTTAACGCCATTGGAAATCATGGTTGCGTTGGTGATGCTTAATTGCAGCTGGTTAGCGATCAGCGGCTGTTTGACCGATTTTTTCAAAAGCTCGATTTGCATCGGATTTTGGTTGGAAACGCCGAAATGACGCACTTTGCCGGTGCTTTCCAATTGGTCGAACGCTGCGGCTACTTCTTCCGGCTCCACAAGTGCATCGGGGCGGTGCAGAAGCAGCACGTCGAGATAGTCGGTGTTCAGGCGTTTCAAAATGCCGTCGACGGACGAAAGAATATGTTCTTTAGAGAAATCGAATGTGCCGATGGCAGGCCGAATTCCGCATTTGGATTGAATGATGATTTTTTCGCGAACGTCGTCGTTCATGTGGATGGCTTCCGAGAAAATTTCCTCGCAACGGCCGCCGCCGTAAATATCCGCGTGGTCGAAGAAATTCGCGCCTTCCTCAAGCGCGGACTGCACGAAACGTTCGGCTCCGGCTTTGTCCAGGGAATCGATGCGCATACAGCCAACTGCGACAACTGGTACTTCAAGCGAGCTGCTTCCAAGTTTAATGGTTCTCATCTTTGTATGTCCTCCTTGTTCCAATGGGTTATGGACTTTTGCAAAGGGATTATGTAAGCGATAACAACATACAGCGACAGGTTAAAGCCTGCAACCCCCTGTATATTGTGACATGAAAAATTACAGTTTTCAAGCGGGATATCTTTATAATCCATGCGGTGTTTTTTAGGAAAATGCTCGCTTGTTGTGAATCGGGCCCAGAAGGTTATAATTAAACTGGGAAAATACATAAAAGGGGAATGCAAACACGATGGACAAAATCATCAGGACTCAAGTCGAGACTGAGCTTCATGCCTTTGCCGGATCGGAAGTATACCTTCACAGCGAGGCGACTTCCTATATGTTTGTCCGGAATTTTAAGGTCAAGGTTACTCACGCATTTATTGCCGGAGAAGGTCCTTTTCGCGTTGCGCTCCGTTTTGACGGCCACGGCTGGCTGCGAATGGAGGGGCTTACGCATGTTGAAAAAGACGGAAACGGGCGCCTTTTGCTGGCCGGTTTTGATGACAAGGGGCGCATGGACGTTGCCCTTCATCTGGGAAGGGAGGCTTTCCCCGAATGAACGAAGACACGCTGCTTAAAAAAGAAACTCCGGTTCGCAAGCTGCTTGCGGTATTCGCGCATCCCGACGACGAGACTTTTATTTGCGGAGGCACGCTGGCCAAATATGCCGGGGACGGCGTAGACATTACGCTTGTCAGCGCAACGCGGGGTGAAATGGGCCGCCGCATGGGCTATCCGCCATATCTGAACCGGGAGACGATTCCGGCCGCACGCGAAGTCGAATTGCGCCGGGCTTGCGACAGCCTGGGGATCCGTGATTTGATATTTTTCGATATTCGCGACAAAACGGTGGAATTTGTCGATGAAGAGCTGTTGATCGGGCGGATTGCCGATTTGATCCAGGAAGTGAAACCCGACGTGGTTTTGACGTTCCATGAGAAACTGGGGGGCCACCCGGACCACTGTGCGATCGGGAAAGCGGCAACTGCGGCATTCCACCGCGTAGGGCGGGGGGCTTTATATTTTATTACGTTCGGGGACATGCTGGCCCGGCCGCAAAAGCTAGGATTCGCTCCGGCGGATGTCGTGAAAATCGATGTGCAGGCTAATTTGAAGGCCAAGCTTGCGGCCTTCCGGGATCACCGCTGCCAGTCGGAAATCGATGAATGGGTATGGAGAAGCGACCAGGAGGCTTTGAGCAAATTCGGCAGGTACGAATATTTCCTGCGGGGGAGCTCCTTGCCGGGCACGCCGAAGAAGCCGGACGATTTGTTTTAAACAAGCGGAATAACGATAAGTTGGATAAGAAAAAGAAAGGCCGCCCCGGCAGATTCACATCTGCTTCGGGGCGGCCTATTGTCTTTTTTTACCGTTTGTCCTTGAGCGCCACATGGTCGCTGTATATCATCGAATCGCTGCTCAGTCTGAAGTCGGGGTAATTGTCATGGGCGAGAAGCCGCATTGTATCATCGAACAAAATGGCCTGCTCGCGATCGACCAGAAAGTCGAGTCCGTCGGATTCCAAGGAAACATCCGTCGGGAGCGGCTCGCTTACCAGATGAAGCGAATATACGCCGTTTAGGCTGCAGCCCTCCGAAACGTTGATCAGCTTAATGTATCCGGGTTTGTCGCCCAGGCTTTCCTGCAGCTTTTCTTTGGTTGATAAAGTGAAATCTATATTCATCGCCATTCACTCCCCTGAAGTTTTAGAATTATAACAGCTCTTTCAAAGCCTTCAGAGCGGCATCATAGTCGGGATGCTCGCCCATTTCACTCAAATATTCCACATAGCGAACTTTGTCGTTCTCATCCAAAATGAAAATCGAGCGCATATCGAGCTGCAGTTCTTTGATCAAAACGCCGTATGCTTCTCCAAAGGAGCGGGATTTGTAATCGGTCAGCACTTCGACCCGATCAATGCCGGCCACGGTGCAGAACCGGCTTTGGGCAAAGGGAAGGTCTACGGAAATGGTCAATACCGTTACCTGATCGCCAAGCTTAGCCGCCTCCTCGTTGAAACGACGAGTTTGCGCGTCGCACACGTCGGTGTCCAAAGAAGGAACCACGGAAATCAGTTTGATTTTCCCCTTATAATCGGACAGGCCGGCTTCGGTCAGCAAGTCTTTGTTAATCTTGAAATCGGGAGCCTGGTCTCCGACTTTGAGTTCAGGGCCGATCAAGGTGATCGGATTTCCGCCTATGGTTGCCACTCCGGTGCGTTCTTGTGTCATTTTATCTTCCTCCATTAATTTAAAATAAGTAATTTGGTTTTTAAGCTTGCATGTAATCAGTACGCATTTTCATATTGACGCAATTTTTGCCGGGGTTACCCCGCTTTGCGAACCAAAACCCAGTTCTTCAGTTGCTCCAGCGTTTGGAAGCCCGTCTTCTGCTCGATCAGGCGGCCGTCATGAAACAGCAGGAGCGCCGGAATTCCCATAATTCCAAGCTGTGCCGTAATCGCCGGATGTTCATCCACATTGACTTTGACGACCTTTAACCGATCTCCATACTCCGCCGCGAATTGCTCCAGCACGGGACCAAGCATTTTGCACGGTCCGCACCAGGGAGCCCAGAAATCAACGAGCACGAGCCCTTTGTGCTTCACGACTTCCGCTTCAAACGTGTCATCCGTTGCATGTGTAATTGCCATCAGAACCGTCTCCTTATAAATAAATATTTTATAAAATAATATTGCGGACAATATATATGAGCAAAAAAATTGTCGTACTTTGCGCCTTCGAGCCTCGTCTCAGGCGCGCACGATATTGTCCGCCAATCGTTTGACCGTTTCGTTTAATTCCTGAATTTGATCCGGAGAGATGCCGCTTGATTTCAGAAGCGCTGCAGGTATGCATTCGGCTTCTTTCTGAAGCGCGGATCCGGCTTCCGTCAGCCCGACATTGACGATTCGTTCATCGTCTTTCGAGCGCCGCCGGTAAATCAGGTTACCTGCTTCCATCCGTTTCAATAGCGGAGTCAAGGTGCCGGTATCCAGATCGAGAGCCTCACCAAGCTCCTTCACCGTGCTTTCCTGCTTCTCCCACAACACGACAAGAACCAAGTATTGCGGATAGGTGAGCCCCATATTTTCCAGAAGCGGTCTGTACATTCGTGAAATCGCCCGTGAACATGCGTAAAGAGAGAAGCATAGATGATCTTCCAAAGCCAAATTTTTCTCCACTGGCCTTCCTCCTGATCTAGATCATAACATCCGGATATTTATATTTTCAAAAATTATATTGTGTACAATTTATTTATATAAAATTCTTAGCGGTTTGTCAATAAAAATTTTCAAATGACGTTTCTCCCATGTGAAGTAAGGGTTTGAATGACTTTCAAAAAAAAATTTATTTTCATGAAATTTAAAAAGGAAATTTCTGAGAACGGTAGAATAGTTATTTAAAATCACCCTGTTTCCGCATAAAAAAACTAAATATCTTGAAGGAGATGAGAGTTTGAGCAGGAGAGTTGTTGCAGGAGTCTTAAGCTTTTTGCTGACATTTACGCTGCTCCTCCCCGCTGCTGGGGCCCAGGAAGACAGTTTGCAAAAGGCAGGCGGAGACAGGTCAGTCGTCTCTAGGTTGGACCATGAAGCCCTATCGCTGGATAAGCTGCAGGCGGGGCAGGACATTCACATTCAGGCCGATCAGAAGAAGGCAGCCATGAAATCCTCCAAGAAATCACTGACACGTCAGGGTTTTACACTCGAACAACAAGACTCCTCCGAAACAACATCGATCCAACCCGAAAATTTTGTACCCCTCTCAGATAGCGCAGAACTAACCACCGTGATCATCGAACTTCAGGAAGAACCCCTCAAAGTGTACGAAGCAGAGCAAAAGCAGCAGCGTTCCGGCTTAACGGCCGACTCCCACAAGCTTAAAGTCAATCTTGAACAGCAGAATTTTAAAAGTTTGGCCACAGCCAAGCTGAATGCGAAATTCAAACGTCAGTACTCCAACATATTCAACGGATTTTCACTATCGCTTCCCGCCAATCGGGTGCAGGATCTTCTTTCGATCCCGGGAGTTAAAGCGGTTTATCCTAACACCAAGGTGTATGCCACCGAGGATACTTCGGAAGAGGGCACTTCCGTAACTGAAGGAAGCGTTCCGTTTATCGGTAGCGCGGCGCTTTGGGATAAGGGAATCCATGGCGAGGGCGTTAAAGTCGGGGTTATCGATACCGGCGTTGCCAACGATCATCCGGATCTTCAAGGAGCCGTTCATAGCGGGTATTGGGGTTACGACTTCGTGAACGATGACAATGAGCCTTATGAAACGACGAGAGACGATTATCTCGCGGCATTGGCCAATGACCCCTCGCTTCCCGAATTCGATGAAGACGGAAGAGCTTACTATACCTCGCATGGAAGCCATGTTTCCGGCATTATAGCCGGCCAAGGGGATGGCTCCACCCCGGAAGAAGGCATCAAAGGCGTAGCGCCTGAAGCCGAAATCTATGCGTACAAAGTGCTTGGACCTTATGGAAGCGGCTCCTCCGAGGATGTCATAGCCGGGATAGAACAGGCTGTTATTGACGGAATGGATGTCATTAATCTTTCGCTTGGATCGGAGGGAAATAATGAAAACTCCCCTGATTCTATCGCCGTGAATAATGCGGTGGATGCCGGTGTCATTGCGGCCGTATCTGCAGGAAACTCGGGTCCTGGCGCCGAGACGGTAGGCGATCCGGGGACGGCAGAGAAGGCAATCACGGTAGCGGCGTCCAAACCTCCGCTTGATACGCCGGTTGTCCAAGTCAACGAAATGGATGACAAATCGTTTTTCATGGATCCGTTTGATACCTCGATTGGACTTGATGGTTTAACGGGCTCCTATCCGCTCGTTGATGTCGGATTGGGCAAACCTGAAGACTACGCAGGTAAAGATTTGACGGGAAAAGTAGCTTTGATTAAACGCGGTGAATTCGCATTTTCGGATAAAGCCCTAAATGCCGTTAACGCAGGCGCAACGGCAGCGATTATTTACAACAATCTGCCCGAGGCGCTGGAAAGCGGGACCTTTGGCGGTGTGGATATCACGATTCCGGTCTATGCGCTATCCGGTGCCGATGGGGACAAAATCAAGGCGGCGCTTGATCAGGAGCAGTTAACCGTGGAATTCGATTCAACCGTCGAACAGGACATCATCGCCGCGTTCAGTTCGCGGGGGCCTGCGAAACCTTCCTACAAGATCAAACCGGACATCTCCGCGCCTGGCGTACGCATTCTTTCCAGCGTGCCGGAGTATGCAAGCAGCGATCTGTACGAAGCCGAAAACGGCACCAGCATGGCCGCACCGCATATCGCAGGCGCCGCGGCACTGTTGAGACAGGAGTATCCTTTTCTCACTCCGGCTGAAATCAAAGCGCTGTTGATGAACAATTCGGTTGAACTTACCGATCGAAATGGCGACCGCTATACCCATATGGATCAAGGGGCGGGCCGCGTTGCTCTCGATCAAGTCGTCGATGCCAAAGTCGTAGCCATGACAGCATACGGGGGCGATATATCTTTCGGGTACTCAGGATTGGGGCATACCGTAGGTCTGGGAATATTTGTAACTGACATCGCGAACGAAAATTCGTCCTATACGGCGGAAGCTCACTGGTTTGGGGACCCCTTGGGCGATCTCACACTAAACAAAAATCAAGTTAACATCCAAGCGGGTGGTTATGATTCCGTAATTGTTTATGTTTCCATACCGGCTGATGCAGTGGAGAAACGTTACGAAGGCGACTTGGTACTGACCGAAACCACAACAGGGCATGTCATCCATATGCCGATCGCGGTGTATGCCGGCGAAGCTCCGGAGGTTCCGGATCTGCCTGTATTGACGGAGGTCGATTTGTCGGCGAATCCTTTCTCTCCGAACGGGGACGGATTATTGGATACGACGAACATAACCTTTAATATCAATCAGCCCACCAATTATTTTTCGCTCGATGTGTTCAGCGCGGACGGAGAAGATTGGCTGGGAACCATCCTTGAAAGCATAACGGGGATAGCTGCCCCGGGCGGCTACATCGTGCGCAATTGGGGAGGCGAAGTAATCGATCCTTTTGGCGAGGAAACGCTTCTGCCTGATGATATGTATTTGCTGGTTCCGTATATCGGCGATCCGGTTGAGGATTTTGTGCCGGTAGAAGACCAAATCGTTCCGTTCCTGGTTGATACAGGGGCGCCGGTCTCTGAATTAAACGTTCCGAACATTGAAGTCAATCAGGGCATCGGCACGATCTCCGGCCAAATTACCGATGATTTGGAGATCGACTGGCTGGTTAACGTTATCGGTTTGCCGATCAATGAAGTTCTCGGCGTTGCGGCGTTGGAGGATAACGACGGGGATGGAGAATGGACTCAATATGATGGTGTGATCGAGGATGATGGTCATTTTGCCATCGATGTGCCTGTAGCTTCGGGAGATAATTCCTTTGAAATTTATGCGTACGATTCAGCAGCAAATGGTGTTAGCCAACCGGCGCATATTGTTACCTACGCTTCGGAGCAGCAGCCTGAATTAACCGTTACCCCGCAATCGGTATCGGTGAATGTGGGAGAAACGGCTGACGTTACGGCAAGCTATACGGACGAAAATGGGGTAACATCGGATGTAACAGCGGAAGCCAGCTATACACCAGTGGATCCGACGGTAGCTGAAGCGGTAGCGGGCGTAGTCAACGGTCTTAAAGCCGGGGAAACGGATGTTACGGTAGGCCATGAGGGCTTAACCCAAACGGTTCATGTCACCGTAACGGAAGTGAATGAAAATGAACCGGCGTTAACCGTCACCCCGCAATCGGTATCGGTGAAAGTGGGAGAAACGGCTAGCATTACGGCAAGCTATACGGACGAAAATGGGGTAACATCGGATGTAACAGCGGAAGCCAGCTATACGGCGGTAGACCCGACGGTAGCTGAAGCGGTAGCGGGTGTAGTCACCGGACTGACAGCCGGAGAAACGGACGTTACGGTAAGCTACGGGAGCTTAACCCAAACGGTTCATGTCACCGTAACGGAAGTGAATGAAAATGAACCGGCGTTAACCGTCACCCCGCAATTGGTATCGGTGAAAGTGGGAGAAACGGCTAACGTTACGGCAAGCTACACGGACGAAAATGGGGTAACATCGGATGTAACAGCGGAAGCCAGCTATACGGCAGTAGATCCGACGGTAGCTGAAGCGGCAGCGGGCGTAATCACCGGTCTCAAAGCCGGGGAAACGGATGTTACAGTAGGCCATGAGGGCTTAACCCAAACGGTTCATGTCACCGTAACGGAAGTGAATGAAAATGAACCGGCGTTAACCGTCACCCCGCAATCGGTATCGGTGAAAGTGGGAGAAACGGCTGGCATTACGGCAAGCTATACGGACGAAAATGGGGTAACATCGGATGTAACAGCGGAAGCCAGCTATACGGCAGTAGATCCAGCGGTAGCTGAAGCGGCAGCGGGTGTAATCACCGGCCTTAAAGCCGGGGAAACGGATGTTACGGTAGGCCATGAGGGCTTGACCCAAACGGTTCATGTCACCGTAACGGAAGCAACGCATCCCGAACCTAAGCTTACCGTTACTCCGCAAAGCGTCAATTTGCAGCAAGGGGACAGCAGGGTGTTGACGGTCACCTACAAGGATGCCGAGGGCAAGGACAAAAACGCAGCAGCTCTCGCTCAATATACTGTTGCCAATCCGCTGGTCGCGAAAGTCGATAAAGGAACGGTAACCGGTCTTTCCGTCGGCGAAACGACGATCACGGTAGCCTATGAAGGACTCACTTCTACGGTTAACGTAAAAGTCACCGCGAAACCAACGCCTCCTAACAATGGCGGAGGTAACGGCGGAGGTGGAGGTGGCGGAAACGGTGGAGGAAGCACTCCGACAACAACACCATCCACACCGGCTACGCCGCCAGCACAACCTGCTAACGGCGGAGCAAAAGCCGAGTTTAAGCCAAATGAGCCTACAACGGTGACTCTAAAAAACGGCATGAACTTGACGATCCCGGCAGGGGCGTTTAGCTCGGATGCCGCGGCTGCGGTTGAAGCCAAACCGGCGACGGAAGCGGAAACGAAAAAGCTGCTGGACAGCTTGAACCTGGGCTCGGAAATCAAACCGCTTGGCGTATACTACGATTACAGCATTTTGGACAAAAACGGCAAACCGCTGGATAACGTAACGTTCAGCCAGCCGGTCGAAGTATCCATTCCACTCAGCGCTCTTGCTCCTGGAGGGGTGAACGGAGAAAAAATCAGCTTGTATAAGATCGACGACAAAGGACAATTCATTCAGCGTCCGACGCGTCTGGTCGACGGCAAAATCGTTGCCCGCCTCAGCGGATTCAGCCGGTATATTTACTTGGCGAAGGATATCAAATTCGCCGATGTGACTGCGGCCAATTATCCTTGGGCGGTTAACGCGATCGAAGTTCTGGCGTCGAAGGACATCCTTACCGGAACAAGCGCAAGCGCAAATTCTTTCGCTCCGCAGGCGCAAGTGACGCGTGCCGAGTTCATATCCATGCTGATTCGCGCGCTTGGCATTGAACCGGATCCGAAAGCCCCGGCTTCGGCGGTATTTAGCGATGTTCCGGCCGGAAGCTGGTACGAAGCTGCGGTGCAAACCGCGGTGGCAAAAGGGATCGTAAGCGGCTACGCCGATCAAACCTTTAAGCCGGATCAAAAGATCACTCGCGCCGAAATGGCGATCATCCTGTCCAAGGCTTTGACTTATTTGGGCCATGAGGGCGAAGGAAAAGGCAATTTGTCCGGTATAGCCGATCAAAGCAAAATTCAAGCTTGGGCGAAAGAAGCTGTAGCTCAAGTAACGGGACTTGGTATTATGCAAGGCAGAGCGGATGGCCGGTTTGACGCCGAAGCTTCCTCGACTCGCGCCGAAGCAGCCGTTGTCATTTACCGGATCTTCAAAGGTTATACGAAATAAGCCATTTACGTATCGGCAGTTGCCGGCTTTCATGCCGGCAGCTGCTTTTTTGCGTCGGAGTCTCGTCCTAAATGTTCCCTTCCCACATATATATGGGTTAAAGGGAGCGTGAGCGAAATGGATCAAAAAGTGAAGCGATTTTATTCGCTGAAGCAAAAGCAAAAAGAAATCGAGAAGGAACTTGCCGAATTGCGGGGCGAGATTTTGGATTATTGCGAAAGCCAGGGCGCGTCTGAACTGGAAATCGGGAGTTATCTGGTAAAAATGGTCCGTCAGGAGCGCAAGGAGTTCGACGACCGGAAGCTTTACGAGGCGCTTCCCGATCCGGAGGTGTGGCGGCTGCTTTCCAAGGCCGATACCCAAAAGGTGGCGGGACTGATCAAACTAAACGTCATCAGCGAGCAGGCGATTCAAGGGACGTTTTCGGTAAAAAACATCACTTTGCTTCAGGTTGACAAAAAGTAAATAGGAGCAGTTTCACTCTGAGCCCGCGGACTTCTTCGCGGGTTCTTTGCCGTCCGTTCAGAACGTCCGGAAGGTATTGCCAAGGCGATTGTTTATATCCCTGAAAGCGTTCTTTTGGTATAGTGTAAAATAATTCTGCATGTCTTCGGGGGATAAAGATGCGATTATTTCGGAAATGGTTTATTCGCAACAGCAGCGTGCAAAACAAATTTCTGATTTCAACCCTATGCCTGGTTCTTATCCCGCTCGGCTTGTTCGGGGTTATTACCTTTCAGGTGTCCAAGCAGTCGATCGAGTCCCAGGTCAACCAGCTCAATCTCAAGACGCTGGGCCAGATTTCCGAAAAAGCGGACATGCTGCTCGACGACATCATTTCGGTTTCGAACACGTTTTACCTGAACGGGGAAGTCACTCACGGCTTTACATCCGACTACTCTCCGAACAGTTATGAGGAAGCGCAAATCCGTTCGGCTTTTGACCGGCTTATCACCAATTCGATTTATTCGTTCGGAAATTTAAATTTCGACGTGATTTTGCTGGGGCAAAACGGACTCAAATTATCAACGAGCCCGCTGGATTCATCGGTCCGCCTGCAGGATCTCGCCCAGCAGGACTGGTATCGCCTGGCAGCCGAAGCCAAGGGGAAAATTCTTTGGATTACCCAGCCGATTCCGGGACTTTCCACGCCGGGAGGCGAAGGCTCCTCGGTATATGCGGTACGGGTAAGCAACCGGTTTGACAGCTGGGCCCCCATCGGGCTGGTCATCATTCGGATCGACGAGGCCACGCTTCGAAATCTGTACTCCGGGTCGCTGAACAAAAATCAGGAGATTATCATCGCGAACAACGGTACTGTCGTTTCTTCCAACGACCGTTTTCTGGAGAAAGAAGATTTGAGAAGCCGCTCCTATTATAAAAAAATCAACGATTACGACTCGGGTTATTTCGTGGATCGGGAGAAAGGCGCCGACCAATTGATTTCCTTTCAAACGATCGGCAAAACCGGATGGAAGCTGGTCTCCTATACGCCAACCCGCACCGTATTGTCCAGCATCAACCGGATTCAGACGATCGTGCTTATCGTTTTCGCGATCGTCGTGCTCCTTTCTTTTACCGCCTCCTATATCATGGCAAGGCGCCTGGCTATTCCGATCAAGCGGTTGTATAAAAATTTCGGCCGTGTGGAAGAAGGCGATTTATCGGTGAGGTCGCCAGTATACAGCGAGGACGAAATCGGCCTCTTGACGCAGAAATTCAACCAGATGGTCGGGAAACTGGACGAACTGATGAAGGATGTCACCCGGGAGCAGCAAAACAAGCGGCAGGCCGAGATTCAAGCGCTGCAATCCCAGATCAATCCTCATTTTTTGTACAATACGCTCGCTTCCATTCGCTTTATGCTGTACAAGCATGAACCGGAAACCGTCGATTCGGTCATCGTGGCGCTCGTCCGGCTGCTCAAACAGTCGATCTCCGCGCCCGACGAATGGATACCGATCGAAGAGGAGCTGGGCATTCTGAAAAACTATTTGTATATTCAGCAGATTCGCCAAGGCGACAGGCTGGAGGTCAAATACGAAATCGAAGATAGTATTCTCGCCTACAGGACGATCAAGCTGATTTTGCAGCCGCTGGTGGAAAATGCGATTTTTCACGGGATTGAGCCGAAACGGGAAAAGGGCACGATCCTGATCAAAGGTTATCTCAGGGAAAGCGATGTTGTGTTTGAGGTCATCGACGACGGCGTCGGCATGGATGCCGAGCGCATGGGAAGCGATTCGCCTAGGCAGTCTCTCGGAGGCAAAGGCAAGCTGTCCCACGGCGGCGGCTTTCATAACGTTCACGAGCGCATTCAGCTTCATTTTGGCGAAACGTACGGCTTGGCCCTGGAAAGCGAAAAGGGCATCGGAACCCGGGTCACGGTACGGATACCGGCATTTTACAATTGGGAGGACAAGCAGCCATGAACATTCTCATTGTTGACGATGAACTGATTATCCGGGAGTGGTTTCGCATGACCGTGGACAAGCTTGGCGATGAATACCGCATTGTCGGGGAAGCGGCCAACGGGGAGGAAGCCCTGGAGTTATGCCGGGCCGGCCAGGTTGAACTCGTGGTAACGGATGTGAAGATGCCCGGAATGAACGGGCTTGAATTGATCAAACGGCTCAAGGAGGAGCAGCCCGGAGTGCGGTCGGTGATCTTTAGCTCCTACAACGAGTTTCAGTTTGCGGCCGAAGCGCTCAAATTCGGAGCCAGCGACTATATTCTTAAAGCGGAGGTTACGCTGCCGGGCCTGTCCGAGATTTTGCAGAAAGTCAAAAGAGATATCGAACTTGACCAGCGAAAAGCGACCGAACTGAATTCGCTCAGGCATGTCTTGAATCAGAACGAGCAGGCGCTGCGATCGGTTTATTTCCGGGAACTGCTTAAGGGGAGCGCTGCGGCAGCCCAACAATTCGACTCCAAAATGACCTTTTTTCACATTGGATTAACGGAGAGAAATCTGACTCTGCTGGCGCTTGGCGTGATCCGTCATCCTGAAGAACAGGGGGAGCAGCTGAAAATCGGCGAGGATGGTCTGCTGCAGCAGGCGATGATTAATATCATCAATGAAACGCTGCTGAATGAGACGGGAGGCGGTTGTTCGTTCCATTACGCCGAAGGCGTATATATTCTGCTGGTCAACGCCGCGTCGTCGGGTATGAAGTCGCAGCGCGAATTGCTGCTGCTTACGGCCAGCCGGGTTGCGGAGAACTTAAAAAGATTCCTTGGCGTAGAATCGGCCATCGGGATAGGCTTGACGTACAGCGGGCTCTCCTTTTTGCCAAAACAGCAGGCCGAGGCGCTTGAGGCGCTGGAGCGAAACCGGTTTTACGGCGACCGGAGCATCGCCTATTTTCAGGCGGCGGACGCCGGGATTCATGGGGAAAATACGGATATTGCCCTGCTCAAATCGCAGGCGGAATCCTTTTATAAGCGGCTGGAAGAAAGAAACAACGAAGAGGCGCTTCGCGAATTCGACCTTCTGCTGAATTCGGCCGCTTCCGGCAAAACAGTGCCGCCCAAGCAGCTCAAAGCGTCCATTCTCGAATTGATTTACTTGACGATTAACCATGCGCGCAGTTTGCAGGTTCCGGAGGACAAGCTTGAAGCGGTGCTTAGCGATGCAGCCGGACAAGCGGCGAAGAAGGAGACCTTCCTCGAACTGCGGCATTGGGCATCGGGCGCCGTCCAGAAGCTGGTTCATTCGATGGAAGCCTGCCGCCGCCGCTACGCCGAACCCGTGGAACAAGCCTGCGAGTATATCCGCCGGCATTATGCCGAGGAAATCCCGCTCAGACAAATCGCCGGACATGTTCATCTCAGCCGGACTTATTTCAGCGAATTGTTTAAGAAAGAGACCGGACTGAACTTTAACGAATATTTGATGCAAGTCCGTATGGAGCAAGCGAAGGATATCCTCAAGCGGCGCCAAGTACGGATTTCCGACGTTGCCGTGCAGGTGGGGTACGCGAACGCAAGCTATTTTATCAAATTGTTCAAAAAATACACGGGGTTTTCTCCCTACGAGTACATGGAATCGTACGGTAATTCCCGGGTTTATTGAAATTTAGCCTTCGGTTTGTTGAAGAAGCATCTCGCTTTGACGGGATGCTTTTTTAATGGGAAACCTGAATATTGTGCTATTCGAGTGAAATATTTTGCTATGAGCGACCAAGCCCGGGAGATATGCAGTTATGCAAATACGATCTTTATCGCAAAAGAGCGGAATCGGCCGTCACCGGCGGCGGAACCCATCATCTATACTGAGTTTGCAGCACGGAATGATAAAAGGGAGGTCATGATGATGAACAAAAAATGGCTGGCGACTGTGCTTGGTGTGACGCTTCTGGCAGGAACCGCACTCAGCGGCTGCGGGGGCAGCACGGAGCAACTAAGCAAAAATGAAGAAACCGGAGGAAACAAGAAAGCGACGCTCACCTTCTGGAGAGCGGGTACGGATGCCCAGGAGAACGCCTATTGGAAACGGGTCATCAGCGAGTTCGAAGCAAGCCATCCGGGAGTAACGGTGCAGATGAGCGAAGCTCCGTTCGGCAATGACATGGAGACCAAGCTGAACGCGGCTTATGCCAGCGGCACGTCCCCCGACGTATTGTCCTATACGCTTGCTTCCGTGGCTCAACGGGCCAGCTTGGGCCAATATGAACCGCTGAACGACTATTTGTCCGATTGGGACGGGAAAAGCGACATGATGGAAAACATCGTGGAAACGGGAACATATAACGGCAAGCTGTACGGGCTTGGTTTTATACCGGATCCTCGCGTTCTGTTGTGGCGTAAGGATTTGTTCAAGGAAGCGGGTCTAGATCCGGAGAAACCGCCGGGAAGCTGGGAAGAGCTGTCCGATTACGCACAGAAGCTGACGAAGAAAGACGGCAATACGACGACGCTCGCCGGCTTTGCCATTCCGACTACCGGCGCGTGGACGCTCTGGCAATCGTTCGTCCTGCAAAACGGCGGACAGGTCATCGACGAGCAAAACAACAAGCCGCTGTTCGATTCTCCTGAGGCGATCGAAGCGACTCAATATCTGGCGGACCTTGTGTCCAAAGGCGTGACGATTCCTTTCGACGCCAACAAGTCGAATGAGAACCTGTTCCCGCTCGGCAAAGCGGCCATCGCTTATGACAGCCCGACGGCATACACGAATCTTCAGACCGATCATCCGGAGTTGAAGGGCCAAATCGGCGTATCCGGTCCGATTGAAAGAAAGGAAAAAGCGACCTTCTCCGGCATGCGTCTTCTGTTCATGAGTTCGCAGAGCAAAAACAAAGAATTGGCCGCCGAATTCATGAAGCAGGTCATGTCCAAGGAAGAAACCTGGAAACGTTATCAGGAACTGGGCGCTCCGGTCGTGCTGAATTCGCTTAAAGAAGACTATATCAAAGACAAACCCGATATTAACCAAGCGATTTTCGATGCCGTTTCGTACGGAAAAGGAGCCGCAAAGGTGACTTATGCGCCGAAACTGACCGAAATCATCAGCCAAAATCTGGAGGCCGCCTTTTACGGCAAAATTTCGGCCGCGGATGCGATGAAAAACGGGGTTGAGCAAATGAACCAGGAGCTTCCTAACCTGATCGGCAAGTAAACGGTTTTCACGAGCAAAACGCCTGTTTGCGAAAAGCGCCAAGCAGGCGTTTTGCCGATCAAGACGCAAACTTATGAATCTGCGAGGTGACATCACATTGAAACCGGCCCTTTCCGACTCATTGGAAATGCAAACGAAGAAAAAGCCCAGAAACCGGCTGAATATTGATTATATTGGTTATGCGATGATCGCACCGGGTTATTTGATCTATTTCTTGTTCGTTTTCATCCCGCTGCTGGTCGGCTTGTATTACAGCTTCACCAATTACAATTTTTACAGCACGCCCGAGTTTGTCGGGCTGCATAACTATATCCGGCTATTTCACGACGCCCTGTTCGGCAAAGCTATGTACAACACGTTTATTTACGCGCTGTTTACGATTATACCTCAGTTATTCCTTGGCTTGATTATCGCCACCTTGCTTAACGGAAAAATCATCGGGCGAGTGTTCTCACGCGCCAGCATCTACATTCCGAACGTTACCTCGATGGTTGCCGTTTCGATGATTTGGCTGTGGATTTACGACCCGTCGCTGGGGATTTTAAACCGGATGATCAAGGTGTTCGGCTTCGATCCGGTGCAGTGGCTGTATAATCCGAAAACGGCAATGATGGCCGTCGTGATCATGAGCATCTGGAAGTCGATCGGCTATACGATGATCGTATATCTGGCCGGTCTGCAATCGATTCCGTCGAGCTTATATGAGGCGGCCCATATGGACGGGGCCTCCAAGATCCGGCAATTTTTCTCCATTACGATTCCGATGCTGAAACCAACCACGTTTTTCATTCTGGTCATGTCCTGCATCAATTCGTTTATGGTGTTCGAGCAAGTGAACATCATGACGAGCGGCGGACCGTTAAACTCGACGACCACCATCGTTCATCAGATTTACCTCCGCGGTTTTCAGGATTTCCAAATGGGGTACGCTTCGGCGATGGCCGTCATTTTGTTTATCATTACGCTGGCGATCACCTTGATTAACTTCCGGTACGGCAATCAAGGCGATGATTTGGACGTCGATTAATACAGATTGAAGATGGGGTGGAGAACTTGAATAACAAACGAAGCGGACGAATTCTTCTGTCAGCGGCTTTGCTGGTTGCAGCCGTCTTGATGCTGCTGCCGTTCCTGATTATGATCCTGACCTCGTTCAAAACGATGGGCGAGATCCAATCGCCGACCTTCTCCCTGTTTCCGAAGGTATGGCATTTCGATAATTACTCCAAAGCTCTGTCGCAGGGCGATTGGGCGAGATATTTTTATAATTCCTTTGTGATTACCGCGGTTACGGTCGTGGTCAGCCTGGTGCTTAATTCCATGGCCGGTTACGCCTTTGCGCGGCTGCAGTTTCCCGGGCGGAACCTCCTGTTCTTCTCGGTGCTGATCGGCATCATGGTGCCGGCGCAGACGACGCTCATTCCGACGTTCCTGATGATGAAGCAATTCCCGCTGGCCGGGGGCAACAATTTATTCGGCAAGGAAGGCATCGGGTTCATCAACAGCTACATCGGCTTGATTTTGCCGTTTATCGCCGGGTCTTTTGGAATCTTTTTATGCCGTCAGTTTTTCCTTAACTTCCCGCGAGCACTGGACGAAGCGGCGCAAATTGACGGAGCCTCCAAATTCCGGGTGTTCTTTCAAATCTACTTGCCGCTCAGCAAGCCGATTCTCGCCACTTTGGCCATTTTTAAAACCACGTCCGCCTGGAACGATTACATATGGCCCCTGATCATGACCAACACGAATGAAATGCGAACGGTACAATTGGGGCTGACCATTTTCCGCGGAGAGACGAATGTGGAATGGAACCTGCTGATGGCGGCAACCACGCTGGTGGTTCTTCCGCTCATCGCATTGTTTCTGGTAGCGCAAAAATATTTCGTACAAGGTATTGTAACGACGGGTTTGAAAGCTTAAGGAGGGGATTAGCATGAAAACCGTTATGGTCATGATGGACACGCTCAATCGCCGCAGCCTTCCGGCCTACGGCGGCGAAGCTCATACGCCGAATATCGACCGGGCGGCGGAAAAATCGGTCGTATTCGACCAGCACTGGTCCGGATCGCTGCCGTGCATGCCCGCAAGGCGTGACCTGATGACGGGACGAACGGCTTTTTTGGAAAAAGGCTGGGGCGGCATCGAACCGTTCGACCGGACACTGCCGGAGGTATTGCGCGAGGCGGGCATTTTCAGCCATATTGTGACAGACCATTACCACTATTTCGCCAAAGGAGGAGAAAATTATTGCCAGGCGTTTACGACCTGGGATTTCCACCGGGGACAGGAGGGCGACCCGTGGAATTCGGTCGTCACCGAACCGGAGAAACCGGAGAAGTTCTACGGGCGGATTGCGGGTCAATACGAGCTTAACCGTCGCCGGTTTGTGGGCGAGGAGGATTTTTCCGGACCGAGAACGATGGCTGCGGCTTGCGAATGGCTGGAGCAGAACAAGGACGAGGACAACTATTTCCTGCTGGTTGAAGCGTTTGACCCCCATGAGCCGTTTGATTTTCCGCAGCATTATCTGGATTTGTATAAAGACGATTATAAAGGTCCCCGGTTTGAGTGGCCGTTTTACGGCGACGCCAATGTGCCGGAGGATGCGCTTCAGCACCTTAATAAACGGTATGCGGCTAACTTAAGCATGATCGACCATTGGTTCGGCAAGCTGCTGAATACGATGGACCGGCTTCAGCTATGGGAAGATACGTTGTTCATTTTTACGACGGATCATGGCTTTTTGCTGGGCGAACATCAGCTGCTGGGTAAAAACCAGATGCATGTCTACAACGAGCTTGCCCATATTCCGCTCATGATCCGGCCGCCGGGCGGTCAAGGGTCCGGAGCGCGTTTGGAAGCGCTGAGCCAGAACATTGATCTGATGCCGACGATTCTCGATTACATGGGCGTTCCGATCCCGGATTCGGTCAAGGGATTTTCGCTGAGAGGCCTGCTCGAGGGCAAAGAAGAGAAAGTGCGCGAAGCCGCGATTTACGGCTACCACGGCATGGCCGTCAACGTCACCGACGGGACTTATACGTACAAGCGGGCGCCGAAGTCGGCCGACAACCACCCATGCCACATTTACACGGCCCTGCCGACATCGTTCCGGTCGTTTCTCGGCGCGGGCGCGGAGGAGAAGATCGAGTTCGGACGGTTCCTTCCGTATACGAATTATCCGGTGCTGAAGTTTCCGCTTACCGTTCAAGGCGAGCCGTACGATAATAACCGCAAAGTGATGCGGACGCTGCTGTTCAACATCCGGGAGGATTACGCGGAGGAGCAGCCGCTGCAGGACGAAGCGGTGGAAGCGCGTATGACGGAGCTGCTGAAGATTGAGATGAAAAGAGCCGAGGCTCCGGCGGAGCAATATATCAGACTGGGACTCGATGATAAGTAAGCGGTGCGCATGTTTTGCATATGAAATGCCTGGAAACCGGTATAATGAATGCCCGGTTTCCGGGCCTGTTTTATATCGGGCGGATGGCGCTTGCCACAAAGGAGGAGACGAGACATGAGCAGTCCTTGTTCATTAAACGGGCATGGAGATATCGGCGTGATGTGGAAGACGGTCTCGGAGGACTGCAACCTGGCCTGCGATTATTGCTATTACAGCACTTGCGGGGGAAAGCCAGGTCCGAAGATCAATCGGATTGAGCCCGGTATTCTGGACAAGTTCATCAAAGAATACATGGGCACGGCCCGGGGCAGGGCTTCTTTTGCCTGGCAGGGCGGGGAGCCGCTGCTTGCCGGACTGCCTTTTTTCGAGGAAGTGGTCGCGCTTCAGGCGGAACATGCACTGACGAATACGGTGATCAGCAATTCCTTGCAGACGAATGCGACGCTGATTAACGATAAGTGGGCGGCTTTTTTCCGGAGTTACCGGTTTTTGATCGGAGTCAGCCTCGACGGGCCAAAGGAAATTCATGACGCCAGAAGGGTCGATTCCAGGGGGCAGGGAAGCTTTGAACGGGTAATGAAAGGAATCGGTTATTTAAGAAAACACGGGGTGGATTTCAATATTCTCACGGTTTTGCATAAGGGAAATATCGGCAGGGCCAAAGAACTGATGCGGTTTTACGAGGAAGAAGGGTTCGATTACGTGCAGTTTATTCCCTGCATGTCGTTCCGCTCGCAGGAAGTCGGCATGCCCGGCGTGTACGAAATCACCCCCGAGGAGTACGGCGATTTTCTGTGCGAGGCGTTTGACTATTGGTACGGAGACGGGACCCCACGAATCTCCATTCGTTTTTTTGATAATATGCTGAGCGTTTATCTTCATCGGGAAGCGGAGCTATGCGTGCACAGCTCAGGGTGCAGCACGATGCTGGTGCTGGAACAAAACGGGGATGCCTATCCTTGCGATTTTTATATCCATCCGGATTGGAAGATAGGGAATATAGCGACGCATACCCCCGAGGAAATGCTGTCGCACCCGGCGCGTAGCGCTTTTCTCGGGCTGAAGCCGGCGCTGCCGCCGGCATGCCTCGCATGCGAATACCGTCCGCTATGTCACGGAGGCTGTCCCCGCAACCGGAGGTGGGCCGAGGATTTTGGTTCTTCGGAGACCGATTATTTCTGCGTAAGCTACAAGAAAGTGTATGCTTATGCGGACGAACGGATGAAGAAACTGGGGACAAATCTGAGAGAGCAGTTGTTTCAAAGCAACCTGAAACGTTATTTGAATGGAAGGCTGCCGGGCAGGAATGAACCCTGCGCCTGCGGCAGCGGCAGAAAATACAAGCACTGCTGCGCTTCCGAAGGCATGCAGGCCTAAAACAGAATAATTCCCGCACAGGCCGACATGAAAATAACCATAAGCGGATGGAGTTTATATTTCACGACAGCCAGAAACGCAGCGGCGCCGATCACCAGAGGCACCAGCGTTGTCCAATTGAAGACGGCCCCGGAAGGGTCCGGGAATCCGAAATGAATGGCCGCGTACAGAATAAGACCCGTTATAATGGGCCGCAAGCCGTAAAATGACGATTTAACCCAAGGATTGGAATGGATTTTAAAGAAAAAGGCGGCAATCAAAACGACAATCATCAAGGAAGGCAAAATAATTCCGACCGTAGCGGTGATCGCTCCCGGCAAGCCGGCCGTATTGTAGCCGATCAGCGTCGCGCTGTTGGTGGCAATCGAGCCGGGAGACATGCCGGAAAGAGACACGATCCGCCGAAATTCCTCCGGGGACATCCAGCCGTGCCGGTCCGATTCGAATTGAATCATGGAAATGACGGCGTAACCGCCTCCGAAAGACATTAAACCGATTTTAAAAAAGGAAAAAAACAGCTGCCATAACACGGTTAGTCCCACCTCTAGATGTAATATTCGATGACGCCTTGGCCGGAGTTCCCGGTTTTGGCGTCTTTTTCCGTGACCGCTTTGAAGCCGAGCCATTTTTTGACCCGAATAATGGCAATGCCCAGAAAAAGACCGATCAGAATCATAAAGATCGGATTCCATCCGGTCAGCAGCAAAACGATAAGTGAACCGGCGGCGACCGCGACGGTGGCGACATCGAACAATGCCGTTTTGCCCATTTTGTAAGCCGCGACGGCAATCAAACCGATGACGGCTCCGTTGATTCCTTTAAAGGCGGCCTGGACTTTTGGTTCATACTGCAGACGCGAATAAAAAAAGCTGAGCGCGTACAGAATCAAAAAAGTTGGCAGGGTTATACCCAGTACAGCGGCAACCGCTCCCGGGATTTTGGCCAAACGGTATCCGATGAACGCCGAAGCGTTGACCCCGACCCCGCCCGGAGCGGAACCGGCGAGGGACATCAAATCGCTCATTTCCAGCTCATCCATCCAATGGCGCTTGCCGACGACTTCATGTTCGATAACGGCCATCATGGCATATCCTCCCCCAAAGGTGGAGGGGCCGATTTTGAAAAATACCCAGAATAATTTCCCCAACATAACCAGTTGATCTTTCAGCCTTTTTCCCATGATTTCGCTCTCCAAGCTGTACTTGAATTTGTTGTATTCAGTATAACATCTTTTTACCAATATGAAATTAACTATTATGAAAATTCGTTGAATTCGAGGAAAGTGAGTTGTTTATTCGGTACAATAGTGCTATCGGAGTATCGGAAATATTTAGTTTATATCATTATGATTAAAAGTACAGAGCTAGTCATTCCTAAATGAAACCGATATAATGAAATCAATATCCGACAAAATTAATATGAATAAATGGAGCGGTATTATGAGCAAACCGGAACTTTCGGCGCCGGCGGCGAAAAAGGCGGTCTACGAACGCATCGCGCGGCAGGACGATATCTCTAAAGCGGAGCTGTTGAATGAATTTGAGCTTACCGGCAGCACCATGACAAGGCTGCTGGAGGAATTGGCGGATGAAGGCTGGATCGCGGAAGCCGGGTTCGGGCAATCCACCGGGGGCAGGAAGCCGATCCTTTTTCGGATCAATCCTCTGCGGAGGGTCACCTTCGGGCTCGAGATTTCCCGTTTGTATTCTTCGCTGGGCCTTTACGATATGAAGATGAATACCTTGTCCTTTTGCCGGTGGAGCATGGATGAAACGATGACTCCCGAAAAGCTGGTTCAACATGTCGGCGTCAAAATCGATGCCATGCTGAAAGAGAATGGCTTGGACAAGAGCAAAGCCGAAGGAATCGGCGTCGGAGCCGTTGGGCCGTTGGACAGGCATAAGGGTTGTATTTTGAATCCGCTCTATTTTCCGGCCGAGGGATGGTCCGATGTTGCGATCTGCGACCTGCTGAAGCGGCAGTCCGGGATTCGTGCCATGCTGGAGAACGGCGCTAACACGGCCCTGATCGGAGAGCATTGGGCGCTGCGCAATGAAAAAATCCAGCATATGCTTTATGTCCATGCGGGAACGGGCCTGCGTTCGGCGATGATGTCAAACGGGCAGGTGGTGTACGGCGCGGTGGATATGGAGGGATCGATCGGGCAGATGATCATCCAGACGGACGGACCCAGACTGCACGATGCGGGAAACTATGGCGCGCTCGAGGCTTTTGCCTCCGTCCAGGCGCTGGAGAAGCAGGTGCGGGCCCAGCGCAAAATGGGGAGAGATGCTTTTAATGGAGCGGACGCACTTCTGCCGGACACGATTCATTTCGACATGCTGGTGGAGGCACTGAATCAGGGGGATCCGTTTGTCTCGGAAATTTTCAATCAGTCGGCGGTTTACATGGGGATCGGTCTGGCGAATCTGATCAATATCCTTCACCCGGAAACGGTCATTTTGGGCGGGGCGCTGATCAACGCTTATGCCGGCTATTATGATACCGCGATTGCCGTCGCGCAGAAAAACACTTATTATTATCCCGAGTATCGGCCTGTTTTCTCTAAAGGGATTCTTCAGGAAAACGCCGTATCTACCGGTGCAGCGGTAATGGTGTTTCGGCAAATGCGGATATAAATCATGGAATGAAACCAAGCGGCCCGGAGTGGGAATTAAACCCCTGCGGCCGCTTTTTTATTTGTGAATGCTGGCGCATATTTGGGGAATGTAGTACCGTATGGGTATTGGCAAGCCGTCAGGCGGCCAAAGCGAAGCATGTAGAAAAAGGAGGGGTCTCATGAAAGCACTGAATACTAAAGATTACGGTAAAGCGGCGGAATTGCTGCAAAAAGCGGGCATCAATACACTCTTTGCCGAATCGGTCGTCCAGCGGGAAATCCCTGGGGCCGTTTACGTAAACGATGTGCTGGAGCCGACTGTTTTTTATATCGTTCATCCGTACGGCATGTCTTTATTATTAGGAGATCCCGGCAATGAAGAGTTTGAGCGCGGACTGCATGATTACATGCTGAATGCGAATAAAATAAGAACGGGCCATGAATGGCTGCAGGCCTATCCTCCCGAACCATGGAACGAGCGGCTTCACGGGATAATGGGCTCAAGTCTGGAGGCCGGTTCGGCCGCTCCTGGAGCCATTGACGAATCCGCTCCCAAAGTGACCGAATTTACGCGGGTCAATTTCAAATTCGACACCGGGATCTATCTGAACCGCAGAGCGCTATTCCATTCCGGCCAATACGAAATCGTTCCGACGACGAAAGAAATATTCCGCGAAATGCCGGGAAGCGTGGCGCCAAAGTATTTTTGGCGGGATGAAGAGCATTTTGACCGGTCCGGTACCGGATTTAGCCTGATATGCGACGGGGAGATTGCGGCAACCGCTTTTTCCGCGTTTATCATCGGCGGAGAGCTGGAAATCGGCATAGAAACCTCGGGAAAACACCGGGGCAAAGGGTTTGCCTCCAGCGTCAGCGCCGCTCTGATCGATTATTGCCTGGAAAATGACCTTGAGCCGGTCTGGTCGTGCCGCGGGGAAAACGAGGGCTCGTACCGGCTGGCCCAAAAGCTGGGGTTCGTGCCTACGTTATCTTTTCCGTATTACCGGTTGCCTATATAAGCTGAACGAAAGGATTGCGTACAATTGAGGCTGGCGTGCGTGTTCATTTATTCAGTTACTCAAAAGGGAGTCTGCATCGCATGAATATCAAGCAAAAGATCTGGAAGTGGTTCAGCGGATTACCGTTTAAAAGCAAGCTGCTCACTGTGTTCATTCCTCTCATCCTCGTTTCGTTGGGCATTTTAGGCATTTTATCCAGCCAGATTTTCAGCCGTTCCATGATCACCCGCAGCATTAACGATGTAATTGACGAATCGGGACTCATCATCAACAAACTCGATTCGATCCGCAAAAATGTGGAAATCTGCTCGAATATGCTGGTTACCGACGTAAACCGGCTGTATGAGAACTTTCCCGTTCAGCGTAATGACCTGGAGGAAACCCGGTTCCGGGCAACGATGCAGAGCCGCCTCGCCATCGACCTGTCGCTTTTTTCGGAAACGGACGCCGCCGTGTTCATCGACAGCAACGGCAAGATCTATACTTCTTATTCCTCAGCAAACGACGAAAGCGCAGTGTTCCGCAGCGGAATTCCCGATAAGCTGCTGTCGCAAGGCAGTTATGGGGCAGCGTACTGGTTCCCTATGGAGAAACGAAGCTATATGACGCCCGATCCGAAGGTTCCCGTGTTGACCCTGGGAAAAGTCGTGATCAATATCAACACCGGAGAAAGATTGGGAACGCTGTACTTGATTATTGAAGAGCCTACGTTGTCGGCTTCCCTCGGCAGCAGCGACAAAATCGGGCAGAAAAATTATTTCCTGGTGGACGAGCGCCAGCGTGTCGTAGCCAGTCCCGATAAGGATCAGGTGCTCACCAAGATCACCAATGCTTCGGAGCTCAAACTGTTGCAGGATTCGGCCGGTAAACGGGAGACCATTACGAGAAACGAAAACGGAAAGCGGCTGATTACGGTCAGCGATTACCCCGGGATGAACTGGAAGCTGCTCAATGTGGTGGATTTGGGTATTTTGACGAAGGACGTCGGGAAAAATATCCGGCTGATCATCCTGATCGGCTTCTGTTGCCTGGTGTTGTCCTTGCTTGGAGCCAACTTGCTGTCCAAGGTTGTGCTCAATCCGCTTCAAGAGCTCACCAAAAAAATGCGCCGGGTGATGGATGGCAATTTGGACGTGGAAGCCCCTGTCCATACCAACGACGAAATCGGTCTGATTTCCCGGGTGTTCAACTCGATGATCCGTCAGCTCCAAGAGCTGCTCATAAGCATGGAGACCGAGCAGAAGCGGAAAAGAGAATATGAGCTGGCGTTGATCACGTCTCAGGTTAAACCGCATTTTTTGTACAATACGCTGGATACGATTTATATTCTGAACGATATGGAGCGGAATCTTGAGGCAAGGAACACGACCAAGGCGCTGGCCGATTTTTACCGGGTCGTGCTGAGCAAAGGTCGGGAGCTTATTATTTTGGAGCAGGAAATTAAGATGACGGCCGATTACCTGTCGATCATGCAGATGAGATACCCGGATATTTTCGATTATGAGATTCGGATTCCGGACGAACTCAGGGATACGCCAATCCCTAAGCTGTCGCTGCAGCCTTTGGTGGAGAACGCCATTTATCACGGCCTGAAAACCAAAGGGGAGCGGGGGCTTATTGTCATCTCCGCGATTGAAGAGTCCGATAAGATCGTCATTCGGGTCGAGGATAACGGAATCGGGATGGACGCCGAGCAGCTAAAGGCCGCTGCCGCTTTTCATAACGGGGAAAAAGAAGTCAAATCGATCGGCATTTACAGTGTTCAGGAGAGAGTTAAATTGTATTTTGGACCGGGCTACGGTATTCACATGTTTAGCGAAACTGGAAAAGGAACCCGGGTGGATATCTCGGTTCCGGGAAAAAAGACGGGAGGCGGAACCCATGTACCGAGTCATGATCGTGGATGATGAGCCCTTGTTCCGGGATTATTTGCGAATGAAAATGGACTGGAAGGAATACGGCTTCGAGGTATGCTGCGAGGCGCGCAACGGCAAAGAGGCGCTGGAAGAAGCCCAGAAGCATCATCCCCATCTGGCGCTGGTCGATATCAATATGCCTTTTATGAGCGGACTTGATCTGGCCGAGCAGCTCAAGCTGCGATTTTCGGGTATGACTATTGTTTTTGTGACGGGGCACAATGAATTTGAGTATGTTCGTCAGGCTATCCGGCTTGGCGTTAACGATTATTTGCTGAAGCCGTTTAACCGGGAAGAACTGGCCGCGATGCTGGAAAGAATTCGCCCCGGACTTCCAAAGCTAGCGGATGCCTCGCTGCAGCAGGAAGACCCTTCAAAGTCCGGGCTATCCGGCTTGGCCAAGCCATACAATGCCGCCGCGGTGCAGGAGAACCTTCTGGTTTCCCTGCGTCTGCGGGAGGAAGACACTCTGGTGGAAGTTAAACGCTCTCTGCAGCTGCTTCAGTCCCATGAGGTAACGAGCGATTATGTATATACGATGCTGATGGGCCTCGTATCGATCGGGCTGTCCTTTGCATTGGAACGGGGCATCGCCGCGGAAGAACTATGGGGGCATCAGGCGGATCAGTCACCGGACAGGAAGCTGCGCGGCTTCTTGACCTGGGTGGATGCGGAGGACTGGATGCTGTCCTTCTTCGCGCAGTTGATCAAGCTGGCGGAAAGTTCCAAGCAAACCAAATCGTATAAGCTGTACGTCGCTGCCAAAGACTACATCGAACAGCACTATACGGAGGAGGAATTGTCCGTTGAGGCCGTAGCTGCGGGGTTGTTCGTCGATCCCAGCTATTTGCGGCGAGTGTTCCGAAACGAGTCCGGCTATTCCGTACTGGACCATATCACGCATTACCGCATGAAAAAGGCCAAGGAGTTCATTCAGAGAGGAAACATGAAGCTGTCCACGATCGCTTATGCGGTTGGATACGGCGATCCCAACTACTTCAGCAAAAGCTTCAAGAAGAAATTCGGCTTGACGCCGACGGAATTCGAACAGCTTAAGCATTAGAATTCGTCCTGAATCAGGCGGGGAATTGCTCCCCGCTTTTTATTATGGCTTCAGCCCGTGGAGTAAACGAACCTTGGAAAACAGAGAACCCCCGCTGTACGAATGGATGAGCAGTAGTCCAGGCCCTGTCGGTATTTGCATTTCATAACTTCCAGCTTAAATGCAGTCTTTTTAAGCGGAATAGGCTCATTTAGTGAAAGTAACTGTAAGAGCCTCTGGCCCCTTGGAGGCCCCGAAAAACTGAAATCCACTTAAGAATTGTTGCACAATGTGCAAAATTTTGAGTGGGCCGGACGATTACGGCTAGCCTAAGTTGTAAAAAGTGCAACATTTTCTCGAAAAATAGTTGTGAAATGGGCGTAAAGGTCAGAAATGCTGCACAAAATACAACATATCAGCTATTTTGATCAAAACATGGTGCAATTGCTGCACGAAATACAACATTTTGCCCGTTCACGGGTTTTGAATTATGAAATTGACTCTTTCGTACAGTTATTTCTCGCAAAAACAACACTCATCGGGGAGATAATTGTATTTTCTTACAGCTAAGCGATCCGTTTCGCCAACTTCCATGGTTAAAGCTTCATTCAGCTGCAGGCTTTGCAATTAACTACAAGCAACTTGGAGTTTCTCTCCGAGCGGGATGTACTTCCTACAACAACCTGATGAGGCATTCGGCGGTCACGATTTTACGGGGGCAATTGTCCCGTTTTTTACCCATCCGGCCCGTTTTCGTCATTAAAAACAACGCGCTCCCCACCTATAATGAAAACGTAACCAAAGAAATAACAGTCATTCAAATTCAGCTCAAGGGGGAAAAGATATGAAGACAAGAGGGCACAAAACCTGGGCCGGCATACTCGCACTCGCGCTGGTTTTATCGCTGACCGCATGCGGAGGAGGAAACGCTTCGAACAACAACAAAGCAAACTCCGGAACGGCCAATGAAGGCGGAAACGCCGCAGCTGCTAACGAAAAAGTGAAGTTAAAAGTGTACGCCCAGCATTTTGACGATGACACCTCCAAACCATTCGATTATGCCGTACAAGAGCTCGCCAAAGAAATGCCAAACGTGGAAATCGAACTGGATCCTGCAGTACAGGACGGATATCAAAAATTGAAAACCTACGCGGCAACGGGAAATATGCCGGATATCTTCTTTACCGACTGGGGTACGCTGCAAACCTTCGCCAAATCGCAAAACGTGCTTGTTCTTGACGATTACGACGCGGCCAAAGATTACAAAGCCAACCTGAATCCCGGCGTAGAATCGAAACTGGTTGCTTCGGACGGCCATATTTACGCCTTCCCGGATACGGGCGTTGAATTCGAGCTTCTTTATTACAACAAGAAAATCTTCCAAGACGTAGGCATCCAAGTACCGATCAAAACGATCGACGAGCTTGCCGACGCTGCCAAGAAGCTGAAAGCCGCAGGTTATGTGCCGCTTTCGATCTTCGCCAAAGAAAAATGGATTTCCACCGCGCTGTATAACTCCCTGCTGACCCGTGAGGACGGTGCGGGAACCGGCGTATTCGAGAAAGACGGAACGACCGAAACGCCGCAAGCCGCCAAAACGGCTGCTGAACAAATGAAAAAACTGCAGGAAGCCGGATTGTTCGACGTCAATGCTACCAACACCAACTACGACCAAGCGTCTTCGATGTTCTACACCGGCAAAGCAGCTATGCTGATCAACGGACAATGGGAAATTTACAGTTCGCAGTCCAAAATGGGCGACAATGTCGACTTCATGCCTTGGCCTGCCAAGGATGAGCAAACCTACGAAAACATGAAACTGCAATTGGCCGGAGCAGGTTCGCCTATGGGCTATGCGGTTTCGCCGAAGAGCAAGAACGTTGACATTGCCGTGAAGGTAGCCGCCTTTATCGCGAAGAAATCGGCCGAGTACAAATACACGGTGCTTGGAAACCCGATCGTTTCTCCGAAGATCGACAAGCCGATTACGGCAACCGACGTGCCTGCCATGATGCAGCGTTTGGCTAAAGATGTACTTCCGAACGCCAAAGGTTACGCAACGGCAGTCAACAGCACGGCAATCAGTACCGCCATCGATGATAATGCTCAAAACCTGATGGTTAACGGCTTCTCGGTAGATGATTTCGTCAACAACATGAACCGCGCTTTGAAGAAATAGAGAAAAATTTTGGGGAACCCTGGACTTCAAGCTTGAAGCTTGGAGCTTCCGGGGTTCTTAAACCGAATTCATTTTATTTGGGAAGGAGCCGTGGAGAGCCATGAGAAAATATTTAAGCAACAAAACGGCCATTATCTTATTCCTGCTGCCCGCTATGCTGGTTTACACGGTCATCATTATCTACCCCGTGCTGCAAACCGTTTTCCGCAGCTTTTACAACTGGGATGGGCTCAGCGACGCCACATTTAACGGGCTGGGCAATTTCCGCGACTTGCTGACGGATCCGCTCCTTAAAACCTCGCTTAAAAACGGCGGGATTTTTGCTTTGGTGCTGGTCGTGTTTCAGATCGGGCTTGGCACGATTTTGGCTATGGTTTGCGCCGACGCCAAGGTCAAGGGACGCAAACTGCTGAAGACCGCTTACTTTATTCCGGTTGTGTTGTCCGTGACGGTCGTCTGCCAGCTCTGGATTGCTGCGTACGATCCGACCAACGGTCTCGTCAACCGTCTGTTTCAACTCCTGGGTATTTCCTATCAACAGCACTGGTTAACCTCATCGACGCAGTCGATTATCGCCATCGCGTTCGTTAACGCATGGCAGTTTATGGGTTATCAATTTGCGCTGCTGTATGCCGGCGTCAAGTCCGTTCCGGAGCAATACATGGAGGCGGCGACGATCGACGGCTGCAGCAAGTGGAAGGCACACTGGAAAGTCACGATGCCTTTAATGAAAGAAACGTACAAGTTCTGCTTTACGATTGCTATCACCGGCGGGATCAGCGCCTTTACGCAAATGTTGATCATGACCAACGGTGGACCGGGAACGAGCAACTACACGCTGACCTTTATGGTTTACCGTTATGCCTTCCTGGAAAGCAACTACGGCTATGCATGCGCCGTAGCGGTGGTTTTGGTGATCATATCGCTCCTGGCCACGCTGATTATCAATAAAGCGTTCGATCGCGGCGACGTGGCATAGACAGAAAGGAGAACGAACATGAAAAAAGCGTTAAGCGCCATTTACCAAATTCCGCTGTGGATTTATTTTATCGTTTCGGTGTATCCGCTCGTTTGGATGATTTCGTATTCGCTGAAAAACAACGACGAAATTTTCGTGACCAACCCGTTCGGATTGCCGACCCATTTTCGCTTTGAAAACTATGTAACGGCCTGGTCGCAATTCAATATTCCGCGGTATTTTACCAACAGTATTGTAGTTACGGCGGTGTCCACTGCATTTATTCTGATATTATCGCTGATGTTTTCGTTCGCGGTAACCCGGCTCACCTGGAAATTCAGCGGGGTCGCGCGCATATACATGCTGATCGGCATGTTCATTCCGCTTCAGGTTATTATGATCCCTCTGGCCATTCTCGTGCGGGATTTTCATTTGACCAATACGTGGGGAGCGCTGATTGTTCCGTATGTCGCCATGGGACTTCCTTTTTCGTCGATGATTTTTTACGGATATATGCGCGGGATTCCAAACGAGGTGGAGGAAGCCGCCTGCATGGACGGAGCCAACGTTTACCGGCTGTTCCTGCAGGTCGTGATGCCTATGGTGCTGCCGGCCATTGCCACGGTTGCCATCTTTGAATTTTTGAGCAATTGGAACGAGTTCACGCTCGCTTATATTTTGATTTCGGATGAAGCCATGAAGACGCTGCCGCTGGGCCTGCTGTTCTTCCAAGGGCAGTACAGCACCGACTGGGGCGGTATGGGAGCGGTCATGACAATTGCGTCGCTGCCGATGATTATCGTATATTTATTCTTCAGTGAACAGGTGGAAAGAGCCATGACGGTCGGATCGGCGGTTAAGGGCTAATTAGATAGTTTACGCAATAAGAAGATCGAGTTTCAGGGAAACGCGCGGTTTCCAGAAGCTCGATCTTTTTTGCTTATATATGGTAAATTGGAATTGGAATTTTTTGATCACATTAACGAAAGGGGAGACTCAGTGATGAATGAAAGCCGCCAAGCCGGTTCCATCAAAATCATTTGCGGCGAGGACTGCGGGAATGCGCCGAAAAAAGCGCTGCTCAAGGATTTCAATCTGGCGTTTGCCGCCAATAGCGCCGAGAGTGTCGAGTTAATCATGGAACACCTTGCGGAGGATATTCGCTGGGAAATGGCCGGCGGCGAGGTGTTCCTAGGGAAAGCCGAAGTGGCGGACATGCTTGAGGGAAGAAAGGGGGCAAAGGCGGAGGAGTTGGTCATCAGCAGCCTAATTACCCACGGCCCTTCGGGTTCGGCCGACGGCGCCCTTCGCTTTAAGGACGGCAAAACCATCGCTTTTAGCCATGTATACCGCTTTAACGGCTCCGCCAAAAACGCCAAAATCAAAGAAATTCGCTCATATGAAATAGAGGTGACCCGCTTTGCCCGTTAATCCCTCGTGTTTTTGTTTTTTCGCAGGTCCAAAGGAGCTTGATTATAAAATTTTTTGAACTGATGATAGAAATGGCTGACGTTATCGAACCCGGATTCAAGGGCGATCTCCACGACGCGAAGCTCGGTAGTGATCAGCAAATTGCGGGCGACGGCAAGCTTCAGCCGATTGATATATTCCGTAGGCGTCTGCTGCAGGTATTGGCGAAAGGCCCTGTTGACATGCCCGGGGCTTCTTCCGGATAGTTCGTAGAGTGCTTCCAGTCCGCGGAGCATATTGTCCTTGAGCTGCATTTTCGCCAGAGCATGCTCGAGCCAAAGCGGTATCTCCGGCTTCCGGATGTTTTCCGGGGTGAAGAAATACCGGGTGAGCAGATCGATCAGTACGCCTTTAACATAAATCCGGGCTTTCATTTTATCGATTGTGCCGAGCATTCTGACATGCTCGAAATGCCGGACGAATTCCGCAATATCCGTCTCCGACAGCATGGCGACTGGCGGGAGGGGCGAGGTCAGCAGCGCGGACATGTACTCTTCGTTTAGATAGGCAAAGGCTTCGCGAATGAAGCCGGAGCGGCAGGGCACGTTCAAAAAACGGCAGTCGGATTCCCCATTATGTTCGTATCTATGGATGTCGTCCGGACGCATGAACACAAGGCAGCCCGCTTTAAGCAGCTGGGTCTGTCCGTTAACGATGTGGATGCATTCCCCTTCGCTGATCGCGAAAAACTCATAAAAAAAATCATGGGTGTGCTCCGGAGAGACCTGGGACAGGGATTCGACCCAAAACGGATTGACCAGCAGCTCCGGATCGATGTGGTTTTCCTCGGCGTAAACGATCAAGATGATTCCCCTTTCCGATACTTGATGATGTTAAAATAGCACATGACTTGGGTGAACACAATACAAGAATGAAAGCGATTCCTTTGATACAATCAAGACATGCAGGCAAGAAAAAAGTACAATAGGAGGAATCAACCGTGCTGCTTATCGATTTGAATGGAGCTTGGCAAATGAAACGATTGGATCAGTCCGACTGGCTGGAGGCTACCGTACCTGGCTCCGTCTATAACGATCTGCTCCAGGCCGACAAAATGCCTGATCCGTTTTGGCGTGACCAAGAGTATGAAGTGCTGGAATTGACGAAGTACGATTACGAATATCAAAGAACCTTTGAAGTGGGCGGCGGCGTTTTGGATCATGACCGGGTCTTGCTGCTGTGCGAAGGGCTGGATACCCTGGCCGAGTTGTTCATCAATGGAAAAAATGTGCTGAACAGCGATAATATGCATAGAACCTATGAAGTTGACATCAAGCCATGGCTCGTAACCGGAGAAAATGAAATCCATGTCATTTTGCGTTCCCCGGTGGAATACGTGCTTCGCAAGCAAGCGGAACGTCCGCTGATCGGCTGCGCCGACGCGGTTCCGGGCATTTCCCATTTGCGCAAGGCGCATTCCATGTTCGGATGGGATTGGGGCCCTCAATTGCCGGACCTCGGAATCTGGAGAAACATTTCGATCCGGGGATACGACGAAGCCCGGATTGACGATGTTTATGTAACGCAAAATCACGAGCCGAATCAGGTCACTCTGGATGTCCGGGTTCGGACGGAATCGTGGTCCGACGCTCCCCGGGAAATTATCGTGAAGGTGCAGACCCCGGCCAAGGAAACGCTGGAAACCCGCACGTTTGAAATCAAGGGAGCCGATCATCATCTTACGCTTGAAATTAAGGATCCCGAGCTGTGGTGGCCGCATAATCTTGGCGAGCAGCCGCTGTATCTCCTTGAAGTGGAACTGGCCGAGGAAGGACATATTCTGAATCGCCGGGAGATGAAAATCGGGCTCAGAACGATCACCGTGCTGCAGGAAGAGGATAAATGGGGAGAATCGTTCCAGTTTGTAGTCAACGGAATTCCGTTCTTCTCCATGGGCGCCGACTATATCCCCGAGGACAACATTTTTCCGCGCCGCAGCCGGGAACGGACGGAGCGCCTGATCAAAAGCTGCGCCGACGCCAACTTCAACACGATTCGCGTATGGGGCGGCGGCCATTATCCCGAAGACTACTTCTACGATCTGTGCGATGAATACGGAATCGTCGTCTGGCAGGATCATCTGTATGCCTGCGGCGTGTATGAATTGACCGACGAATTCAAAGAGAACATTACGCACGAGACGATCGATAATATGAAACGGCTTCGCCACCATGCTTCCCTCGGCTTGTGGTGCGGGAACAACGAGCAGGAGCTGGCCTGGGACGAATGGAACTGGGCTGAACAGACTTCCCTGCAGCTGCAAGCCGATTACATTAAAATGTATGAAGTGCTTTTGCCCGAAATCGCCAAGGAAATCGATCCGAATACCTTTTACTGGCGCGCTTCGCCATCTTCGAAGGGCAGCTTCGACAAACCGAACGACGAGAATTACGGAGACATGCATTATTGGGACGTATGGCACGGGAAGAAGCCGTTTACCGAATACCGGACCCTTTTCCCGCGTTATATGTCGGAGTTTGGTCTCCAGTCCTTCCCTTCGCTGAAGACGATCGAGACCTTTACTTTGCCGGAGGATCGCAATATTTTCTCCTATGTGATGGAATCCCATCAAAAGAACGGCACCGGGAACGAAAAGATCCTGTATTACATTGGGGAAACTTACCGGTATCCCAAAAGCTTCTCTTCGCTGCTGTACGCTTCCCAGCTCATTCAGGCGGAAGGCATGCGGTGCGGCGTCGAGCATTGGCGCAGAAACCGCGGTCGCTGCATGGGGGCCTTGTACTGGCAGCTTAACGACTGCTGGCCGGTGGCTTCCTGGTCAAGCATCGATTATTTCGGGCGTTGGAAGGCTTTGCAGTATGAAGCCAAGCGGTTTTTTGCCCCGATTCTCGTATCGGCCTGCGACGAAGGAACGAAGGTTTCATTGCATGTCTCCAATGAAAGCAAGCAGCCGGTCCAAGGCCAGTTGATTTGGAAACTGCGCAATTCGCGGTCGGAAGTTCTGCAGCATTCCGAGAAAACGGTGGAAATCGCCGCCTTTACATCGGCGGAGCTGGAACAGCTGGACTTTGCCGAGACCCTGGATACCAAGGAAAAGAAACGGGAAACCTATTTCGAGTATGCTTTTGTCGTCGATGGAGAGGTCGTGGGCTCAGGCACCGTGCTGTTCGTGAAGCCGAAGCATTTCCGCTTCGTCGATCCCGAAATTACGGCCGTGGTCAAGGAAGAAGAAGACCGCTTCATCGTAACGCTTGGAGCTAAAGCTTACGCCCGGTTCGTGGAGCTGGATTTCCCAGGGCTTGATGCGATATTCAGCGACAACTACTTTGATCTGTCCGCCGGAACGCAGAAAAACGTTACCATCGCAAAATCGGATATGAGCAAGCCGTATTCGCTGAAAGAGTTGAGCCGGCAGCTGACGGTTCGCAGCGTATTTGATATTTAACGCATTCTTGGAAGAAGAGGTTGTCCCGGAAGCAAATTGGCTCATTTGCCGAACCGCTCAATTAACTGAAAAAGCTGATCGTGCTCAACTGAGTTCGAGCCTGGCATACTTTTCTTTTTGCTGAATGGGGCTGTCCTGGTTTTGGCCTGAAATCATCAATCAACGGCAAGCGGCTTTTCTCGAAGCGCTCTCGAATAGCGTTCTCAAATAACGGTACAAAATGGCCTTATTTCACCCCAAAATCGCGTTTTCCTAAAAATAGCGGTGCAAAATGGTCCTATTTTCGGCAAAACGTCCAGAGTCGAGGAGGAAAGGAACCCTTCTGAAGAAATAAGGCCATAAAAAGGCGCTATTCATTCAGAATGAGGCTTCTCCAGTGGAATAAGGCTTTAAAAGGTCGCTATTTTAAGAAGTGTCGGAGGAAAGCCGTGTTTGGGGACGGCGTTAACCGAACCAGATAATTAGCTTCTGCTCAAGAAGGGCAACAATAAACTAAAATGAAGAAATGGCGGTGCATAGGGATCTTTCCCGGCACCGCCATTTCCTCATTTTAGCCGATTCATTCATGAAATGAGTTGTCTCATCAACCAAGCGAAAGGAGTTGCGTTTGAGGCAGCTCCTTTTGGCGTTATTGGGGCGCTTGACTTTTTCGCTGGAGAAGAATATATTGAGTTTAAAGTCATTGAGTATGGAGTCAACGAAATGAACAATTCGGATTCGCACCCAAAACAGGTTAAAACGCGGCGACAGATGCAGAAAGAGCAAACCAGGCGAAAGATCATCGAAACGGCCATGGTTTTGTTCGCTCAAAATGGGCTAACCGCCACCCCAACCTCCGAGATCGCCAAATCGGCCGGCGTATCCCACGGGACGGTATTTGCGCATTTTCCCGCACAGGAGATCTTGTTGGAAGCCGTGATCGAAGAATTCGGTTTGCGGGTCTCCGCCAGACTGCATGAGCTGGCCGCAAAAGGCAGCAGTCTCCGCGATATGCTCAGCGCGCATCTTGCCGGACTGTCGGAGTTCGAGGAATTTTACACCAGATTGGTGATCGAAGGCCGTCTGCTGCCGGAAAGCGTAAGGTATACGTTAACCGCGATTCAGTCGTCGATGTCTTTGCACATCAGCCAGGCCGCGGAACGGGAGATGCAGGAGGGGCTGATTCAAAACATTCCGCAGCACCTGCTGTTCAATACATGGATCGGGCTGATCCATTATTATCTGGCCAACAACGATTTGTTCGCCCCGGGCGGCTCCGTCCTGAAGCGGTATGGGGACGAACTGCTGGAGCATTATCTCGGCTTGATCATGTGCAAAAGCGATAAAAGTTGAACTAAAGAAAAGCCAAATGGTAAGAGTGTGAAATTAAGTTGAACTAAAGAAAAGCACACGGCTGCCCTTGCAGCGAAACTTCTGGTTCAACTTATATAGACGCAATGACAAAACCAAAGGAGAGTGTATTCAAATGAAAACCTGCATTGCTTGCGGAATGCCGATGAGAGAAACATCCGATTTTGCCATGGGGGATCCCGAAAAGGATTACTGCGTGCATTGCGCACGTCCGGACGGATCGATGCAGTCTTATGAGGAGAAGCTGGAGTCCTTATCCGGGTTTATGGTAAGGACTCAGGGGTTGGACCCGCTGGCCGCCAAAACGGCCGCCCGCGCCATGATGTCCAAGCTGCCCGCCTGGCGGGAGATGGGCCGCGAAGGGGAATAAAGAAGATGGCGGCGCTAAGTGATCTTCATAATATCAGCACGGTGATGGAGAGAAAGCTGAAAGAGGCCGGTGTCGATACGCCGCAGCAACTGGCCGATCTCGGATGCAAGGAAGCTTTTTTGAGGCTAAGACTAAAGGACCCCGGCTGCTGTCTCAGTGCGCTGTATGCTCTTGAAGGAGCCATCGAAGGAGTCCGCTGGCATCACCTGCCGGATGATGTCAAGCGGGAATTGAAGGCTTTCCATAAAACACTTTCATAATCAGGAGGATAAGTTATGAATGTAAGTAATTCCTTTATGGCATTTGCCAAGGAAGCTCCGCGGCAGCAGGAAGCGTGGATGGCATTGGTCCGCGAGCTGGACGCCGCAAGCCGGCTGGACAAGAAAACCGAAGAGCTGGCTTATCTGGCGGTGTTGGCTTCGGCCCGTCTCACCGGCGGGATCCCGTTTCACGTCAAGCAGGCGAAAGCGCTGGGGGCGTCGCGGGAAGAAGTGATCGGCAGTGTTCTGGTGGGGCTGCCCGCAGTCGGAAATGCGGTGATCGAGGCCCTTCCGGTGGCATTAACCGCGTTTGACGAATAACTTGACACCATTTTCGGACTATTTTTGCAGAATAGGGAAGCCAATTAACATTTACATAGTTGCACTTTTGCAGGCATGTTCTTAATTTTGCCCAATAGCCAAAAGTTCGGTCCGTCCATTTTGTCCGAGCCGGATTTTTTGGGCCGATACTTGGGCGATTAGCCATTGTACTGTAAAAATCAGGCAGTTAAGAGAGTCGGTATTTTTTTCATTCAAAAAATTGAAGCGATTCTCTCAACAGCCTAGAAGCCATCCAGGGATGGCTTTTTCTTTTTGAAACACAACTTGACTCCGTCAAATTAATTATTTGACTAAGTCAACTAACTGGATTATGATAGGTTCACGCAATACCAGCGGAGAAGGAGGACTCCCCATGAATTCCGTCAATAATCCAACCGTCTACGCGGTTCGCAGGTTCAACCGCTTTTATACGAACGTTCTAGGGCTGCTCGATCAGCACATGTTAAACAGCGAGTTCTCGCTATCGGAAGCCCGCGTGCTGTATGAGATCGGGCATCGGGAGAACTGCACCGCCAAAATGCTGGCCACCGAGCTCGGGATGGACCCGGGTTATCTCAGCCGTATGATCAAGCGCTTCGACAAGCTTGGCTTGTCCTACAGGGAACAGTCCGGAGAGGATGGACGCCTGTATTATTTATATTTGACCGATAAAGGGAAAGAAACGCTTTCCCGGCTCGACGAGCTGTCGAACGGGCAAATCAACCGGATGGTGAGCCGATTGCCGGAAAATGAGCAGCGGGATCTGATCGCCGGAATGAATACAATCGAGCGGACGTTGTCGGATAAGCCGGTTATCCCGCCGGACAAAATCGAGATTCGCACCGAACTGAAGCCGGGGGATGCGGGTTATTTGATCTATCTGCATGGCATGCTTTATCGGGAGCTTGGCTATAATTACGAATTTGAAGGATATGTTTGCAAAACGTTTTATGACTTCTTCCAAAAGTACAACTCCGATAAAGACCGGTTCTGGCTAGCCGAAGCCAACGGAAATATCGTCGGCGCGATTGCGATCGTGGGTCACACGCCGGAAAGAGCCCAGCTTCGCTGGTTCCTCGTGCTTCCGCAGTATCGCGGCACCGGACTTGGCCGAAAGCTGCTGGAGGAGGCGATGCGCTACTGCCGGGAGCGGGGATTCCGGACGGTGTTTCTCGAAACGACGGAGGATCAGGAAACGGCAATCGGAATGTACACGAGGGCGGGGTTCCGCAGGGTCGCGGAGCAGCTCCGACAAATGTGGGGCAGACGGCTGTTGGAATTGACGTATGAGTTGAACTTGGAATAGCCTATAGGAGACAAGTATCCTAACACGGCTGGAAAGGGGAACTCATTTCATGAAATATTTGATTGTAGGAACGGGCGGTACCGGAGGATGCATCGGCGGGTATTTGGCGCAGAGCGGACAAGACGTGTCTCTCATCGCAAGAGGGGAGCATTTAAAAGCGATTCGGGAAAAGGGGCTGATTATCCGCTCGTCGGAACGCGGACTCGTCCGGGTGAATAACGCCAAGGCCTACGGCGCGGATGACAGTTTCGGCAAATACGACGTGATATTTGTATGCGTAAAGGGATATTCGCTGGATGAGGCGGTCTTGACCATTCAAAAGGCGGCCCACGATAAGACGGTTGTCATCCCTATTTTAAACGGACTCAGTGCGGGAGAGAGGCTGGGGCGGGCTCTGCCCGGCATCACGGTTTTGGACGGCTGCGTGTATATCAGCGCATTTATTACGGCGCCCGGTGAAATCACGCAGAGCGTGCAGCTTTTCCGCGTAGTTTTCGGACCGGATGAAAGTACGGCGGCCGATATGGACGTGTTGCTCCAAATCCGGTCCGATCTGGAGCAGGCGGGCATCGAAGCCGTTCTCTCGGACAACATCAAACGTGATATTTTCCGCAAGTTTACGTTTATTTCCGCTTTTGCGGCATGTGGAGCCTATTATGGCGTACCTGCGGGCAAGCTGCAGCAGATCGGCGAACCGCGCGACACGTTCATCTCGCTGCTGCAAGAACTCGGGCAGGTAGGAGAGGCGCTTGGCGTTTCGCCGAGCTCCGGTATGGTAGCGGAAAATCTGGATATATTGGCCGGCCTTAATGCCGATTCGACCGCTTCCATGCAAAAGGATCTCGATGCCGGCAAAAGCACCGAAGCGAACGAGCTGATTTTCGATGTGATCCGCCTGGCCGGACAGCACGGAGTAGAGGTCCCTCACTACCGGAAAGTTGCGGACAAGCTGAGCAGCCTATAATCGCTTTATGGAAATGAAAAAACGAAAAACTTCGATTTATGAAAAAGAGCTTCCAAGCGGGGGGCTCTTTTTATTTTGAGAATGATCAATTAAAGCGGTTTAACGCACATGCGTTCTTATATTTTACATTATTAAGCGAATGTAAGGCAAATTAATCGTCCGAATGCTTGTTTTTACACAATAAGACACTGTCATGAAAATGTATTTAACAAAACCGGTTTAATGTATTAGACGTACTAGTACGACTCGAAAGGAACGATTGATATTGGCAACTATTGACGATGTAGCCAAGGCGGCGGGGGTATCCAAAAGCACCGTCTCCAGCGTTTTCAGCAAGAAAAGACCGATCAGCAAAGAAGTTACCGAACATGTCATCCAGGTGGCGAAGGAACTGAATTATCGGCCGAATTATTGGGCCCGCAGCCTGGTAAACAAAACGACGCGCATTATCGGCCTCAATATGAGGGGGGAAAAAGCGGCGAAGCTGAACCAGTTTCAATACTCGCTGCTGAACGGAGTACTTCCCGTGTGCTATGAACGGGGGTATCGGCTTTTAATCAACACCTTGTCCTCGTCCTATTTAAACCAAGTAGAGCATCTTGTCTCCGATCCGGTTGACGGAGAAGTCATTCTCGACGCCGTTACCGGAGACCCTCGAATCAAGGATTGCCTGGAACGGGATTTGCCTATTGTCGTAGTCGGACGTCCTTCGGATGAGGATCGTTCCCGCGTTTGCTACGTGGACAACGACAATATCGGGATCGCGGCCAAAGCGACCGAGTACCTGATTGCTTTGGGGCACCGGAGTATTTTGTTCCTCAATGCGCCGGTCGACCGGACGGTGGCCGTCGATCGCGGGTTGGGATATCTGAATGCGTTCGCTCAAGCGGGATTGGACGCGCCGAAGCAAATGATCGTCCATAAGCCGGATGAGATCGATTTGGCGCAATCCTTCGGTTACGAAACGGCTCTGGCTTCGCTCCGGGAGAATCCCGAAATCACGGCGATCATCACCGATACGGATGCGATGGCGCTTGGCGTTTACCAGGCCGCGGAGGAGATGGGATTATCCATCCCTGAGCATTTGTCGGTGCTTTCCTTCAGTTATGACGGTCCTACCGCACATGAATTTGTTCCTGCGCTGACCGGGGTTCGCCTTCATGCCGAGCGGCTCGGGACGGAGTCGGTGCTCTTGCTGCTCGAGCAGCTTGAAGCGAACAAACGCTTGGCCAAAAGAACGCTCATCCCGGCGGAGCTTATTGTGCGCGACTCTTGCGCAAATCCGGCAAAGCTTAACCCGAAAACCCAAGAAACATGAACCTGAGGCCTATTTTAAGGAGGAAAAGTTACGGTGAAATATAAATTACGTGGATTATTTGCATTTATGGTGGCCGGCTCCATGCTGCTTTCGGCTTGCGGAAATTCGGCGACGAATACGGGGGCGCCGGCCGGAGAGACCCAAAACAACGCGTCGGCGGATGCCAATCAGGGAGCGGGAAGCGGCGAGATGAAACTCCGCATTCTATCGGCAAACGTTGGCGGCAAAACGCCGGAGGAAAACGCGAAATTCGAAGCGGAAATCAAACGGTTGACGGGAATTGACGTGACCCTCGAACGTCCAGCCAGCGATTACGACCAGAAGGTGTTGACCGTGCTGGGTTCCGGCGAAAAATACGACCTCATCGAAGGCAGCGACCTTGGGAAGCTGAACGGCTTCGTTAAACAGGGCGTGCTGACGGATTTGACCGATTTCGTACAAGGGTCGAGTCAACTCTCCGATCCATCGGTGATTCCGACCGATGAATGGGATCAATTGAAAGGCGACGACGGCAAAATTTACGCCGTGTTCTCCAAATTCCAGGGCGGAACGATGCCTATCGTACGTAAAGACTGGCTGGACAAGCTGCAACTGCAGGAGCCCAAAACGCTGGACGATTACTACAACGTCCTGAAAGCCTTCAAGGAGCGGGATCCGGACGGGAACGGAAAAGACGACACTTACGGGCTCAGCACTTCCGGACTTTACGATATCCAGGGCTTCATGAGCGCGGCCGGACTTAAATACCGCTATGTGATGAAGGATGGAAAACGCACGATTCCTTACGCTTCCGACGCCGCTGTTCCCATGTACGAATGGTTTGCCAAACTGGTGAAGGAAGGCATCATGGATCCGAACTTCGTGACCAACGATACGGGAAAAATGCGCAACCTGTTCCTGACCGACCGCGTCGGCATGGTCACATATTGGGACGCTTGGGTAGGCATGTTCAACAGCACGCGAAAAGAAGCGGATCCGAACACTACGTTCCTGGCTGAGGGGCTTGCAAGTGCGCCGGGTCCTGACGGTACGCTGCTCATGCGCCGCGGAGACCCCGATTATTGGATGATGCCGGCGAATGCGGAACATTCCGATGCGGCCAAGAAATTCCTTGAATTCTGGCATACGGAAGAAGGAATTACTTTGGGAAGCTTGGGGATAGAAGGCGAAGATTACACGAAAGACGGCGACAAGTATACCTTGACGGATGAAGGCAAGGAACACAACATGGACCATGGCGTTCCGTTTTGGTACAACGAAAACGTGAAGCCGAAATTCCCCAAACTGCCTGGGGTTCAAGAGGCTCAAGATTTGGCGAAGCAGTACGCAACGCTGGAGCTGTCGCTGCCGGAATGGAGCGACGCCGAAAAAATCGTTCAGAATTATGCGCTGAAGGCCATGTCCGGTCAAATGCCGGCCTCGGATGCCGTGAAACAAATGCAGAAGGAGCTTAAGGCGGCAAACCTCATCGACGAATAAACGGCTTGGCCCGGTCAGGATGTGATGAAGCAATGAATGCGCTTCGGAAGTATGGCGCTCTTTATTTGATGATGCTGCCTGTCGTCGTTTACTTTTTGATCTATGGATATTACCCGCTTATCAAAGGCCTGGAGCTCAGCTTTCAGGAATACCGGCTGATGGGTGACCGTCCATTTAACGGAATGGCCAATTACGCGCAGGTTTGGCACGACCCTTTTTTCTGGAAGTCGCTGGCCAACACGCTGGTTATCGGCGGAGGCATCCTGGTTTTTGGTTTTGCGGCGCCGCTGCTGATCGCGCTGTCTTTGAACGAAGTGCTGCACGCCCGCTTCAAAAAAACGGCGCAAATGCTGCTTTATATTCCTCATTTGCTGTCCTGGGTGGTTGTCGGGGGAATGTGGATCTTCCTGCTTTCCCCGGACACGGGTCTTGTGAATCTGCTGCTGCAGCGCTGGCTCCATCTGCCCCCGATCCACTATTTGGCGGACGCTTTTTGGGCCAGATGGGTCATGATTCTGGTGGCGACGTGGAAGGACATGGGATATAACTGCATTTTGTTCCTAGCCGGGATCGTGTCGATCAATCCTTCATTGTATGAAGCGGCGCGAATGGATGGAGCATCGCGCTTGCAGCAGGTCAAGTATGTCACGATTCCGCAGCTGTCAGGGACGATGAAAGTTGTTTTTTTGCTGAATACGCTGGGCGTGTTGAGAATTTTTGATCAAGTTTTTGTATTGAGGAACCCTTCGACTTCTCCGGATGTCGACGTACTGATGATGTACACGTTCCAAAAAGGGATCATGGATATGCAGATCGGCGTAGCGGCTGCGGCCAGCTTCATGGTGCTGGTATTCACTTTGGCGCTGACTTTGTTCGTCCGGAAAATAACCCGATTCGACGAGGTGGGCTAAATGACGGGAATGGAGCGGTTCGAACGCGCCGGCTGGAAGAACCGGCTGTTCGACGCCGTAAACGGATTGTTTTTGCTGCTGCTCATGCTGACCATGATCATTCCTTTTCTAAATGTTATATCGCTTTCGTTCTCTTCCGGCTTTGCATCGATGCAGCCGAATATCGTTTTGCTGCCGCAGGAATTCAGCACGGAAGGATACCGCACGATTTGGGAGAGCCTTGATCTGTGGCGGCCGTTCATGAACAGCGCCGTCGTGACGCTGTCCGGGACGCTGCTGCATGTGCTGCTGTCCTCGCTGGCCGGGTATGTGCTGGTTCAACCCCGGGTTCCGGGGAAGAAGCTGATGGTTACGTTCGTGCTGATTACGATGATGATTCCCCAGGAAGCGGTACTCATTCCGCTGTACGTCGTCAACAAGGACTTTCATCTTATTAATACCTTGGCGGTGCTTGTGCTGTCGGGACTCGTATCCGGTTTTTCGATTCTGCTGATGAGGAACTTCTTTATGAGCATCCCCTTTGAAATTGCCGAAGCGGCGAGAATCGACGGAGCCGGTGAATTCTGGATTTACACCATTTATATGAGGCTGGCCGCACCGGGACTCGCTACCATCTCGCTGTTCGAATTCGTGAACCGCTGGAACATGTTCACCGCACCGCTTATTTTTATTAACGACAGCATGAAATACACGCTGCAAGTCGCTTTGAAATCGCTGATCGTCGATACAAGCAGCGTTTCGAGCAATTATATCATTACGACCAACGTCAAAATGGCCGGCATCATCATTGCGATTCTTCCGCTGGTTGCGGTGTATCCGTTCGTGCAGCGCTTTTTTATGAAGGGAATCATGCTTGGCGCCAGCAAGGAGTAACGGTCAGGAAGGAAAGGAGCCGTGCTTCATGTCATTAAATATGGATTCGGGTCGCCCGTCTTCCGCCCGGTTTGGGCATACGCTGCATCTTCTCCGCGAACAGCAGCGGAGCTATCCCGAGCTTGCCTTTCAGGTGCCCGAGGGAGTCGAAAAAATCGATATCCGTTATCGCTACGACAAAAACGAGGCGACGGTGGTCGATATCGGCCTCCGCTCTCCGGCACGCATTGTGGGCTGGAGCGGAGGGGCGCGGGATCGTTTTTTCGTCGGAATGGAAAAAGCCACGCCGGGTTATCTGCCGGGAGCGATCATTCCCGGAACATGGTTCGTCCTGTTCGGCGCTTATCGGATTCCCGAGGAAGGCTGCACCGTTGAACTGCAAATTTCGTATACATTTAGTCATCCGCGGTGGCTTAAGGGCGACCTGCACACGCATACTGTCCACAGCGACGGCAGTTACGCCGTGGCCGAGGCAATGGCCCTATCGAAGGAAAAAGGGCTGGACTTCCTGGCGCTGACCGATCACAATACCGCTTCACAGAGCTTAGCCGCTCCGATGTATGACGAGGAGTTGCTGCTTATACCCGGAGTGGAATTGACCAGCTACAGCGGCCATGCCAATTTGCTCGGGCAGCCTGACGCACTGGATGACTTCCGTGTCCTAACGCCGGAAGCGGCGGCGGAAGAACTGGGCAAGGCGCAGGACAAAGGAGCGTTCGTGTCGCTCAATCACCCTTTTTGCGATGATTGTCCGTGGGAGCTTGGCTTCGATGTACCGTTTGACGCGATCGAGGTATGGAACGGCCCGTGGAGGGAGCTTAATGAGAGGGCAGTGGGGTGGTGGCAGCAACGGCTGGCGGAGGGCCGGAGAATCATTGCCTTAGGCGGCAGCGATACGCATCGGCCGCACCCGCTTGTGCAGCATGGATCGCCGACGACCTTCGTGCTTGCGGAGACGGAAACGACACCTGCCGTCATTGAGGGAATTCGGAAGGGGCGAGTTGTGCTGAGCATGGATCCGGACGAAACCTTCATGACATTGACCGCGGGCGGCGTCGGGATCGGCGGCGAATTGAAAGCGGCCGGACTTTCGGAGGTTGAGCTGGAAATTGCCGTCGACAAAGCCCGAAACGACCGAATCTGCTTGTGGTCCGACCATGGACTGGAATTGGAATGGGCAGAGGCGCACGGTCAACGGACCATCGCTTGCGTAATGCCTGCCGACCGGTTGTTTTACCGCGTAGAGGCACGCCGTTATTTGGAGGAATGGGACAGGGAGGTTATGACCTGCCTGACGAATCCCGTGTATCTGCTCTAAACCCGTCTCATTACTGCCAAGATTAGGAGAACATTGTATAATGGCGGCAGGAGGCGATTCCAGATGAATGTGGAGTTCTCGCAGCCGGTTCATGCCGTCAGAATAGTATCCGTCGTCAGCAGTTTTCGCGGCGGCGGAAATACGGAGCGTTTGGTCAAACGGGTGGAATCGGAAATACGGCAATTGGCCGAAAATAGGCAAATCCCCGTTGAATTTGAGCATGTTTCTTTGGCCCGTGCGGATATCCAAACGTGCCGGGGATGCCGCATTTGCTTTGAGCGGGGCGAGCAATTGTGTCCGATCCGCGATCAGGTGGCGGATATCAATGGCACAATCGTTCAGGCGGACGGCATCATTCTGGCTAGCCCGGTATACCTTGAGGATGTTAACGGGATCATGAAAAATTGGATGGACCGAATGGCTTACCAGTGTCATCGTCCCGCTTTTGCCGGAAAAGTTGCCGGAATTTTGACGACTTCGGGAGGGGGGACTTCGAACCGTGCCCTCCAAACGCTGAATATCGCTTTAAACTCCTGGGGTGTGCGCATCGCCTCCAAAGCAAACTTCAGAACCGGAGCTTTGATGGAAAACGAGGAAATTAGCCTCAAGTACGGCAAAGGAATAAAGCGATTTGCGCTGCAATTATTTGAAGGCATCCTGTATAAATCCCGCAAGCCTTCCTTTTATGCGCTAATGTCTTTCAAGGTTCAACAAAGCCACCGGAAAATTCAGGCCCGCACCGGCAAAACCGAAACGATCGATTACGGGTATTGGCTGAACCAAGGCTGGCTTGAGCCGCGTGCCAAGTATTACTTTGCCCCGGAGTGCGGTTGTCTTAAGCTTGCCTCCGCAAGGTTTCTTGGCAAGGTGATTTTCAGGCTGATGTTTCGCTGAACGCAAACCGCTTTGGTATTGACACCGCTGACAAGGATGGGTAAAGTTAGGGTTAGTTGAATAGCAAGTCCACTAGGGGCGCCGTTAACGGCTGAGACGAGAAGAATCTCGGACCCTTCGAACCTGATCTAGTTCATACTAGCGTAGGAAAGTGGAGCCGGCCTAATATATTTTCGCGTTTTCTATTTTTTGGATACGTGCAGCCGCTCCCTTTCCGGAGCGGCTTTTTTGCGTTCGCTTCACCGCTGGCGGATGGCGGATCAACCGGCTTGCAGATCGACAATCCCTTAACAAGTATCAGGAGGAGAATCCATGGAGACGACAAGCTTTACGCTGGGGCTTCGCTCGCAGGCGGACGCGATTTTCCGGGCAATTTACGATCATCCCTTCGTGCGCGGGATCGCAAGCGGACGTTTGCAAAAAGAGCAGCTGATTCATTATGTCAAGCAGGATTACGAATATTTGAACGCTTTTATGCGAGTCTACGGCATCGCTATCTCTAAATGCACGGAGCGCGAGGATATCGCCATGTTTAATGAGCATATCTCGTTTGTCCTGAACAGCGAAATCCATCCGCACCAAAACTTCTGCGCGGTCGCAGGCGTGGATTACGGCAAGCTGCGCGGATACCCGCTGGCCCCTTCGGCGCACCATTATATCCGCCATTTGCTGACTGTGGCCCACGAGGGCAGTCTGGGAGAAATTATGGCGGCGCTGCTTCCTTGCCCCTGGACGTACCAGGAGATCGGACAAAGGCTGATTGAAGAAGTGAAGCCGACCGAGTCGCATCCGTTTTATGAGTGGATTCATTTCTACGGGAATCCGTCCGGCGATATCCTGAGCGAGTTTGGAGACCGCCTGGACCAATGGGCCAGGGAGGCTACGGCGCGAGAGCGGGAGAAAATGACGGAACATTTTCTGCTCAGCTGCCAGTTGGAATACTTGTTCTGGGATATGGCCTATAAACAGGAGACGTGGCCGGTGGATATTCCGGTCGGAACCGTGGGGTAACGGCAAGCCCTTCGCGGATTTTGTAAACGATCCAACCATTCGAAAAGAAAGAGGGCGATTGAACAATGAGCATTCTTGAAAATGAATTAAGCGGACTATTAACCAAGGTTCAACGGGTCAAACCGCTGGTCCACAATATGACGAACGTTGTCGTGACAAACTTCACCGCCAACGGCTTGTATGCGCTGGGCGCTTCGCCGGTGATGGCGTATGCGCCGGAGGAAGTCGCCGATATGGCCGCCATCGCCGGGGCGCTTGTGCTGAATATCGGCACCTTGTCCACCCCGCAGGTCGATGCGATGATCGTTGCCGGCAAATCCGCGAACAAGCACGGCGTGCCGGTGCTGCTTGATCCGGTGGGCGCGGGGGCGACCCGTTTCCGGACCGAGTCGGCGCAGCGGATTTTGCGCGAGGTGAAGGTGTCGCTGCTGCGGGGCAATGCCGCCGAAATCGCCCATCTCGTCGGCGAAGTCCGCGAGATCAAAGGCGTCGACGCCGGTGACAGCGCCGTGGCGGAAAACGCCGAACTGGCGGTGCGGGCGGCGCGGAAGCTGGGCACGGTGGTGGCGATCACCGGGCGCGAGGATATCATCACCGACGGGAAGCTGTGCCGGGTCGTCAGCGGCGGTGATCCTCTGCTGACGCAGGTGACCGGCACAGGCTGCCTGCTGACGTCGGTGCTAGGCGCTTTTGCCGCGGTGGATAAGGACCTGCTGCTGGCCGGAACCGCCGGGCTGGCGTTCTATGGAGCCGCCGCGTCGCGCGCCGCGGAGCGGACGTCCGCCGCCGGGCCGGGCAGCTTCCAGATCGCCTTCCTGGACGAGCTCGCCAAGCTGCATCCGCATTCGCTGAAAGGCCACGCCGCCGTCCGGGAGATCGAAGCCGCCTCCGCGGGAGGATGGTGGGTGGGATGAGCGCCTTGCCGAACAAGCTGACGGCAGTTCCGAGGGCGCTGACCATCGCGGGCTCCGATAGCGGCGGGGGCGCCGGGATTCAGGCGGACCTGAAAACCTTCCAGGAGCTGGATGTATTCGGCATGTCGGCGATCACCGCCATCACCGTACAGAATACGTTTGGCGTGCGAGGCGTGTATCCGCTGCCGCCGGAAGCCGCGGCGGAGCAGATCGATGCGGTTGGCTCCGATCTGGGCGTTGACGCCCTCAAGACGGGCATGCTGTTCAGCGCGGAGATCATCCGGGCCATAGCGGAGCGCATCCGCGTCTTCGGCTGGACCCGGGTCGTGGTCGATCCGGTCATGATCGCCAAAGGCGGAGCGGAGCTGCTGCTGCCGGAAGCGGTGCAGGCGCTCAAGCGGGATTTGCTCCCGCTGGCCTTAATGGCGACGCCGAACATTCCCGAAGCCGAAGTGTTGTCCGGAATTGCTATCCGGACGATGGAGGACCGGCGGGAGGCAGCTCGGCGCATTCTGGACCTGGGAGCTAGGCAGGTAGTGATCAAAGGCGGGCATGACAACGAGGACGGCGAACGGGTCGTCGACCTGCTGTACGACGGTACGGGGTTCACCGAGTTGGCCGGCCGCCGCATCGATACCGCGCACACGCACGGTACCGGCTGCACCTTCTCCGCGGCGATCGCCGCCGGCCTGGCGAAGGGTTTGTCCGAGGAGCGCGCGGTGGAAGTAGCGCGCGATTTTATCCAGGCCGCCATCGAAGACGGCCTGGGGCTAGGGCACGGCCATGGCCCGACGAACCATTGGGCCTACGGCCGCCGGGAGGCCCGCCGATGAGCGGCGTTGGCGGCGGGCGGGTGGCTTCTGCGCAAATGCGCGAGCAGTTGCGCATGTACCTGGTCGTCGGCAGCGTCAACTGCCGGCGGCAGGGGCCGGTCGCCGTCGTGCGCGAAGCGATCGCCGGCGGTGCGACCTTGGTCCAGTTCCGCGAGAAGGGAACTGGCGCATTGACCGGCGAGCCGATGCGGGCGCTGGCTCGCGAGCTGCACGCCGTCTGCAGCGCCGCCGGCGTGCCGTTTATCGTCGACGACGATGTGGAACTGGCGCTCGCCATCGGCGCCGATGGCGTCCACGTCGGGCAGGACGACGAGTCGGCCGGGACGGTGCGCGAGCGGATCGGCAATCGGATCCTGGGCGTATCCGCGCATACGGCGGACGAGGCACGGATCGCCATCGGACACGGCGCCGACTATCTCGGCATCGGCCCGCTGTATCCGACCGCGTCAAAAGAAGACGCCCACGCGGTTCATGGTCTCGGAATCCTCCGGGAGCTGCGGCATCTGGACATCGACCTGCCGCTGGTAGGTATCGGCGGGATCACGGCCGAACGCGCGCCTGAGGTCATCCACGCCGGTGCTGACGGGGTAGCGGTCATTTCCGCGGTCACGTCGGCGGACAAGGTTCGGGAAGCCGCCGAAGGTTTGTCGAGAGCCGTGAGCCAGGCATTAATGGACCGTTAGGCAATAAACAAACCGTTCGGCAGCTATTCAATTCCTACATCATCAACTCATCGTAAGTTGTCCTGTCGGGTGCGCTCTGGCGGCGGGCAAGGGAGGCCGGTGGAATACCGGCATCATCAATTCATCGGCTTCTCCAACACTTTAACGGGAAAACCTCCATTTATTTTGGAAAAATTTCTCTTAAATCAGCAATTAGCAGGAAAATCTCCTGCTAATTCGGCATTAACTAAGTCAAAAGGGGAAGATTCAGTAAATTAATGGGGTTTTTTCCTGTTAATTACGCTGAATCGTTCCCCTTTTTGAAATTAACGGGAGTTTTTCCCGTTAAATCGACGTCCTCTCGTATTTCCTCTCAAGGAGTTCAGTTTAGAAGTTCAGTCTAGTGCTAAGTTCATGCGCCCTCCTCGAGCCAACCTTCCCTCCCGAACCAAACCAACTAGCGACTCCACGAACCGTCTCTCCCGGCAAACTAACTAGCGACTCCACAAACCGTCTCTCCCGGCAAACCAACTAGCGACTCCACGAACCGTCTCTCCCGGCAAACTAACTAGCGACTCCACAAACCGTCTCTCCGGCAAACCAACTAGCGACTCCACGAACCGTCTCTCCCGGCAAACCAACTAGCGACTCCACGAACCTTCCCTCCCGAACCAAACCAACTAGCGTCTCCACGAACCGTCTCTCCCGGCAAACCAACTAGCGTCTCCAACAAACCGTCTTTCCTCGCAAACCAGCTTTCATCACGAAACAATCTTCTGCTCGATCATTTTCACCATGGCATGCTTGTGCGAAATCCCGATGAATTGCAGTCGAATACGACTTCCTTGCTGTTCTGGGTCAGCCAGTTGCGATATTGGGCGAGCAAATCGCCGGAATGTCCTTTGTTGGCGGTAGGTTCTTTTTCCGGAGGGGGAGCGGTAACCGACTTGTCCACGACGCCCAGCAGGCTCGATAGCTGCGGCAGCAGGGAGATATCGAGCGGCGCCTGTGCATTTCCAAGCCTGTGCCTCCGCTTGGGAGGTATCGCTTGAAAGGTAAGACCGGGGCTTCCCGCGAGTTCATCCTGAGTTAGCTCGCGATCCGATGGCTCATTCGCGTTCTCCCCAAAGTTTATTTTTTTCGCCAGGCCAAGCGGTAAACGGGATTCCTTGGGGCGGTCAGAATAGGGTACAGCCATACGACGAGCCTGGTGGAGATCCACTGGCAGATGAGGGCTTGAATGACGATTTTCCAGTCAATGATATAGGCCGTGAGCAGAAAAATAACGCCGTTGAACCAGAACAGCGTAGTTCCCGGGTTCATCTTTTTATGCCTGGCTATGGCGAGCGCGACAAAACCGATACCGCCGTTGGTCAGTCTCTGCATGAGCAGGAGGCAGATCCCAAGGCCGAGAAAAAGGGAACCCGCAAGCAGGTTCATCCATTCATTCGAGAAAGGCGTGCTCCCATACACCTCGAAAAAGTTAACGGAAACGGCGGTCACGGTAATGACCATAATTGTTCCGACGGCGCTGAGGCTTCCAAGATAATGGACGGCGAACAGCAGAAACAGGATGTTCGTGCTCCATAGCCCAATGCTGAGCGGCAGGCCGATCCAATGCTTGAGCAGCACCGCAAGGCCTGCGCATCCCCCGGCGGGAACGGAATGGGGGAACAGGAACACGCCCATGCCAAACCCTTGAACGATGGAGCCGGCCAAAATATAGGATCCTTTTTTTACGGTGCGCCGAAGCAGAGAACGTCCGGGTACGGCGGCGAGTTTCATTTTCACAAAGCCATCATCCTTTGATTGGGGAATCAGACAGCAAGTCCTGCTTACATTAGCTAAGCTATGCGCCGAAAGAATGAGGAATGCCGGAAGAAATCGCCTACTTTCCGACACAAATGCAGGTATAAAAGTTTATAAAGTTTGCTGTCCTTGTTTAAAGGGATTATAGATTGCGATATGGAATTAAATTTATCGATCCCAATGTTTAATTAAGGAGGCGATTCCCCAGTGAACATTGTCAAAGAAATGATCCTGCAATTGTTTTTCGCCTTGATGCCTTTCGTTATGTTTATCGCCTTCTACCGGAATAAGGCTCAAAGCTACTCGCAAAGGTTTATGAATTCCGCAAGCGTAATCAGCCTGTTTTTTTCCATGACCTTTGGAGCGAACGTAGTTCATGGATTTTTTTATGATATTCGTTACATCATGATGTTTTTCGGCCTGATTTTTGGCGGGCTGCAGACCGGGTTTATCGTTCTGGGGGAGTTTTGTTTGTTTCGCGTTTATCTCGGGGGTGAAGGGACAACTTCTGCGCTTATCATCGTGGCTGCCACGTTCCCGTTATCGGTGTTTTTTTACAGGCTGTTTCAAAAAACGAACCGTAAATCGCTGGTGATTTTCTCGGCAGGGTTATCCTTTTCTATCATCCCGCTGATCATCGGCAATCTACTTCGCCCGGGTTATATCATGAATAACCTCACCTTGCAGATTTTGATCATCCCCATGCTCAATTTGATCGGGAGCTGGCTGCTGATTACTTTGTTTAAAAAAGCGGTGTCAGACAAAGAGCTGTTCATCAATTATACGCAGGACGAAAAAACACGGGCGATCAGCCATATGGCCGCTTCGCTCGTTCACGAAGTGCGAAATCCGCTGACGGCCGTCAAGGGATTTCTGACGCTGATCCGGGACAGCTCCCTGGATCGGGAGAAGCTGGAGCGATATATCGATATTTGCGTCAGCGAAGTGGAGCGGACGGAATATGTCCTTTCCGAATATTTGTCGATCACCAAGCCGATGACGGATAAACAGGAGCCTACGGACTTATTGGAACTGCTGAAAATCACCGTCGACGTAATGAAGCCTTACGCCAATATGAATAACGTGGAGCTCGACATGAATGATCCGATCGAGCCGGTGTGGATCCTGGCAAATCCCGATAAAATCAAACAGATTCTCATTAATTTCATGAAAAACGCGGTGGAGGCCTGTTCCGAAGTTTCCTATGGGAAGGGGAGAGTGTCCGTGGGTCTTCGACCAACTCCCAAAAAGGTGAGTTTGACCATCGCAGATAACGGGGTCGGGATGACCGAGGAACAGCTAAATCGGCTGGGCTCGATTTATTTCTCGACGAAAACCAGCGGTACGGGCCTCGGTCTAACCTTTTCCTATCAAGTGATCAATGCTTTGGGAGGGACGATTGCGGTCCGCAGCGAACCCCGGACGGGAACCGTGTTCACGATTGATTTGCCTCTATATCATCGTAAGGCGGAGCACGCCGGAGTTATCCGGTCGTTGGAGGAGGTAGGCTCATGAGCGGAAAATGGTGGGTGAAGCTTGGAGTAAGCTTTGTGCTGGTCTCCACCTTCATGTTATTTGGCTTTTTCGTATCGCTGTATGTGGCGCTTACGGGGGGAGAACAATTCTATGCTCCGCTTGTGTTGATTGCGGCTTTGGGAATTTCGGCGTTTGCCGTTGTCCGCGTTTTTGTGCCCGCCCGTCCTCTGATCCAATATCTTTCGCTGCTTGGATTTCTTCTGTTGTGCGGCTTGACGGCATTTGGATATGGAGCAAGGCAAGACTATCTGGACAGCATTACGATCAGGGAACGGGAGGTAAGGCTGTCTGATTATCAACCTTTCAAGGATGGGTCGAAGGTTGTGTCATTGGATAAGCCGGCGGGGCTTTCCCTTCGGTCGGAACTGCCGCGGCTTGACGGAGCGACCGCGCTGTATCCCTTGTATTCGGCTTTCGCTCAGGCGGTATACCCGGAGAAGGAGTATGGTCCCTACTCCAGCGAAGTGATGGGCAATTCCACGCCGGAGGCCTATAAGAACCTGATGGAAGGCCGCGTGGACATCATATTTGCCGCCGCTCCTTCGAGCTCGCAGTTGCTGGAAGCCGAGCGCAAGGACGTGAAGCTGAAGCTGACTCCAATCGGCCGCGAAGCGTTCGTATTTTTCGTGAATAAGCGGAATCCGGTAAGCGGACTTTCTACGGAACAGATTCGGGAAATATATTCCGGGGAAATAACCAACTGGCGGGAGATCGGCGGACCCGACGAGAACATTCGAGCTTTTCAGCGGCCGGACGACAGCGGCAGCCAAACGATGCTGCAGAAGCTGATGGCAGGCGAGGAACTGATGCCGCCTCCTAAGGAGGATGTCGCTGGAGGCATGGGCGAAATGATAGAACGGACGGCCGACTACCGGAATCATAAAAATGCGCTGGGCTATTCGTTTCTCTATTACGCCACCGAAATGGCCCAAAGCGGAAACATCAAGCTGCTGGACATCGACGGGGTGAAGCCGGACCCAACGACGATCGCAAACGGCAATTATCCGCTTGCCGCGGAGTTCTATGCGGTAACCGCCGGGAGCGGCAACCCCAATATCGAAAAATTCATAGCCTGGATCCGGTCCTCCGAGGGGCAGTCGCTCGTTGAGCAAACGGGATATACGCCGCTTGCCCCAGGATCGTATTGACAGCGAAAAACAGGATATATAATATAAAAATAGAATTAGCACTCTTGTTTATGGAGTGCTAACAATGTTGCTGCAGTGAAATGAAAGGGGACTTCCATCCAAATGGCTAAACATCAGTTTAAAGCGGAATCCAAAAGATTGCTGGAAATGATGATCAACTCGATTTATACGCAGCGGGAAATTTTTCTGCGGGAGCTGATTTCCAACGCCAGCGACGCCATCGACAAAATCTACTATCGGGCGTTGACCGACGACCGGCTTGTCTTTAACAAGGACGATTATTTTATCAAAATTGCCGCCGACAAAGAGACCCGGACCTTGACGATTACGGATACGGGGATCGGCATGACGAAGGAAGAGCTGGAGAACAATCTCGGGATCATCGCGAAAAGCGGTTCGCTGGCCTTTAAGAGCGAAAACGAGGCCAAGGACGGCCATAATATCATCGGCCAGTTCGGGGTAGGCTTTTACGCCGCGTTTATGGTGGCGGACGTCGTTACCGTCAACAGCCGGGCGCTTGACAGCGATGAAGCGTACCGCTGGGAATCCACGGGAGCGGACGGCTATTCGATCGAAGTTTGCGAGAAGGCCGAGGTGGGTACGGAAATTATTTTGAAAATCAAGGAAAACACGGAAGACGACCAATACGACGAGTATTTGGATGAATACCGCTTGAAGTCGATCATCAAGAAATATTCCGACTTTATCCGTTACCCGATCAAGATGGACGTGACCGGCAGCCGGCCGAAGGAAGGCAGCGAAGGCGAGTTCGAAGAATACAAGGAAGAGCAGACCGTCAACAGCATGGTGCCGATCTGGCGGAAGAACAAAAGCGAGCTGACCGAAGAAGACTACGAGAACTTCTATATGGAAAAGCGGTACGGCTTCGACAAGCCGGTATCGCATATCCATGTCAAAGCGGACGGAGCGGTCGTGTATAACGCGATTCTGTACATTCCCGAAACGACGCCGTTCGACTATTACACGAAAGAATACGAAAAAGGACTGGAGCTGTATTCAAACGGCGTGCTGATCATGAACAAATGCGCCGATCTGCTTCCCGACTACTTCGGTTTTGTCAAAGGAATGGTCGATTCGGAGGATCTGTCCTTGAATATTTCGCGGGAGCTGCTGCAGCATGACCGTCAGCTTAAGGCGATCGCGAAAAATATCCAAAGCAAAATCAAAGGCCAACTGCAAACCTTGCTTAAGGATGAACGCGACAAATACGAAAAGTTTTACGATGCGTTTGGCCGCCAGTTGAAATTCGGCGTGTACAGCGATTACGGCATGAACAAGGACGTGCTGCAGGATTTGCTGCTGTTCACCTCTTCCAAAGAGAAAAAGCCGGTTACGCTGGACGAATATGTCTCCCGGATGCCGGAGGACCAAAAATACATTTATTACGCCGCCGGCGAGTCCGTCGAACGTCTGGAGAAGCTTCCGCAAACCGAACTGGTGGCCGATAAAGGATACGAAATTTTGTATCTCACCGACGATATCGACGAATTTGCCCTGAAGGTGATTCTGAACTATAAAGGGAAAGACTTTAAATCGGTATCGAGCGGCGACCTCGGAATAGAAGCGGACGACAATGACGCCAAGGCGGATACGGAACAAGACGAGAATAAAGAATTGTTTGCAGCCATGAAGGAACTGCTGGCAGGCAAAGTGCTGGAGGTCAAAGCCTCCAAACGGTTGAAATCCCATCCGGTCTGCTTGTCCACGGAAGGCGAAATCTCCATCGAAATGGAGAAAGTGCTGAACGCGATGCCAAACGGTCAAGAGGTCAAAGCGGACAAGGTGCTGGAAATCAACGTTCATCACGACGTGTTCCGGTCCTTGAAGAACGCTTACGCGAGCGATAAAGAAAAACTGAACCTGTACACAAACCTGCTGTTCAATCAGGCGCTGCTGATCGAAGGCCTGCCGGTTACCGATCCGGTCGAGTTTACGAACAATATTTGCAAAGTGATGGTATAAGCAATAATAGCGGGACGGAATGGTTTTCCGTCCGCTTGGGGACATCGAACCACCCTCTGGCCAAAAATCCAGGGCGGTGGTTCTTTTATTTTCGACCCGGTTTGTGCCATCATGAGAAGGGGGTGATGCAAGAATGTTTCATGATTTCAAGCTGGACCTGGACCGGCCGGTTTATATTCAGGTGAAGGATTATATCAAATGGCTTATCACCCAGGGGGTTATGCAGACCGGTCAGCGGCTTCCGTCTACCCGGGAGCTGGCCGGTTTGATGGAGGTCAGCCGGGGCAGCGTGATTTCCGCTTACGAAGCGCTTGAGGAAGAGGGGCTGGTATATGTTTTGCAGGGTAAGGGCAGCTTTGTTTCCGCCGTGCCCGCGTCTCACCCGGACGCCGCTTCTCCTTGGCGGATGGACTGGGCGGACCGCTTGAACGGGCATGCGCGTCTGGCCGTGGAGCTCGATCGCATGAAGCACGGCATCCGCGCGGACAAAGACGCGATTTCTTTCACCAGCATTGCTCCCGACGAAAAGCTGTTTGATCTCGATAACGTCAAGCGGGCGTTTCTGGACCGGATGGCGGTGGAAGGCAACATTTTGCTGAACTATGGATATGCCAAGGGCTACAAGCCGTTAATTGATTATCTGCTGCAATATATGGAGCGTAAGGGCGTTAATTTGGAAGGCAAGGACATGCTGATCACGAACGGCTTCACGGAGGGGCTCGATATCGTGCTGACCGCCATTGGCGGGAAAACCGGCGGCGCTGTGCTATGCGAGAACCCAACGCATCAAACGGCGATCAAAAATCTCAAGCTGCATGGTTTTGAGGTCACGGGGATTCCGATGCAAGAGGACGGCATGGATATTGCCGCATTGGAGCGGGCCTTGTCGGAGAAACCTTTTGACTGCGCCTACCTGACCCCTTCGTATCACAATCCGACGGGAATCGTGACAACGGCCGAGAAAAGGCTGGCGATTCTCGGGCTGCTGAATGAACGCCAGATTCCCGTCATCGAAGACGGATTTAACGAGGAACTGCGTTATTCGGGTTCCCATGTAGCCCCTTTGATTGCCATGGCCGGGAAGGGAAACAGCGTGATTTACCTGGGGAGCTTCTCTAAGGTCCTGTTCCCGGGGCTGAGGGTGGGGTGGGTACTGGCGGACCGTGAATTGATCGATGTCCTGGAAAGTGTCAAACGGGCGCGCACCATCCACACCTCGACGCTGGACCAATCTTTGCTGTATCAATATCTCTATAACGGCAATCTGGAGAAGTATTTGAAAAAAGCCCGCGCGGAATATAAACGGAAATATGAATGGACGAAACAATGCTGCGAGGAGTTTATTCCCTACCGCCGAATGTCGGGCAGCGGCGGGCTGCATCTGTTCGTGGAATTCGATGAAAGCTTGGATACCCGCGAGCTGCTGGCGGCTTGCTCCCGGCAGGGCGTCATTTTCACGCCGGGAGAGATGTTTTTTACGGACGGCGGGGGACAAAATACGATGCGGATCGGTTTTTCAAGGGTGTCCGAAGATGATATACGCAAAGGCATCCGGATTATCGGGGAAACGGCCGCGGGAATGCTCGGATAAAGGAGAAATGAGGACATGAAAATCGGCGTAATTATGGGAGGCGTCTCTTCGGAACGGGAAGTTTCGCTGATGACCGGCAGGGAAATGGCCAATCATTTAGATCCGTCCAAATATCAGGTGGAACTGATCGATATCGCCAAACCGGAGGAAATCCTCGTCAAAGTGAAAGGCATCGATTTTGCCCTGCTGGCGCTGCACGGAAAGTTCGGAGAAGACGGAACGGTGCAGGGCGTCCTAGAAACGATGGGCATTCCTTATACGGGCAGCGGTGTTTTGGCCAGCAGCTTGTGCATGGATAAGGATCTGACCAAACGGTTGATCCGGGCCGAAGGGATCATGACGCCGGATTGGCGTCTATGCCTAAGCGACAGTTCGGAGGAGTGGGAGAAACAAAACGCCGGGCTGCGGTATCCTGCATTCGTTAAACCAAACGGCGGGGGATCAAGCATTGGCGTGCAGCGAGTCGGTGATGAAGCCGAATTGCGCCTGGCGCTGGCGGAGGCTTTCCGCTGGGATACCTCGGTGGTGGTAGAAGAAATGATCGCGGGCCAGGAGATTACCTGCCCTGTTCTGAACGGCGAACTGCTGCCGGTTTTGGGGATTCGGGCCAACGGGGCGGATTGGTTCGACTACTCGTCAAAATATGAGGAAGGCGGGGCCGAGGAGCTTCCGATCATGCTGCCGCCGGATGTGGAGACGCGGGTTCGGGCAGCGGCACTGACCTGCTATCGCGCTTTAAAATGCGCCGTTTATGCGCGCATCGACATGATTTTGCAAGCCGGCATTCCTTACGTGCTGGAAGTTAATACGCTGCCGGGCATGACGCGCGGCAGCCTGCTGCCGAGAAGCGCTATGGCGGCGGGAATGGCTTACGGACAGCTGTTGGATCGCCTGATTGAACTGTCCTTGCAGGAGCGGCTGAAGGGTCTGGTGATGGTTCCATGACGGGCCGGGAGTGGATTTCACCGCGAGTTAGGGAAATTCCGCCGTCGGGAATCCGGAAGTTTTTCGATCTCTGCCGGGACCTTGAGGGCGTCATTCCGCTGGGCGTTGGAGAACCGGATTTTACCGTGCCGGAGTCGGTTCGGGCCGCATGCATTCGTGCTCTGAACGATGGCAAAACAGGCTATACCGCGAATAGCGGACTTCCGGAGCTTCGAGAAGAAATTGCCGGTTACCTGAGGGGAAGCTTTAATATGGGTTATGACCCGGACCGGGAAATCCTGGTGACGGTTGGCAGCAGCGAGGCCCTGGACCTGGCGCTGCGCGCCTGCGTGATGCCCGGCGACGAGATTCTGATACCGGTTCCCGGCTACATCGCGTATCCTTCGATCGCTCATTTATGCGGCGGGACCGTCGTGGAGGTGCCGACGTCGGCCGAGGAGCAGTTCAAGCTCACTGCGGCGTCATTAGCCAAGCGAGTCACGCCAAGATCCAAGGTGCTGATCGTTAATTATCCGGGAAATCCGACGGGAGCGGTCATGACGGAGGAAGACTGGCGTCCGGTTGCCGAATTGGCGATTGCCCATGATCTGATCGTCATTTCGGATGAAGTGTATGCCGAGTTGACGTATGGACGACGGCATGTCAGCATCGCATCATTGCCCGGCATGAAAGAGCGGACGCTTGTGATCAGCGGTTTTTCCAAAGCTTTTGCCATGACGGGCTGGCGAATCGGATATGTTTGCGGCAGCCGCGAGCTGCTGGCGGAGATGCTTAAAATCCATCAATACACGGCGATGTGCGCACCCGCGCTTGGGCAAATCGCCGCGTTGGAATCTTTGCGCAGCGGTCTTCCGGCGATGCGGGCGATGAAGGAAACCTTCGGCTTCCGCCGGCGGCGGTTTGTCGAAGGTCTGCGGGAGATCGGGCTTCCCTGTCATGAGCCGCAGGGCGCGTTTTACGCGTTCCCTTCCATCACGCACACCGGCCTGAGCTCCGCCGAATTTGCTGCGCGCCTGCTGCAGGAAGCGGGCGTGGCCGCGGTCCCTGGCCATGTGTTTGGCGCTGGAGGCGAGGGGCATATCCGCTTCTCTTACGCCGCTTCAACCTCGGACCTCGACCGCGCGCTGGAGCGGATGCAACGTTTTTTAAAAGATTTGCGCCATGACTTCGAGAAAGATGCGGATATGCTTGGCGTGATGTGATGTAAACGGGAGATCGAGATCGGAAATGAGCGCTAATTTCAAGGAGTCATCTCGGGGGTGTCGGAAGCGGTCGGGGGAAGAGCTAGCTTGGGAGTTGCGACAATGATCAGTTGTCCATACTGTAGATATCCCTTGATGCGGAAATGAGTATATTTGCTGGATATTGCGGATTGTGTGGATATAGTTGTGGATTACTTGATGTAATATTGTGGAATAGAGTGCATTCATTGATGTAGATTCAAGTGTAGCTCATGGTATAGCGAGTATTGTAGATATTTTTGTGGATGACGGATAGCTTTTTGAAGGTATTGTGGATGCTCTCATGTGCCTCTGGCAAAGGTTAAGCTATAAAATCGGCGGTTAAGAAGCAGGGGAATCCCTAGGAGTAGAATGGGCCGGGGCGCGCCGTGTTCCGTACGCAAGCTCGCATTCGCACCGCCGTGCTCTATGTGCCTTGCTCCGTATGCAAGCTCGCATTCGCACCGCCGTGGCCCATGTGCCTTGCTCCGTACGCAAGCTCGCATTCGCACCGTGTGCACCATGTGCCATGTTCCGTACGCAAGCTCGCATTCGCACCGTGTGCACCATGTGCCGTGTTCCGTACGCAAGCTCGCATTCGCACCGCCGTGCTCTATGTGATATGCGTGTGCTTTGTGTCCCATCCTCCGTGCCCGAGGAAATAAAGGTACGAAATGGCCTTATTGCCGAGAAAATGGACTTTTTTGAGAAAATAGAGGTGTAAAATGGCGCTATTTTGTGAAAAGCGGGGAGAAAAGCTCATATTTTGCTCTTCGGCTTAGAAATAGCGCCCTAAGAGACCGCTATTCCGTAATTGAGAGGTCAGTTTGCCGGAATAACGCCCAATTTTACCGCTAAACTTCCGCAAAGAACCGCTCAAACGTTCTGAGTGCTGGAGCGGTCAAAGCTGCAAAAAAAGCCGAAATCCGCTCAGCCTCATAAATCCTCGGCCCCTGCGTGAAATCGGCACATTTTCACTCTGTTCGTTTTGCGATTCTTTGCATTGGATTCCCTGGCCCCTTTAGCCCCTAACGGGCAAGGCTTCCGCTAAGCTCCAGCGCCCGTTCGACCGGCACGTATTCGATGTGCAGATCGTTGGCGACGGAAGCGTAAGTCACTGCGCCGTTGGCGACGTTAACGCCGCTTCGCAGGGCGGGCCGATCGCTAAGCGCTTTGTAGAGCCCCTTCGAGGCGATTTCCAGCGCATACGGCAGCGTCGCGTTCACCAATGCAAGCGTCGATGTCCGCGGCACGGCCCCCGGCATGTTTGCTACCGCATAGTGGACGACGCCGTGCTTCACGTAAGTGGGGTTGGAATGCGTCGTGATCCGGTCGACGGTCTCGAAAATCCCGCCTTGGTCGATGGCGACGTCGACGATAACCGATCCGGGTTTCATGGCCTTTACCATGTTTTCCTGCACGAGCTTGGGCGCTTTGGCACCCGGGATCAGTACCGCGCCGATGACGAGGTCGGACTGCTCAACGGCTTCGGCAATGTGCTGCGGGTTGGACATTAACGTCTGCAGGCTGGCCCCAAAAATGTCATCGAGCTGGCGCAGCCGTTCGGGGTTCAAATCGATGATCGTCACGTCTGCGCCCAGGCCGATCGCGACTTTAGCCGCATTGGTTCCCACGACGCCTCCCCCGATGATCGTGACTTTCCCGCGTCTTACGCCGGGTACGCCGCCGAGCAAAATGCCTTTGCCGCCGTGCGGTTTTTCCAGAAGCTGCGCTCCAATCTGCACCGCCATCCGGCCGGCGACTTCGCTCATCGGCGTGAGAAGCGGCAGGGTTTTGTTGACTTCGACCGTTTCATAGGCAATGGCGGTTACGCCTTTTTCTTTTAAAGCCGCGGTGAGCTCAGGCTCCGGCGCCAAATGCAGGTAGGTAAACAAGATGAGCCCCTTACGGAAAAATTCGTATTCTCCCGGCTGAGGTTCTTTCACCTTCATGACCATATCCGCGCTCCATACTTCGGCGGCCTGCTGGATAATGGCGGCACCCGCCGCCGCGTATTCCGCATCCGTAAAGCCGCTTCCGGCCCCGGCATTTTTTTCGATCAGGACTTGGTGTCCTGCGTTTACCAGCGAATATACGCCGGAGGGCGTAATAGCTACCCGGTTTTCATTGTTTTTGATTTCTTTCGGTATTCCGACGATCATAGGTCTTCCTCCTTTGTTAGAAAAATTAACGCCGACATCATTCTCTACGGCAGCACATCTGCGAAACGGAATATGCTGTCAGTTTACTTGACATTAGTATAGGACAGGTGAGGCCGCTTTTGTTTGTGGAGAACCTACAAAAAAAACGGCCGGGTTTGTGAAAATCACCAAACCTCAGCCATTGCCGAATTTCGCTGCCTTTAGTTCTAAGTATATCGTAATTTTCTGATCCATATTCATAAGGTCGATGCTGCCGATTTCGCCGATCCGCTTCAGCCGGTAGTTCAGCGTATTCGCATGCACATGCAGCGTATCGGCTGCCGTTTTGACGTTGCCGTCATGGGATAAAAACACTTCCAGCGTGTGAAGCAGGTCGCTGTGGTGCTCAAGATCGTAAGCTTTCAGCTTGACAAGGCCTTCACTGCCGCCTTCGTGTCTGCCGGCCTCCTGCCAAATCAGCGGCAGATACCGGTAATACCCCAGATCCGAATAATAAACGGTGCCTTTCGTTTCTTCCCGGAAACGCCGCTTAATCTGCAGCAGAATCAGCGCTTCCCGGTAGCAGGCTTCCAGCCTGCCGTACTCCTCATATAAACTGCCGCTGGCGAGGCCCGCGTAATGCTCCTTGAAAAAGGCGCGCAGACTGCCGTCCATGAACTCGAGATAACTGACGACGTCTTCTTTGTTTCGGTGAACGAGCGGAGCGGCCAACAGGATCAGCTGGTTGTTGTCGGCAACCCGGAGTGTGATGCGGCAGGAGGAGGAAACGGCGGAAAATTTCTCGATCGTCTGCTGCTGCCAGCGCTCCGTGGCTTCGGAGGAGAAATCAATCACGATAATGTGAAATAGCGGCGGCAGGACGATTCCGATTTTGTGCGCCTTTTCCTGGATCACGGCCTCGGAATCGATATGGCCGGTCAACAGCTGCCAGAAAAAGTTTTTGTGCGATTCGTCTTCCTTGTGGCGCTGCATCTGCCAGCGGGCCATTTTGGCCCGAGCTGCCCCGGCCGCCTGCTTCAGAATGGTCATTTCCTGCGGAGAAAAGGCGTTCCCGTTTTCCACGACCCAAATGTAACCAAGCACTTCGGTGTTTGAACGGATGGCCACGGCTACGCGTCCGCTGAGTCCGACATCGTCGATGGCAGCGACCCGGATCGGGTCCTCGCTTTCCAGCAGCCGGCCGATGACGCCGTCATGCCACAAGCTGCTGATCACCTTGTCCGGAACGCGCCGTCCGACGATTGTGGCAAGCCTGGCCGCGTCCGTCTCGGGAACATGCGAGCTGTAGGCGACAAGCCGGTGGTTGACATCCTCGATCGTCACCGGGCGGCCGAGCACTTCGTTGATTTTTTCGGCGAGCATTTCCAAACTATCGGAATGAAATTCAAACAAATCCGGTTCCTGCCGCATGACCATGACCTCCGTAATTTGTGTGTCAGCACAAAAGCTTTTCGGAATTTTCGGGGTTTGGGACAAACCGCGATTTTTAAAGATGCTTTATACTGTTTTCTAATTTTATGAAAAGAAAAGAGGCGACGTTATATGATATCGGCCAATCAATTTACCGGATATCGGGATACGTGGGCGGAAATTTCGCTGGAAGCGATAGCGCATAACGCCGCTTTGTTTCGCGCCCAGACTGCGGCGGGCTGCCGGCTGATGGCCGTCGTAAAAGCGGACGGCTACGGCCACGGGGCCGTCGAAACGGCTCGCACCGCTCTGTCGGGCGGAGCGGAATATTTGGGCGTCGCCCTTGTGGACGAAGCGCTTCGTTTGCGTGAAGCCGGCATTGATGCGCCGATTCTTGTGCTGGGTTATACGCCTCCGTATGCCGTCGATGCCGCAATAAGTCACGGGATTACCATGACGGTGTACTCGGAAGAGGTGCTCGCCGAAGCGATCACCTGCGCAAGCCGCCGGCACAAAGAGGCGCGTATTCACCTCAAGCTCGATACCGGGATGAGCCGGATCGGGTTAACGTCGGCCAAGGCCGTCATACGGCTGGCTCGAAAGGTGCTGGCTTCTCCGCTTGTTCGCTTGGAGGGGGTGTTCACCCATTTTGCCGATGCCGATGGAGAGGATCCGGCGTTCACCGAGCGGCAATTCGAGCGATTTTGCAGCTGCATAGAGGCCCTGGAAGCCGAAGGGATATTTATTCCGATCAAACACTGCTGCAACAGTGCGGCAGCCATGCGCTTTCCGCAGATGCGCCTGGACATGATCCGAGTAGGCATCGCCATGTACGGCTTGTTTCCTTCCGAAGAGCTGCGGCAGCCGCAGTTTCCGCTCATGCCGGCGATGCAGCTCAAAACGTCTATCGCCGCCATCAGGCAGGTTTCCGAGGGGCAAACGGTTGGATATGGACGCACATACCGGGCTCCTTCGAATCGGCTTGTAGCCACGCTTCCGATCGGTTATGCCGACGGCTTGCCCCGAGCGCTGTCCAATAATGGATACGCGCTCGTCCTGGGCCGCCGAGTACCGATCATCGGGCGAATTTGTATGGACCAGACCATGTTGGATGTCACCTCGCTGGCAGGTGTGCAAGTCGGCGACATCGCAACTTTGATCGGCGGAGCAGCAGTGGTTGAACGGGTCACGGCGGAAGAAACCGCAGCGCTGGCAGGCACCGTGAATTACGAGATCGTTTGCGGAATCGGCGCACGGGTTCCCCGTACCTATCGATAAATGAACAAAGGCTTCATTTATACTATTTCAAAACCACGGGGAAGGGTGACGGACATGGTTAAACTTATAACCGAAAAAGTCTGTCATATAACCAAACTGTATGTGTCATGTTATATATCATGCTAGTCACATATTAATTCAAACCGGTTCTTAGGTAAAGTGATTTTTATGAGGTTTGACTCGTAATTGCCGATGAATACGGAAAAATTGAATTTCAGGAATGGAAAATGCCAAGTGTTCAATAGATGATGTCATGATTTCTCACAGGTAAGCTATATGCCGTTTCATGCTGAGGGATAGGGATACCGGAAAAATGAAACACATATTGATAGTTCTAAATAGCGCGAAAACAGCCAAACTCACCCGATCAAAGGATGAGCTTGGCTGTCCAAAGCTTATTGCCGGATTAAGTTTTCATTCCACGAACTGCAGAAATGCAAGGATTCGATCGTTTACCTCTTTCACATTCTGCGTCGGCATGTGCGGACGGTGATTGCCTCCGGGAACGACCCATATATCGGCCTGGGGGCATCTCGTTTGCATAACAAGCAATTTCTGCCGTGAGGTAAAGGGGTCGTTTTCTCCTCCAATCAACAGCATCGGCATGGTCAGCTTGGCCCATTCGCTATTCGTCAAGCTGGGGTACTTCCGCCAATCGGCGACGCTCTGGCGCATATGATGCTCCCAATCACCGCCGTGCGCCTCGGCATGCACCACCTTCAACCGCTCAATAAAGGCGGTTTGATGATTTCGGATCAGCGCTTCGGGCTCATATTCATCCGATCCCGCGGGATCGGGAACGCCGCCGCAGCCGATCGTCGTTAGGCTCCGCACCATTTCGGGATGCTTTGCGGCCAAGTGAAGCGCAACTCCGCCACCCAGGCTGTACCCGATTATATGTGCCTTTTCGATATGTAACGAAAGGAGAAATTCCGCCATATCTTCGGCAATTCGCGGCGTATCCCAATCTTTGCTTCTGCCGGTTGTGCGGCCATGTCCCCGGAAGTCGGGCAGCAGGCAGCGGTAGTCATGGAAAAAGGGCTGTATTTGACCGCCGAATGCGATGATGCCGCGGCTGTATGCGCTGTGCAGGAAGAGAATAGGGTCGCCGATTCCGATATCCTCATAAAAAACGGAACAATCGCTGACCTCCCGATATGGCATTGTTACCACTCCCGGGTTTGATCTACGCTGAACAAATGCTTTTGCAAGCCGTGATAGTAATTTCCCTTGTCCGCCGTGAAACGCAGAATGCAGTAATCCGGGTCAGTAGGGCCGAGCGGATAATACTGCTCGTCGCCTTCCTGCCAGAAGTCCAGCTTCGTTTCATTATCGAGGAATGCCTGCATTTGTCCTGTGAGCATCAGGCCGTGAAAATTCTCCGCGTCCGCGAAATAGATGCACGCCTGCGGACGTTTGAGCCATTGGGCCGTACGGATAGCGGAAGTATTCGTCGAGAACCAAAAGGTTTCTAATCCCTCGTGCCTCCGATTAAACATGGTTTTGGCATTCGGAAACCCCTCGTCATCGATGGAGCAGGTTATCGCATCGCGGCTGCTTTCGATTAAATTGATAATGTCGCTGATGGCTTGACGTTCCACTTCAAATCATCCTCCCGATCAAATCTCCAAATTTTCAATAATTCGATCCAGCCATTTTTCGAATTCCACGATTTCCGTTTCCGAAAATCCCTTATAAAATAAAACGTTCATCTGTTCGGATACCCGGTCGTATTCTTCGCGGTACTCTTTGGCTTTTTCCGTAATGGAAATGATGGTTTGCCTGCGGTTTTGAGGGTCGGGAATTCTTCGGATCAGGCCGCTTTCTTCCATTCGGTCAAGCATGCTCGTTAATGAGGTCTTCGCAAGCGAGGTCAACCGCCCGATTTCCGTAATCGTAAGCCTTTCGTGTTCCCAAAGCACGTACAAAATTCTGCCCTGCGCGCCGTTAAAAGCATCTACGCCGCTTTCCTTCAGCATTTTCTCGAATACCCGGCCCTGGAGCTGTTTGATCCTGGAGATTAAGAAACCGCCGTTGGTTTTCGTATGTTCCGACCTCCTTTTCTATATAGTATAGTCCTATATAGTACTTTGTAAAGAAGATTATAAAAGTTCAACGCGAAAAAAAATCATAATCCCCCGTCAAACGGGTGGTTTTTTCTAAGGCAATAAGCTGATATTGCCGGGTCGCGTCTAAAAGCGCCGGCTTTTACTTCGTCCGCGCTTCTATGCCAAGCCGAACTCAATTTTATTGGCGCTCGATGAACCGAAGAACTCCCATCTGGAGCTCGAAGCCAGCTTATTTGCGATCCAATAAAGGGAAAATCTCCCGCTAATTCAAGCAAATTGAGGATTTACGGCTAATTAACTGGAAATGCTCCCACTAATTTTGGCAAACGAGGTAGTCTACGGCCTAAATCAATGATTTAGCTGGAGAATTTCCAGTTATTGCTCAGCCAGTTTCAATAAGGGGCGAATTAACAGGAGAATTCCCAGTTAATGTGGTTCCATCGCTGAAAAGCGGTATGAAGAGCCTATATTGAGTTAACGAGGTGCTGACCATTAAATTACCTTTTCCTTTCGTTATACGTAGTAGCTTGGATCACTCCTATATATAACGTCTGCATCAGGTAGTTTTGCTTGCTATTAAGCCTCGGTTATACCACACACATAGCCGAGTGGTTTTCTGTTTCCCCACGCTTAACGTGCTCAAATGGCTGAAGCATTAATAAGAAAGGCGCGCCGATCGATCGGCGCGCCCTAGGTAGATCTACTTTAAAGTAACTTAACGAATCAGCAGCTTGGCGATTTCCGTCCCGGACAACAGCTGTCCGAGCGTTTTGTCGAGCGGCAGCGGCTTGTTGCCGAGACAGGTTCTTACGGCGTTCAGCAGGACGCGGACATCGTAGCGGCTCGGATAAACCGGGATCACCTCTTTTTCCAGATCAAGCAGCCGGTATGCCGCCGTCATGGCCGTTCTCACGGAATATTCGACCGTAAATACGCAGTCGTCCGGCACTTCGGCAAATTGGCCGAGGAAGGCGAGGTTTACGCTGCCTTGCGGAACGACCTGCGGGCGATCGCCCAGCACGCGCGGCATGAACTGAGAAGTGATGTAAGGCATCATGACAGGAATGACGTTGGTTGTATGCTCGAGAATTTCCGGGATACGGTCTTTCAGTCCCATGTGGTAAAGAAGCTCTTCAAACAGCTCGCGTCCGGTACAATCGGCCATGGTTTTGTTCACGTAATTGCCGACCGCATCCGGGAACAAACCGTAGGCCCAGAGGACTTTTACGTTTTCCGGCTGGTTGATGAAATGAGGCTGCTTCGGGGCAGTCCAGGACATCAGCCAGTTGGAATCCTTGATGGTTACAACGCCGCCCATGCCGGGCAAGTCGCCGGTCAAATCCAGCAAATATGGGAACACGATGTCGTCGTCGGTAAGAGTAATCGTAAACGAAAGCCATTTGGTTTTATCGATATCTCCGCAGAATACTTCCGGGTGTCCGAAATCAGGAGATTTGGCGGCCAGCTTTTCCCACAGGCTCCAGCAGCCCCGTTCGCTGACGGAACGGTTAAGGATCGCCGGATGATCCAGATCGCCGCGGGTCGAGTTTTCCGTCATGGAACCGTTAGTTACCATCACGAGATCGTCTTTGGTGGTAGCGATCTTTTTTGGGGAGCCGTTTACGAGCAGATGGATGCCCGTCACGGTTTTCGCGCCGCCCGTGAAGTCAACGTCCAAATCCACCACCTGGTGGCCGGCGTCAAAGTTGACGCCCTGTGCTTCAAGCCATTTCATCAGCGGCAGAATCAAGGAATCGAACTGGTTGTATTCGGTATGAAGAATACCTTTCAATTGATTCATTCCGCCGATCAGGTGCATGAAACGTTCCATATAACGTTTGACTTCCACGACGCTATGCCAGTTTTCGAAGGCGAACATGGAGCGCCAGAAATACCAGAAGTTCGTTTCCAGGAAGCTTGGGTCAAAAAACTGCTCAATCGTTGTCGCGCCGAGCTTTTCTTCCGTCAGCATGGCCAGCTTGCCAAGCTCGAGAGAGTGGGCGGTGGACAGTCCCAGCGAAGAGAAATCCGCCTTTTGTCCGGCCTTTTCCACGAGCCGGCAGTGGGACTCGATCGGTTCCGCCAGATTCAGTTCGCGGAATTCGTCGAGCACGGTCCGGTCCGGGTTGGTGAGCGAAGGGATGAAGCCAAACAGCTCCATAAAGGTCTCGAAATGCTCTTCGATTTCGCGGCCGCCGCGGGCGCTGTAACCGTCTTTGGCATTGCCGGCTCCATCCATGGAGCCGCCGTAAATGGCGGATTCTTCGAAAATGTGAATATTTTTGCCGGGCATATGACCGTCACGGATGAGGAATGCCGCGGCCGAAAGCGAACCGATTCCTCCACCGACCAAATACGCCTTTTTGGAAGCGATGCCTTCCGGAACCCGCGGATGAATTCTTTGATAAGTACCCATTGCAATCTTCCTTTCCCGTTTAAAGTAGGTTTGATCTGCCTTTAATATACCCACGGAAAAGAAAGAAAACCATGAACATCCAGCCGCAAATGTCCAGGGTTTGCACACTTGAATAACATTGTGTCATTTATGAAAAATATATGAATGCTAAAAGTTTAATCAAAGATTACGTATAGCAGGCAGTCGTGTAAAATGCTCTTTCGATCGCTGTTGTTCCCGGATTTCTTTGATTAAGTAAATGTTCCGCTCTATTGCAAAAATTAACGGGAAACGCCCTTGTTAATTAAGGAGTTGCTGAGTTCTAGTAAAATTAACGGGAAACCCTCCCGTTAATGTAACAGCTATCGAGTCGTAGCCAGAATTAGCTGGAAAGCTCCGGATAATTCCGGATATTTTCCCACTCAGAGTTCAAAAGCGTGAAATTAACAGGAGATTTTCCCGGTAATCCTCGCAAAACCGAAAATCCCGCCAAATTAGCGGGAATATTTCCAGTTAGTTGGAGGAATCAAGGAGAGCAGGCGGAACGAAGATGGGCCATGAGTATTGGTTAGTTGTATTGCACGCAGCGGAAATCAGCCCTGGAGAACATCAACCGCTCTAATGCAAAAATTAACGGGAAATCTTTAAGTTCCCTGTAGTTCTTGATTTGGGGAGGAACACTACATTCACTTTTGAAAGCCTATTTTACCGAAGGGCTCGAATTGGCTTTTAACCGGCAACGTAGTTCTGCAGGCTTCTGGCGATGTTGCCGTCCATGATTTTGGCCACCTTGTCGACGATTTCGATCGGGTCCGTTTTGGTGCCCGTTTTAAGCCATTCGATGACCTGCTGCAGGATTGCCATGGCAAAAAAATCGGCCACCTCCTGCTTGGATCTTGTGGTTACGGGAAGCCCGTCCGCCAACTCGTTTACGACTTCGATGATGACATCATAAATGACGCCGTACAAAAATTTCTCCAGATGCTCACGCCCCATAGAGTGGAAGGTGTTCAGGCAAATGGTTTTATTTTTCTCAGTATAACGCAGCACGCTTAGGAAGCCTTGCTTCCAGCCCGCATAATTGCGGAACTCCTCAAGGCCTTCAATGACTTCGATTTGATAAACCCAGCCGAGAAGCTCGTAAATATCCTGAAAATGATTGTAGAAGGTATGCCGCGTTACGCCGCAATCCGCCGTCAGCTGCTTGATCGTGATTTTATTGAGCGGTACGGTCAGCATCAGCTTTTTCAAGGAACGGGCCAGAGCGTTTTTGGTGATTTGTGAATATGACATTTGACATAAATCCCTCCAATATCCGCAAATGATTGGATTCGCCGACTTGATGACATGGGAAAATCGATTCATTTAGTATAACATTAGTGATAGGTACGGAACAAAAGGCTCTGGAGCCATCAATAGGAGTGAACAGGATGAATAAAAGACAATACGGCGTTACGGGCAAATCCGTTTCCGAAATCGGTTTCGGTGCGTGGCAGTTGGGCAATCGGCAGGATTGGGAAGCGATGGAGGACGCGGAGGCGATCGCTCTGGTTCACGAAGCCATGGATAAGGGCATCAACTTTTTCGATACCGCTCCGAACTATGGGCTTGGACGCAGCGAAGAACTGCTGGGACAAGCGCTTGAAGGAAGACGCGGCGAAGTGGTCATCAACAGCAAATTTGGACATTGGCCGGACGGCCATACCGATTATTCCGCAGATCAAATCAGAGCTTCGGTCGAGCAAAGCCTGAAGCGCCTGAAAACGGATTACCTCGACTCGGTTATCATCCACAATCCGCCGTTTGATCATCTGGACGGGAAATACGGTCATTACCGGGTGATGGAGGAACTGAAGCGGGACGGTAAAATTCTGGCTTACGGCGTGTCCGTCGATTCCAGTAAGGACATGCGCGAAGCGATGAAGGATCCCGGCGTCGGCGTGATGGAAGTCATGTTCAATATCTTTTATCAGGAAACCGCGGAGGCCTTCCGGGAAGCCAAAGACAGAAACATCGGATTAATTATCAAGGTGCCCCTTGATTCCGGCTGGCTTTCCGGTAAATACGGCAGCAACAGCACCTTTGAGGGAATCCGCAGCCGCTGGTCTCCGGAAATCATACAGGCTCGTTCGGAACTGCTTGAGAAGATCCGTTTCATCACCGATGCCGAAACTTCCATGACGATGGCCGCGCTCCGCTTTATTCTGGCTTATTCCGAAGTATCCACGGTCATTCCGGGGGTCAGAAGCCGTGCTCAACTCGCGGAAAATGTCTCGGCAAGCAAGGCTGTGATGCCGCTTGAGCATGTTGCCAAACTGCAGGCGCTGTGGAAAGACGAAATTCAGAGCAAAAATCTGGGCTGGTAAGGCGTAAAGTCATGCTGCAAAAGGGCCGGCAGTGATATAATTGATATGAAAAGCCTAAAGTTCGTGCGATAATAAGCTTTGTATCAGTCCGCTGTTTATGTAAGCGCGAACATGGCTTGAGGGACATCAATTACCCGAGTAATCAGGGGCAGGTGACGGAATGTGGCGAACGAAAAAATAAAGGTTCTGATCGTGGATGATGAATATCTGGTAAGGAACCTCCTCAAGAATTGCATCAATTGGGATTACCTCAATATGGATATCGTCGGCGAAGCCTCGAATGCCAATGAAGCGATTGATTTGGTCGATCAGTACTTGCCGGATATTATTTTCACGGATATTTATATGCCGATTATAGATGGTATCACCTTTAGCGAAATGGCCTTGAAAAAGCACCCGGAGACGAAGATTGTGATTCTTACGGGCTATGATGATTTCCAGTACGCGCAGCGAAGCATCCGCATCGGAATTTCCGATTATTTGCTGAAGCCGATCAACGACGAAGAAGTTCTGCAGACCGTGACCAATTTGAAATCGGTGATCGAGCAGGAGCGGCGAAGCAGCAGCGAGTATTCCAAGCTGAGAAGCCGTCTGTACGATAATCTTCCGTATTTGAAGGACCGTTTTTTCAACGAACTGCTGGAGGAAGTAGCCGATAAGAAGCTGACCACGGAGAAAATGTCGTTCCTTGGAGTCAATTTCAAGTATGACAGCTTTCAAATCGCGGCCATCGAGGTCAATCCTGCGGAGAATAAAGCGATCAGCGAAGAAAAGCGGCTCATGCACAGCATGGAAATCCTGGATATCGTGAATCAATTTTTCGGGGCGAACCGCTACTTAATCACGTTTTTTGATTCGATGAACCGTATTATTATCCTTAACAACGACGAAAACACGGATTTGTACGAAAAGTGCGAACATCTGAGGGAGCAGATCATCGGAAAAACGTCCTGTTCGATTTGCATCGGTCTCGGCAACGTCAAAAGAGACGTGAACGAAATCAATTATTCCTACAAAGAAGCGCTCGAAGCGATCAACTATCGGATTGCGGTCGGCAATAACGTCATTATTTTGTACAACCATATCGACCTGTATAATAAGCATAATTCATGCGATGTGAACAACAGCTACAACAAGCTTGGCTTTTATATTAAAGCCGGTCTGAAGGACAAGGTTCAGGAAACGATCGACGAGATCTACGAGAATCTGGACCTGAAGGATAAAACGGTCATCAATTATATCCGCAAAATTGCGATGAATATCCATATGATCTGCCTGCGCAAGCTGACGGAATACGGCCTTGACCCGGATGAAGTGCAAAGGTTCGAAGTGGAGCTGTACAATTATTTCGTGCTGGACACGATTCCGGACGTCAAAAAATACCTGAACGAGACTGCCGAGAAAACGATGGCGATCATCAGCGACCATCAGCTGCATAAAATCAGCAATTCGATTGACGACATCAAGAAATACGTCGATGAAAATTACGCCGACAGCACGTTGTCGCTGACCAGTCTGGCCAAAGTCTTTTTCCTGAACCCGAGTTATCTCAGCCGCACTTTCAAAAAAGAGGTCGGAACCAATTTCGTGGAGTACCTCACGACGATCCGGGTGGAAAAAGCGATTGCGCTGCTTCGCGAACAGGATTTGAAGGCGTTTGAGATCGCCAAAGCGGTAGGTATTTCCGACTCCAATTATTTCAGCACCTGCTTTAAGAAATTTACCGGCATTTCCGTAAGCGATTACCGGAAAACGCTGAAGCAATAAAAAAACCGAAAGCGGGCACTTTCTTCAAAGTGTCCGCTTTCGGTTTACCACCGTTCAATATTAGCCTTGCTTGTTCCATAAAATCTGTAGAGTTAGTTATTAGCATTCCTAGCTATAATCGTCAGTTGCAATACAATGTGTATTGAAGCTATTTAAAACTTTGTTAAAGTGCCATCCCCTGCACCACAGATATGTGATCGAACTGGAAATAACGGGGCTTATCTGTCGGTGCTATATTCATGGCTAAACGCAGCACCTGACTAGGGGGGCTGATTAAAGGCACCTGACTGCAGATGACTAAGGGAAACTAAGGAAACATGACTAAATGCTCTGACTAGGGCCCCCCACAAAATAGCGGCACGTTAAGGTCTTATTTACCGGATTCCAGCGCATTTCTCACCAATAGAGGCATTTTGGGGCCTTATTTTCCAGCAAACAGGCAAAAAGCGGTAATTCCCCGACGATTCGGGAAAATAGCGCCTTTTCGGGCCTCTATTTCGCGCCAAACGGGGAATATTGCTCCAATAGCGCCCTTTTGTTCCCTTATATCTTTTCTCCTTCAAGATATCATTCAATTCTTATTTTGAGATACTTATTCAACTTGACCCGAATGTGGCGGAGGAGCTGTTTGGTCATTTGGGCCAAAATGTTCATTCGAACCGGTGGTATACGGAAAGAGGTTGTCCCTCGTCATCTGTGATCGCTGGGAACAACCTCTTGTTTGGGTTACACTTCACATTTACTTGGCGGAAAGGCTCTTTTTTCGTCAGATACTCTCGAACGTTATGTGCTTATACCAGCCACTGCACCGATTCTTTGACCAATCGGATCAGCTCCGGATTCGTTAATCCTTCGATTCTATGTGTTGGCGTGATGCAGCAGACCCGGCCCTGTCCAAAATTGTGCGCCCATCCGGCCATCGATGCCCCGTCGCTCGACTTCGAGCCCAAGAATACGTTGGTGTTCGGCAGGTCGCATTCCACGAAGTAGTGCTCGTCGATCGCTTCGAAAGTGACGGGTTTTCCGAGAAAGCAAGGTTCTCCGTAAGGCTCGTAGGTGACGATTTTATTCACGCGCGGATGGAATTTGAACACGCCTCTAAGCATAGTGGCATATGGGCCTTCCTCCGGGTAGGAGGCCAATCCCGCGTGCCATGCCAGCAAGCTGCCGCCGTGGTAGACATAATCGGAAAACTTGTTTTCGATGTCCGGCGTCATCCAGTTGTAGACCGTTTCCTCTGTCGGATTGACGCGGTTTTCCTTGTTTATGATGATCAAATCGGGGTGTTCGCTTAAGGCCGACTCGATGTCCCCGGTTTCGATATCATGCAGTTCGAGCAGGTCATCCAGCGGTTTGATCGCTTCCTTCAACGTTTTGAGAATGAGGTCGTGATCATGATAGTAATCTCCCAAAAGCGCAAAAACTTTTTTCTTCATGCTTCCCCCTCCAATCAACCTAAAACTTAAAGCTCCATCGGTTCGCCTTTGTAGTTGATGAAGCCAGTTCCGTTATCCTGCACCGCTTTGGCTCCGGTCGCGATTTGGAAAATGCTTTCCGCAGATTCCATCGGCTCGATTTGCGCGTACGTACGGCCCATTTCCGTATTCATACGGCCGGGGTGCATGGCATAAATACGGCATTGGTCCCCGATGGTCGCCCGAAATACGAATACCGCTTTGTTGGCGGCGGCTTTGGAGATCGAGTAGGCCGGATATACGTCGCCGTTGATGGACACGCTGCCGGCTTCGGAAGTAATCATGATCATCAGGCCTTTGCCGCCATCCCGCATGATCGGCAGAAATTGCTGCATGACGTTAACGGTGCCTACCGTGTTCACCTCAAGCGAAATGCGCAGGTCTTTCAGGCTGCCGTTCACGATCGTGTCTTCCCGGTCTCCGCGCATGAGCACGCCCGCCACATTGATCAGAATGTCGACTTGGCCAAATAAGTGTTTGGCGGTTTGGACCGCCTCTTTGATCGATTCTTCATTGGAAACGTCCATAGGAACCAAGGTGAGATTATTTTTGTGAGAATCGGCGAGAGCTTGAATCTCGGGCGATTCGTCGGCGCCGAATACGCCGGCGATGACGTTGTGGTTATTTTGGGCAAACACATTGGCCAGACAGTATCCGAGCCCGCGATTTGCGCCGATAACGACGATGTTCATAGCATGTTCCTCCGTTAATGTTAGTAAGAAGCTTCGATTAGTTGTCGTTTTCCAGCAATTCGAGCATCAATTTGAGGTCGTTTTGGCTGTCGATATAGGTATATCTGCCGGTATCCCATCTGCCGGTTTGTACCATCGGCATGCCCATTTGTTCCAATTTGGCCACTTTTCCTTGGGTATCTTTCACGTAAAAAGCGATATGATGCACGCCTTCGCCGTGGGTGTCGAGAAATTCGCGCCAAGTGGACGGATTGTGGTCCGGCTCGATCAATTCGATTTCCACCGAACCCGGAGTTCGGAAGAACATCAGCTTGGCTCTGGCTTCGGTCGGATTGTTTTTGTAATGAATATCGGAGTCTTCAAAAGCGCCCGTCAATTCGACGGGAGGAAGATCCACGCCGAGGAAGTCTGCGTATTTCTTGCCGGTTACCTCGATATCGTTAACGATAAGACCAATTTGAGCTACTACTTTTACGCCAAGAACGCCTTTTTCCATGTTACTGCACCATCCATTCTTTAAAATTTTTACTTTAAGATTAGTTTTTGGGTTCGTATTTAATGTTGAGCAGCACGCCGAGCTTTTCTTCGCTGTCGACGACGGTGTAGTTTCCTCCGGTGTATTCGCCGTAATGGCGAACCGGAATATTTCTTGCTTCCAACGCCTTCAGGGCTTCTTCGCGGTTTTCCACAGTGAATCCGATGTGGTGGACGCCTTCGCCTTTTTCGTCGAGGAATTCCTTCCACGAACTTGGATACTCATCCGGTTCGGTCAGTTCCAGGACCACCGCCCCCAGGTCAAAAACGCAAAGTTTGGCGCGGGTTCCGGTAGGGAGCCCTCTATATTTCGTATGGCTTTCTTCTTCCGGCGCGATTTGCCAGATGTCAGGCACTTTGACGCCGAAGATATCGGCATAGTTTTTGGCCGTTGCTTCGATGTCTTTGACGACTAAAGCGATCTGGCAGATTTGTTTCGGATCGATGATTCCCATGTTTGTCTCTCCTTATAGTGGAATTATATTTATAAACGCGCGGATACGGCAGACAATGATGCGAATAAATTGATCTGAATAAGGTGGAGGGGCAGCCATGTGAAACGTTCCTTCGATCGCTGTTGTTCACGGATTTCTTTGAATATTTCAATTCAGATAGGGTTGAAATCCGCTCACAAAGGCGACCACTGCCGTTTCTGCCAGAACATTTCACACTTTTGCCTAGCACCTTTATCATAAAGGACATTTCGCCTTCATCGTCTTTAGCTCAGCAGGGGGAGCAAGCCCCCTAACAACCGCGCGCTTATTACCGCGGGTAAAATAATTCAAGGTTCGTCCGCGCCGTCATGGTGCCTTGACGACCATTGAAGGCCAGATGGCCGCTTTGGCGGCGGGACGGCAAGCAGGTTACACCGTTCCCTTGATCAGGCCAAGGGGAAGAGGCTCGGGACGAGAGCAGGTGGTGGTCATGCTGTAATATTGGCCGCTGTCGTTCGAGGCGTGAACGGCGTGCATCAGCTCAAGCACATGGTTGCCAAGCTCGCCGCTGGCCCGGTTGCGGCCGCCTTCCAGAATGCACTTGGCCATGTCGGCCACGCCGATGCCCCGGCTGTTCTCGGCGTAGCCGTGGGTGTACGGCATCTCCATGAAGCTGTCGCTGCCGGTGGTTTTCACCTTGATCACGCCGTCAAAGGTATTCGGATCGGGGACGATCATGGTTCCCAGCGTTCCGTAAATTTCGATGTTCGGCAGGGAAGAGGCCCATACGTCAAAACTGGTGATGATTGAAGCGATCGCGTTGTTTTTGAATTTTAGGGTGCCGACCACATGGGTAGGGACTTCAACGTTGATCGTTTGGCCGAATTTTTTGGAGCTTGTGATCGTTCGTGTCGGGAAGTTGATTCCCGTCATTCCGCACACCTGCTCAACCGGTCCGAGCATGCTGACCAGCGCGGTGAGATAGTAAGGACCCATGTCGTACATCGGTCCGCCGCCGGGCTGATAGTAGAACTCAGGATCCGGATGCCAGTGCTCATGACCGTGACAGAGCATGAAGGCGGTTGCGGCCACCGGCGTGCCGATGTAACCGTCGTTGATCAATTTGATGCAGGTTTGAAGCCCTGCGCCAAGGAACGTATCCGGCGCGCAGCCGAGCAGCAGGCCTTTGGCTTGGGCGATCCCAACCAGTTCTTTGCCTTGCTCCAGCGTCAGGGACAGCGGTTTTTCGACGTAGACATGTTTGCCGGCTTCCAGCACCTGTTTACACACCTCAAAATGCACTTTAGGAATGGTCAAATTGAGAACGATCTGAATTTCGTCGCAGGCAAGAAGCTCTTCTACGGTCATCGCATGCGGGACATGCCATTCCGCAGCGGCTTGCTCGGCCCGTTCTTTGTTCAAGTCGGCGCAGGCATATACCTCGGTATCCGTAAACAGTGTTGTCAGGTTTTTAAGGTAGATGCCGCTGATCGTGCCGCAGCCGATAATTCCCACTTTAACTTTTGACATCGTTTTTCCGCCTTTCATCCTTTATTCATTGGAATGGTAATCGTGATTCGGGTTCCCAATCCTTTATGGCTTTCGATATGAAAAATATGGGCCGAATTATAGTAGATTCCGAGCCGTTCGATCGTCGTTTTGAGGCCGACGCCGGAGGTGAGCCTTTCTTTGATTTGCGTAATTTTGGCCTCGTCCATGCCGGCACCGTCGTCTTCCACGACCAGCAGGATGCAGTTGTCATGAACCAAAGATTTGACGGTGATAAGACCGGGACCGGGTTTTCCGCGTATCCCATGGTTGATAGCGTTTTCAACCAAAGGCTGCAGCACTAATCGCGGAATTTTATAATCAAGCGTTCGTTCGTCAAAATCGGTGGCAACCTCAAATTTGTCGCCAAATCGGTATTTCAGGATGGTGAGATATTGTTCGACGATTTCGAGCTCTTTCCGGATGGTGATTTCCTCGTTGCCGTTGTTCAGGAACGCTCTGTAAAACTTTCCAAGCGCTTTGACGATCTTGTAAACGTCCTTGTTATTCCCCGAGATGGCCAGGGAGCTGATCGCATCGAACGTATTGTAAAGAAAGTGCGGCTTGATCTGATTTTGCAGCGCTTCGAGCTCCATTTTCCGCTTGGTGGCCTGCTCGCTGATAATGTTGTCGAATAGCTTCTGGATTTCCTGAATCATCATGTTGTACACATTTTTCAGCTTGCCGATTTCATCGTTCCCGGTTTTGATCGAAACCTCTTTAAACACCCCCCTTTCTACGGTTTTCATCGCATTGACCAGCTTTTGAATCGGTTTGGAAATCAGCAGGGAAGTAAAAACGATTCCAAACATCAATAAAATCCCATTGACCAGCAGTGTTATGAAGAAAATAATCGTATAAGTTTGGTCCTGTCTGGTAAGCTCGTTAAATGGAGTAATGCCGATCAGCTTCCAATGGAAATCGGTGTTCAGGTTGGATACGATATACTGCCGTTTCCCGATTTTCTTGACTTCGGAGTGATCGTTCCTCCCAAGCGCACTGCCGATCACCGAGGTGAAGCCCCGGTTCTCCTCAAGGTCCGTATGAATGAAATCCCGATTGGCCTCATCCTTGAGTAAGTAATGGGTGTTGTAAGCATTGTTCTTATCCTGGTTCAGATACTGGTTGATATAGCTCTCCGAAATATTGATCATCAAATAGCCGATGGGCTTTTGGGTATCAATATTGTTGACAAGGCGGATCAAGGAGATATAATTCATGTCCTTGCCTTCGAACACTCCGCCTCCGTTCAGCTTAAGCAGATAACCGCCATTGCGCCGAATCAGTTCGGGGAACCAGGAAGCGCTTTGAATTTTTGCCAGGCTGACGGCTTTATAAGAAGAGTTGTCGGCGTAATATTTGGTGCCGTCCATGTCAAACACATAAATAGAAGAAATCGTTTCGTTGAAGTTCATGGATTCCTCAAGATAGTTTTCAACCTGCCGCTGCAGAAGGGGGTTATTATCTTCATTTTTTTTACTCAGGGCATTCTGCAGGGTTTGGCTGGAGAGCAAAATCTTCTCCTGGTTATTCGCCGTTTCTATTAGAAGATTCAGGTTGGAATTCACGGTTTTCACCGTTTCCAGCGACATTTGGCTGACCTTGCCGGTCATGACGCTGTAATTGATCTGCTTATAAATAATGGTACTTAGAAACATAAAAATAATGATGGTAATCGAATAATACACCATGATCTTCGGGGTAATCTTGAGGTCCATAAACCATTTCTTCAATCTCGTCATGTCATACAGCTCCTTATGTGCGAGGCTTAAGGACAACCACATTCTACTATGATTTTGGGGTGAATTATATACGGTTCCGAGCTTAAGTAAAAAAATTAGAGGATGTAGTCAATATATTAGATTCAGATTCCGAGGCAATTTCATTATCATGAAAGCGTATCAAAAATGCTATGACAAAAAAAAGGGAGGATTTCAGAATGAAACGATTCACGAAGACGGTTGTCTCTGCCGTGCTTGCCGCTACACTCGCAGTAAGCTTGTCTGCATGCGGCAGCAGTAATTCATCCACGAACAACAGCAGCAGCGGCAACGGCAGCAACAGCGGCAGCGAGGCAAAAACAGAGAAGGTGACACTTTCCTTCTGGGGAATCAGCACCGCCGAGCCGGAGAAATCGGAACTTGACGCGATCATTAAAAAATGGAACGACGAAAATCCAGATATTCAAATTGAAGTGAGCGGTACGGAAAATAACGCTTATAAAACGAAAATCAAAACGGCGATCGCCGCAGGCGAAGCTCCGGATATTATGTATTCTTGGACAGGCGGTTTCGCGCAGCCATTCGTAGAAGCCGGCAAAATCCTTAAGCTGGACGATTATTTGACGGACGAAGCCAAAAGCGGAATGCTTCCCGGCGCACTCGACAACGTAACTTACGACGGCAGCGTTTACGGGATCACTTACGGACAAATGGCCGGCGCCCTTTACGTCAATACCGAGCTGTTCGACAAATACGGGGTCAAAGTTCCGACCACGTTCAGCGAATTGATGACCGCGGTGGATACGTTTAAGAAGAACGGCGTAAAACCGATGATCACCGGCGAAAAAGACCAATGGCCTGGCATGTGGCTGTACGATATGCTGGCACTTCGTGAAAGCGGTACCCAATTGTCCCTGGATGCGCTCAACGGCAAAGCTTCCTTTACGGATCCGGCTTTCGTGAAAGCGGCCGAGAAAGTGCAGCAACTCGTGAACTCCGGCGCATTTGACAAAGGCATCCTCGGCATGACGGAAGACGAAGCGGAAGCCGAGTTCAATCAAGGTAAAGTCGCCATGCTGTTCGGCGGCAACTGGATGGCGTCCAAAATGGAAGCCGACGATTCAATGGTTAAAGGTAAAATTAAAGCCATCCGTTTCCCTGGGATCGAAGACGGCAAAGGCGATCCGACCGAATATGTCGGCGGCGGCAGTGACGCTCTCCTGATCAACGCGGATACCAAATACAAAGATCAAGCGGTTAAGGCCGCATTGTACCTGGCTCAAGCTCAAGCGGAAGAAGGTTACTTGACAGGCATCAACCTGCCAACCTGGAAATACGACTCACTGGATCAATCCAAAATCAACCCGCTGGCCAAACAAATCATGGACGATATCGTAACCGGCTCCAAAGGCAGCGTACCGGTTTGGGATATCTATTTGAACGGCGCCGACGCGCAAACGCATAAAGATCTGGTTGCGGAAGTATTCGCTAACCACATTACGCCTGAAGATTACGGCAAACAAATGCAGGACAAAATGACAGGCAACAAATAACCGGGATTTTCTTGCAAAGCTTTCGTATCTAAAAATTCCCTGCCGATATACCTTCCCGTATCATTGGCAGGGAAATTTATTCCGTTCGAAAAATCTTAGGTTTGGATACAGGAAACCCTCTACTGTCTTAGAACATAGACATATTTCTCACGAATTCCGCTCAAAGGAGGCAGCACAAGGATGCAAAAATTGCTTGGCGATAAAAAGGCCATTTTTGTTTTTGTCTTCCCGACGTTTCTCGTCTTTACCGTCATTATCATCCTTCCGATCTTCTTCTCGGGGTATTACAGCTTTCTCAAATGGGACGGCTTCTCGAAAGGGCAATACATCGGATTTCAAAACTATGTGGACTTATTTGTAAACAATACGGACGGTTTTACGAAGGGCGTAAAAAATTCAATCATTCTCGCCGTCGTTTCCGTCGGAATACAGCTTCCAATCTCGCTTTTGCTCGCTCTCATATTATCAAGAGGGGTAAAGTTCGAGAAGTTTTACAGAACGGTTTATTTTATTCCGGTTATTATTTCAACGGTGGTTATCGGGCAATTGTGGATGAAAATCTACCATCCGAGCTACGGGATGCTCAACATCATCCTGACGAAAATCGGATTAAACTCATGGACCCAGGAATGGCTCGGCAGCACAACCACGGCGCTTGGCGCGGTCTTCGTGGCGCTCCTTTGGCAATATGTCGGCTATCATATGCTGCTGATGTACGCATCGGCGAAATCGATTTCCCCGGATATTTACGAAGCGGCCACCATCGATGGAGCGGGGGAGGCCAAGATGGCGCTCAAAATCACGATTCCGCTGATGAAACCGATTTTGCGCGTATGCGTCGTTTTTTCCGTCATCGGTTCGTTTAAAGCCTTCGACCTGATTTACGTGCTCACGAACGGCGGACCGCTGCATTCTACAGATGTACCGACAACGGTCATGTATACTTCGATATTTGCCAAATATCAATACGGCTACGGCAGTTCCATGGCGGTATTTATCATTGTGGAATGTCTGATCGCAACCTTGGTTATCCAAAAAATGTTCGGCAAAGATCCGGTTTATTGAAAGGGGTGTAAACGATGGAAGGCAATGTGATGTTAGCGACGAATCCAAGCCCTAAAGCGAATTTCAATGTTAAAAGAATCGGCAAATGGCTCCTTACTTTGGCTTTGTGCGTTTACGCCTTTATTCAGGTGTATCCGCTGATCTGGCTGTTATTGTTCTCATTTAAAGACAACAACGAGATTTTTGGCGGGAACGTGCTTGGCCTGCCGCATGTATGGAGAGTGGCCAATTATACCTCGGCGCTGACGACCGGTGATGTAGGCGTTTACTTTTGGAACAGCCTTCTCGTTACTGTAGCGACGATTGTCATCTCAAGCGTTCTGCTGGCGGCGACTTCCTATGCTATCGTACGGATGAAGTGGAAGATGAACAATCTGTTTCTGACCTATTTTCTGATCGGCTTGATGGTTCCGATTCATGCGACTCTGCTGCCGATGTTCGTCATTTTGCGGAATGTGCACCTGCTCAACACGTACATGTCCCTGATCATTCCTTATGTAGCGTTCGCGCTGCCGATGGGGATCTTTATCCTGACCGGCTTTCTCGGCAATATTCCACGGGAGCTGGAAGAAGCGGCCTGCATCGACGGATGCAATATCTACCAAATATTCGGCAGAATTATCGTTCCGCTGCTGAGACCGGCTTTGTCTACCGTGGCCATTTTTACTTACTTGAGCTCCTGGAACGAGTTGATGTTTGCCAATACATTCATCAATGACGACAAGCTGAAAACGCTGACCGTCGGGATCATGTCGCTGGCCGGGCAGCATACCACGGATTGGGGACCGATCGGGGCAGGTTTGGTGATCGCCACCATCCCGACGCTGCTCATCTATATCTTGCTCAGCGAACAAGTGCAGAAAAGTTTAATTGCCGGGTCCGTCAAAGGGTAATACAATAGGTGAAAACGGCTTGTAAAGGGAAGGAACCTAGCTGTGAATCATTTATTTGTCCGCGACAGACTATTTTACAAAAGCTTTTTCGGGCTGACCCTGGTGATCGCGCTCCAGAACGTGATTTCATTCGGCGTCAACCTCTCGGATAACCTGATGCTTGGCGGTTACAGCGAATCGGCGCTTTCGGGCGTGGCGCTGGCCAATCAGATTCAGTTTTTGCTACAGATGATCGTAATGGGCGCAGGAGAGGGCCTGGTCATTTTGGCCTCCAGATTCTGGGGGGCGAGAGATGTGCAATCGATCAAAAAAGTCAGCAGCATCGGCATGCGCGTGGCCGTAGGCCTAAGCATTATCTTATGGCTGATCGTGTTCATTTTTCCTCACGGGAGCTTGTCGCTTTTTACGGGGGATGAAAGCGTCATTGCCGAGGGCGTGAAATATATTCGAATCATCTGCTTCTCTTATGTCTTTTTTGCCATCACCTTTACGCTGCTTGCTACGATGCGAAGCGTAGAGACGGTGAAAATCGGCTTCATCATTTCCTTGTCGACCCTGATCATCAATGTATGCCTGAATTATGTTCTGATCTACGGTCATTTCGGGTTCCCGGCGCTGGGCGTACGCGGTTCGGCGATTGCCACGCTGACGGCGAGAATTATTGAATGCTGCATCATCTTTATTTATCTCAAGCGTTTCGACCGGAAAATTTTTCTGCAGCTCAAGGATTTCTTCCAGTTTGATATGGGGATGTTCAAGCAATACCTGCGCGTGGGTTCTCCGATTCTATTGTCCAACGGGCTGTGGGGAATCGCCATGGCTGTGCAAACCGGCATACTCGGGCACATGGGGGAAGCGGCAATTGCCGCGAACAGCATCGCGACGACGATTTTCCAGATCGTCTCCGTGGTGACCTACGCCTCCGCCAGTGCAACGGCGGTCATTATCGGCAAAACGATTGGCAGCGGGCAGGTTGACAAGATCAAGGCTTATGCCAAAACGCTGCAGATGATGTATGTGTTTATCGGCTTATGTACGGCGGCCGTGCTGTTTAGCGGCAAGGAATTGGTGCTCGGGCTCTATACGATTTCACCGGAAGCGAAAGATTTGGCGCTGCAGTTCATGACGGTTCTGTCGGTGACGGCGTTCGGCACGGCGTATCACATGCCTTCTCTGACGGGAATCGTCCGCAGCGGCGGCGATACCAAATTCGTGCTGTACAACGATTTTATTTTCATGTGGCTCATTGTGCTTCCGTCTTCGATACTGTGCGCCGTCGTATTCAATCTGTCGCCGGTAATTACGTTCATCTGCCTGAAATCCGACCAGATTCTGAAATGCTTCGTGGCGCTCGTCAAAGTCAACCGGTTCCGGTGGATACGGATATTCGGGGAACCGAGCGGGAAAACGGCGCAAAGCTGAAGTTGGAACCGGCTTGGCGTTCATAAAAAAACCAAAGGCTGCTCTATCGTCGCTTTGACGAATAGAAGCAGCCTTTTTTATCGGTAAGGAGAGACGCGCGGGACGGGAGAGGGGTTGGGGGAACCCCGCTTACTTGTCTTGGGCGCCTAATACCGGTTGGTAGCTTGTCGGAACATAGGTCGTTGCCGTTACGTCCGAAATAACTTGCGGATAAAATTGATTCGGGTCGGGTGCGACAATGCGGTAATTCACAAGCGCTTTGCCGTCTTTAAAAGAGATGCTGGAGATTTCAATGCCGTATCCCGGGTGGGGTACGGTAGCCGACACGATTACCTTATAGATGTCGCCGGAAACAACTTCGCTCTTCAGCTTGGCGGAGTACATATCGCCCGGCGTAGGATCGGTGACCGGCGGCGTGTGGCTCTTGATGAAATCCAGCGTACGGTCGATCATTCCCGCCGCTTCGCTGCGGGTGATAAGCTGTGTCGGACGGAAGTTCCCGTTTTTGTCCAGCTTGGCGATGCCGCTGTTCAGCAGCTTTTGGATGCTGTCCATATATGACGAGTTAACGGCTTTGCTGTCCTTGAACTCAGCGTACATCATCGTCCAGACGAAGTCGCCTTTGTTGCCGAGGCCTTTGAACAACCAGTGGCTGAACTGCTCGCGCGTCACTTTGGCGGAAGGATTAATATCCTTCGGAATGTCGAGGCCGTAGTAATTGGCGATGATAAAGGCTTGGGAGTACCAAACGTTGTCTTTTACCTTGGTGTAGTAGTCGCTTGCTTCCGGCGCTTTGATAAAGCGGATCGTATCGAAGTTCAGATCCAGCGCTTTGACGATCAAGGATACGGCCGAGGCGCTGTCCAGCTTTTGCCAGGGGTTGAACAAACCTTTGGCATCGCCATTAAACAAGCCTTTCTTCTCCAGATGCTGGATCGACTTTTCTTCGGGGTCTCCTTTTACATCTTTGAAAGCGGATGCGGTTCCGCCGAACATCAAGCTGAACACAACGATCATCAACAGCGTCAGCTTGGGGAATTTGGATAACGGATTGTTTGGTTTCATGCATATACCTCCTGAATGTTGAATTAATTCGATTGAAGTCATCTCATGCTGCCCATTCATTTTGCTCATTTGAGCGGGGGCTTGTTGTAAACAAACGATATGAGAACTCGCGGTCAATTGGCCAAGAGCAGTCGATGCGCGGTGGCATCAGCACTTTGTCCTGCGCTTCAATAACGGGCGTTACAAGCCTTCGATCAGCGCTCTCTGCACTTCAACGGGTGCTTTCAAGCCTTCGATCAGCGTTCCCTTCGCATTCGCGCTTATTGCCGCATGGCGCTTATCAAATCCCTCCTTATGCGCAAATTTCATTTTTCTTTGACCTTCTGACGCAGCTTCGGGCCAAAATGTTTCACTTTATCCTTATTTTTCCCGCGAAATGATTCGGTGATGCGATAAACCTGCTGTTTCACTGCCTTACTACACTGCCTATTTTCAACGCAAAATGCTGCACAAAGTACAACATTTTGGACGTACCGTACGGTAACAGCCACTAATGTTGTAAAAAGTGCAACATATTAGCGGCAAATCGGCTTAGAGTGACGAAAAGTCTGGGAATTATTGCACGTAGTACAACATTTTAGTCCTTTAACCCGGTTTAAGCCCTCAATTGTTGTATGAAATACAACATTTACAGTCTATATGGAGTGAGTGTGTTCAACGGGCTTCGTTTTGGTGGGGGAACCGCCAGCTACAGGTATCTATGCGGAAGAAGGAGCAGGGTTTCACGGATTTCTGTGCTTTCTGGCGCTTCCCGAGTCAAACCAACCTGCACTGAGTAATCTGTATTGAGTAAAAATCAGGTTTGTCCGCCAATCTTAAAACAGCCAAAAAAGCGCCCCTGGGAGTTTTCCCCTAAGCGCCTTTTCTGCTTGGCCGCAAGTTGACTGTAACTATTTATGCGATTACCGGAAAATCCGGTCGATCTCAGCGATTTCTTCAGGAGTCAGCGACATCTTTAACGTGTTTAGGTTGTCCAGCACCTGCTCCGGCTTTTTGGCTCCCGGAATGAGCGCATCGATCGAATCGCGCGTTAAATACCAAGCCAGTACGACATAGGCGACTTCGGTATTTTTGGCGTCCGCGATTTTGCGTACCTGCTCGACTTTTTGCAAATTGCTGATAAACAGCTCGCCCTGGAACAGCGGATTTCTGGACCGGCCGTCCGCAAATGTTGCGTCTTTGGTGTATTTGCCGCCCAAGAGGCCTGCCGCAAGCGGGAAATAGGGCACAAAAGAGATGCCGTGTTCTTTCACATAGGGCAGAAGCTCTTTCTCCGCATCGCGTTTGAACAGGTTGTATTCGGACTGCAAAACATCGATATATCCGTCCTTATTGCCCTCCCGCATCTGCTCGATCGAGAAGTTGGACACGCCGATGGCGCGAATTTTACCTTCGTCCTTAAGTTTTTTCAGTTCCCCTACCGCTTCATTCTTAGGCGTAGTCTCATCCGGAAAATGAATATAAAACAGATCGATGTAATCCGTTTGCAGCCGGTTCAGGCTGCTTTCGACCGCTTGCCGCAAAAAAGCGGGGGAGTTGTCGAAGACCACTTTGCCGTCCACGAATTTGTGCGCCCCTTTGGTGGCGATGACGACATCGTCGCGGCTGCCGCGCTCTTTCAGCACCTCGCCAATCAATTGCTCGGAGCGTTCCGGGCCGTAATAGAACGCTGTATCAAGGAAATTGATTCCGTTCTCAAGGGCGGTACGGACAACCTGCTTGCCGGTTTCTTCGCTCAGGTTCGGATAAATATTATGTCCGCCGACGGCATTTGTACCGAGCCCTATCGGATTCACGTACAGTTCGGTTTGGCCGAGTCTGACTTTTGCCACCATGTTTCATTCACTCCTTTAAGGTTGAGAGATTCTTTATTAATTATATCAGACGGTGAACCCGGAGGTCATTTCATTCAATTGCTTGGCCATTCGCGCCAGCTTGTCCGCAGTGTCGTCGATTTCGGTCATAGTGCCGAGCTGCTCCTGAATGCTTGCATTGATCGACTCCGTTCCGTTTGCGATGTCGCCGGTTGAAGCGGCGATGTTTTCGATCGCTTTTTCCATTTCCTCCGTGCTCTTGGCTTGCTGTTCATTATCGAAATCGATCCGGGCGATTTGGCCGACGATTTCCTGAATGCTGCTTAGAACGTAACCGATGCTGTTTCCGGCTTCAACCGCTTTCCGGACGCCTTGCTGCACTTTGTCCGCGACTTCGTTTGCCGATTCGACGGCCGTGGCGGCTTTTAGCCGATTGTCGGACACAAGCGCGGCGATTTGCCGAGCGGCGATATCGCTCTCGTCCGCCAGCTTTCTGATTTCGTCCGCCACCACGGAGAAACCTTTCCCGGCATCGCCCGCCCGGGCTGCTTCAATGGCGGCGTTTAGAGCCAGCAGATTGGTTTGGGCGGCGACGCCGGAGATCATAGCTGTAATATCGCCGATTTGTTTCGAGGAGTGGTTGAGCCCGTCGATCGTTGCGGCAACAAGTCCGGTAGAGGCCTCAATAGCCGTAATCGAAGCGGTGATTTCGGTGATTTTGGCGGCTCCGTCTCCGGCTGCTTGCTTCAACTGCATGCTGGTTTCAGCCGTTTTTTTGCTGGTCTCGGCGGTATGGGCCGAGAATTTCGCCATTTCCGCCAGGCTTGCCGTCGTTTCTTCGGCGACGGCCGCATTTTCCGAGGTGCCGGAGACGATTTCCTCAACGGTGGCCGAAATTTCTTCCAAAGCGGCCGTTGAAGTGCCGGTGGCCCGGCTTAGCAGCTCGCTGGAAGAGAAAATCATCCCTGCGGAGTCGATCATTCCCGAAATCATCCCCTGCAGCTTGCCGACAAAGGCGTCAAAACTTCGGCTCAGCTCGCCGAGCTCGTCCTTGCTGTGGTAACCGATTCTTCCGGTCAAATCCCCGTTGCTCTCGGCAATTTCCTTTAACCTCGACGTCACGTTCGTGACCGGAACAACGACCGCGCGGGCGATGAGAACGGATAGAATCACAGTAATCACGGCGCATACGATCAGCAGTGCCAGCAAAGTGATCAGGGTAGTTCGATAAACGACTTGGCTGTTTTCGTAGGTTTGTTCCGCTAAATTGATATGCTCATTGATCCACTCGTCCATCGCGTGAGTCAGTCCGGTTTTGGCCTCATCCAGGGCTGAGATCTCCGTTGGCGCTCCGCCTTGGAGAGCGGTTCCGCCGGATATGTTGGCGGCAGCATCAACGCCGGCCTGCCCTGCCGGGCTCGCATCGCCATCCGCCGGACCTGCGATTCCATGACTAAAGCCGTCCAGAAAAGTTTTCATGGCAGCGTTATATGTATCGTACTTAGGCAGAACGTTTTTCACCTCGTCCGTATCCTTGTATTCGCTCAGTCCCTGGCTGATCGAGGACTGAAGCGCGGTTATTTTTCCTCTGATCGAGGCGCGCTCCGTGTCATCTCCGGCGTCCAAATAGGAGTTGGCCAGGGTTCGCGTCGATTCCATATCGGACTCGATTTTTTCCAGCTTCACGATCGGAATCAGCCTGGAGTTGTTTAATTCTTTAACTTTGCCGTACACATCGGAGATTTCTATCATCCCAACCAGGCCGATCAGCAATAAAAAAATGAAAAAGCTGATGGACAGCAAGCGGATTTTGGGTGCAATTTTCATGTTCCGAACAAATCTCAATGGATTGTCCCCCTTTGCGTTGGTTTGTATAATGTGATTACATAGCCAGTGTAGAAGGCTGGGCTTAACTTCATATGAAAACCGGCTGAAAGTTTGCTGAAATGCATGGGTTCAGAGGCGTTGAAGAACGAAATGAGCAACTAGGAGGGGGCTTAGTTTCATGGGACTCGAAATTGAACGCAAATTTTTGCTTGAAGAATTTCCGGCGCAAATGGTCGAGGAGGGGAAGCTGATCCTGCGGACGGAGCAGGCAATCGATCAAACTTATTTGGCGCTCCATGAGGAACAGGAATTGCGGGTGCGCAAAATCGAAGATCTGCATACGGGGAAAGTTGAATACACCCATACGTTTAAGAGAGGCTTCGGTTTGTCCCGTGAAGAAGTGGAAGTTTCCATCTCTCAAGGGATCTATGAGCAAATCACTTCAATTCATGACGCGGTTCCTTTGAAAAAGCGGCGGATTACCGCAGAGTGGGAAAGGACGGTCGTCGAAATCGACTGTTACGATCAGTTGGATCTTATCGTTGTGGAGGTTGAATTTGATTCCGAGCAGGAGGCAACCGAATTTCGACCTCCGGCATGGTTTGGACGGGATATCAGCACCGATAAACAATACTCCAACAAAAAAGTGTGGCGAGAGCTGCAGCAGAAAAAAACGGAAGCCTAGGCTCCCGTTTTTTTCTGTGAATGTTGATTTAACCGCGAGAACCGCGGGATAAATGACAATGATCCCGGGGCTCTCGTTATTCAAACGCAAGTCCGCTTCCTTCGCGAAGCAAAAACTTGTAGTTGTTCCGAATAAACTCAAGCACTTTGTCGCAAATGATCCGATGTCCGTCCTGATTTGGATGGATGCCGTCCGAACATAGAAATTTCGTGAAATCCGGATGCTCCAGAAAAGCTCCCCGAACATCGATATATTTCGTTTTGGTCAGCTCGGACACTTTGATGATGGTGGAATTGTACCTTTCCTGCCACCAATAGATTTTCGTAACGCTGCCAAGCCATTTAAGTATGTTTTTTTCGGCTTCCGGATCATTTTTACTCACCCACTTGAAATATTTGTCGGCATTTAAAGGGGGGAGACTCATTAAGATCGGGATGATTTGCTGGCTTTTCAAATAATGGATCGTTTCCGTCAGCATTTTTTCAAACATGTTAAAATCGGTTTTCGGGCTGTGTTCCGCGTCGGGATTGTCAGCAATTTCGTTCCAATGGAAATCGCAATCGTTGCCGCCGTATTCGATCAGTACGATATTTGGCTTCTCTTTAAGAACATCCTTCTTGAGGTTGCCAAGTCCCTTGATCAAAGTGTTCCCGAATCTGGCGGTGTTACGCACCGCTCCCTTCAGCTTGTTCTGAAGAAGAGACACATAGTTGTCTTCCAATACGACGTATTTGCTCTTGTCCTCATCGTAAATCACGCCTTTGGAAATGGAGTCGCCAGTGACAATGTACTTGATATCGCCGATCGACAAGCCTTTGATTTCCTCGCTCACAATCTCACCCCATTCCAACCTTTGCCCGGCTGGTCTTATTAATCTTATTGTAGTTTAGTTATCCCGGAATGCGCAAGTAAGCCTGATCCTGAAATGGAAGCAATTTTGGCAGGGAGGCCAGGAAGGTGGACAAACAGCGGGCAAGAGTGAGAGAATACATGTAGATCATTCATACTTAAGGGGGATGTAATGACTGTGACCATACGGTTCGGCACCATTGGGACGAATTGGATTACGGAACGATTTATTCAAGCTGCGCTGGAAACGGAGCAATTTGAACTGAAAGCGGTATATTCCAGAGCGGAGGACAAGGGCAAGGAGTTTGCCGCCAAATTCGGGGAAGCGAAAGTGTATTCTGATCTTGAGGCTTTGGCTTCCAGCGACGACATTGAGGCGGTGTATATCGCCAGTCCGAACTCATTTCATGCCGAGCAGGCCATACAAATGATGAATCGCGGCAAGCATGTGCTGTGCGAGAAACCGATGGCCTCGAACGCCGCCGAGCTCAAGCTGATGATTGAAACGGCCAGGCGCAATGATGTGGTGCTGATGGAGGCGCTGAAGTCCACATTGATGCCCAATTTCCGCAGCGTTCGGGACAATCTCTATAAAATAGGCCGGGTACGGCGTTATTTTGCAAGTTACTGCCAATACTCATCGCGCTTTGACGCATTCAAGCAGGGAAAGGTGCTGAACGCGTTTAATCCTATTTTCTCGAACGGTTCCTTGATGGACCTGGGGATTTATTGCATTTATCCGTTGGTTACGCTGTTCGGCAAGCCCGAATCGGTCAAAGCCTCCGGCGTTATGCTGTCCTCGGGCGTCGATGGGGAAGGCAGCCTTCTTATCAATTATAAAGATTTGGACGCCGTGATCATGCATTCCAAAATCGCCGATTCCTATCTTCCCATGGAAATTCAAGGGGAGAATGGCACGATGGTCATCGATAAAGTCAACCAGCCTTACGAGGTCAAAATTTATTATCGCGACGGTTCGGTTGAAGATATCACGCGATCGCAGCCTCAAGAGTCGATGTATTACGAGGCTTTGGAGTTTATTGAGCTGATTCGCAGCGGCCAGCGGGAGAGCGCCATTAATTCGCTCGAAAATTCGCTGATCGTCTCCGAGATCATGGAGGAAGCGAGAAGTCAGTTCGGGCTTCGCTTCCCGGCGGACGATAAGATGACGGAGCAATAAATATACGAATATAGCGGAAAAACCGGCCCAACCAGGCTCCGGTTTTTTTGTGTTTACGGTTCGAAAATTGGATTGCTATAGGCAAATGCTGCATAATATGCAATAATTTTGTCCATCTGGGCGATTGAAGACCGATTTGTTGTAAAAATTGCAACATGTTGGCGGCAAAACGGCTTCGAAATGGACGATGCGGTCAGAACTAATGTAAGAACTGCAACATTTCAGCCTTATCACTTGACGTACCGTTCCCAATATTGCATGAACTGCAGGCGTGTTGATTAGCCCAAAAAAAGTAGAAAAAAGGATGCCGATTCGGTAAAGTGTTTGTACCCCTGCAAACATCCGAAACGATCCATTGTTTTGCAAACGGTATTCTCCCGTGAGCCAATAAACGACAGCGAGCCAAGCGGCAGAGTCCCCGTTCAATTCCTGCATAAATACAGGTATTTTCGGTGAAATGGGCAATTTGATAGAAAACCTGCAAAAGTACAGGAAATTAGCGGGTACAGGCACCAATGCAAGCGAATATGGCGTGAAAAGATGTACTTTTGCAGGAATTGTAGTCATATCGGCGTTGTGAGAAGAAAAAGATGTATTTTTGCAGTTTTTTTAACTTCCAGCTCTCCAGCCTTTCCAGCCCCCCCCAGCCTTTCAAGTCTTCCAGCGACACGATCGAGACACGATGAACGGGTTCAAAGCCCGGAGATTATTTACAAGACCCGATAGCAAAATGAAGTGCTTTTATGCGGGATCAAACAGCATCTGAATGTCACTAAACTGTTTGGGACAAAGCCTAATGTGGTGTACGCCAGTTGTATACGGCCTTGCCTTGCTCGTAGATGTTGCTTAAGTTTTGGTTTGAACTGGGGAACTCAGGGGTTCACGTTCCCGCTCCGTTGTTGCTTCCCCAATTTGACCGCTTGTTAAGGTGCAGGAATTATCTGTTGAGTGGAAATCGTATTTGTTGAGCGGAATCTCGTTCCCTAATATTGGTTAATCAACACGCCTGCAATGAACTGCAACATTTCGCGGCCAGATCGAGTCTCCCGGCTTGAGCGGGCATACAAGCGGCAGCGGCTGCAGGGTCTTGCAGGACAGGGCTATGGTATGGAATTACGTTACTCGTATTTCAGCACCAGATGCGTTTCGTCTTTGCCAATGTCGATCTGTTTGGCTGCGGCGTTCCAGGCAACTTGAGTTCCCGCAAACCCGTTCAGGAACCGGATCGGCACAAAAGCGCGGTGTCTCCCTTTTCTAAAGCTGATTTCTTCTATCGGGTTATACTCGGAACAAATGTGTCAAATTTTGAATGACTTTATTGAAATAACCGGGCTGGTCCAATTTTCTTATTGCAACCGTTTTCATGTCTAGGGTAGGATAAGGAATGAGGTGAGGGAGCATGGATAAAAAGTGGCTGGCCGGCGTAGCGGTCTTATTTGTTTTACTGACCTATTTGTTTATCAGCTTTGTGCATCATTCCAGCAAAATGGGCAGTATCGTGAAAGAATTGCAGGGACATCCCGGAAATGGGGATCACCGTTACCATATCGTGCTCATCGAACAGGAGCGTTACAACCCGTATTGGGTCAGAGTGGAAAAGGGAGCGGAGGAGGCTGCCCAAAAATACGGCATCGATATCGAATTTGCCGGGGCGATCCGCAACAATATGGACGAACAGCTCAGCTTGCTGGAAAAAGCGATCGCCGCGCGGGTGGATGCGATTATCGTTCAGGGCTTAAATGAAGAGAATTTTACGCCGGTGATCGATAAAGCCGTCAAACGCGGCATTCCGGTCATCACCATCGATACGGACGCTCCCGGCAGCAAGCGGCTGGCTTATGTGGGCACGAATAACGAGGCGGCCGGTGAACGTTTGGGCCGGCTGATCGTTGAGACGACCGGCGGCGTAGGCAAAATCGGCGTTATTATCGGCAGCGATCAGGCCGAAAGCCAGCTTCAGCGACTGGATGGGCTCAAGAAGATCGTTGCGGATTATAAAGGTCTGGAAGTCGTCGAGGTGCGCAGCTCGAACATTTCGCATATGCAGGCGATTCAGCAGGCGGCCAATATGCTGATGAGACATCCCGATATCAGCATTATGGTCGGCACAAGCGCGACGGACGCCATGGGCGTGTTGCAGGCGGCGCAAAGCTTGAAGCGGGATACCGTCAAAATTATCGGCTTCGATAACCAGAAGGAGACGCTTGATGCGATCAGCCGGGGACAGATTGAAGCGAGCGTGGCGCAGCAGCCTTTTCTGATGGGCCAAATGGCCGTGCAGCTGCTGCATGAGCATTTCCAAGGTCAACAGCTGCATTCCGACTATTTTACCGACGTAAAAGTACTCGACAAAAGCAACGCGTCGGAAGGAGGAAGCCTGTGACGATCCGCAGAAAGCTGTTTATTTTTATTCCGCTGCTGGTGCTCCTCATGAGCTCGGTTTCCTTTTTCCTGTTCGAAAGCAGCAAAAATGTGCAGGAAAGCTACCACCTGATGATGAACCGGATTTTGCTCTATAAGGAAGTATCCAATGAGGTCGGACTTAACATGCAGTCCTTGAACCGCTATATTATGCAAATGGACACGGACAGTCTGCCGGGAGTCGTGCAGCATCTGGATGCGGTCAAGCAGCTCCGCAAAGAGCTGGATGGTCTGGAGACCATTGGCAACAGCGATCTGCCGCTCGTGAATTACCGCAACATCATCGATACCTTTCTGGAGCAGGCGGAAGGGATGATCGCCCAAATCGAATATCAGGACTACAACACCATAGCCGGGGAATATATTGAAGCGGAGCAGACGGAGCGTTTCATCCGCGAGGAAGCCCAGGAACTGGTGGACATCGAGCTCGAGCAATACAAACCGATCTATCAGGAAATGATGTTTACGACGGACAAATTGAACAAGTACGGGATTTTAATGGTGGTCACGGTTGCGGCGCTCAGCATTATGCTGGCCATGTGGCTGTCGAGCAGCATTATCGAACCGATTCGCCGGCTCGTCTCGACGGCCAAGCAGATTTCCAAAGGACGTATGGACACGAAGGCGCCTGAAAGCGATAAAAACGATGAGATCAGCATCCTGTGCCGAGCTTTTAACGGGATGATCGACAATATTCAGAGATTGATGGCGGAGAACATTAAAAGCCTGGAAAAGGATCGGCTTGTAAAAGAGCTGGAATTGAAAGCGCTGCAGAGTCAAATCAATCCTCATTTTCTGTTTAATACGCTCAATTCCATTTCCAAGCTGGCTTATATTGAAGGGGCTTCAAAGACAAGCGATCTGGCCGTATCCGTGTCGCGCCTGCTCAGATACAATCTGCAAAAGCTTGATCAGGCGGTGCCGCTTCGCGAAGAGGTTGAGCATGTCACCGAATATATCAATATCCAGAAAGCGCGGTTCCGCGACCGGATTGAATTCGTCATGGACATCGACGACCGGGCGCTCGACAGCTTGATTCCGTGCCTGACGCTGCAGCCGATTCTCGAAAACGCCTTTGTGCACGGGATCGAGCATATGGAGGAAGGTGCCATCCTGAAGCTGGGCATCGGATATCATGAGGATTCGGTTGAAATCGAAATCAGGGATAACGGCGTTGGCATGAGCAAAGAAACGGTGGAAATGCTGCTGAAGTCCATCCGGGAGGACACGCCGCGCATTGGCGGCGCCAAACGCAAATCGACCGGGCTTGGAACGCATAACGTATTCAAGAGACTGCATTTGTTTTTTGACGGGAAACAGGACATCGCTATCGACAGCACGGAGGGAGCGGGAACGACGGTTTTGTTCAGGCTGCCGTTTATGACGACGGCTCCGTAGGCGTATGCGAACTGAAAGGAGACATCTGGGTCGTCCTTGTGAACGAATTTCTACGCTTCCTGAATCTTCATAAATTATAAAAAGAAAAGTAGCATGGCAAAAGTGTGAGATGTTCCGGCAGAAACGGCAGTGGTCGCCTTTGTGAACGGATTTCTACTCCATCTGAATTTAATAAATCAAAGAAATCCGTGAACAACAGCGATCGAAGGAACATTTCACACGGCTGCCTCTATACTTTTCAATTCATCATTTAGCTTTTATAGATGTTCAGCAGCATAACCAATTAAAGAGATGGGGGAATAGCCATGTACAGCTTGCTGATTGCGGACGATGAAGCATTGGAGCGCGAAGGCCTGGAACTTATGATCCGGCACATGATGCCTGACACCTTCACGTTCCTGCAAGCCGAAAACGGCCGGCGGGCGATCCAGGTCGCCGAAGAGAAACGGCCGGACTTCATTTTTATGGATATTAAAATGCCGGGAATTCAGGGCCTGGAGGCCGTTCGTGAAATCATGTCCAGGTATCCGTCCACCAAAATCGTTATCATTACCGCCCATGATTATTTTGCTTATGCGAAGGAAGGCCTGGCGTTAGGCGTGCGCGGGTATTTGCTGAAGCCGGCGAGACGGGACGAAGTACAGGACATCCTGAAGATGCTGATTGCCGAATGTGAAGAAGAAAAGCGGGCGCGAAACGATCAACTGGTCCTGCAGGAAAAACTGTCGCAACTGATGCCTCTGGCCGAAAACGAGCTGTCGCTGATGCTGATGCTGGAGTGCGTTCAGGAGGTGGATCTGGAGCAGCTCGCCGGACTTCTGAATTTGCAATGGCAAAAAGGATATGCGATGGTGCTTTCTTTCTCCCGCCACTCGAAAAAGGAACTGGAGACATTTCAACTAGTCAAAAGAGAAATCTACGAGGCCGTCAAGCAGATGGCAAAACCCAATTTGTCCTGCTTGGTCAGCCCGGTGGTTGGCCATCAGATGGCGCTCTTTATTCCTTTTCCCCCCGGCAAGCCCGGCTACTCGCAGCGCGTCATTTCCCTCGAATGGGGTGAGAAGATTCGCAGCTTCATCGAGGAACGGTTCCAGGTTCCGCTTTCCGTCGGCATCGGATCGATCCGCGAGGGTTGGGACGGAATGAGCCGTTCCTACCGCGAGGCGGTGCGCGTCTGCGCGGATGACAACGATATCGTCAGCGTGCGGCATTACGACGATATCACGCAAAGCTCCGGCCAGAAGATCATTTCGCTTGACGACGAGAAGAAGCTGCTGGACGCCTTGCTCCGGCATGACAAGCAGGAAACAAGCGAGCGGTTCAGCCTGCTGTTCGAACGGCTGGAGCAAAGCGAACCACGCTATTTCCCACGCCTGCGCGGGGAAGTGGTCGGACTGCTTCTGTTCCTGAGCCGCGGAGCCCGGTCCGGAGACGGCGCGGAGCTGATCTCGACCCTTGGGGCGTTAGAGGATGCCGAGTCGCTTCGGAGCGAAGCAATGCTGTGGCTGAGCACCTTGATCGACGGTATGATGGAGGAGAAGGAGCAAAGCCGCTCGGGCGTGCTTCAGCGGGCGCTGCTGTATATCAGCCAGAAATACAAAGAAGATATTTCGATGGAGCAAAGCGCGGAATATGTGAACCTAAGCCCTTATTATTTCAGCAAGCTGTTCAAGCTGCAGACGGGCGAGACCTTCATCGATTACGTAACCAGGCTGAGGATCGACGAAGCGAAGAAGCTGATCTCGGAGCAGAATCTCAGTCTGAAAGAGATTTGCTACGAGGTCGGATACAACGACCCGAACTATTTCAGCCGAGTCTTCAAGAAAGCGACAGGCATTACCCCAAGCGAATACCGCCAGCAAATCGGCACCAAGTCCTTGTTAACTTAACAAGGACTTTTTTGTGCTTGAGGACTAAAAAATCCTGTGAAAGTAATTGACGCCGCTTTCATTTCAATTCAGGGCCAATCAAGTGAAGACGGAGAGCAAAGAAGTGCAGGCATTCACCGCACCGCTAGCCCCATTCCGATGCTAAGATCTTAAATGTAAGCGCAATCAATATTGAAACTGTGAAAAGGGGCGAAGGAAGAGTGAGAAAATATGGGTCTATTTTACGGTTAAGTTTGGCGTCCATTTTGTTGGCATCATCCCTGGCAGCATGCGGCGTCGTCTCTGACGGAAACAGCAAAAACTCGGCAAACGGCGGAAGCGGCGGTAATGCGAAGGACGACAAAATCGTCATCGGGATGTCGCTGGATACTTTGAAGGAGGAACGCTGGCAAAAAGACCGCGACCTGTTTACGGCAAAAGTCGAAGAACTGGGCGGTGAAGTGAAAGTGCTCGCGGCAAACGGCGACGATGCGGTGCAAATGAGCCAATCCGAACAGCTGATCTCCCAAGGTGTAGACGTGCTTGTTGTCGTAGCCCACAATGCTGAAGCAACCGCGCCGATCGTCGAAAAGGCGCACAAAGAAGGCATCAAGGTTATTGCTTATGACCGTCTGATCAACAATGCGGACGTGGACTACTACATCTCTTTTGACAACGTTCGGGTCGGCGAGCTTCAAGCACAAGCTGTTACCGCACAAGCGCCGAAAGGCAATATCGTATATATCGGCGGAGCAGACACCGACAACAACGCGCATATGTTCAAAGACGGCGCAATGAGCGTGCTCAAACCGCTTGAAGAAAAAGGCGATATCAAAATCGTATATGATCAGTTCTCCAAGGACTGGAAGCCTGAAGAAGCTCTGAAGAACATGGAAAACGCGCTGACCGCCAACAACAATGATATTCAGGGCGTAGTTGCCGCAAACGACGGCACCGCAGGCGGCGTTATCCAGGCGTTGACCGCACAAGGCATGGACGGCAAAATTCCGGTTTCCGGACAAGATGCCGACTTGGCGGGCGTGCAACGGATCGCTGAAGGCAAGCAACTGATGACGGTATATAAACCTATCAACCTGATCGCAACGACAGCCGCCGAAATGGCCGTATCCGCAGCCAAGGGCGAAGAAGTAAAAGCCGACAAAACCGTAAACAACGGCAAGATTGATGTTCCTTCCGTCCTGTTGGATCCGGTTCCTGTTGACAAAAACAGCCTCGATGTCGTAATCAAAGACGGATTCCACAAGTTGGAAGAAGTTTATAAAAACGTTCCGAAGGACCAATGGCCAAAGCAATAAACTAGTACAAATCGGCGCCGGGCGCGAGAATCTGTGAAATCATCCGAAACTTTGACGGTTTTTGATGAGTTGGCAGGTACGCGCCCTGCCGAATTACTGGGTCAGAAGGGGAGCTAAGCCTATGCATGTGTTAGAAATGGATAACATCACCAAAGAATTTCCCGGCGTCAAGGCTCTTGACCGCGTGAACTTCAAAGTAAAAAAAGGCGAAATTCATGCCCTTTGCGGCGAGAACGGAGCCGGTAAATCCACGCTCATGAAGGTGCTCAGCGGACTGTATCCGGCGGGAACCTACAGCGGCGATATTGTCATTGGCGGAGAAAAAAAGCAGTTTCAAAATATTACCGACGCGGAAAAGGCCGGAATTGCCATCATCCATCAGGAGCTGGCGCTCGTCAAAGAAATGACGGTCGGCGAAAATATTTTTCTGGGCTCAGAGCCTACCAAACACGGCGTCATCCAATGGGATGAACTGTACCACAACGCTTCAACCTGGCTGAAGAGAGTCGGACTGAACATTTCTCCCGATACCAAAATCGGCAGCCTGGGGATCGGGCAGCAGCAGCTGGTGGAAATCGCCAAAGCGCTGTCCAAGCATACGAAAATCCTGATTTTGGACGAACCGACAGCCGCTCTCACGGAAAGTGAAGTCGCTATCTTGATGGATATCCTAAACCAGCTTCGCCGCGAAGAAGTGTCCTGCGTTTATATTTCGCATAAGATGCCGGAAGTTTTTGCATTAGCCGATTCTATAACGGTTTTGCGGGACGGACATACGGTGAAAACCCTGGATCGCCAGGAAACCGACGACGATCAAGTCGTTTCTCTCATGGTTGGCCGGGAATTGACGGAGCGGTATCCAAGAGCGGAGCATACTCCGTCCGATACGGTACTGGAAGTACGGAACTACAATGTTTGGCATCCGGAAAAACGCAGTCAAAAAGTCATCAAAGACGTGAACTTTACGCTGCGCAAAGGTGAGATCCTCGGGATCGCCGGGCTCATGGGAGCGGGACGCACCGAGCTTGTCAGCAGCATATTCGGGGCGTATGAGGGACGTTCGGCCGGCGAGGTACTGATTGAAGGCAAGCCGGTGCGCATTCGTTCGGTTGCGGACGCCATCAAATCCGGGATTGCTTTGGTCAGCGAGGACCGTAAACGCCAAGGGCTCGTAATGGGAATGGACGTCAAGACCAACACCACGATGGCAACCATGGGCAAGGTCTCCAGAATGGGGGTCATCAACGTCAATGAGGAAATCAAATGGGGCCTTCAGTACGTGCAGGATTTAAAAACGAAAACCGCGTCGCTGGAAACGCTTGTCGGTACTCTTTCCGGGGGGAACCAGCAAAAGGTGGTTATCGGGAAATGGCTGATGTCCGATCCTAAAATTCTGATTATGGACGAACCGACCCGCGGCATCGACGTCGGGGCGAAATACGAAATCTATCATTTGATGAACCGGCTGGTGGAGCAAGGCGTAGCCATTATCATGATTTCTTCGGAACTACCTGAGGTGCTTGGAATGAGCGACCGGATTCTGGTCATGAGCGAAGGGGAATTCGTCCGCGAATTCGATTGGCGAGAAGCGACACAAGAAAATATTATGCAAGCCGCAACGGGAGGGAAATAAACATGATGCTTCAAAAGGATCTTCAAACTCAAAAGAACGTCCCAGCAGCAAAACCGTCGCTCTGGAGCAGCCTGTTCGGAAAAATGGACGTACGCGCTTATACCATGGTTGGGGCGCTCATTCTGATCTGGGCGTTGTTCGGCATCCTGGATCCAACGTTTTTGACTTCAAGAAACTTGTCTAACCTGTTTACGCAAATGTCCGTGACTTCCATTCTGGCGATCGGGATGGTGCTTGTTATCGTGGCGGGACATATCGACCTTTCGGTAGGTTCCATCGTCGGCTTAACTGGCGGGATCGCCGCGATTTTCAGCAACTGGCTGGAGCTGCCGGCTTTCGTCGTCATTCTTGCTACACTCGCTGCCGGCTTGGTGCTTGGTCTCCTTCAAGGCTGGCTTGTCGCCTATAAAATGATTCCGGCCTTTATCGTCACGCTGGGCGGCATGCTGGTGTTCCGCGGCGTTTTGATGGGCGTCACCAAATCAACGACGATCCCGGTATCGGATTCATTCATTGAAATGCTCGGCAACGCGTACTTTGCTTCAGGCTTTGGCATTGTTCTCGGTTTGATCGCCGTAGCGTTTATTGTCTGGTCTACCTTCAGTAAACGCCGCTCCCGGCAAAAATACGGCTTTGAAGTATCCCCGATCGGCGTGGATATTATCAAAGCAGCCGTATTGTCCTTGCTGGTCATCTCGTTCGTGCTGATCATGAACGCCTACAAAGGGATTCCTTTCCCGATCATTTTCGTTATCGTGCTCGCGATTATCTTCTTCTTCCTGTCCACCAAAACGACGTTCGGGCGTCATATCTACGCTTTGGGCGGCAACGCGGAAGCGGCTCGTTTGTCCGGTATCAACATAAGACGCAAAACGATGATGATCTTCGTATTAAGCGGTCTCTTGGCTTCCATCGCTTCGATCGTCCTGACTTCCCGTCTGGCCTCGGCGACAATCACGGCCGGAAACATGGCTGAAATGGACGCCATCGCAGCTTGCGTTATCGGCGGAACCTCGCTGATGGGCGGTGCGGGTACCGTAGTCGGAGCGCTGATCGGTGCTTTGGTTATGACTTCGCTCGATAACGGGATGTCCCTGATGGGGATGGAATCGTTCTGGCAATACGTGGTGAAAGGCTCGATTCTCGTCTTCGCCGTATGGCTCGACATTTCCAACCGCCGCAAGGGTGTAAAATAAATTTAATTTACTAGGTAAAAAGACGGCATTTGAGGGAACGGCTCCCCTCAAATGCCGTCTTCGTATTTCAGGCCATTTTCTTCGTCCGCGATCGCCTGAATCTCTTCGGATCCGATCCCTATGTAGAGATAACCGTCCTCCGCTTGTTTCTTGAGCGCCCGTTCCTTGAAATACTTTGGACTGGCCTCGCCGGCGTCTTCGTCGTACACCAGCAGAATGCCGTCCGTTTTACGCAGCAGCAGCTTGTCCCGGGCGGTAAACTGCCAGGGACCGGCATAACCTTCCTTGCTGACTGCGCCATAGTAATCGGTCTGCCTAAGGATATCGCGATAATATTCCTGTTTCTCTTCGCTCCATTTCTCTTCCTGACCGCTGTAGGCGGTAATGATGGAGCATTTCAACTGCGGATAACGCCGCTTAAGCGCAAACGTCGCCTCGCAGGCCCAGAGGTCGACGCCGTATTGCCCCGGCGTGATCACCCATTCCAAGCCTTCCTCGAGCAGCGGAACAAGCCGGCTTTCGATGGCCTGGCGGATGTAGGGAATGCCCGCATGTTTTTGATTGTAAATGCCCAGCTCATGAGCACGGTATCCGGTAACAAGCAAGTTTTTGATCAAACGAAGGAACTCCTTAAAAAATCGGGGTGAAAAGAAGCCTTCTCTATTATAAACATTTTCTGCGGAATGCGTCAGAGCTTGCGGGTTATTTTGTCCAGACCGCCATACCCGCGGCGGGTTAGCGGTCTGATGGCAGAGCAGGGGGTTGAGAGTATAAATAGTGGGAGGATCGCTGCTTCGAAGGTTTGTGATAGCGTGACAGCGGTTTCAAAACTAGTGTCCGTGAATAGCGTAAAGCGTGAAGACCGTATAAAATACGGCGTAAAACGTGCCAAGCGCAATGAAGCAGAGAAAAGCGGTGCCTTTGGTTTGGTTTCCGGGTTCCACGATTCGGATCAGCTCCTTTTTCATGCACGGTTTATGAAATTGTGAACATTTTGTGACTCGACTTAATTATTGAACATTTTGTGTCTAAATTCAATCGATTTTTTTAAAAAAAGGCAACTTTTTTTACTCTATACCGAAAATGGTGCATGGCAAGAACCTGCAGTGAACGTCACACTTTTAACGGATCGAAATGTCGTTATTTTGGCTAATCAAGCGTTTGAGAAATGTAACGGATCCCACAGCCCTTATTTGGCCTCAAAATACGCAATTGGGGCTGTTTTGGGACGAATAAGGAATCCTGGGTCCGTTAGAACATGAAACTCTGTCTTTGGAGGCAAATAAGAGCTTTGCAGTTCGTTAGCCGAAAAGGGAAGGTACTTTAACAACAAAAAAAGGCCGGGGCCGCCTGGCCCTAACCTTTTTGCGGAGTGAAGCCTTCCTCCGCGAGATATTCCCCGGCTTCCTCCCGGGTTTCAAAAGCCATTTCCAGACTGAGTCCGGAATAAATATACCAAAGATCGTCTTCGTATTTCAGCGTCAGCGTTTCGCCTCGGCCGTTGGTCCAGATGCCCCCGGGCGAGCCGCTTCGTGCGGGAGAACCTGCTCCGGACTCGTCCGCAGCTTGTCGATCCGATCCTGCGATCCTGTTCGCGGCGACTCCAAGCGGACTTGCTTGTCCCTCGCCGGACAACGAACGGATGGCCTTCTTTACGAGGTCCCGCAATTCCACCGCTTCATAATCGCGGATGTTTACGAACCCTCGATCATCGGTTTCGGCTCCTTCCACAAGTCCGGCGTAAATGAAGCCGTTGCCGTTAGGATGCAGATGGAATGCGACTGTTTTTTTCTCAAAGGCACTTTGTTCATAGTGAAAATTGACCCGGCCGAGCGAGACGTTTCTACGCTCCAGTTCGGGGAAGGATTCCAGGATTTCTAGTTTTTGCTCAAACGTCAGCATGTCGTGACCAGCCTTTCGAAAATGGGGTACGGATACCGAATGTGATTATATCATAACCGGAAGCAAATGTTGCAAAACGTATTTCAACGGCTATCCATATCCAGTATAATAGATCACGCATGTAAACGCTTTAGGACAACTTGCCGATGGGAGGAGTCAAAGATTATGCTGTTGAAAGACAACGACGTGGTGTTGTTTCAAGGGGACAGCGTGACCGATTGCGGACGCAATTACGAGGATGGAGCTTCGCTCGGAACGGGCTACCCGCTGCTGGTGGCATCCCGTTTGGGTCATCTGTATCCCGAGAAGAAACTGACCTTTTTGAATCGCGGAATCAGTGGGAATCGGGTCAAAGATTTAGAGGAACGCTGGGACCGGGATTGCCTGGAGCTTAAGCCGACCTGGGTTTCGGTGCTGATCGGCATCAATGATACGTGGCGCCGGTACGACTCCGGCGAACTCACGACAACCGAGCAATATGCGGCCACTTACCGCAGGCTGCTTGAACGTATCAAGGCGAAGCTGGACGCCAAATTGATCCTGCTCGAGCCGTTCGTGCTGCCGGTGCCCGAGGATCGGAAAACCTGGCGCGAGGATCTCGATCCGCGTATCACCGCGGTCCGCGAGCTGGCTCGCGAGTTCGGCGCGCTGCTGGTGCCGCTGGACGGCTTGTTCGCCGCCGCTTCGGCCAAGGCCGACCCGGGCGTTTGGACGCCAGATGGAGTCCATCCGTCGCCGGCAGGCCATGGGCTGATCGCCGACGCCTGGATCAAAGCGGTTGGCACAGCCGGCTGATCTCCATACCTGAACGGACAAAGTCCGGCAAGCCGATGTTTTTGAGCCAGGCTTGCCGGACTTTTATATTGGAATACTACTTATTTGGATAATTGGAGGATTCCCGGATCACCAGTTCCGAATCGACCATAAAACAGCGCTGATCGGAAAAGCGGTTTTCATTCATCTGGTCGATCAACTTTTCCGCCAGAATCGCACCCATGGCGTATTTGGGCTGATTGACGGTGCTTAAAGCGGGGAAGACGTATCGGCTGATCCGGTTATTATCGACGCCAACGACGGCCATTTGCTCGGGAATGCGGATGCCCGCTTCGGCGCAAGCCTTGTATGCGCCAAGGGCCATTTCGTCATTGGCGGCAAACACAGCCGAAAACTTTAAACCTCGGCTTAGCAGCCGTTTCATCGCTTCATATCCTTCTGCTTCGGCGAAGTTGCCGTTTTCGATCAATTCGGGGCGAAAAGGGATGCCGTGTTCAAGCAGCGTTTTTGAATAGCCTTCGAGTCTTTCGCTATTGTCGATCGCATGCGTATACCCGCTGAGAAACGCGATGTCCCGATGTCCGTTGCCGATCAAATGCTCCATGACCTGTTTGGAAAACTTGACGTTATCCGTATAAATGCACGGAATTCGCTCATGCTCGATATGCTTGCCGACGACGGCGAGCGAATACCCTCTGTCGGCAATTTGCTTGATCTCCTCGTCGCTCATAAGCGGAGCGATGATCATGAGTCCGTCGACTGTTCGGTTCATGAGCAGATTCAAGTATTCCAGCTCTTTTTCCCTTTGATTTTCGGCATCGCAAATAATAACTTGGTATTTTCTGGAATACGCCATGTTCTCGATCCCTTTGACGATCTCGGTAAAATACGAGTTATTAATATCCTGGACCATGACGCCGATGGTTTTTGTCTTCTGCGAGCGCAGGTTTTTGGCGGCGGCATTCGGATGGTAACCGAGCTCCTCGATGGCTCTCATGACTTTGAATTTCGTTTTTGGCTTAACCGCAGGATGATCGTTAAGTACTCTGGAAACAGTGGCCGGGGAAACTCCCGCTTTTTTGGCAACGTCTACGATTTTTACGTCCATGGGCATCAACCTTACCTTTTTTTTGTAGGAGAAACAATTCTTTACCTCAAATATAATTCAAAATGTAACCGTGTTCCATCTATTCTGATAGAGTATAATAAAATTGATAAAGTCATTTCTACTTTTAGGGAGGTTACTATGGGAGAATCGGCAGGAAAGAAGATCAAATGGGGCATTATGGGTCTCGGAGGCATCGCCGACGCGTTTGTTTCCGATTTGGCTCACGCCGTTAACGGTGAAGCTTACGCCGTGGGATCACGCACACAGGAAAAGGCAACCGCTTTCGCTGAACGCTTTAGCCTTCCGAAGGCCTACGGGAGCTATGAGGAATTGGTGGCGGACCCGGATGTAGACGCCGTATATGTAGCTACGCCGCATCCTTATCATAAAGATAACGTGCTGACCGCGCTGCGGGCGGGAAAAGCCGTGCTGTGCGAAAAACCTTTTACGATGAACGGCGCCGAATTGGAAGAAATGGTCGCTTACGCCCGGGAGCATAAGCTGTTCCTGATGGAAGCGATGTGGACCCGGTTCCTGCCTCCGATCATCAAAGTGAGAGAATGGCTGAAAGAGGGGCGAATCGGCGAGGTTCGTCTCGTAAAAGCCGATTTCGGTTTCCGCATCGGCTGGGATCCGGCCGGGCGCCTGCTCAATCCGGAACTGGGCGGAGGAGCGCTGCTGGATGCGGGTATTTACCCGATTTCCTTCGCATCGATGGTGCTTGGCGCTCATCCCGAGCGGATTCAGAGCACGGCCCATATCGGAGAGACCGGAGTGGACGAGCATTTCTCCGTATTGCTTACCTACGATAACGGTACAACGGCGTCCCTGAACGCGGCGGTAAGGCTGGCTATCGGCAATGACGCCAATATTCACGGGACGGAAGGGCACATCTACATTCCGGGGTTCCTGAGCGCCAAACGGGCCTCGCTGTTCATTGACGGGAAAGAGGTAGAGTCCTTCACCGACGACCGGACTTCCCGCGGATACGTATTTGAAGCGGAAGAAGTCGGACGGCTGCTTATCGAAGGCAAGACCGAAAGCGCCATCATGTCGCTGGATGAATCCTTAAGCATTATGAAATTGCTGGACCAAATCCGGGAGCCTTGGGGAATCCGGTATCCGTCCGAGCAATAAAATCAAGCTTGATTATTCAAATTCCGCCGCGCAGCTCGCTCATGCGAGCCCGGCGGGATTTTTTTGTACCGGCAAGGTCCTGTATACTAAGTAGATAGAAAACCGGATGGAGGCGCGAGTCTTGCAGAATTTGTTCCAAGCGTTTGACGGCGGCCATGAAATTACCGTTTATGATACTCCCGAGCTGTATGGCGAAAAAGGACGGTTCCGGGTCATGCAGTTTTCCGACGATGCGGTGCAAGGAGCCATGGATCTGGATCGCCCGGAGCGGATCATGTTCGAATATCCAAGGGCGATCATTCATTTGATGGAGTTTAACAACCCGTCCTTTGACGGCGCTTTTGTTATCGGGCATGGGATCGGTACGATTGCCGGTCATTTTTCCGACAAGCGAGTTAAGGTGGCGGAGCCGAGCGTCAGCGTGGTGAAGGCCAGCCGGGAGTTTTTTGGCTATAGCTTGGATAATGTCATGCTTGGCGACGGAAGAAGCCTTCTCGAACATGAATCGGATCGCTCGCTGGATTATATTGTCTTGGATGCATTTAACGAGAAGGGAACGCCCAAGCATCTGGTGACGCGGCAATTTTTCGCCATGGCGAAGCAAAAGCTGGATTCAGGAGGCCTCATCCTGATCAACTTGATGGGCAGGGGAGAGCGGGACCCGATTGCCGGAGCGATTCATACTACGCTTGGCGAGGCGTTTGATTATGTCATAGCGTTTGCTTTATCTACCGGCGCTTCAGGGGAGACGGCGGACCTGCGGAATATGATTCTGGCCGGAAGCAGCGCCCCGATCCGATTTCAGGCTCGGCATCTGGCGGGATTTATGGAGATTAGGCCCGTGCCGGGACATCTGCTCACGGATTAATTTCGGCTGGTTTTTTGAGCATTGCCACGGCGGTATATAATAGATAGAGATGGAGAAAAAGAAGAGGTGAACCTGCTGCATGATAGATGAACATGATTTGCTGCTGGAACAGAACAATATCAAACACGCGATCATCGGCGAGCCGATGCGCCGCTTGCGCGAGATTTTGCATAGCCTTACGAAAGCGAAGCTGTCCGCGCTTGGTTCCACGCTCCGGCTGCCGGGGTATTCCAAGCTGAATAAGGATGAGCTTATTGAAGCGCTGCATCGGCTGATGACGGACGCCGAGACGTTGAAGCCGTTTCTGCTGAATTCCAGACCCAAGGAGTGGGAGCTGTTCGAAACGCTGCTGGATGGTTCTTTTATCCGGAATAATGCGACGCCTTACGGATATTATTATTATTTTCTGGATAGCGGGCTGCTGTTTACGTTTTTTGCAGCCAACCGCCTTGACCTGATCATTCCGGATGAAGTCAAAGATGCGATTTTGAGGCTGAATACGGTTGAATTTGCGCGGGAGCTCGAGCGCAGCCACCGGGTGTTCGACTACATTATGGCGGCGTCGAACCTTTACGGGGTCATATGGCCGGATAAGCTGGCCGGGATCTACAACGGTCAAAATGAGGATTCGCTGACGGAAGCGGAGCTGGCGGATTATCTGCTGCGGCTGCTGGAGCGGGAGCAGTATTTCGAAATCCGCGACGGTTGGATTGCTTCGCTGGACATGGAAGACAAAGAATTTGCGAGAATTTCGCGCGGTATTCAAGACAAGCCATACTATGTGCCGGACAAGTCCGAATTCCTGAAATATGCGGACAGCGATTATTTTGAGGCGACGCCTCAGCTTGCTGCGCTGAAGGATTTTATCGTCAAAGAGCTGTACCCGGATCCGGAAATCGCGGAATATCTGGTTGACGACATTCAGCTCGGCTGCTCGATGGAAGCTTCGCTGGAGGATCTGATCTATGAGTTCGAGAGAAGGGATATTTCCTTTCGGAATCCGAAGCAGGCGCAAACCGCTATGTCCCTGATGATGGATGTGTATAATCATACCCGCATGTGGTCGAATGCCGGTCATACGCCGGCGGAGCTGAGCGAAATCGGCGGCGCGGATGCCGGACTGAGACCGGTTGCCCCGGCCTCGCCCGGACAAACCGTAGCCGCCGTGAAAAAGGTCGGACGCAACGACCCTTGCCCTTGCGGCAGCGGCCTCAAATACAAGAAATGCTGCGGGAAACAAAGCTAACGGAACCTTTCATGCAACAGCGTTTGCGGATGGTGGCCTCTGAAGAGGGCGTCCGCAAACGCTGTTTTTATTTTTCCAATTTGTCAAAATGGTTCTAAATTCACTTCTCGTCTAATAAATATAATGAAGGGGCGCTTGTTCCCCGCCCCCTTCGGAGCAACTGCCGTTTTTTTCGTCTTCATTTTTGTAAGCGTTTAATGAGGAGGGACCGTTTGCTTGATTCTGCGCTATGATTGCCGCAGAAGAATATCGTCTTTTCATAGGAGAGATCAGCTTGCCGTTTTATGCTCGTTATCGCGGTCGTTGCGGTCGTTTTCCAGCGTATGAATTTCCTCGGCAAGGGCTTGAAGCGTTGCTTCCATTTTGTCCAGCTTGCTGTTGACGGTTTGCAGCACGTACTTGACCAGGATGTAACAAAGCGTGACCGGGAACCCCACATTCGTGACCAACGAGACAATATCCGTGACTTGCATGCTTATTACCTCCTTCGTTCGATTGGGCCCTTCACTATGTAAAGAAAAATAGCAAGAGAAAAACAACCAATAATTTGAAAAAATGTTATAATAATATTTACCTTAATAATAATGGTTGTATTTATCCCCTTGGAAATTCCCTATATATAGAAGATGAAAATGAAAGGGGGAGGTAGTTTTGGAAGAACAGCAAACCGCATACGAGCAATATCGGAAGGAAGTTTATCGGATCGCTTGGAGGATTCAGTATAAAGCCAGGACTGTCAGAAGACGGGAATGTTCATTCAATGGAGTCGAACCGGCCGTAACCTGCTTCACCTCATCTTCTGATAATAAAATGTTGGTGAGACAGCTGATCAATGCGCTTCCCTCAGGCACCGGCAAATCGATTATCTACAAAATATACCTGCAGGACAAAACGGAAGGGGAAGTCGCCCGGGAACTGAATATGAGTCAGCAAGGGGTGAACAAATGGAAACGAAAGATGATCAAAGAGATGTCCCGGATGATGAAGAGTTCCTAAATTTGCTCCGTATGGCAAGACAAAATGACGAGGCGTCGATTTTGAGGCTAATTGATTTGTTCAAAGGCGATATTGTGCACCTTAGCAGGTTTATCCATATGTCGGAAGAAGATGCCGTTTCCGATATCATTCTCGAATTTCTGGAGATGATCAAGGAGCGGAGCGATTAGTAAAATCCCCTGAGAATCAGGGGATTTTTTGTCTGCTTTGTGAAAAGTTCAAAAGCCGGTTGTAATTCGCGCGATTCTTTTACCCTTATATGTGGAGGAGCAACAAAGCGTTAAGGGGATAAAGGATCGGTTTGATGAATAAGCCGACTTGTCGCTTCCGTTACGTATTCGGGGGCGGCCAGCTTGCTTTGGACCTTGCTTTTCCAGGCGGATGATTCAGCCAGGGAAGCCCAGTCCTCGCCGTACCATTGCTCCATTTCCGCTCGCGTGATTTTATAGGAGACGTTGTCCCAGCTAAAAATAACCGCCTGAAGATTATCGATAAACGTAAACGCGGCGGTGGAACTGTAGATAAGCAATAAGTCCGTTTCACGGTCATCGATTGGGGCGCCGGTCTCGGGCTGCTCGCCCATGTTGAGCTGCGCCGTGAACGTATCGGGATCAAGCTGGAAGCCATGCGTAAGCCTCATGGGCAGCGAAGAGAACAATCCGAGGACTCTAGGGGCATCGCCCATATATTTGGTTTGTAATTTGGCGGTGCGCCGGATGTCATGGGTTAACGGGCTCAGCTGTTCCCGGTCGTATTTCGCCTCGGCGGCATGGATGCGGGGGAACTCGAAGCCCTCCACGTAACCCGTCAAGATCAAACCGGCAAGAATCAGACCCAGAATCAGGCGGTTGCGCGTTTTCATTCCTGTTCCCTCCAATATTCGACTTCATATTTGCGGATGAGCCGAACGGAGGCCTGAAACAGCAGGGGGATCAGGAGGGTCAGAAATGGTTTGAAGTAAGCGATGCCCACGACGGCATACTGGTACGGCCCTTCCAGGTGAATCGGGCGCAGGTACCACACGTTGCTGGCAAAATGACGGGCTGTCACCACCAGCACAGAGATCAGCATGAACAGTCCCCATATCAGCCAGACGATCCTGGCCTGTTGAACAGCGGACCGAAGGTTGCGCCGGGAGGTTTCGTTGGGGCCGTTTCGTTTAAAAATGATATATGCCGCAAGAAAGAGCCCCCCCGCACCCACGACCGGAAGCAGCATAAAAAAGCTGATGACGGTTGGCGTGACCAGACGAAGCGGAATCGTCAAAATCCAGAAAACAAGCGTGTATATCAGGGCCACTTGGGAGAATTCCAGCCGGTAGCGGCTTACGTAAATCTCGCGGTGATCCTCAATGAGATGATCTACGCTGGTGATGCTGGCCGCCGCCGTCCTTACCGCTTCGCCATATTCCAGCCCTTCCGCCGTGAGATCGGCGACTTTTGCCTCGAGATTGCTCAGAATTTCCTCTTTCAGCTCGCGAATTTGCGGGCCCATCTTATAACCGGAAAACAATCGGTCTACATGCTTTTGCAGCGGATTCATCATGATCCCTCCTGATTTTCGATCAGCATATCGATCAGCACCCGGGCCGTTTTCCAGGCCTCCAGGCTTTGCCGGTACGATTCTTTCCCCGCCGGGGTGACCATGTAATATTTGCGCCTGCCGCCCTGGCTCTCTTCACCCCAGTAGGATTCGATCTGCCCTTGGGTCTCCAGCCGCTTCAGGCTGGTATATAAAGAGGGCTCTTTGAGCTCGTACTGCCCTTTGCTGATGGTGGCGATGGATTTCATGATCTCATAGCCGTAGTTATCCCCCTCGAGCAGGACCCGAAGGATGATCGTATCGATATTGCCGCGGATCAAATCCCGGCTGATGCTGCTTTCGTTCATCGGCTCACCTCGGCTAGGTTCAAGTAAATGGTGATTAGTGGCAATTACAATGTACTGCGTATTACTATGTATGTCAATGTAATTTGATCGAAGTTTTGTTGAGAAAGGACAAGCATGGAGTTGGAATATATTTTAAATAAAAGAAATAAAAACCAATAATATAGCAGGAAATTATTATATAAATGTCGAAATAACCGAAAAATAAAATTTTACGTCAAAAATAACATGGAGCGAATTTAAGCAAATGAGAAAGAACATCCTGATAACTTCCCTCTCCGCCTTGCTCATAATTCTGATTATCCTGCTAGGAATCAGCCAAATTAGAGCTAATCAAAAGCCGACAGAATATCAGTTTGACATCGAAACTGCCGATTTCAGCATAAAGGACGTTCATCTCGTCCAATTTAACAATTATCTTTATTTGGCTCCCAACTATTATCTGGAGCTGAAAGGGTCCTACCAAAAGTTCGACGGAATTTTGATTTCGGGTACCATTGGCGGGAAAAGGGTTTTGGATACGGCGATTGGAGGAGATCCGTTCCACCGGCGGGAGACGCATATGACGGAGTATATGGGGGAAGGGGCCATGTTCGACCATATGAAAATTGCAAATAATGCCCTTTTGAACGTGCACATTACTTATACCGTCGATCAAGTCAAAAAGGACCATTATGAAAATATCAAGCTTCGGGAAAAGAAAAAGTAGATCGAGCCCTAAAAAAGAGGAGGACCGCATCACCTTGCGGACCTCCTCTTTTACATTGGCCTTCGCTAAAACGCAGCCTCATCTCTAACCGCTGCCGAGCTTTGCGCTTACCCTTCGGTTTCCAAGCGGGGCTTCGCTTTGCCCTTAATGGCGAAGGCGACAAAGATCGCCAGAATCGCAAACGAGAAGGCGACGATATAGCCGTGGTTGATCGCCGTTCCGAGCATCAACAGTGACAAGGCTTTTCGGGAATAGAAGAAGGAGTTGTTTACGATACAGTCGAAAAATACAGGAGTGAGGTTAAGCGAGATTTCGGAAGCTTCAAAAATCGGCGAAAAAGGGGTAAACGCATGAGCGACTTTTCGGAGCTTTGGTCTATAATAGCGATTTGGCTGCCGGCAAGTGCGCTTACGGTATTCATTATATACCGTGGGTCTATGGAAGCACTTCATCCAAGCGGCAAAAGACGCAGAGCGGATGCTCGCCGGGCCGCTCGGACCCTGGATAACGACCTCCCTGACGAAGTGATCCTGACCCGAAAACTGAGCGACTTAAACGATGCCGAATACGAGCGGCTGCTGGCGATATCTTTTAAAGATCAGAAATATGAGGTCGGGCGCGGCGGGAGGGAAGGTGTGGATTTAATCATTCTGGACCGTAAATGGTACCGTAAGGTTGCCCTGAAGCGGCTTCATAAATGGAGAAAATGCCGCTCCCGAAAATAAAGGCCAAGCGAGGAGTTTACCTCTCGTAGAATCCTCTTGTATTTCCACATTTCCCCTGTTATAATCGCGTTGAAAAGGTTTTCAGAATTGAAGGAAGTTGACGCTGATGAAATCCAAACCAACCATTCGAGACGTTGCCCAAAAAGCGGGGGTGTCCATTAGCACCGTGTCCCGCGTCATGAATGCCCCAAGCACGGTGGTGGAAAGCAAGCGGCTTCGCGTTTTGGAAGCGGTTCAAGAGCTGCAGTACCTGCCGAACGCTTTTGCCCGGGGGTTAATTTACCGGAAATCCTTTACGCTGGGGCTGCTCATTCCGGATATCGAGAACCTGTATTTTGCCGGAATTATCCGGGGGATGCAGGACGCCTGCATCAAGCTGGGCTACAGCTTGATGATCTGCAACACGGACCGCAACAAGGAGCGGCTGCTTTCTTATATCGATACCTTTCATGAGAAACAGGTGGACGGGATCGTGTTTGCCAGCGATAAAATGTTCCCTGAGTATTACGAGAAGCTCATGGGCTGCCGGATTCCGTTCGTGCTCCTGTCCTCGCATTCGGATGAATACGATATTCCCTGCGTGGAAGTGGATGACGAGGCGGCTGCCTATGATGCGGCCAAATATCTCATCGAGCTGGGTCATCGCCAAATCGGAATGATCGGCTTTAATCACGAGAACTCGATTTCGGGCCCGCCGCGTTATAACGGCTTTGTCCGGGCAATGACGGAATTCGGGCTGGAGCATAACATCGACAACGTAAAGTATGCCAACCACCGGTTCGAGCATGCCTATCAGGCGGCCCACGAACTGTTTGCCGAGCACCCGGATCTGACGGCGGTATTTTGCGTGGCCGACGAGTTTGCGATGGGGACGATCTCGTATTTGAAGGATCGGAACATTCTGGTTCCGGGGCAGGTGTCCGTCGTAGGCTTCGACAATCTGCGGATGGCCAGCATGTTTATTCCCAAGCTGACGACCATCGCGCAGCCGATTTACGATTTAGGGTACCGCGCCGCCGAGAAGCTGCATGAGCTGCTGACAACCGGGAGCGTCAAAATCCCCCGTGAAATGATGCAGCATAAACTAATCGTTCGCGAGTCCTCCAGAGAAAGATAAACAAAGGTCTTTCTCTGAGTTTGAATCGCGAGTCGCATTTTTTTGAAAAGCTTTTCAAATTTCCGACACGCAAGGCCATCCGGAATCATAAGAATATAGCAAATTGTAAACGCATACACGATAAGCTGAAAGGCTAATTCCGACAAATCCGTCGATAACATTCTGAAAAGCTTTGCAAGGAGGTGATCCGGCTCAATTTGCGCTTACCGTGCAATCGGCCAATTGATGTTGACAACGAGACCTTCACAGATGATTTTTTTCTAAAAAATCGAAGGGGATGTTGAAAAGATGACTAAGGCTTCAAAACGAAAATTACCGATGGTGCTTGCTCTTTTTATTTCGATCATCATGCTGATCAGCGCTTGCGGAGGGGGAAACAACGCCGCTAATACGGAACCTCCGGCACCGGCTAACAATCAAGCCACGGAAAACGACTCCAACCAGGCGGCGCCGGAAAATGACGCGCCCGCTACGTCGGGCTCTCCTTTGGATCTGGCCATGAAAGGGGAATACAAAGGGACCAAGGTTACGATGTTTGGCCCGTTTGTGGATGCCGACCAGGTGAAGTTTGAAAATAGTATTAAAGAATTCGAGGAAAAAACCGGGATCGACATTCAATATGAAGGGTCCAAAGAATTCGAAGCGACAATCAACATTCGAGTTGATGGCGGAAATGCCCCGGATATCGCCGATTTCCCTCAGCCTGGCTTGCTTGCGGCCGTAGCTAAAACCGGCAAAGTGGTGGACCTGACGACCATTCTCGATCAGGAGAAATTGAAGAAAAATTACAACCAAAGCTGGCTGGATATGGCGACGATGGACGGCAAAGACGGCAAAATTATGGCCGGCATCTGGAACCGAAGCAACGTAAAAAGCTTGGTCTGGTACCCGAAAAAGGCGTTCGAGGAAGCCGGTTACGCTATTCCGCAAACCTGGGATGAACTCATGGCTCTGACTGAACAAATCGCCAAGGACGGCGACGCGGCCTGGGGAATTGGGATCGAAAGCGGCGCGGCGACAGGCTGGCCGGCAACGGACTGGGTCGAGGACATCTTGCTCCGCACGACAAGCCCGGAAAACTACGATAAATGGGTCAAAGGGGAACTTCCGTTTACTTCTCCGGAAGTGAAAAACGCTGTTGAAATCATGTCGAAAATCTGGATGAATCCGGATTATGTCTATGGGGGAACCAAGTCAATCGTAACGACGGCCTTCGGCGATTCGCCGCTCCCGATGTTCGATAATCCTCCGAAGGTATGGCTGCACCGCCAAGCGAACTTCATCACCACATTTTTCCCGGCTACGGCCAAGGTAGACGAGGATTACGACTGGTTCTATCTCCCGCCGATCGACTCGCAGTACGGCAAGCCGGTGCTGGTGGCAGGCGATATTTACGCTATGTTTAACGATCGCCCTGAAGTTCGGGCTGCCATGGAGTTCTTTACGACCGGTGAATCGATCAAGACGTGGGTTCAATCGGGCGGCGTGATTGCGCCGATGAACGACGCTTCGCTCGACTGGTATACTTCGGAATCCGACCGCCGCATGGCGCAGCTTGTTCAGGACGCTTCCACGCTCCGGTTCGACGGCTCCGATCTCATGCCGGGCAAAGTTGGCGCGGGTACGTTTTGGAAAGGTATGACCGACTACGTGAGCGGCACGGCCACCCTGGATGAGGCCTTAGCCCAGATCCAGTCGGGGTGGGATAACTAAGCCATAAAGGCAAGCAACGACCTGGCTAGTAGGCAGCCGTGTGAAATGTTCTTACAATCGCTGTTGTTCATGGATTTCTTAGATTTTATAAATTCAAGCAGTGCAGAAATCCGCTCACGAAGGCGACCACTCCGTTTTTTCAGATCCAGGAAGAGGGGCAAGAGCTTGTCGAGCGCTTTGCAGAGGGCAAACTGCCCCTCACTTTCAGTTAGACCGGAAAATGATAAGAATGCGAGAGGACGCAAATGTTTCTGAAAAAGTTCGTGGGAACATTTCTCACGGATGACTTTTTTTGCACGATCACCTAACAGCTTATACGCATACGCAAACTGCATAATTTTGAGGAGGGCTCCATGATGAGTACAGAGGCAGAGGCCAAACGAACCGTCAGCCTTAGGGCCGTGCTCTTATCCCTTGCCGTACTGCTGGCTAATGCCGCCGTGCATGGCCTGATATTCCGGTTTTTCCGCGATTCCACGCTAAACCCGCTGCTAACGGCCGTGTTCGCCGTGATTTGGGGCGTGTTTGGCGTATACCTGATTTATTACTCCTTGACCTGGGCGGTGGAGCAGTACCCGGAGCATATCCGCAAAAAAGCGCTCCCGTTCGTCTTTATCGGTCCGGCGGTCGTGCTGCTTGGCTGGCTGCTGGTGCTGCCCGCAGTTCGGACGCTGTATCTCAGCTTTTTTAACGCCTCGTCCGAGAAGTTCGTCGGTCTCGCCAACTACGCGGCAATTTTCACCGACCGTCTGATGGCGACGGCGCTGCGCAATAATCTGCTGTGGGTATTCGTCGGAACATTCGCTTGTGTAACGCTGGGCTTGCTGATTGCCATTCTGGCGGACCGCAGCAGCTATGAAAGGATCGCCAAGTCGATCATCTTCATGCCGATGGCAATTTCGTTTGTGGCGGCGGGCGTCATTTGGAAATTCGTCTATTACTATCAGCCGGGCGATGAGCAGATCGGGCTGCTGAACGCAGTCGTGACCGCTTTTGGCGGGGAAGCGCAGGCGTGGACCAGCATGATCCAGCCGTGGAACAACTTTTTTCTCATCCTGATTCTAATCTGGATGCAGACCGGTTTTGCGATGGTGATATTCTCCGCCGCGATCAAAGGCGTGCCGGAGGATATTTTGGAGGCGGCTCGAGTGGACGGAGCGGGCGAATTCAAAATCTTTTTCGGCATCATGATCCCTTATATCTCCACCACGATCCTCACTGTAACGACCACGATCATCGTGTTTACGCTGAAAATTTTCGACGTCGTCATGGTCATGACGGGCGGGCAGTACGATACCGAGGTCGTGGCGACCCAGTTCTATCGGCAGTTTTTCATGTACCGCAACTTCGGCTACGGATCGACGCTGGCGATTGTCCTGCTGATCGCCGTGCTGCCGGTCATCATCATCAATTTGCGGCAATTCCGCAAGCAGGGGGGATTCTAGATGGCCGCTCGCAAAATGAAAAAGCGCAGCAAACGCAGCAAAACGATCGTCAATCTGGCACTTGGCTTTATCTGTCTGATTTGGCTGATCCCGACGCTGGGGCTGTTCATTTCCTCGTTCCGGCCGGCGGCGGATATCCTCACGTCCGGCTGGTGGAACGTATTTCCCCATCAGGAATGGACGAACGGGGAGAAGCTGCAGTTGTCCAAAGACATCGACCTGCGCGAGCCGATCGAAGTGAACGGTCAAACGTACAGCGACGAGCAGCTTAAGGCGGGCGTCACGCTTGACGGAGAGCGGCTCATTTGGGAAAACCGCCGGGCGCGAACCCTGAACGTACAGGAACAGGGCTGGGCGTTCAAACCGGAGCTGACGCTCGACAATTACAAAAATGTGCTGTCCGGCAAGGAATACAAGCTGAAGCAGGCGGACGGAAGCGAGACGGTGCAAAAGGGAAACGGCTTGTCCCAGGCGTTCTGGAACACGCTGACGATCGCCGTGCCGGCAACGGTGATTCCGGTGCTGATCGCCTCTTTTGCCGCGTACGCGTTTGCCTGGTTACGGTTTCCGGGACGGAAGACGCTGTTCGTCGTCATCATCGCCATGCTGGTCATTCCGCTGCAGGTCGCGCTGATTCCCGTATTGAAAGATTATACGTCGCTCGGGCTGAACGGGAGCTATCTGGGCATCTGGCTGGCGCATACCGCCTTTGGGCTGCCGCTCGTGACGTATTTTATGTATAACTTCATCAGCCAGCTGCCGAAGGATTTGTTCGAATCGGCCTTTATCGACGGCGCGAGCCATTTCACGATTTTCTCGCGGCTGATTCTGCCGCTGTCCGTACCCGCGCTGGCGTCCATCGGCATTTTCCAGTTCCTGTGGGTATGGAACGATTACCTGGTGTCGCTCATTTTCATCGGCAACCAGCCAAGCGTTCAGGTCATGTCGATGAAAATCGCCGATCTCGTCGGTTCGCGCGGCAACGATTGGCATCTGCTGACGTCTGCGGCTTTTATTTCGATGCTGATGCCGCTGGCTATCTTTTTCCTGCTGCAAAAATATTTCGTCAGAGGGCTTATGGGAGGATCGGTTAAAGGATGAAAATGAAATCATACGAACATCCGGCGGCGTTACATTCTCACCGGGAGTGGAGCTTGGTTGAGGATGCCTGGGATGAAGTCCATCACCAAAGAAACGAAAGCTTGTTTTCCCTCGGCAACGGGTATATCGGAATGCGGGGTTATTTTGAGGAAGGGTATCACGGCCAAAGGGGCGCTTCGGTCACGGGAAACTACCTGAACGGATTTTACGACTCGGAGCCGATCCATTATCCCGAGGGGGCTTACGGCTATCCGGCCCGAAACCAGGCGATGCTGAACGTGGCGAACGCCGGTATCATCGGGCTGGACGTTCAGGGCGAGGCCTTTCATTTGAACCGCGGAACCGTGCATTTTTACAAAAGAGTGCTGCATATGCAGAGCGGGATTTTGCACCGGCTGGTGGAGTGGGAATCGCCGGCCGGGCACCGGGTGCTGATTCATATCCGCCGCCTAGTATCCCTGCGGCATAAGCACCTCGCGGCGATGCATTACGAGGTGACCGCGCTGAATTTCGACGGCGCGGTCACGCTTGTATCGGCGCTGGACGGCGAGATTGCGCCGTCGGGCAAAGCGGCGAACGGCGATCCCCGCCTTAGCGCGGGCCGATCCGAGCCCAGCCTGCTGTATGAGGAGGCGGGGAGCGACGGCGCGGGCGGCGTGTGGCTGATGCAGCGCACTCGCCATAGCGGCTTCGCCCTTGTCACGGCGATGAGCCACCGCATCGAGATTCCCGCTGCCGCCGCGCTGAAGCTGGAGGAAACGCGGGACGGCCAGCGGCTGACGGCGCGGTACAACGTGTCACTGTGTCGTGGAGAAACGGCCGCGCTGACCAAATACATCGCGTACCATACTTCCCGGGACGAGCCGGAAGCGGAACTGGCACAGCTTGGCGGCCGTACGCTGCGTCTGGGGGAAGACCGCGGCTTTGAGGCGCTGGCCGCCGAGCAGCACGCGTCTCTGGACGATTTCTGGCGCCGCGCCGACGTGGAAATCAAAGGCGATGCCGTGCTGCAGCAGGGCGTACGCTTCAACGCGTTTGGCCTGCTGCAAGCCGCAGGCAGCGACGGGGTGACCGCCGTAGGCGCCAAAGGGTTAACCGGGGAAGGGTACGAAGGCCATTATTTCTGGGACACCGAAATGTACATGCTGCCCTTCTTTACGTTCACCCGTCCGGAGACGGCGCGGGCGCTGCTGGAATTCCGCTACGCCACGCTGGAGCAGGCGCGGGAACGGGCGGCAGTGATGTCGCAGCGTGGGGCGCTATATCCATGGCGGACGATTGACGGTGCGGAGAACTCCGCCTTTTTCCCGGCGGGGACCGCCCAGGCGCACATCAATGCCGATATCGCGTACGGGATTCGTCAGTATGTGCAGGCGACCGGGGATACCGTCTTTCTTGTAGACAAAGGGGCGGAAATCCTGTTCGAAACCTCGCGGTTTTGGGCGGATCTCGGTCACTATAATCCCGCGAAAAGCGGAGCCTTCTGCATCGACGCCGTGACGGGACCGGACGAATACACGGCGATCGTGAACAATAACGCCTATACCAATTTGATGGCGCGGGAGCAGCTAAGGTATGCCTGCGAAACAGCCGATTTGCTGCGGGAGCGGTATCCGCAGGATTACGAGCGGCTGCGGCGGAAGATCGGGCTGACGGAGGAAGAAACGGCGGAGTGGAAGCGTGCGGCGGACAAGATGTACGTTCCTTTTGACGAAGCGCTTGGCATTTACGCGCAGGACGATACGTTTTTGGCCAAGAAAAAGTGGGATTTCGAGCATACGCCGCCGGAAAAATACCCGCTGCTGCTTCACTACCATCCGCTCGTGATTTACCGGCATCAGGTACTAAAGCAAGCGGATTTCGTCATGGCGCTGTTCCTGCTGGGGGACCAGTTTTCGCCGGATGAGAAAATTCGCAATTATCGCTATTACGAGCCTTTGACAACACATGACTCCTCGCTGTCGCCCTGTATTCACAGCATTATGGCGGCGGAAATCGGATCCTTGGAGGAAGCTTACGATTACTTCGAGCGCACGGTCCGGATGGATTTGGACGACATCAACGGCAACGCCAAGGACGGGTTGCATACCGCGGCGATGGCAGGTTCGTGGATGTCGATCATCAACGGATTTGCCGGCATGCGCTCATATCGGGGAGTGCCCAGTTTTCGGCCGGCGCTGCCGCATCATTGGGAGAGCTACCGCTTTAGGCTGACGATTCGCGGCCAACTGCTGGATATTTTCGTGGATCGCGATCACGTCGTATATACGCTGCTGGAAGGGGAAGAGGGGCTGGAAATCAGTCATGACGGGCAACTTCTATTTTTGCTTCCGCAAGAGCCGGCCCGTTTGACCCGACCCGCGCCGATTTCTTAGGAATCCTGAAAAATGCCTAAGTTTGCGCACTTTTGCCGCCTCCCATCATGGAGTATACTAAAAACGTGTGAAATATGATGAGAGTGACGGGAGGAAAACCATGAATTACAGAACGCTTGGCAAAACAGGACTGAAAGTATCGGAAATCGGATACGGCGCCTGGGGTATCGGCAAAACGGCGTGGATCGGCGCTTCGGATGACGAATCGCTGAAAGCGCTGCACCGTTCCATCGAACTGGGACTGAACTTTATCGACACCGCGCTGGGATACGGAGACGGGCACAGTGAATCGCTGGTCGGTCAAGTCGTGCGGGAGCATGCCGGCAAAGACATCTACGTAGCCACCAAAATCCCGCCAATCAACCGGCAGTGGCCCGCTCGGGCAGGAGTTCCCGCGGGCGAGACGTTTACGGCCGAACACGTAATTTCCAGCACGGAGACAAGCCTTCGCAATTTGGGACTCGATACGGTCGACGTTCAGCAATTCCACGTCTGGTCGGACGAATGGGTAGGTCAAGGCGACTGGCTCGAAGGCGTGCAAAAGCTGAAAGAACAAGGCAAAATTCGTTTCTTCGGCGTGTCGATCAACGACCATCAGCCGAATAATGCGATAAAGCTGATCGAAACCGGTGTCGTGGATACGGTTCAGGTCATCTACAATATTTTCGATCAAAGTCCGGAGGATCAGCTCCTGCCGGCTTGCGAGAAGCATAACGTCGGCGTTATCGTGCGCGTGGCGCTGGACGAGGGCGGCTTGACCGGCAAAATCACGCCGGAGACCGTTTTCGCGGAAGGCGATTTCCGCAACACGTATTTCAGCGGTGACCGTAAGCGCGAAGTGTATGAACGCGTGCAAAAAATCACCGCCGATTTGAACATTTCCATGGACGACATGCCTGAAACGGCGCTGCGTTACGTCCTCAGCCACCCTGCGGTATCCACGGTCATTCCCGGGATGCGTTCCGTCCGCAACGTGGAGCGCAATATGCTGGTAGGAGACGGCCGCGGATTGCCGGCGGAACAGCTTGCGAAGCTGAAGCCGCACCGCTGGGTTCGCGATTTCTACAGAGCGTAAGCTTCATTTATTGGCTCCAAACTTGCCACGGGACTTGCATCTCCCGCGATGGTTTGGAGCCGATTTTGTCTTAGTTAGGTGTCTTAAAGTTAAATGAAAAAGTGAGATGGCAGTAGTGTGAAATGATTTCGAAGAAGCTAAAAGCTTTCTGAAAGAAAGCTGCATCGAAAGCATACGCTCGTCCGCCTTTGTGACCGGATTTCTGCCTTGCTTGAATTTATATAATAAGAGAAATCCGGGAACAACAGCGGTCGTAGGAACATTTCACACGGATGCCTTCCAGCCACCTTTTATATAGAACGGGAGGGCCAAACCATGAAAATACTATTTATCGGCGGCACCGGACTGATCAGCGAAGCAGTCTCCAAGCGGGTCGTGGAACAAGGGCATAAGCTTTATTTGTTCAACCGTGGACAGCGGACGGAATTCATTCCGGAAGGAGCCAAAGTCATCACGGGCGATATCCGGAACAAGGCTGAGGCCGCCCGCATCTTGGAGGCCTACGAGTTTGACGTTGTGGCCGACTGGATCGCGTTTACGCCGGAGCATGTACAGACCGATGTGGAGCTGTTCCGGGGCAAAACGAAGCAGTACGTGTTCATCAGCTCCGCCTCGGCTTATCAGAAGCCGCTGCAGCATTACGTCGTCACGGAAGAGACGCCGCTGGAAAACCCGTATTGGCAGTATTCGCGCGATAAAATCGCCTGTGAAGAGCTGCTTCTGGAGCAGCACCGCAAGCAGGGGTTTCCCGTTACCATCGTTCGGCCGTCCTATACTTACGGAGATACGATGATTCCGGCTTCGCTCAACAGCTGGAACCATCCCTGGTCGCTGATCGAACGGATGCGCCAAGGCAAGAAGATCTTGGTTCACGGGGACGGAACCTCGCTGTGGACGATGACGCATAACACCGACTTTGCCAAAGGGTTCGCGGGTCTGCTCGGAAACGAGTTGGCCATCGGAGAAGCTTTTCATATCACCTCGGACGAGGTGCTGAGCTGGAATCAGATTTACGAAGCGATCGCTGAGGCAGCAGGGGCAAAGCCGGAGTACGTGCATATCTCCTCCAATTTCATTTGCCGGTTCGATTCGGACAGCGTTGGGGGACTGCTCGGCGACAAGGCGGTCAGCGCCGTCTTTGACAACAGTAAAATCAAATCGTTTGTCCCGGATTTTAACGCCGTCATACCGTTTGCGGAAGGGATCAAAAAGACGGTGGCCTGGTTTGAGGCCCACCCGGAGAGATGCACGGTCGATTCGGAATGGAATGCGCAAATGGACCGGATCATCAGCGCTTACGAATCCGCATCAAATGTCTAGCTTAACGGGTTAGCCGGAACAAGAAAACGACGGGCAGGGACTCCGAGAGTCCCTGCCCGTCGTTTGTTTTTGACGTAACGCGCTGCTTATTTTGGCGCTCTTAGCCCCTCGGCGCCGTAAATGCCGGCGATCAGCTTCAGCGTTTTGAGGCCCTCGTCCGCATCGATCCAAAAATGCCGGTCCTCGCGAAGATGCTTGTAAAAATCGGCGATCAGCTTGATATGGCTCGTGCCCCAGTACGATTTCCCGCTGCCATTTTCGACGAGTGGAGGCTCGCACAGCAAGGTTTCCAGGCCATCCTTGAAAAGATAGAGCTGATCCCGCCGCTGATGGAGCGATCCTTTTTCGAACACGATTTCCAGCTCAACAGGACTGTTGGACAAATAGGCGTTCGTGGCGTAAAACAGCCCGCGCGCCCCGCTGGCAAACTGGATGCAGGCATGAGCGGTGTCTTCCACTTCGATGAAATCGCCAAGCGCGTCGGCCGTGGCGCTGCCCCGGGTCGAGACGACTTCCCCGCCGAACCACTGCAGCAAATCCAGCGTGTGGATCGCCTGATTGATCAGCACGCCGCCGCCTTCCGTCGCCCATTTTCCGCGCCAAGGATCGGAGGCATAATAGGCCAGGTCACGGTTCCAGGTGACGGTCCCCTTCATGCAGACGACTTTTCCGAGCTCGCCGGAATCGATCGTCTCCTTGATTAGGCGCGAGGATTCGTTGTACCGGTTCTGGTAAGTCACCCCAAGCTGAGCGGAGCTTTGTTTTGCGGCGAGCAGCATGCCGGCGGCGGCATCGAGATGATGAGCGATCGGCTTTTCCGTCAGTACGTGCTTTCCGTCCGCCAGAAGCGAAATCGCCATTTCCGCATGCAAATCATGGGGCGTGCAAATATGAACCACCTGGATATCCTCTCTTCCCAAGATGGCCCGGTAATCGGTCTCGGCTTGCGCTTCGTAAAGCTCCGCCGCCTGCCTAGCTTTGGCCGGGTCGGCATCGACAACCATTTGCAGCTTGACATCCTCTATTTGCCGCAGCGCATTGGCATGAAGCGGAAAAATCGCGCCGCAGCCGATGACGGCCGCACCGATAGGTTGTTGCATCCTGCATCCCTTCCTGTTCTTAGCGAAATGTATGTCACAGTTATAGTTTACTTGACAACGACGGCCATGTCCTGCGCGATGAGACAGAGCTCCGCGGCTTTGAAGGCGTGCTCCTGCGACATGGCGATTTCCGTGCGATTCAGGCAGTCGAGGATCAGTTCGCCGAAGAAGGGATAGCCCACTTTGCCGTGAACGGAAAAATGATGCTCCCCGTCCCCGTTGACCAGATATACTTGATCACCGTCGGACTCGCGGGCGATATCGGTGTATTTTCGCAGCTCGATATAACCTTCGGTGCCGAGGATGAACGTTCTGCCGTCTCCCCAGGTGCTCAGCCCGTCCGGCGTAAACCAGTCGACCCGGAAGTACTGCGTGGCTCCATTGTCGCCGATGAGCGTGGCGTCGCCGTAGTCCTCAAGTTCCGGATGATCCGGATTGTTGTAGTTGGCTACCTTGCTGTGCATCACCTTGGCGTCCTTGCAGCCGGTGTAATAAAGAAATTGTTCGATCTGATGGCTGCCGATATCGCACAAAATACCGCCGTATTTTTCTTTTTCGAAAAACCAATCCGGCCGGGAAGACGCGCTCAAGCGATGGGGGCCGAAGCCCGTAACCTGCAGCACCCGCCCGATCGCGCCTTGCTTGATGAGCTCGCCCGCGTACACGGCGGATTCGACATGCAGCCGTTCGCTGAAATAGACGGCGTATTTTCTTCCCGTTTCCTTGACCTTTCGCCGGGCGGCTTCCAGCTGTTCCAAGCTCGTGAACGGGGTTTTGTCCGTAAAATAATCTTTGCCCGCGTCCATAACCCGCAGACCCAGAGGGCCGCGTTCCGACGGAACGGCAGCCGCCGCGACGAGCTTGACCTCCGGATCGGAGAGCACCTGCTCGAGGCTGTCCGCCATCCGTGCTTGCGGATGCTTTTCGATAAAGGCCTGCATCTTGGCCGGGTCGGGATCATATACCCATTTCAGGGTGGCTCCGGCTTCGATCAAACCGCCGGTCATGCCGTAGATATGCCCATGGTCGAGAGAGACTGCCGCGAACACGAACTCTCCGGGCTGCACGACGGTATGAGCGATCCCTTTGGGAGCGTAATTCATGCCGTCCTTTTTTTGATAAGACTGAGGTTGGTCTGCCACGTTCATCACATTCTTTCCCGGACAAATTGCACGAAGGAGGCGAGCATTTCTTTGGAAGCAAATTGCTCGCTGAAATCCTCGACTCCCAAATATCCGTTGTAACCGACGGCTTTCAGATCTTCCAGTACTTTGCGGAAGTCCACGATACCGCTGCGCAGCGGAGCCCATTCCGAGCGCCAAGCCGCCGAGCCGTCGGGACGGGTGCCGTCCGGAGTCCAATGCGCGTTTTTCACGTGCACATGCGCCAGGTAAGGACCAAGCAGCTGGAGCCCCATGCGGAAATTTTCGTAACCTTCATGCACCATATTGCCCGGGTCGAACAGAACGCCGATATGCGCGGGATCGCAGTTGCTTACGAGCCGGTAGGCAAGGCTTGCGCTTGGCGCGATCGTTTTGTGGTGCGTTTCCACTATCCCTTTGACGCCGTATTGTTTGGCCATGCGTTCGGCTTCTTTTAAGTAGCGGACATTGGCTTCATACAGCTCGGGATAAGGCTGGCTTCCGTCGTAACCGGCCACGCCGACGCGGATCATCTTGGCGCCAAGCAGCTTGGCGGTGCGGAACACATGCTCCGTGGCTTCGAAATCGTAAATGTCCAGATACGGGGTAACGCTGACGACTTCGAGACCTTCGGCTTCCGTCGCTTGCTTGAAGCGCAGCATTTCGCTTTCCGGAAGCGCCGGATCGATCGAGCACAAGTTGTTCCCCCAAAACGAAGGTGCTTCCCCGGCCGCATTCTCAGGAATATCCTTAAACCGCCATTCAATGCCGTTCAGCCCGACTTCACGCGCTGTGCGCGTTAGCTCCTCCGGTGTGAAATCCGGTGTCGATACGGTAAATACCGATAATTTCATGATTGATTGCTCCTTTATTTTGAAATATACAGCTTACAGCGGAAATAACGGTACAAAATGGCGCTATTCCTCCGTTTCAGGCAGAACCTTGAGAAATAGCGGCAAGAACGGGCGCTATTCAGCAATTATCGGCTCGAAATGGCTGATTTCTCCGGAAATCAGATGGAATAGCGACCATTTGTACCGCTATAGTGATATTTCTCATCCAGATGAGCCGAATAGTGCCATTTTTTACCTCTATTGGCTATAGGCGGCTTAATGTTGCTTGAGCAGCCGCTATAAGTGAGTGAAATGAAATTAGTGCGTTCCGGACACATCCAGCGTTTTGCCGCTGCCGGCCGATTTTTGGAAAACGGAATTTTTGATTCTTTCCTGCAGCTTTTCATAGTACAGGTCTTCGTCAAGCGGCAATTCGACCCAATCTTCGGTCCAGGCTGACAAATGCATGGCGTTCGAGATCGTGAGCCCGCGGATACCCTCTTCGCCCGGAGCGAGCAGCGTTTCACCCTTCAGCAGAGCGTTGGTGAAGTTTTGCAGGATGCCTTTATGCTGAGGGCCTTCGCCACCTTCCACGGGGATTTCGCATTTCCAGCACTCCGGCTGTCCGAATCCGCCTTTGTATTCGGCGTTGAATTTCGTTTCGGATACGCGAAGTCTCCAGAAAGTCAGCTTGCCGTCTTCGATGACGATTTTGCCGTTGTCCCCGGTGATTTCAAAACGGTTGGTTCCCGGAGATTCCCCGGTTGTCGTCACGAAGAGTCCGGTCGCCCCGTTTTCGTATTCCACGTAAGCCGTAACGTCGTCTTCGACCTCGATGTTCCGGTATTTACCGAACTGGCAGAACGCTCTGACCCGTTTCGGCATCAAGCCTGTGGTCCACTGCCACAGATCAAGCTGATGCGGATCCTGATTCAGCAGCACGCCGCCGCCTTCGCCGGCCCAGGTTGCGCGCCAGCCGCCGGAGTCGTAATAGCTTTGCGATCTGTACCAGTTCGTGATGATCCAGTTCGTTCTGCGGATTTCTCCCAGTTCGCCCGATTGAATAAGGTCGCGAAGCTTAGCGTACAGCGGATTGGTCCGCTGATTGTACATGATGCCAAACTGCTTGCCGGACTTGGCCGCCGCTTCGTTCATTTCCCGAACGGCTTTGGTGTAGACGCCGGCAGGTTTTTCCACCAGTACGTGGTAACCGTTTTCAAAAGCGCGAATCGCCAGCGTAGGGTGATCATAGTGCGGGGTAGCGATCAATACGGCATCCATGGCGTGGGAGGCCAGAAAAGCGTCCGTGTTTTCAAATTTCTGCACCGAATCGGGCAAATGCTCCTCGGCCCATTTGATGCGGTCTGCGTTCGTGTCGCAAATCGCCGTCAGTTCAGCGCCTTGAATTTCTCCAATCAGGTTCAGCGCGTGCGCGGAGCCCATATTTCCGATCCCGATGATCCCAAATCTTAATTTATTCATCTTGGTCGTTCCCTGCTTTCTTGATTAATAGATGAATGTCCTAGGAGTACATCTTTGACTTCTTAAGCTTAGCCCGAATCGGGGGGAATGAGAATGATCTGAATTAAGAGGCTTTTGCATAAAATTAAGGTGTAATCGTTAAATGCTAATGTTACAATAGATGTAAAATTGGAAAAGAGTAAGGAGAATGAAAAGCACCATGAGCGAATATGACCAATTGGCCGGACGTTTACTGGAAGGCTTGACCGTATCGGTGAGCCACGCCCAATTGAAGAGCGGATTCCCCGAATGGAACCGGACCGAGCTTGCGCCAAGCTTCAATCGTCTGTATTTTATCGCGGAGGGGGAGGGCTCGGTGGTCATTAACGGGGTTACTTATTATCCGCAGCCGAATCAAATGATGATCATGCCGGCGGGGACCAGCCAGACTACCTTTACGTCGCAGCAAAATCCGTATGTGCGCTATTTCTGCCATTTTGACGCGCATATCGGGGAATGGCCGCTTTTTCATGCAGGCAGCAAGCTCTATATCAGCGATGTCCAAAACCCTGAAGCCATTCGCACTACCTTTGCGGAAATGATTGAGCATTTTCAGGCCGGCGGGCCGTTTGCGGCGCTGCGGGTGCAGGCTTGTTTGCTTCAGCTGATGGCAAGCTGTCTGGAAGAGGGCGGATACCGCGATTATTTGAAGGACTACATGCAGCTTGCGGAGCAAAACAAACTCGGCATGGTCATCCGATTCATCGACGAACATCTCCATGAATCGCTGGAAGTTGAAGCGCTCGCTGAAATCGTGCATCTTCATCCGAATTATTTTATCCCCTATTTCAAAAGGATCATGGGTGTCACGCCGATGCATTACGTGCAGCGCAAACGGATGGAGGAAGCCAAACGCCTGCTTACTTATACGGACATCAGCATCGCCGACATCGCCGAACAGCTCGGGATGCAGCTTTCCCATTTTTCGCGCCAGTTTAAAGGACATGCCGGCATTTCGCCAACCGCCTATCGGGGGTGCACGCGTTAGCGGCATTCATTAATAGGAAATAAATACCGCCCGCTTTCTTCATTTAAGAGGAAGGCAGGCGTTTTTTTGCCCGGAAGATTTCATGAAAGGCGTTTTCCAACATGAATAGTAACATTGCGATATGGATGCAGGCCCGGGCTGTTCTTAGAATGGGACTTAGAAAAAACACCAAGTTGTGGCATCGATATCCAAATGCTCCATATCCTATTTGCGGGAGGGCGTAATAGTGAAAAAACGATTACGGACGGGAAACATGGCGGTTGCTTTGATCATGCTGCTGGCCGGAACATTGCCGGGATCTTTCGGGTCGGCAAAGGCGGCGGAAAATGAAGCATCGGCGGCGACGTATTCAAGCAAGCACGATGTGGTACAAGCCTCAAACGGGAAATATACCATTTCCTATGATTTGGCCAAAGGTACGGGAAGCTTGTCCTGGAAAGGCGAGACGGTGGTTCAGGAGTTCAGCTCGGATTTCGCGAAAGCGGGCGGCGAAACCATCAGCTCCCGCAATGCCGTGAAAAACACGGCGGAGTGGAGCAATTTGAAAAACGATAAGTACGGGAAGAACGGGCGGAAGCTGACGATTCACAGCCGGATTGATACGGGGGATCAGATCGATTTGAATTTTTATATGTACCCCGGAGCGGCCTATGTTCTGACCGATATGCAGGTGCATAATCCGCAAGGTTTAACCGTAGAGGCGCTGAAGCCGATTGCCGCGCAGCGGCTTGATATCGGCGCGGGGAACGAGAAGAAAGTCTTCACCACGCCGTATTCCAACAACTTTGATTTCGGGGTGGCTCCGGTGAATGATTTCGGGAAAAGCCAAAACGGGGCGGACCGCTTTGCCGGAGAAAACCTGCAATGGGAGGACTTCAACGGGATCAGCCACTGGGTAGCGGCCGTGTTCGACAACGGAAACAAGCATGGATTCGTCGGCGGGGCGGCCACCGTACAGAATTGGAAAAGCAGCCAGAAGCTTGGTGAAGCGGAAACGCAGGACGGTCCGATAACCGAGTTCACCCTTTATAACTGGGGCGGAAGCAAAAACGGAACAACGGTGTCTTCGGACCTCTTTTTCCTTGGATTTTATGACGATTATCAGCAGGGACTGGAAGAGTACGGCAAAGTATACAATACCGGCGAACCGCATATGGAATGGGACGGCGATGTGCCGATGGGCTATAACACCTACTATTCCCATTACGGATATGCGACGGCCGAAGGCATGTACGCGATGGTCGATTATATGGCGGAGCATCTGAAGCCGCTCGGTTATGAGTATTTCAATTTGGACGGAGGATTCCAGGCCGAAAGCGGCATGCCGTTTGAGCAGGCGATCACGAAATTCATCGATTACGTCCACTCCAAAGGGCTTAAGGCGGGCGGATACGCTACTCCGTTCACGATCTATGACGAATGGATCAATCTGCCCGTAGAGGGGACCAATTTGACGCACCGTGACATTTGTCTCAAGGATGAACAAGGGAACCTGATCCGGACTTATTTGAACACTTATGTTTTGGATATGAGTAATCCGGTCGCCCAGCAAATCGTAAAAAGAAACATCGACGATTATATCGAATGGGGCTATGACTACATCAAGCTCGATTTTATCGATATGGGGATGTATGAAGGGCAGCATTACGATCCCAACGTGAACGGGATGCAAAACTACCGGATCGGCATGGGCATCATCCGTGACGCGGTGCTGGCCGCAGGCCGCCCGATATATATCAACGAATCGATCGCCCCGCTGCTTCCGGCCGCTTTTGCCCATGGCCGCAGAGCTGCCTGCGATACTTCCCTCGGCGTAGCCAGCTATTCCGGCATTGAAAGACAGGCGTTCAACAGCGCGGCTTCCTGGTGGACTAACGGAACGATTTACGAATACAACGATCCCGATATGTTCATTCCGCAAAACGTGGTTCAGGGCTTTTGGTCCAAATACAGTCAAAGGGACGCGGAGCTTCTGGCAACGGCGGTAGCTTTGGGCGGAGGCCACTGGCTGATCGGGGACAACTTCCCGTTCATCGACGAGGACCGGATGGAATGGCTGCACAACCAAGAACTGCTGGGCCTCGTAAAGCAGGGGAACGCGGCCAAGCCGCTGAAGATGACCGATTTCTATCATCAGGAGGAGCACTCCCCGTCCGTGACGGTACTGACCGATGATGATGGAAACCGGGTGCTGGGATTGTCCAACTGGACGGATCAGCCGCAGGACGTGAACGTGAATTTTGCCGACATCGATCTGAAGGCGAACAAGAAATACCAGTTAACGGAGCTGTACAGCGGCCGTTCGCTGGGAACGATGAAGGGAAGTTTGACCTACAAGCTGGAGCCGAAGGGAACGGCGATCATCAGAATCGCCAAGGAGAAAGACGTGCCGGCGACCCCGATCCCGGAAAACCTGGCGCTGGGCAAACCCGTGCAGGTGTCCTCCACATGGGCGGATCCCGGCTATGAAGCGGGCAACCTGACCGACGGCGACATTACGACACGCTGGAATGCGGCGGACGGGCAGCAGAACGATCAGTGGGCCGAGATTGATTTCGGGTCGGAGACAGCCGTTAACAAATTCGTGGTGAAGGAATTCAGGGATCCGAATTTCCGCATCGCGAATTACACGCTGCAGTATTGGGACGGTTCGGATTACCGGGACATCACGAAAGGCTTCTCGCTGGGCGACAACCGGGTGCTGACCTTCCCTACGGTGACGACCTCCAAGCTGCGGCTTTACATCAATACAGGATACGGCGTGCCGTCGATTTATGAGCTTGAGGCGTATTACGAGCCGGGCAAGGGCGGCAGCCGTATCGATCAGGACGACAGCAATCAAGGCTACTCCTATTATTCGGATATAAGATCGACGATTGAGCGCATGCAGACCTTTACATTGAAGCATTCCGATCTGCCGAAACTGGATGTTTATATTTACGAAAGCTACCGGAACGCGGTGCCGAAGGATGCGTATTACTTCGATCTGGTCGTGCTGGACGATCAGAACAACCCGGTAGAGAAGCTGTTCTCCGCTTCGCTCCCGGCGTACAACATTCCGGGATCGATTTCGCCGTATTCGATTTATCCGAAGCTGACGGGGCTTGATGTGACCAAAAAGTATGGATTAATCTTGAAGTCGCCGAAATCCGACATGACGGAAAGTACGGACAACAATTACGGATTCGCCTACAGCGACAATAACCCTTACCCGGACGGCGAAGCCAAATTGTCCTTCGACGGCGGAAACACCTGGGTGACGGAGGATCATCGGGATCTGATCTTCAGCCTGTACACGTCGGAGGATTGGAGTAATTAATAACGGATAACGACAAGAACGCCGGACTGAACCATGAAAGCCCCCGCTGCAGAGATTCTGCAAGCGGGGGCTTATTCACGGCTCCGTCAGGTTTATAAAAACGCATAAGGAACATTTCTGGATGAAATCAATGCGTAAATGACCCAGGGGGCACAATTTCTTTAGCTTGGTAGTTGTCACTTGACCAAGATAATTGAACAAGGCCATTTCTCAATTCGTTGAAATACTCCAGTTTGAAATTGTACTTTTTGCCGGATTCAAGATAAATTTGTCCCGAAGTCTCCGACGCTGATTGTTGCTGCCAATGATCTATGACCAACTCGTCATTAACCCAAAGTCTGACTCCGTCATCGGATTTAACATAAAATGTGTAATTATCGGAATAGCTCGGTTGAATTTGCCCGGTCCAACGCACGGAATACGTTTCCGGATCTATGCCGGCGTCAGGAGGAACTAATCCCCAATTGAAATCGATGTTCGTATCGACTCTGTCAAGCCGTTTGTCGGTTAAATCCGAATCGTTAAAGTATTCTCCGTTTAATCCTGGCTCCGACAACTGAGGTTTATTGATAGTTCCGCCGATGGCGATAATCACGTTCTCGGTGCCGGAGCTGGTATAATATAAACTTCCGTCTTCGGCAATCGATACTTGATGGGACGAGTTGCCGAGGGCAGCCGGTTGGTAAGCGGCAACCAAGTCTCCTTCTTTTGAAAAGACATTTAGTCCGGCTACCGTGTTCACGTATATATCACCTTTGTTATCGACAATTGGCGACGATAAGATTCCTTCCGTTCTCGCTGTCTTCCACTTGATTGTTCCATCCAAGTTGATAGCGTACAAATACGAATCCGCTGCGTTATTCCCTACATAGAGCGCTTTTTCCCGCTCGTCATACGCTGGCCCCGAAGGAAGATAACCTTCCAAAGGAAGCTCCCAGTTAAGCGATCCGTCCGAAGTTGTAATGCTGTAAAGCTTTTTGCTTTGGTAGCCGGTAATATAAACATTTCCCTGATCGTCAAGCAGGGGAGCAATATATTGAGGATTTTCGTTCAGCATGCCCGAGTAATAGGTGTTGGACCAGCGCAGGTTTCCCGCCGGGTCGATCGAAGAGAGAGTGATTTTATTGCTCAGACGACTTTTTACATATAGATTGCCGTCTTTGTCAATAACGGGATAAGACGGATAAAGGCCTAAATTGATGCTCCATTTAACGGTTTGGTTTGAAGGATCGGCCGCTATCAGTTGCTGCTGCTGATTAGCGATATAAAGCACTCCGTCGCTGCCTATTGCAAAATCCCGATTGGAAGAATTTAAGATTGCCCAGCTGCCGTCATTCCCCCATCTAGGTTGTCCGGATGTATCAAAGGCGTAAAGCAAAGAAGCGGATGAAACATAGATATAACCGTCGTTCCCCAATATCGGCGATGAAGTTGCGTAATATTTCAGATCGCGTTCCCATTTTAGTGTCCCATCCGGATTTAAAGCTATCAATTTCGAGCTTCTGACTCTATTTTCCGTGGCAATATAAATGGTGCCGTCTTCCCCGATCGTCGGTGTGTATTGAAAAGAAGTGGTTTCAACCGGGTACTTCCATTTTGTCGTCAAATCCTCGTTTACTCCGCTGAATCTGGAGTTTCTCGTCCAATTGAAATCCGTTGGCTGCTGCGCATTGATCTCATACGCGCCTTGCCCATAGCCGTCCCCTTGTGAAAAAGGAATACTTGCCGCATTAGAAATCCCGCCGGTCAAAGATAAAGCAAACCATACCGCTATTAGTGCACTGACACTTTTCTTGAACATTGTTTAGCCTCACCCTTTCTTCGCTTGTCATCATTTTCATCGGAGGATTTCCAGTATTTAATTAGGGTTCAATAATATTCCTAAGCCATTTATAGATCCAAGGTTCACTTCTTACCCCCGTTTCAAAGGTTCCAATCAAAACGATATAAATCCAATCGTTGTTATATGGTTCCGCTTTCATGGCGGTTCTATAATGGCACCAAGGGGTGATAGAGTGCTTACAAAAATAACAAAATACCGCTGGCAGTACATCATGATTTTGCCCGCCGTCGTCCTGCTGTTCCTGTTTAGCTACATTCCGATGGTCGGCATTCAGGTTGCCTTTAAGGATTTTCACATTGGAACGACGATGTGGAGCAGCCCGTGGGTAGGGGTGGAAAATTTCTCGTTTTTGCATGACGATCAGTTCTGGCTGGTCGTAAGGAATACGATTTATATCGCTGTCCTAAAATTCGTGACGGGGTTTCCGGCCCCGATCATTCTGGCGTTACTTATTAACGAAGTGAGACATAACGGATTCAAGCGATTCGTTCAATCCGTCAGTTACCTTCCTCACTTTTTCTCTTGGATCGTGGTGGCCTACATCCTGCAATCCTTTCTTACTTTGGACGGGGGATTGGTCAACCAGTTTATCGTTAAACTCGGGGGAGATCCGGTGTTCTTTCTTGGCTCTACGGAATGGTTCCGTCCGATTGTTGTCGTGAGCGGATTGTGGAAGGAAATAGGTTGGAACACAATCCTGTATCTCGCGGCGATTACGAGCATCGATCCTCAGCTATACGAGGCAGCCAAGGTGGAAGGCGCCGGGAAATGGGCGCAAATGCGCCATATTACGCTGCCGGGAATGATGCCGACGATATCGATTATTCTAATTCTCAGCATGCCGAGTCTGATCGCGGTTGGGATGGATCAGATCTATCCGCTGATGAACCCGGCCAACCAGCCGGTAGCTGACGTACTGGATACGTACATTTTACGCAGCGGCCTGCAGCAAGGATATTTTGGCATGGCGACTGCGGTAGGTTTGTTATCATCGCTAATCAGTCTTATTCTTGTTGTCTCTACCAATCAGTTATCCAGAAAAGTGAACGAGGGGGGACTTTGGTAGAATGAGTACTTTAGCAAAAGATCGAATCGGCCAGCTTATCATTGTAGTCATTCTGTCTCTCCTGTGCGTTTCCGTCATTTATCCGTTTATGTATATGCTGTCGATTTCGCTCAATGTAGGCAGCGATGCCGCCAAAGGCGGAGTTTACTTGTGGCCCCGGGAATTCACTTTGGCCAACTATAAGGTTGTGTTGGGAAATGCCGTGATTCGCCATGCTTATATTATCACCATAGCCCGAACGCTTATTGGAACGTTTGTTGGTTTGTTAATCACTTTGCTGGCGGCGTTTGGACTGTCATACGACCGTATGCCGTTCCGGAGTGTTTTACTCACTTATGTGCTGATTACCATGTTGTTTGGCGGCGGGTTAATCCCGTTTTACATTCAACTGTATCACTTGCATTTGCTTAACTCATTTTGGGTCTATATTGTCCCCGGGGCTTTTTCGGCCTGGAATATGTTCGTCATGCTGAAATTTATTCAGGGGATTCCAGGGGCGCTGATTGAATCGGCGGAAATGGATGGCGCTAATCCGCTGCGGATTTTATTCGTCATCATTCTGCCGCTCTCCAAGCCGATGCTGGCGGCGCTGGCTTTGTTTACGGCCGTCGGACATTGGAACGACTGGTTTGCCGGGGCTTTTTATGTCACCGACCAGAACCTGATCCCGGTCCAGACCTTTTTGCAGCAGCTGTTATCGGCGCAGGACATGTCGACCGTTTTGGGCTCGAACAATAACATCGAAGCATTGGCCCGCGGAAATATGCTGTCCAATGTCACGCTGATGTCCATCAAGATGGCGACCGTAATGGTCAGCGCGATTCCGATCCTGTGCGTATATCCGTTTCTTCAGAAGTATTTCGTTAAGGGAGTGCTCATCGGCTCCGTAAAGGGGTGAGATGTTTCCAAATAAATATAGCAGCAAAGTTCAAGTGTTTCTGACAAAATGAAATCGAAGGGGGAAATGAATTTGAGTTCACGCAAAGGTATGACGAAAAAGCTGACGGCTTTGACAGCGGCGCTCCTGCTGACTTTCGTAACGGCCTGCTCCGGCGGCAATAGCGCAAACGGCGGGAATACGGCACAGGGCAACAACACGGGTATGGAAACAACCGGCAGCAACACAAGCAGCAGCGGCTCCAATTCCTTCAAGCTGTGGCTGGGCTGGACGGCCACCATCAATAACGACAGCATGGTGCAAAAATACTGGCGGGAAAACGATCCGCACATCGACATTCAACTGGAATCAACCCAGGGCGATGCCATGACGGCTCTCAATTTGAAGCTGAACACGGGCGGCTTTGACGACGCGGCGATTTTCGGACGCGGCGACATCGTGAACAACGCCATGGTTCGCTCCAACGCGATTCTTCCGCTTGAACAATATTTCAATATGCCGGATAAATATCCGGGCCTGGCGTCCATTCCTAAGGAATATCTGGATGCGATGAAAGACAAAGACGGCCATATCTGGTCCATTCCGACCTGGTATGACCAAAATCCGGACGATCCATGGCCGGGCTGGGCATCCCTGGGCTGGTTCGTGCGCAGCGACGTGCTGGAAAAAGTCGGCATGACGATGGATGACCTCAAAACGCTGGACGGCATCGAAAGATACCTGAAGCTTGCTTCCGAGCAAAAGGACGCCAACGGCAATAAGCTGATTCCGCTTAGCTTCCTGTCCGACGCGAGTGACGAAAGCGTTATCCTGAGCACCTTCGGCGTAACGACAAGCTCGGCGGGCGGCGTGATTCCGGTTGAGAAGAAAGGCGACAACTACGTCTTCATCTACGACGATCCGCAGTACAAAGCGGCCTATCAATGGATGAACAAAATGTATAAAGAAGGCTTGCTCGACCATGAAGTCATGACCGACAAGAAAGAACGCTACAAGGAGAAGAACAAATCGGGACGCGTAGCGATGAACGCCGGCGGATTCTTCAACATGGACGCATCCCTGTGGGAAGTGCTGGACGGACCGACGGAACCTTCCTGGTATTATGAAGCGATTCCTTATCCGCAAGTAACAGGGGTAGACCATGTCGGCTACAACCAAATCGTCAACCCTTACCCGGCGGACGATGTTTATATCAGTAAGAAATCGAAAAACCTGGACGCCATTCTCAAATTTTTCGACTATGCCCTGGAACCGAAACCGGAACAACAACAGGTAATCAACGAAGGACCGGCCGGCAAGTTCTGGGATTGGGTAGACCAACCGCTGGGCAAATGGGAATATATCGACAAGGACTACCAAACGCTGCATGACTCCGGAGATTCGGCCAAAAAAGTCAGCACTACGCCGGAGCTGTACATGACTTCCTCTTACAGCAACGAATGGTATCCTTGGTGGAACTATAACGTCACCGAGCCGAAAGGCAGACTCAAAACGATCGACTTCACCGAGAAAATCGGCAAGATGGGCGCGATCCGCGTCGCCGAACCGTACGATATGGTCAAAGCCAAACCGGGCGGACTTTGGGAGAAATACTTGCCTGAGCTCGAAGCGGTTAAGACAGAATATAAAGCAAAACTGATTATGGCCAAGGACGACGGCCAATTCGAATCGGCCTGGAACGAATTCCAAGCCGCGCTCGAGAAACGCGCTCACTGGAGCGAACTGAAGACGGAATGGAATGAACAGCTGACCGCAGCCAGCAATTCCTGATAGACGAGAACCATTGCCTCATATCTCCGCGCCTGAACTTGGATGAACTCCAAGCAGGCCGGAGCCATTTGAGGCAATTTTCGTCGATGTAGGGGCATCTGGGAAAATTTGTGATCGGGCGGTTCGCTAGAGCCGGCTTCCGCCCATGTGGTACACTTTTTGTAGGTGAGGAAGGAGTGCTGCAGCATGAGATCATGGCTCGAAAATAAAATCATTCGCTTCACCGGAGGAATGAATCTTGGCCGAAAAATTCTGATTATGTACGGATTGATTTTACTGGTGCCGAGCTTGATTCTAGGCAGCATTACCATGTATATCGTCGTTCACAGTTTTCACCATAATTATGTTTCCACCGTTGACGATTCCGTCAGACAGACGGCCATCAACGTGGACTTCAGCAAACAAAGCTACGAGCTGCTGGCGATTCGAACCGCGACCGACAGCGAACTGATCGCCAGGCTCGGCCGGGAATACGCGGATATGACGCAGATTATGGATACGGTCAATTATTTGGACCGCAATTTTTTGCTGACGAGCAAATATTTGCCCGGCATCGCCGACTTTCGCATTTACCATACGAACGGCACGCTGGTTCAAGACGGGCAGCTCCTGTGGCGGCCGGAGAACCGGATGTTGTCCGGCTTGGATGAGCGAACCTGGTACAAGAAAACGATGGCTTCCACCAGCTTGCTGCTGTGGAGCCGTGCGCCGGATAATCCTGGGCAGATCGTCCTGACGAGCAAAATTCTGAACAGCTCGGGAAACGCCCTGGGCATGGTCTACATTTTGCTCGATTACAACGTCGTTTTCGGCGATTTATTGAAGTATCCGTTTAACGACGAAGGAAGCCTGTATATCGTAGACGAATCGAAGCGGATTCTGGCCTCGACCGAGAAGGATAAGGTCGGCAGCCGCATTTTATCCGAGGATTGGCCGGAAGACAACGAATCGATTAAAGAAACGGGCGCAATATATGACCTGACCCACACCAAACAGCTTATGATCGTCGAGCCCATTTCTTCCGATTGGTACGTGGTGACGTTAACGCATATGAAATACATGGATCCGCAAAGCCGAATGCTGCTTTATCTGATTGCCGGCTCGGCGGTCGCTCTACTTCTGCTGTCGGTTTTTCTCGTGATGACGATCGTCAAAAACATCGTGCTGCGCATCCGCCGGTTGGGCATCCGGATGAGCGACCTGTCGCGCGGGGAATTCGACGTTTCGATCCGCAATAAAGTGCAGGATGAGCTCGGGGACCTCGAGATCATGTTCAACTTCATGTCGGAGCGGCTGGGCATCCTGGTCGAAGACATTATGAAAACAAGCCTGATGGAAAGGGAGCAGGCTTTTAAAGCGATGCAAGCGCAGATCAACCCGCATTTCATTTACAATTCCCTCAGCCTGCTGCGCTGGCGCGCCCTGGACGTCCGGGATGAGGAGCAAATCCGCATCATTGACGCTTTAAGCACCTTTTACCGGATTGCCTTAAACAACCGGGTCAGCGTCATTCCTGTCCGCGAGGAACTGGAACACGTCAAGGCCTATCTCGAAGTGCAGCAGCTAAGGTACCCCGACCGGGTGAATGTCGAGTGGGAGATCGACGATATTGCGTTGGATTATTACACCATTAAAACCCTGCTTCAGCCGATTGTGGAAAACTGTTATTCCCATGGGGAGATTACCCGGAAAAAAGAGGCTGTGATCCGCATCTCCGTTTGGATTGCCGAGGATCGTATCCACATGTCCGTCTTCGACAACGGGCAGGGGATTACTGCGGAAACCATGGCTGCCATCGAATCCGGAACCCATGTCGGCAGCGGTAACGGGTTCGGCACCTCGAATATCAAGGAACGGTTGTCGCTGTATTTCGGGGAAGAAGCGACATTTGCGATGGAAAGCGAAGCCGGGGAATGGACGCGGGTGACGATTGCTTTTCCGGCATGTACCGTACCGCCAACCATTAGGAGGGTAAATGAACATGCTAAAGGTACTGATCGTAGATGACGAACCTTCCAATATTCAAGGATTGGTGCATTACATCAAATGGCGGGAGCTTGGCTACGAGCTTCCCGTTACAAGGGAATCGGGAGAAGAGGCGCTCGAGGCGATCCGTGAATCGGATTTCGACGTGCTGATTTCCGACGTATCCATGCCCGGCATGACCGGCATCGAGCTGGTGGCGCAGGCTAAAACGATATACCCCCATCTTCAAGTGCTAATGATCAGCGGTTACAACGAATTCGAATTCGTGCAGGACGCGATTCATGTCGGCGCCCAAGGATATGTGCTGAAACCGTTGAAGCTGGAAGAGGTGACGAGCCGCCTTTCGTCCATGCGCGAGACGCTGGAGAAGATGCGGTCGCTTGCCGAGCAGACCGACACGCTCAAGAAAAAAGTCTCGGGCAGCCTGCGCCTAGTTAAGGAACGGTTTATCAGCGATTTGATCGCAGGAATTGTCCCCGAGGGGGAGTTGCTGGCTTCCTGGAACAATTTGATGGAGCTGCCGGCGGAGATCCGGGAGCTGCGGTTGTTTGTTTTTGGGCTGGACCATTTTTTGGCCCAAGGTAAGGAAGCCGAAGAAAGAGTACTGCTCGGGGCGGGGTTCCGCAAAACCGTCGACGTCGGTTTGTCCGATTTGGAATCGGTCTGGCTGGCGCAGACTTCTCCCGATGAAATCGCGGCCCTGCAGCTCAATCCGTCCGTAGAGGAAAAGGCCCGGATCGAAAAACAGCTCATGTTCATCCAGGACGTGATGCGGCAGCAGCACGGCGCGACGGTGACCGTCGGCTGCAGCCGGACGGGATACGAATGGTCGGAAGTTCCTGACCGCTACCGGGAGGTTAAATTCTTGATGGCGCAGGCGAGGCTGATGGACGACGGTCAGATCGTCCGGAACGACTCGGTGGATGCGGAAGACTTCGACGATTTTCGTTTGCGGGAAGAATTCACTCCGGAAGTAATCAAGCTGATGGAATCGGGCGATACGGTCAAGGTCCGGGAGGCGATGGACCGCTTGTTCAATCTTTTGTCGGCCCAGAAGTCGTTCTCTTTCGTCCAAGCCTTTGGGATGAGCTTTCTCAGCGAATTGATAAGGACTTTGAAATGGAATGACGAAGCGGATAAAGAGATGAATATCGTGATGTGGAGACGGATGTTGGACTGCAGCAGCACGGAGCAAATCATCGAATTTCTGACCGAATACGTGGACCGGTACATGACGGTGGAAGTGAAGGAGCAGATGAACCAGCAGCGTCATTTGATCCGCAAAGTCGCCGTCTTTATCGAAGAGCGGGTTCAGGAGAACTGGACGGTGAAGCAACTCGGCGAGCAGTTTAGTCTTAACGCGAGTTACTTAAGCGTGCTCTTCAAAAAAGAAATGGGCAAAACGATTTCCGAATACGTTCAGGAAACGCGGATTCATCGCGCCAAAGAGCTGCTGCGGGACCCGAACATCAAGGTCTACGAAGTGGCCGACCGCGTCGGCATTCAAACCTCGGCGTATTTTACGTACTTGTTCAAAAAAATCGTCGGCGTCACGCCCCAGGAATACCGCGACTATCGTTAGCCGCCGGGAAATTCGGCATATCCCGCTATAGATCGGAACATCGCTGCATGGAAACGGGCGAGCCCCGTCTTTATAATGGAGGCAGTTGGTGCACGATGGATAGCCATGAGGAGGGAGAACATGAAAACAGACAGCAGCAATTCGGTAAAAATCACGAGGGATTCCGGAACTAGGATTTCCGCGGAGCATGCGCAGGGCCGTCTGGAAATCGACCTGGAAAAAGGCGAATTTTCCTGGACGGCCAAGGGCTCGCTGACGTGGAGGGAAATCCGCAGCGCTTTCAGGTGGCAAGGCCGGGAATATCACACGGGAAATTTTGAGCGTCATTTTCTAAAGGAAGAACCCCGGATGATCGAGGACGGCTTCGGCAAAGGCGTGCATCTGACGATTGTGCATGAAGCGAAAGGGCTGCCCGGCTTGGAGCAGCATTTGTACGTGTACGAAGGGCTACCCTTCTTTTTAGCCCGAACGGTGGCGTTTGGAGGGGAAGAAACGAAAATTAACCGGATGACGGTACTTCGGTCTGCGGAATTGAGTTTTGAAAGGGCATTCAAGGCGGACGAAGAGCTTTATGCGCTGCGCGTTCCTTATGACAACGACAAATGGGTGCGGTTTGAAGCCCGGCCGCTTCCGCTCGATACCGTAAGCTATGAAGTTACCGCGTTGTTTGAACCGGGAAGCCGGAGCGGCTTTGTTCTGGGCTCGCTTTCCCATGATGTGTGGAAGACCGGAATTCATGTCCGCGCGGAGCAGGCCGGAAAGCTCGAGGAGCTGGAGTTGTTCGGCGGAGCGGCCGGCTGGATGACGCGGGATGAGCAGCCTCACGGTTATGTGCATGGGGCTCGGATCGAGTCCCCGCTTGTTTTCGCCGGGGCCTACGGCGATTACCGCGACGGACTGGAAGCCTACGGCTGGGCCAATACCCGAATGGAAGCTCCTTTGTTCTGGGAAGGCGGCGTACCTTTCGGCTGGAACAGCTGGTCGGCGGCGATGAGCACCCTGGACTATGATCTGTACACCTCGACGAGCGATTTTTTGAAGCAAGAAGTTCAGCCATCCGGTTTCCAGAGCGGAGATACGCTGTATATCAACTTTGACGCCTTCTGGAATCGGCTCACGCCGGAAGAGATGGAGGATGCGCTTCGCCGGGTAAAGGAAAACGGACATAAGCCGGGAACGTATTGGACCCCGTTTGCTTTCTGGGGACCCCCGTCTAAGTTTCATGAACCGGTCGAAGGCACGAATGGAAAATACACGTACGCCGATATTTTGCTGCGCGATCCCGAAGGGGAAATTTTGCCCGATATCGCCGGCGGGCTGGCGATCGATCCGACGCATCCCGGGACGCTGCAGCGCATCGACTGGTTTACGTCCAAGATCATTTCCGAGGGCTTCGAATACGTGAAACTGGATTTTATGGCGCATGGCGCTTTGGAAGGCAAGCATTACGATCCGAAAATTACGACGGGGATCGGTGCGTATCACTACGGCTTGTCCCATTTGGCCCAAAGACTGTCTCCTGAAGCGGCGGGCCGTCCGTTTTTCATCAACCTGTCGATTGCACCGCTGTTCCCCTATGCCTTTGCCCACAGCCGCCGGATTTCCTGCGACGTGTTCGGTACGATAGGAGATACGGAATATTTGCTCAATTCGTTGACCCACGGCTGGTGGATGAACGATAATCTTTACCGTTTTAACGATCCGGACCATACCGTTCTTTACAAAAGCTTCAACCAGGAGCCGACTTCTTTGCATGAGGGGCGGAGCAGGCTTACGGCTTCCGTGATTTCCGGAACCATGCTGCTGCTCGGCGACGACTTCCGTAAAGACGAAGCGGCCGCCCGCGCCAAAGCGTGGCTGTCGAACAAAGCCGTCATGGATGTTGCCCGCATAGGCAAAACGTTCCGCCCGCTCGAAGGCAACTTCGGTGACAAGGCCTCGGATGTGTTTGTACTGGCAGATCTCGCGCCGGAATCGAACCGGGAGCCTGCCGTTTATATTGCCGTTTTTAACTTTGACGGAGAGAACGCCGCGACGAAGAAGATTTCGCTGGAGCGGGCAGGCTTTGAAGCCGGCGTGAATTGCCGGGTTGCGGATTTATGGGAAAGCGCGGAAAGCGAGGCTAGTCAAGACTTGGACGTGAAGCTTGAACCCGCCGAATCGAAAATTTTTAAAATCATGGGATGGTGAACCTCGTTGTCGATTTACGTAGATGAGCAGCAGCGTCTGTTCGCATTGCATACCAACAGCAGCACCTATTTGTTTGGCCTGAACGACAAAGGCCATCTGCAGCATTTGTATTGGGGAGCCTCCGTCGATCCGGCGGATGCCCTTCCCCTGCTAGGTTCGCGCGGGCACAGTTCCTTTGACGCCGAGCTTGACCGGGAGGAAGAGGAATACGGGTTTTGGGGCGGACTTTGCTACACGGAGCCATCGCTTAAAGTAACTTGGCCGGACGGCGTGCGCGATTTTTGCCCGGAATATGTCGGGTCCGGGATCACCAGTATGGATGGCAAAGAGACGCTGATTCTTACGTTTAAGGATAAAGCGTATCCGTTTGAAGCGCATTTGTATTATTCGGTTATTCCGGAGCATGATCTGGTCGAGCGGTTCGTCCGGCTTGTAAACATGGGCACGGAACCTGTCGTGCTGGAAACGATCCAGTCGGCGGCATGGACGATTCCGTATCTGCCGGAATACCGCTTGACCCATGTGACGGGCAAATGGGCGGGAGAATTCCAGCTTCGCAGCACGATCTTGTCGGAGGGCAAAAAGCAGCTCGAATCGCGGCGCGGCTTCACGGACGGGCACGCCAATCCCTGGTTCGCCATGGATAACGGGCATGCGACCGAAGAGCGGGGCGATGTTTGGTTCGGCGCGCTCGCCTGGAGCGGCAACTGGAAAATCGTCGCCGAGCAAACGGCCTTCCACCATGTACGCGTCACCGGCGGGATTCAAGACTTTGACAGCAGCTGGCTGCTCGGCCCCGGCGAGGAGTTTGCAGCGCCGGTATTCGTTGGCGGTTATAGCGCCGGCGGTTTCGGCGGCATGAGCCGGCAGTTGCACCGGTATCAGCATGATTACGTGCTGCCGAACCCGAAGCCGCGCAAAGTGCTGTACAACTCCTGGGAAGCGACTTACTTCGACGTCCAGGTTCAGGACCAGATGGCGCTGGCCGAACGGGCGGCCCAAATGGGTGTCGAGCTGTTTGTCGTCGATGACGGATGGTTCGGGCAAAGAAACCACGACCGGGCGGGACTCGGCGATTGGTTCGTGAACGCGGCGAAATTCCCGAACGGGCTCGGCGAGCTGATCGATCACGTTCACAAGCTGGGGATGGAATTCGGGATCTGGGTCGAACCCGAAGCGGTGAACCCGGACAGCGATTTGTACCGCGCCCATCCCGACTGGGTGTACCATTTTCCGACGCGCGGCCGTACGGAGCTGCGGAACCAGCTGCTTCTGAACATTTCCAAACCGGAAGTGAAGAGCTACATTCTTGAGTTTATGACGGAGCTGCTCAGCCGCAACAAGATCAAGTTCATCAAATGGGACATGAACCGGACGGTGACGGAGCCCGGCATGAAAGACCATCCGCTGAATCGTCAAAAGGAAATCTGGATCCGCCACGTCCAAAGCTTGTACGAAATCTGGGCCGAACTGCGCCGCCGTTTTCCGCATGTGGAATTCGAGACCTGCGCGGGCGGGGGTTCCCGGATCGATCTGGGGATTTTCCGCTATGCGGATCAAGCTTGGCCCAGCGATAACACCGACGCTTTTGACCGGCTCGGCATTCAGGAGGGCTTCGCATACGTTTACGCTCCGAAAATGATGACCTGCTGGGTGACGGAGTCGCCTACGGGGATGAACCGCCGCGTATTGTCGCTGCCTTACCGGTTCCACAGCGCGATGATGGGTTCGCTTGGCATCGGGGCGAACCTGAACCATTGGAGCGAGGAAGAAATGGAAGCGGCTGCCGGATTAATCCGCCAGTATAAGGAGATCCGCCCGCTGGTACAGTTCGGAAATCAGTACCGTCTTTCGGCGCTGCGGCATCTTGGAGTAACCGCGGTGCAGTATACGGACGCGGATGGAAGCGGCAGCGATAGCGTGCTGTTTGCCTTCCTGCATTCGCAGCAGCTTGGAGACCGGCTGCCTCGCTTGTGTCTGCAAGGGCTGAACCCGGATAAAACCTATGTCATTGAGGGACTGCCCGGCACTTGGAGCGGCAGAGGGCTGATGAACGTAGGCATCGAACTGCCGCTGCGCGGCGATTTCGACAGCCTGCTGTATCGGATTCACGAGCAATAAAATCATCGGCATGACGCTTCGTCGGCAACATGAAGAAACGGTTGGATTGAGGGGGAGCCTCCTTGATGCAACCGTTTTGTGTTGTCTTGATTTCGGGATACCGGATAAAATAGTTGTTAAGTGCAGGTTTGAGGCCCCCTACATCTTCGGGCACGAAATGTCGGATCGGCATCCCCCGGGACTGCTATCTTTAAGGTGAAAGGAGGTCATTACCGATGGATTTGCTCGAAAGAATGAACGGCGCGTTAAGTTATATCGAAGAACATCTGGACGACGAAATCGATTATCCGGAGATCGCCCGGCGGGCGTTATGTTCGGAGTACCATTTTAAACGGATGTTTTCCTTTTTGGCCGGGGTCCCTCTGTCGGAATATATCCGCCGCCGCCGATTGACGTTGGCCGCGTTTGAATTGCAAGACCGGAGCATCCGGGTGATCGATGTGGCGGTCAAATACGGCTACGGTTCGGCGGACGCCTTTGCCCGGGCTTTTCAGGGGCTGCATGGAATTACGCCGTCGGAAGCCAGGGACCAGGGCCAGCCGCTCAAAGCTTATCCTCGCATGACCTTCCAACTAACCATTCAAGGAGGCAGCGAAATGAATTATCGGCTGGTGGAAAAAGAGGCATTTCGAATCGCGGGGCTTTACAAAAGAGTTCCCATCATCTTTAACGGCGTGAATCCGCATATCGCGCAGATGTGGCAGAGCTTGAACGAGGAGACGATCGTGCTCCTGAAGCGGCTCTCCGATACCGAGCCTGCGGGAATGATCAGCGCCTCGACGAATTTTTCGGAGGGCCGCATGGAGGAAAAAGGCGAGCTCGACCATTATATCGGCGTCGCCACCACGAAGGCGGTTCCGGATCAGCTTGCGGCGCTGGAGGTTCCGGCATTAACTTGGGCGGTGTTTACTGCGGTGGGACCGTTCCCGGAAACGCTGCAAAACGTCTGGGGGCGAATTTACGCGGAATGGTTTCCCTCCTCCAATTACGAGCAGGCCGAAGGACCGGAGATTTTATGGAACGAGAGCAAAGACATGTCTTCCAAGGCGTACAAAAGCGAAATCTGGATACCGGTGACGGCGAGAAAAACGGTTGGAGACTAACTCAAACAGGCTGGAAATTGACCGAAAGTAGACTGAAAGTTGATCGAATGCTGACCCAAAGCCGCCGGTTGTTAACCGAAAATGGACCCCAAGTTGACCTGAAGCCGGTTGTTTCACGGAAGATCCTATAGTAGTATCGGCTAAGGAGGGAGATGCATGGAAGACTTGAAAGTTCAAAAAACGATAGGCGTATTGTTCGTCTGCTTGGGCAATATTTGCCGTTCGCCCATGGCGGAAGCCGTCTTTCGGCATCTGGCGGCCCGGGAGAATCTTAGCTCGCTGCTGCGCATCGATTCCGCGGGAACCGGCAGCTGGCATACGGGAAATCCGCCGCATCAAGGCACCCGGGGCATTTTAGACCGGTACGGCATATCGTACGAGGGTCAGCAGGCAAGACAGGTGGCGCAGAAGGATTTTGCCGAATTCGATTATATCATCGCCATGGATCGGCAGAACGAAAAGGACTTGAAGGCGCTGGCCAAGCAGACCAACGCCAAGATCATAAAGCTGCTCGACCTGGTCCCTGAGTCCATAGTCAAAGAAGTGCCCGATCCGTATTATACCGGCAATTTTGACGAAGTGTACGGGTTGGTTGAGCAGGGCTGCCGCGCGCTGCTGGATTTGATCAAAAGGGAAGAGCTGAAGGGCTGAGAGATGAGTTGAAAGAAGACCTGAACAAAGAGTTGGACTAAGAGCTGAAGGTGCGGTGGTGGCGTGGCAGCGAATAACGAGGGGCGAAACGAATAACGAGTAACGAATAACGAATACAGCCGAGGCTGCCATTTCGCCCACTTGCCCATGACCCGGCTTACATCCTCTCACGTCAACGAGAGAAATGTTGTAAAAAGTGCAGCATTTTGCTTCGCCAATTCGCGGATTGAATGAAATATTGCATAAAGTGCAACAATTTTGCCGAAAACCGCCAGAGAGTGGCCGATTTCGTTCAAAATGCTGCACAAAATGCAATAATAGAAGTTAAACACTCGATGTATGCTCCGAAATGCTGCATTAAGTACAACATTTTATATGTAGAAGTCCGTTAATATAAGTAGAAGCCCGCTAACAAAAGTAGTTCTCCCAACAAAACCCGTCCGGCCATCGCCGTGGCGGGTTTTTAATTGCCGATCCTCATTTTTCGGATTCTGGAAAATCGTAACGGTGCCTTCGGCATTTGATGTAAGACGTTTTCCTTTATGAATAATAAGAATGCGATATGGATATATGATCTTCCATTTTTTACAATAATGCATGAATTAAAATCGGAAGGGAGGTTTCCGGACGGCGTTCGTTCGATCTCGATTGCAGGCAGTAGACCAGGGGTGAGGAAAAACGCAGCCTTCACTGTTGGAAGCGACTGCATAGGCCGGTCGGCCCCGATGCCGATGACGCCATACCCCGGGCAACGGAAGGGCGTTCGAACCGATTGTGGAATGAACTCCCCGGTTGACCCGCACCAGAATACCAAACGGAGGGATGTTATGTTTAGGCAAGCTGTAAAAAAAGGAGTTTTGTTGCTGATCATCTTTAGCCTTACGGTTGCCGGCGGCGGCCAGTTCGTCAGACCGGCTTATGCTGAGGTTGCGAACAATGTTTATGAGGCCGAGGATCCCGGCAATACGCTTACGGGCAATGCTTCGGTCTCGGACAGCAACGCGGCTTCAGGCGGCAAGAAAGTCGGAGGTCTGTACGGCGGCAGTTCCTTGCAGTTCAATCAAGTTATCGTAGATGAAGCAGGCAATTATAAGATAACGGTGTACTATATCTCGGGCGATCAGCGGCCGTTTAATATCAGTGCCAACGGCGGCGCCAAGCAGTATGAAGAGCCGCCCAAGACGGCCGATTGGGAAACGGTGGGCACTTATGATTTGACGCTCCCGCTGAATGCCGGTGCGAACACCATCCTGATCGACGACAACAACTGGTATTCCCCGGACATCGACAAGATTGTGATTCGCGGTCTGGACGATAATCAAGAGCCGGGCGAAGGAAATGGCGGGGATTGGAAGAACCATCTTCACGGCACGGTAATCGAGGCGGAAGCTCCGGAGAATATTCTGGGCGGCAAGGCCAGGGTCGAGGACAGCAGCATCAGCTCCGGCGGTAAAAAAGTGACGGACTTGAATATGAACAGCTCCTTGCAGTTTGCGAACGTGATCGCTCCTGCCGATGGAACTTATATTATCCGCATTTCGTATATTTCCGGTGATTCGCGTCCCGTATACATGCAGGTCAATAACGGATCGGACGACATGATCGACCTGCCGAAGACGGCCAGCTGGAATACGGTCGGCACGTATGACGTGGAAGTCCCGCTTCAAGCCGGTACGAATACCGTCACATTTTCGGATCATAACTGGTATTCCCCGGATATGGACAAGATCGAGGTCATTCCGTATAAGCTCGGCTATGAAGCGGAAGACCCGGCCAATACGCTGACCGGTGAAGCGCGCGTATCCGACAGCACCAATGCTTCCGGCGGTAAAAAGGTGGGGTACCTCAACAACGGCAGCTCCCTTACCTTCAATCGGATCAAGGCTCCGCTGACCGGAAATTATCGCATAACGGTCGCTTATATTTCCGGTGATCCGCGCAGCTTCTATGTCAGCGTCAACGGCGGCGATGCGCAGTATTACTCTCCGCCGAAAACCGCCGATTGGGAAACGGTAGGCATGTATGACCTGGAAGTGGCGCTGAACGAAGGCGATAATACGATTACGTTCTCGGACGGGAATTCGTATTCGCCCGATCTGGATCGCATTATCGTAGAACCTGCGATGGATTCGGACCCCGGCACACCGGGCGAAGAGGATGATGATCTTGGGACGCCCGGCGACTCGCACAGCTACGGTGCCATCACCGTTACCGATTATACCTACGGCCTGCTTGTATCAAACGGCCAATACGAAGTGACTTACAACACCAAGACCGGCCTTATCGGCTATACCTTTGGCGAAGGTCAAAAGCTGAAGGGGATTTACAGCAGCATCAAGCTGGAGGGAGATGTTGCGATTGATACCCGAGGCTATGAGAGCCATACCGTCGCCGGAGAGCCGGCGGCAATCGAAGACGGCTTCGGCAAAGGAATCGAGCTTGCTTTTGTCCACACCTCGGCGGATAAGCCTACACTGAAGCAGATCTACAAATTTTATGAAAATAAAGCTTATTTCCTGACTCGGCTGGAGGCGGTAAGCGGCTCGGCGGTCAAAACGAATTACATGTCCCCTATCGCTCTGAAGCGCACGGGCGGCGTCGATATTGGCGCCAGCGCCGATAATCGTGTGCTGACGGTGCCGTTCGACAACGACGCCTGGATTCGTTACAAGTCCCAGAACATGAACCGTTCGGATACCAGCTATGAAATGACGGCCGTGTTCAATAATACGACACGCACCGGGCTGGTGCTTGGTTCGGTCACCCATGACACCTGGAAAACGGGGATTGATTGGAAAGGCTCGTCCAATTCCATTAACGAATTAACCGTATATGGCGGAGCGGCAACCGACGTTACCCGCGATACTGAGCCTCACGGCAGTCTGACCGGCACCGACCTGTTCTCTCCGATGATTATGGTGGGCGGATTTGCCGATTACCGTACGGGACTTGAGCAGTACGGAAAAGCCAACGCCGTTATCGCACCTCCGCTTGAGCTGAACCCTGAGCTGCCGCAAGGTGTTCCGGTGGGCTGGAATAGCTGGGGAGCATATGGCAGCTCGCTTTCCTATCAAAGCGTCGTGGACGTGTCCAACTACTTCAAGGAGAATCTGCCGAAATTCAACAGTAACGGCAACGTATTCATCAATATGGACTCATACTGGGACAATTTGAATGATCAGCAGCTTTCCCAGGCCGTATCGGCGATCAAGGGCAACGGGCAGCATGCCGGCATTTACTGGGCGCCGTTTGTATACTGGGGCAGCAATATGAACCAGACGGTTGAAGGCACCGATAACCGGTATACGTATGGCGACATTGTTCTGAAGGATGCCGAAGGCAACCCGCTGCCTACGCTCGACGGCGCCTACCCGCTGGATGTAACGCATCCGGGCGCCAAGCTGCGTATGAATTACTACCTGGACAAATTTAAAAATCTGGGTTTTACCTTTATCAAGCTGGATTTCCTGACGCACGGCTCTCTGGAAGGCCGGCATTATGATCCGAATGTAACCACGGGTATTCAGGCTTATAACGAAGGCATGCAATACGTCAAAGATCGGCTGGACGGAAAAATGTTCATCAGCGAATCCATCGCGCCGATCTTTCCGAGCCAATACGCCCACAGCAGACGGATTTCCTGCGATACGTACGGCAGGATCAACGAGACGGAATATATGTTGAATTCGTTGACCTACGGGTTCTGGCAAAACGGAACCATCTATACGTATACGGATCCGGACCACCTGGCCTTGAGTCGCGCCGTTACCTTGACGGAAGCGCGCAGCCGCTTGAATTCCGGTGTCATCGCCGGAACGATGCTGCTGGATTCCGATGACGTGAACGACCCTAAAGCGCAGGAATACATGACCGCCTTGTACAACAACAAGGATGTGCTTGATGTTGCTCTGAAGGGCAAGGCGTTTACGCCGCTTGAAGGCAATACCAACGCCAATGCCGCCGATACTTTTGTCTTGAAGGACGGCGGAGATTATTACCTGGCCGTATTCAACTATAACGGGAATGCTCCCGTGAACAAGACCGTGGATTTGGCCCGCGCGGGACTGGACCCTTCCCGGGCTTACTCGGTGCAGGACCTGTGGACCGGCGAAACCTCGACGGCAACCGGTTCTTGGACCGCGGCGCTGGAGGCGGCGGATTCGAAGCTGGTCAAACTGACAACGGCTCCTAAGAAAGTGACGGGGGTTGCGCTTGACAAGACACAGCTGGCATTAACCGCAGGGCAGACCGCCAAGCTGACGGCCGCCGTAACACCGGAGGATGCCGCCGACACAGCTGTAATCTGGACCTCCAGCAACCCGGCGGTAGCTGCCGTGAATCACGGTACGATTACTGCCATAAAAGCCGGGCAGGCTGTGATTACGGTTGAAACGGCGGATGGAGGCTTCAAGGCTTCTGCCGCGGTTACGGTTAAGGCTGCCGCCAATAACCCGGGAACGCCGGGGATTCCCGACAATTCGGGAAATCAGGGAAGTAACGGGAACACGGGCAGCGGAACCGGAAGCGCAGCAACCGGCACCGATTCTGCCGTTACACTAAACGTTGCGCCCGGGATGCTGAAAACGGACGATATTTCCGGCAAGTCGGTTCTTGAACTGAAGGCCGGCACACAGATCGTTCAACTGTCGCCGGAAGCCATTCGACAGATTGGAAGCAATGCGCTGGAAGTAAAATCCGGCCAGGTGTCGATCCAACTGCCCGCGGCCGTAATAGAGCAGTTGCGAAGCAAGCTGCCGGCAGACCAGCGGGAGGACAGCACGCTCTCTCTGCATATCATTCCGCTTGCCGCAAAAGCTGACGAGGTCATTGCAGCCGCGGCGGCGAAAACCCCTGCAAAGGTTGCTCTGAAGGGCGAGATATATGAGTTTGGCCTGCTTGCGACATCCAAAGCCGGCGCAACCGAACGGCTGACCGCTTTCGATTCGCCGGTTACGATTAGTCTGAAAGCGGCCGATGGTTTTGACGCTAAATCGGGAGGCATCTACTTTATCGGCGACACCGGCAAGCTGGAGTATGTCCAGGCAGATTACAGCGGCGGCGTGTTGACCGCCAAGGTCGGTCATTTCAGCAAATACGCCGTGCTGGAGCTGAACCGTGCCTTTACCGATGTGCCGGCGGGTTACTGGGCGGGCGATGTGATCAAGGAACTGGCGGCGAAGCTGCTGATCCAAGGCGCAAGCAGCGACCGCTTTGAACCGGGCCGGGCCGTGACTCGCGCCGAGTTCGCCGCGATGCTCGTTCAATCCCTAGGACTGACGGCAGCGGGCAACGCCAGCTTTACGGATGTTGCGCCGGACGCTTGGTATGCGGGGCCGGTCTCTATCGCTTTTCAAGCCGGGATCGTGAATGGACGCACTGCAGACAAATTCGAGCCGTCCGCCAAGATCACCCGTGAGGAGATGACGGTGATGCTGATGAAGGCTTACGAACTCAAGAAGGGCCAAGCGCAGCCGTCCACTGCGGATATTGGCTACACGGATAGAAGTCTGATCTCGGACTGGGCGGCTGCATCTGTTAACCAGGCTGCGGAACTGGGTTTGATCCGGGGCAAAGGCCAGGGGCAATTCGCGCCTAAAGCGATCGCTTCCAGAGCGGAGGCCGCTCAGGCAGTGTATAACCTGATTTTGAAGTAGCGCTTTTCCGGCTGCGGATCGCATGATCCGCGGCTTTTTTCTTGGCGATGCCTCATATGTTTTCCTCCCCCAGGCATCAAGTCAAAAAAGGAGTTTCCAATATACCCGGAAGGGCAGCGGGAACTCCTTTTTTGATCTGTAGGGGAAAAGTCGACACGGTCTTTCAGCCGTTCTTGAGGATAGTTTGATGAGCATGAGATCTTATAACTTGGATAATTAATAAACCTGCACATGATGCAACATTTTGCTTCGTTAGAACCTTAGAGCGACCGGAATGTTGCATCAAGTGCAGCATTTTGCGGAATTTCTTCAGAAGAATGGCCAATTTGGTTCAAATTGCTGCACAAAATGCAATATTTGTGAGCCGAACCGCCACAGATTCCCCGAAATGCTGCACAAAATGCAACATTAGATTTGAGAAACGCTTGGTTTCAGACACCCCCGACTCAAACAGCAAATCCCTTTGCGACAATTGCCGCGAAGGGATTTTGTGTTCTCCACCTATCAGAGATGGGCCAATTTCAGCTTTTGATGGCCCCCATCATAATCCCTTTAACGAAATATTTCTGCACGAAAGGATAAACCATGATGATCGGCAGGGTGGCTACCATCGTGACAGCCATACGGATGCTTTCGCTGGAGACCGGGATCCGTTTGGAGCTTTGCGCAAGCTGCTGGGCGTCCGACATCATCGCACCGGTCTGGAACTGGTTGAGGATTTTGACCAGGACAGCCTGCAGTGTTTTGAGCTCAGGCTTGTATGTGTAGATGTAGGAGTCGTACCAGGCGTTCCAGTGGCCGATGGCGAGGAACAGCCCGATCGTAGCCAGTATGGGGACGCACAGCGGCATGACGATACGGATAAAGACCTGCAGGTCGTTAGCCCCGTCGATTTTGGCCGATTCCTCGATTTCGCCGGGAAGCTGCTCAATGAAGGTGCGGACGAGAATCATCAGGAACACCCCGATCAGACCCGGGAAAATAAACACCCAGAAGGAGTCGATCAGGCCCAGCGATTTGATGACCATATAGGTCGGAATCAGGCCGCCGCCGAAATACATCGTGAACACGAAGAAAAACGAAAAGTATTTCCAGCCCAGCAAGTAACGCTTGCTGAGAGAATAGGCGAGCATGGAAATGCAGATGATGGACAAGGCCGTTCCGACAATCGTCCGCAGCACCGTCACCTGCAGCGCGCTCCAGATTTCCGGGTTTCGGAATATCGTGACATAGCTGGCGAACGTAAGCTCCCGCGGCCAGAAATACAGGTTGCCGCGCAGAGAGTCCGTAGCGTCGTTAAGCGAGAGAACCAATATGTTCCAGAACGGATAAAACGTGACGAGGAAGATGATCGTCAGAAACACGTAAAGGGCAGCGTCGAAGATATGCTCGGGAATGCTTTTTTTGGACATCATGCTAGTACCTCCAGGGCCGCCCTAGAACAAGGATTGGCCGTTGATTTTTTTGGCTGTGTTATTGACGATCAGGACGATGATAAAGGCGACGACGGAGCTGAACATCCCGACGGCTGCGGCGTAGGAGAACATGCCGTTCTGAATCCCGTACCGGAACGTGTAGGTGGACAGTACGTCGGAGTAGTCCTTCGTCAAGTCGTTGCCCAGCAGGAAGTGCTGGTCGAAGCCCGCGTTCAGAATGCCGCCTAGCGCCAAAATGAGCAAGATGACGATGGTAGGCTTCAGATGCGGGAGTGTAATATAGCGGATTTGCCTAAACCGGTTAGCTCCATCCACCTTGGCGGCCTCGTACAATTCCGGGTTGATGGAAGAAATGGCCGCAAGATACATGATCGAGCTGTACCCCATGTCCTTCCACGTATTGCCCAGCGCCACGATCCACCAGAAATAGTGCCCGTTTTGCAGAAACAGCACGCTTTCGTTCGTGATATGGAAAAATTTCAGCAGAGCGTTTACCGCGCCGTCCGAGGACAACAGTGTAACGATGATGTTTGCGGCGATAACCCAGGAGATGAAATAAGGCAAATAAGAAGACGTTTGTACGACTTTTTTGAAATTGACGTTTTTGATCTCGTTGATCGCAATGGCAATCAGGATCGGCATCGGAAACGAGATGCAGATCGTGATCAGCGTCGAAGCGAGCGTATTGCGCATGATGATCAGAAAATCGCCGTTATTGAAAAAATAACGGAACCATTCCAGGCCGACGAACTCGCTGTGGAACAGGCTGTGCCAAAATCGGCCGAGCGTGGGCTGGTAATTAACGAACGACATATACAATCCGGCCATGGGCGTATAGGCAAAAAGCACCGCCCAAATGAGTGCCGGCAGCATCATGAGAAATAGGAATTTTTGCTGCTTAAGTACGGGCCAAAGCTTTTTTCGAGGAAGATTCAATTCGGTTCTTTCGGGCAAATTCAAGTCGGTTTGCATGGTGGCACCTCGTTTTTCTAGGAATACAAAAATTATAAAACCCGCAAAAATTCGGTGTCGATACGGCAATGTATCGAATGATGCATGAAAATAACTTTCATTCCTGCGATGCATTCTGCTCCCTGGGATGTAAGCGCTATAATTAAAATGGATACATGCATTACAGGGGAGGAGAGCATGACATGTACAGTATTTTTCTGGTGGATGATGAGGAATTGGAACTGGAGATGATGCGTGACTTCATTCGTTGGGAAGAGATGGGGATTTATGTCGCCGGGGTGGGCATTAACGGCAGGGACGCCCAGGAGAAAATACATGTCATTCAGCCGGACATCGTCTTGACCGATGTGCAAATGCCCGTGATGAACGGACTGGAACTGGCGAAGTGGGTAAGCGAGCAATACGATTGGATGCAAATCGTTTTTTTGACCGGCCACGACGAATTCAATTACGTCAAATCCGCGCTTCACGTCGGAGCGGTCGGTTATCTGCTCAAGCCGCTCGATCTGGAGGAAATCGCCGGCGTGATGCAGCGGGTCAAACAAAAATGCGAAGAGGTCCGCTTCAAAAATAAATCGATTCAAATGACAAAAGCGAATATTTTCAAGGAATTGCTTTACGAAAAAGAGGCTTCCCGGCGGGAAGATCTGGCCCGGAGCCTGAGCAAGCTGGAGCGCCGGGAAGAGGTTTCTCCTTACACGCTGGCGCTTTGCGGCATGGACAGGGATGAGACAGACCCGGCAGCCCATGAAGGGCACTCGAACGAGGCCGACGCGGCCCGGATGCAAGAAGCCGTTGAGGGCTATTTCCGGGCCATCCGGAGGGAACCCGTAATGTTCCTTCACAAGGAAGAGGAATTGGTTCTGCTTCTGGATGCGGCACAGCCCGCCATGACGCGGGAGTACTGGCTGCTCATGCTGCAATCGGTGCAAAACGCTCTTGGACGCCAAGTGACGATAACCATGAGCGACGATTTCGCCGAGCCCGTCCGGCTTGCCGAGCTTTATGAAAGAACCCGCAAAGTCAGCGAAGAGCGCTTTTACCTGGGATCGGGCCAACTCATTGCGCCAAGCGACGTAAAGTCCTGCTATAACTGCGATCAGATGCCGCCGTTTGCGGAAAAGGAATGGTTTGAAGCGCTGCAGCAGCTGGAACAAGGCCGGGTCTTGGAAATACTGAGCGGATATTGTTCCAACCTGCGCCATTTGCGGATCGGCAAGCCTTCGATTTTGAAGTGGGCGTTTGATGTTTTGGAACGGATGGAAGCGCAGCTCCATAATCCCAGCTTAAACGGGTATTCCGAAACCGGGCGAAGAGCGGCGCTATACCACGCTATCTATGATTGCCGGACGCTAAGCGGCATTGAGGCGGCTATTATGCGGGTCGCCGAGCATTACATGAACCAGCTCAGGGATCGTTCGGGGGATAAAAACGCCAAGCTGGTGCAGCAGGTCTGTCAGATCATCGAACGCACCTACCATGAGCCGATTACGATCAACAGCTTGTCCAGCCAGGTGTATTTGTCTCCCAATTATTTGCGTTCGATCTTCCGGGACAAAACCGGCATGACGATCCATGACTACCTGACCCGCATCCGGCTTGAAAAAGCCAAGGAAATGCTCGCAGATCCTTCGCTGAAGGTCCAGGACATCGCTCAAAAAACCGGTTACGAAAGCACCTCTTATTTCATTTCCTTATTCCTGAAGAGCCAAGGGGTCACGCCGAATGAATATCGAAAAAACCTCTGAATTCTGGAACGGGCTTTGCCGGGGAATCGGGTATATCCGGCACCATTTGATCGCCAATTTACGGCTGCGCAACAAGTTTTTCATTATTTTTCTCATCGTCTCCTTCATTCCGTTTTCCGTGCTTATTTATTACTCCTACACGTCTACCCGGGACACGATTACCGAGCAGACGTATTCCAGCCTGAAAGGAACGCTGAGCCAGATCAATACGAACATCGAAAACCGCCTCGATTACTACAATCAGTTGACGAACATTTTGTACATGGATGCTCAGCTGCGCAATTATTTATCCAACGATTACGAGCAGGCCTTTTATTATCTGGACGCGTTCCAATACATCAACCGCACGATGTCCTCCATGTTGATCGCGAATGCCAGCATTCAGGGGATCACGATCTACATCGACAACAAAACGCTGTATTCCGACAAGCAGTTCATCAAGTATACGGAGGAGCTGCCGGAAGAGGTGAAGCAAAAAGCGCTGGAGGCAGCGGGAAAATCGGTTTATACGCATACCGAAAATGATCCGCAGGCGCCAAAGCCTTATTTTACCGTGGCCCGGTCGTTAAGCTATTTCAGCCTGAGCCATCCCTACGGGATTCTGACGATCAATATCGACGAAGATGAAATCTACTCCATGATCGAAAAAGAAAACAGCAACAAAAGCGTCTATATCATCGATGAAAACGGACGTATTGTGAGCACGGGGGATAAGGACATCGAGTCCCGCCAGCTGTACGACGTCTATCCCATCAAACATAAGCTTGCGGGAGACAAAGGCAATTTTGACGCGCGGATCGGCGGGCAAGAGCGGTATTTTACCTACAAAAAACTGAGCAACGGATGGACGACGGTTATCACCGTTCCGTACAACGAGCTGCTGTACAATACCAATCAGGCAACGAAACGCATCGTGTGGATTTCCGTCTCGGTCATCGCGGTGGCGGCGCTGCTGATTTATCTGACCGCCAAAGTGATCACGAAACGCATCGAGGTACTGCTCCTGCAGATCCGAAAAGTAGAGCGCGGACGCTTCGAGGTTAACCTGAAGTCGATGGGCAACGATGAGATCGGCCAGTTGGCCTACGCGTTTCAGAAGATGACCTCCCGGATTCAAGAGTTGATCGACGAGGTGTACATTAAGGAAATCGCCGTGAAGGAATCGGAACTGACGACGCTGCAGGCGCAGATTAATCCGCATTTTTTATACAATACGCTGTCCTCCATTTCCTCCCTGGCAGTCAAGGAAGGGAGCATGCAGGTCTACCAGATGGTCAATTACTTGTCGAAGTATTACCGGATCTCGCTCAATAAGGGAAAGCGGATTATTTTGCTCGGGCAGGAAATCAATCTGGTGAAAAACTATATCTCCATTCAGGAAATCCGTTTCCGCGGGATGCTGCATATGCATTACGATCTCGATGAAACGCTGTTCAACCGGACGGTGATCAAGCTGATTTTGCAACCGTTTATCGAGAACTGCATTAACCATGCCATCTGGAGCGAGTCGGGCGTCAATATTATCGTTAAGCTGAAGGCGGAAGGGGAGGACATTCTGCTGCAGGTTATCGACGACGGCATGGGTATGACCCGGGAACGTTTGGAGGAGGCCTTCAATAAGGCGAACAATCAGTCGGGCTACGGAATCAAAAATGTGGATGACCGCATCAAGCTGGCATACGGCGAGCGATACGGGGTGGAAATCTTCAGCAGGTTGGGCATTGGCACGAATGTGACCGTGCGAATTCCGCTTGATACGGCTGTTCAGGGATGAAAGACGTTTTCCACTATGAATAGTAACAATGCGTTATGGATAAACCCCAGGGCGCTTTTTACAATTGAGATGCAGCTTGAAGTTTGAGCGCAAAAGCATAAGAGAGGGGTTACACGGATGAAGAAAAAATGGCTGTTCATGGTATCCTCGATGTTAATCATCGCCCTGCTGGCGGGATGCGGCGGATCGAAACCGGCGGCAAACGGAAATGCGCCCGCGGCCGATGGAAATTCCGGAAATGCGGCAAACGCGGAGGATAAGACGCCGATCACGTTAACGTGGTTCGACAAAAATACGGGTGATCCTTTTACGAACCCGGTTGCGAAAGCGATTACAGAGAAAACCGGCGTGACGGTGGAAATTCAGCAGCCGACGGGGAATCCGGCGGAAAAGCTGAACCTGATGCTCGCCAGCAACGATTTGCCTGACGTGGTCATGCTTGATCGGGGCAGCGATATCATGAACAAATACATCGCTTCGGGCGCGGTCGTGCCGCTCAATGACCTCATTGACCAATACGGTCCGAACATTAAGAAAATGTATGGCGATACGCTGAAAAAGACGCGCAGCGCGGACGGTAAAAACTACTATTTGGCCAACTGGTACGGCCTGGAGCAGTACCCCGTTTTCGGCTTCCTGATGAGAATGGACTTAATGAAGGAATTGGGCGTAGGGGACAAAGTCAACAACGGCGAACCGTTCACGGCGGAGGAATTCGAAAACCTGCTGATCAAGTTCAAAGAGAAGTATCCTACGATCGACGGCAAAACGACGATCCCGATGACGCTGAACGGAGAAAATATGAGCGGCGTAACGGGAACCTTCAAGGGAATGTTCGGCATCATGCCGTACTATGAAGAAAACGGCGAACTGAAAAAGGACGTCCGCGATCCGAAGTACCTGGACATGATGAAATATATGAACTCGCTGTACCGGCAAGGCCTGCTTGATAAAGAGTGGGTCACCATGAAAACGAAGCAATATGAGCAAAAACTGGCATCCGGAACCGTTTTCGCCACGGCGGACGCGTCCTGGAACGTCGGAAATCCGAACTCGCTGCTGAAGGCCGAAGCCAAGGATCCGGCAACGGCGGACGACAGACAGCTGTATCAATATAAAGTGCTGGCTCCGGGCGTGGGTCCCGATCAAACGACCTATGGTCCGAAGAGCTCGCTTGGCTGGGACGGAGTGGCCATCTCCAAGACGAACAAAGACCCGGTTCGCACCATCAAATTCCTCGACTTCCTCGCCAGCGAAGAAGGCCAATATTTGATGATGTGGGGACTTGAAGGCAAGGATTGGGACATGAAGGACGGCAAGCATGTGCCGCGTCCGGAAGTGATTGACGCCTTCAAGAAAAACTGGGACGAAGCTTCCCGGTCGACCGGTATCCGCAAATGGACCTGGGTCATCAAAAACGGCCCGGGATCGGACGGAACGCCTTATGATTTGATCGGCCGTTATTCCACCGATCCGACAACGGATCTCGCCATCAAAAACCTGGCCGATACCTCCTTCGACACGGCGCCTTACGACAGCTTGGGACCTGCGGGAGGAACGCCGGAAGCGATCATGGAAACCAAAGTCAACGAAACGATCAACGAGTACTTCCTGAAAATGGCGCTCGCTCCTTCGGAACAGGATCTCGTGAACCTGTACAACCAAATGATGAAGGAAGTCGATTCGGCCGGATTGTCGAAGCTGGAAAAAGTGTACAACAAAAACTACCAAGAACGCATGGAATTGTGGAAATAATAACCGTGCGGATCTGGCGGTAGCGGTTGAGAGAGGGTGCCCTAATGGCCATGGAGATGGCTTTAGGGCACTCTTTTTGTGCGAATTCCGGTTGACGGCATAGGCTGGACTGGGAGTGGGGAACGGCGGCGGGTCTCGCGCTGCACTTGCCTCTGGGGGGCCATGCGTAGTGAGGTCGCAACACAGAGAGCGACGGTCGCGGTGAAGCCGCAGCGAGCGGAGTGGGCCATGCGAAGCCGCGGTAGGCGGCGTGGGTCATGCGAAGCTGCGGTAGACGGTGTGATCCCGGCGAAGCAGCGCATTTTGCGAGGGATGCTGCGATCTTGTAGCCGCCGTGTCTAAAAATGTTGTATTTTATACAACTTATTTGGCCTTGAATTGCCTTTATGGCATAAATGTTGCATTTACTGCAACTATTTTGGGCTTTACGCCCACTTTCAGGCCGATATGCCGGAAAATATTGCACTTTCTACAACAAATGAATTGATGTGCCCCGAGTGGGGGCTAATTTGTTGTAGATTATGCAACATTTATTTTGGCGGAGCCAAAAAGAGCTGGAGCTTAAGTGTGTCGGGATGAGTAAGGTAGCAGCTTATAAAAAATAAAAACTTAAGTTAGTTGGATAGACATACAGGAATCGGGACATGGGGCGTTGGTGCATAGAGTACGGGGGCAGGGGACACGAAGTTCAAGAACATAGTAACAAGAGTACGAAGCGAGAAGGAAAGGAGTCGGGATATGAGGTGCTGGAGCATAGAGTATAGAGGCAGGAGACACGAAGTGCGGGAACATAGGTAACAAGAGTATGGAGCGAGGAGGAAAGGAGTCGGGATATGAGGTGCTGGAGCATAGAGTACGGGGGCAGGGGACACGAAGTTCAAGAACATAGTAACAAGAGTACGAAGCGAGGAGGAAAGGAGTCGGGATATGAGGTGCTGGAGCATAGAGTATAGAGGCAGGAGACACGAAGTGCGGGAACATAGGTAACAAGAGTATGGAGCGAGGAGGAAAGGAGTCGGGATATGAGGTGCTGGAGCATAGAGTACGGGGGCAGGGGACACGAAGTTCAAGAACATAGTAACAAGAGTACGAAGCGAGGAGGAAAGGAGTCGGGATATGAGGTGCTGGAGCATAGAGTATAGAGGCAGGAGACACGAAGTGCGGGAACATAGGTAACAAGAGTATGGAGCGAGGAGGAAAGGAGTCGGGATATGAGGTGCTGGAGCATAGAGTACGGGGGCAGGGGACACGAAGTTCAAGAACATAGTAACAAGAGTACGAAGCGAGGAGGAAAGGAGTCGGGATATGAGGTGCTGGAGCATAGAGTACGGGGGCCGGGGACACGAAGTTCAAGAACATAGTAACAAGAGTACGGAGCGAGGAGGAAAGGAGTCGGGATATGAGGTGCTGGAGCATAGAGTACGGGGGCAGGGGACACGAAGTTCAAGAACATAGTAACAAGAGTACGAAGCGAGGAGGAAAGGAGTCGGGATATGAGGTGCTGGAGCATAGAGTACGGAGGCAGGAGACACGAAGTGCGGGAACATAGGTAACAAGAGTATGGAGCGAGGAGCACAAGGAACAAGGAACAAGGAACAAGGAACAAGAGAAGTACGGATTCCAGGATCAAAAGCCCACATTTTCACGGACACTTAGGCGGCCGGACTCCCCAAAATTCTCCTTGTGCGAATTGGAATATTAAGGTATGATAAAGCCCTTCTCACAAAATCGCCTTGTCTGAAGTGAACGGATCCGCCGTTCAATATGCTTATCGGAGGTGTCATATCGTCATGCTTTATTTCACGCTGGCTTCAAAAGCCTACGCGCGCAATTTGCAGTACCGCGGCGCACACATGGTGCACAATCTCGCGAGTGCGATGTTCGGATTCATGTACGCATGCATCTGGATCGGACTGGGAGAGAATCACCGGCTTGGAGATTACGGAACGCAGGGAATGGTAAGCTATATCGCCTTTAACCAAGCCACGCTCTGGATTTCCGGCTTCATCACCAACGGTCTCGGCATTCCCCAAGCCGTCAGGACCGGCCAAATCGCGCTTGACCTGATGCGTCCCGTTCATTTGCTCAGCCACATGATGGCCAGAGAATGGGGCCAAATCGCCTACCAATTGATTTACAAATCCATTCCGATTTATCTTCTGTATGTACTCGTCTTTTCGCTCCATGTTCCGAATCAAGGGTTAACCTGGCTGTATACCATTATGGGCCTGGCCGGAGCCGCCTACTTATCCATCTGCATGAATTATCTGATCGGCGTCAGCGCCTTGTGGACGACGGAATCGTCATGGCTGTACTGGGGAAACCATGCTTTGATCAATCTGCTTGCCGGATTCTTTATCCCGCTCGAATGGCTGCCGGGCTGGCTGGCGCGCCTTTCCTGGATGTCACCCTATCCTTATCTCATGTATGTGCCAACAACCATCTATCTTGGCAAAGGAAGCGGATCCTCGTTATGGGGGACGCTGTTTTGGTGTGTATTCATGACCGGAATTTGTTTATTGGCTACTCGGCTGCTCCGCCGCAAATTGGAGGTGCAGGGAGGATGACCGTCAAATCCTGGCTTGCTTTATATAGGCTGCTTATTCGGACGAGCGTCAAAAGCCGGATGCAGTATAAATTCAATTTTGTGTTCGGCTCATTCCTGGCGGCTCTGATTCAAATCTCCGAGTTTCTGATGATTGCCATCGTGCTGAATAAATTCGGCGCCATTCACGGCTGGTCGATGTACGAGGTTGGGTACCTGTTTGCGGTGATGACGCTGTCCAAAACGTTATACCGTACATTTGCCGACGAAGTGCACCACTTGGAAAAATACCTGGTAAACGGGGAGCTTGACCAGCTGTTGACCCGGCCGATGCCGGTTCTGCTGGCTTTGATGCCGCAAAGCTTCCGGATTATGATCGGCGAGGTGCTGCAGGGCGGTTTCATCCTTTGCTGGTCGCTCGGCGGGATGATGCGAGGCGGTCAAGTGGGTTGGACCGCAGTGCCGTTTACGTTGTTCATTATTATCACGGGAGCGCTCATTCTGTTTTCGATCGGACTCGCGACCGTTACGCTTGGCTTCTGGACGACACGAATCGATGAACTGCAGACCTTCACGGAGGACGCTGCCCGCACGGCCGCGCAGTATCCGCTGACGCTGTATCCGAAATGGATGTCCTCGATGCTGCTGGTGATCATTCCGGTCGGCTTCGTCAACTATGTCCCGTCGCTATTTATTTTGCGCGGCGAACTGGGAGGATGGGTGCTTCCGGCCGTGGCGGCAGTAGCGATGATCTGTCTTGCGGCCAGCCTGAGGTTTTGGCAATTCGGCATGACCAAATATCAAAGTACGGGAAGCTGAGGAGGGGACGGAACATGATGATTGAAGCTCACAATTTATATAAAGAGTTCAAAACTCCAGTTGTCCGCGAGGGGCGGTTCGCCGGAGTCCGCACCTTGTTTTCGAGGGAATATCGCGTTAAGGAAGCGGTGCGGGGAATCAGCTTTAAGGTAGAACGCGGGGAATTTGTCGGTTACATCGGTCCGAATGGAGCGGGAAAGTCGACGACGATCAAAATGCTCACCGGAATCCTGCATCCTACCGCCGGCGAGGTAAAGGTCGGAGGATTGAGTCCGCACCGGGACCGGAGGAAAGCCGTCCGGAAGCTGGGAGTGGTGTTCGGCCAGCGCAGCCAGCTGTGGTGGGATTTGCCGGTCAAAGATTCTTACGACATTTTCGCGGAGATGTACGGGGTAAGCGAATCGGATAAAAAGAAAAGATTGGGGCAGTTTGGCGAGCTGCTGAATCTGCGGGAGTTCTGGATGACGCCGGTTCGCAAGCTGTCGCTCGGCCAGCGGATGCGGGCCGATATCGCGGCCGCGATGCTGCATGATCCCGAGTTGTTGTTCCTCGACGAGCCAACGATTGGCCTCGATGTGCAGGCCAAACGCAATATCAGGGAGTTTTTGCAAGCATTAAACGAAGATTTCGGTAAAACGATTCTGCTCACAACCCATGATATGGACGATATCGAGCGGCTATGCGGCCGTGTAATGGTTATCGATCACGGTGAACTGACCTATGACGGAACGATCCCGTCTCTGCGGGAGAGGATTGGCTTGCCGACGGTGCTTCGCGTCAAATTTCGTAGTTTTGTCCGCATGCCTGCCGAACATGCTGCACAACTGGCGGCCGGAATCGGGAAGGAGGAGTCTCTGGCTGGGTATGGCTGTCCTGTTGATTTGTCCGCAATTCCATTTCGGGTAACGGGCGTGGATGGGGATACGGTCATAATCGAAGCGGACCGGAGGGAGATCGGAACCATGGAGATTATTCGAGAACTAAGCGGTTGGGGCGAAATCGACGACGTATCCATGGAAGAGCCCGGTTTTGAGGAGGTTATCCGCAGCTTCTCGGCATCGTAAACAAGGGGCTGCACTTGGTTACAGGATTTGAATAAAATGAGGCCGTCCAGTTGTTTTTCATGATTCAATAGGATAATTTAAAAGTAATGAAACGAAAATGAGATTATGTAAAGGAGTGGCGGAAAGATGCGTGAAATGGATATTTCACAGTTGATTCGAACGTCCAGCAATCGCAATAGAGTGCGTTTCATTCAAACCTCGGCATCGATGAAACTCCGCTCGGAAGCCGAGATCATACTGCTTATGCACAGCACTAGAAAACGTGTAATAAAGAGTCTGAACGAAGGCAGAATTCAAATAAAAAACAAGAAGGAATGGACGCTACGTTAAAGTCGGGGGGAACGATATGTCTACCGTATGGGATAGCGAGGAGTTCCGGCAGAAATTGCTGGAAGCCAGAAATCAATTGAAAATATTGGGGGCTGATTCGGAGCGCGCGTCTTGGAAAGAGCTGTACGCAATGGGGATTATAACGCCTCTACTGGATGAGGTTGGCGCAGACCCGGCGATTATTGTGGGCGGTCACGCCGTGGAATTGTACACTTCAGGCAGTTATAAAACCGCCGACATCGATTTGGTTATGATACGGGATGACCTAGCCAGGAGGATATTCGACCTAATGGGGTTTGAAAGAACAACCGATCAAAGACATTATTATGTAGAAGAATTGGATATGCCGATCGAAATTCCAAGTGATACTCTGGCGGGCTCAAAAGATAAAGTCATCAAATTAACCACACCCGAAGGCTATTGTTATGTCATCGGGATCGAGGATTTGATACTTGATCGATTGAAGGCATCCTTGTACTGGAACGACAAACGCAGTGAGGAGTGGGCTATTTATTTAATCTCCGCACAAATCGATAACATAGATAAAGAGTATATATTTGACACAGCTCAACGGGAAGACCCCGCTTTGGCCGAAAAGCTGAAGACAACATTGCAGTGGGTGGAAGAAGTTGATAGGTAGCCCGTTCACGTTATTATTGTTAAAAGGCCGGTCCGTATGCATGACGCATAGGACCGGCCTTTTGTGTTACAGAGATGATTTTTACTTGATGATGATTCTGTGAACCGTCGTGTTGACGGCACCGTTATCATCGGTAACCGTCAATTCCGCGCTGTAGATGCCCGCTTTGGCGAAGGTATGGGTCACTTTCGGCCCGGTTGCGTTCTCGCCGTCGCTGAAATGCCAAGCATAGCTGACGATACTGCCGTCTTCATCCGCGGAAAATTCACCGTCGAATTCGATCGCGAGTTTCTTTTGTCCACGGTCGGCCGCTTGAATGATGGCCTTAGGAGCCAAATTCGCGCCTCCCGGAGGCGGGTTGTTGCCGGGATCCTCACCCGGAGGATTCCCGATCGGTGCGGCGACGTACAGCCGTCCGGCCGCTTCCACTTCCGTTTCGTTGCCGGCATTGTCGCCTACCTTGACGACGATCAGACCTCCGTCAAGCACCAGGGTAGCCGGAGTCGTGAAGCTTCCTTGGTAATGGCCCGGAACTGTTTCCGTTAACGGAATTCCGTTATCGCGGCCGCCTGTCAGCGACAGAGGCAGCTCGATCCGGAAGGAAGCGCTCAGCCCCGGAGCGCTGTCAAACGAAACCGTAAGCGTATTTCCGGCGGTCAAGTGCACGTCTTCGGCCGGTAACAGATTCGTGATTTCAGGAAGCTCCTGAATGACATGTACCGTCCGGGCGATCGTCGTTTCGTTGCCGGCCAAGTCCTTGGCCGTAACGGTGATCAGGTTTTCTCCGGGGTTGATCAGAATGCGGTTTGTAAAAGAACCGCCGCTGTCTACGGTAACCGCTTGACCGTTAACCGTCAGCGTCCCGAAGAATTCGTCCGTTGCCGTACCGGTAACGTTCAGCACTTCAAGGTTCGTGGATGCGCCGTCCACCGGCGTTGCCACATCAAGCTGCGGAGCGGTGGTGTCGAGGGTGACCTTTACCGGGAGCGAGCGGTCGGTTAATTTTCCGCCTACGAGCACTTCAGCGCTCAGTTCGTTGACGCCGGGATGAAGCTCGAGAGGAAGGCTGAACTGTCCGTTCGTTACCGTAGTGGTTCCGGCGGCCTCCGTACCGTTATAGAGCTTGACGGTAGCGTTGTTGGCCGGAGAGGTCCCTTTGACCGTAACGCTCGATTGATTGGTGTAAGAATCGTCGGCCGGAGAAGTGATCACCGGCGCGTTGACAGGATACTGCACAATCGCGCGGATCATGAAGTTTCCGTCTTCGAGAGCCGTTTGGCTCCAGACGCCGCTGACCCGCTGCCAGCTGCGTTCGGCGTTCGGACCGTCTTCATCGGTGGCGAGCCCCGGAGCGTTTGTACCTGCCGGAGTCTGAATGTAGACGATATAGAAATCGCCTTGAACCGTTACCGGTTCAGGGAAGGATACCGTCGTCCATTGGTCGTTCCGAAGCGCGGTGCCGTCGAACGGTCCGGCGAGCTGACGGCCCGGCGATCCGTCCGGACCCGAGGCGTCATATACGGCGTATTGGAAAGCCGTGCCGCCAGGGGACGGGAATTGGGTATTCCAGAAGCGGAGCGAGGCGCCCGTGACCTGAGCCGCGCCGGATTCCGGCGTCATGCGAACCGCCCATGCGTTGTTGGCCGCATTGAAGGCCCAGGCATTTTCCGCGCTGCCGTCATCATAAGCGATTTCGCCAGGCAGACCGACGAACGGTTTCAACTGTACCGGAGCTTCGGCGGTGCCATTGCCCGGAACGGTTACCGTAATCTTGGTGCTGTAGTAATCCTGAGCCGCGACGGACAGGGTATACGTCCCTTCCAGTACTTCCAGCGAGTAGCTGCCGTCGGCGCCGGTGTGAACTGCCGCAACGCTCGGGTCTTCAAGCACCAGAAGAGTAGCGTTTGCGATCGGCTCGCCGCTGCGTTCATCCGTAACGGTGCCTGTAATGCGTCCCTTCGGAATCGCCTGCAAGTTGAAATTCGCCTTTACGGTCGCATTGTCCGAAATCGTGACCGGCAGAGTTTGCGGGTAATAACCGTAAGCCTCCGCTTTCAGCGTATAATCGCCGGCGACATGGATGAAGCTGTATTTTCCGGTAGTGGGCTCCGTCTTGACGGAGCGCCCCGTTTCGACAACGGTGACCGTCGCGCTGGCCGGAAGACTGCTGATACCGGCATCACCGCTGGCCGGAGATTGCTTGACCGCTTCGCTGTATTCATCCTTGGTCGTGCGAATCAGTTTGAACGGAGCGTTTTCTTGAACGAACTTGGCTTTTAGTGTATTTACTTCGGCAAGAATATTTTTCGTCGGCGCCGGAGAGTTTGCACTGAGCACTTGAACATTGTCAATGTACCAGCCGGCTTTGGTTACGCTGCCGTCGGTGGTGACGCGGAAGCGTACTTTAACCTGTTCTCCGGCATAATTATTGAGATTATAGTTGACGGAGCTCCATTGCTTGCCGCTTGTGCTGTGCGAGAATTTGCCCAGCTCGGTCCAGGTGGCTCCGCCATCGGCGCTGATTTCGACGTAGCCGTAATCATAGCCGCTTTCAAGCTCGAACCATTGATCGAACAACAGCGTCGCATTGCTCACGCCACCAAGATCAATAACCGGAGACACGAGGGAGAAGTTGGCGTTGCTGGAATACGTATTGTCCAAATCAGTTCCCCATACATTTGGCGGCGAGACTGCGCTGGCCGGACCCGGGGCGGAAGGAACGCCGCGTTCCCATTCATCCTGAGTTCCCGAATGAGTCCATCCGTTGTCGTCGGTTCCGTCGAAGTTGTCGCTGTATACCGCGGTAGGACGAACAGCGGTAAGTGAGACCTCGTTCGATTTGGCGCTCTCATTGCCGCTGTAATCGTTAGCCGCCACAGTGTAATAGTAAGTCGTGCCGGAAACGGTTGTGGTATCCGTATAGGTCGTGGCCGCCGTCGTTCCGATGGCTTCATAGCCAGAGCCGGAAACCGCCGAACGATATACGGTGTATTGCTTCAGGTCTTCATCTGCAGGTGGAGTCCAGGACAAAACGGCGCTGCCGACAAAGTCCAAGTTCCCCGTCAAACCGGTTGGGATCGCCGGGGCCACGGTGTCGGGAGCTTGCAGCGAGATATCGTCGATGTACCAGCCGGCTTTTTGAACGGAACCGTCTGAAGCTAGAGCGAACTGCACAAATACCTGCTGTCCGGCAAAAGGACGCAAGTCGATATACTGCGTTTTCCATCCGCCGCTCGTTCCCGTAAAGGACGCCACCGGAACAAAGGCGTAATCGCTGCCTTCCGAAGCGATGTATACCGTACCGGTGTCGCGGACGCTCTCCAGATCGTACCAATGCTTAAAGGTAAGCAGCGCTCCGTTTGGACTATCCGTCAAGTCGATCGGCGGCGCAACCAGATACGAAGCGGAGTTGGCGGCGTAGGTGCCGGTCAGATTGGTGGCGAACGCCTTTTGACCGGAATAAGCACTTCCCGGCCCGCTGACCGGAGTTCCCCATGTCCACGCGCTGCCGGTTCCTCCGGTGACGAACCCGATCGTATCGGTTTCAAAATCCTGCTCATAACCGGGCTGTACGCCGGCCGAAACCGTAACGGAATAAGGCTCGCTGTCGAATCCGTTGTTGCCGTAATCATTGACGCGGATGTAATATTCAAGGCCCGCGGTGCCAAGCAGGAACGCCGGGACGGTCGTTTCATAAATACCGTCTTTGCTTGTTCCCGAGGTGCGCGTCGCCGGGAGATACAAATAATGGCCGGTGCCTTTTTCTTTGGCGTAGAACTCAACGCTGGTTACGGCGACATTGTCGGTAACATGCGCGGTGAGCGGCACGTCAAAGCCTTGGTATACCACCGTAGGAGGCGTATGCTCAATAACCGGTTCTTCAAAATCGTCCCCGGCCGTCACGACCCTGCCGGATACGGTGCCGATTCCTTCAAGCACGGAACCGACGGCGTCGAGCGCGTTGATAATGCCGTAGCCGTAGCCGTTATTCGGCGATTCCGGATAAGTGCTGTCGGTTCGCGGCGTCGCCGTGCGGGTGATGATCTCTTCCAGCTGATCCACGGTCAGCGAATGGTTGGCCTGCAACAGGAGCGCGGCAAGCGCCGTCGTATGCGGGCCGGCCATCGAAGTGCCGTTCCAGCCGCCTTCGTATACCCCGCCCGGAACGGAAGAACGGATATTCACGCCCGGCGCGGATACCTCCGGCTTGATTTCGCCGTAAGGGGAAGGACCCAGCAAGGAGAAATCGGCCAGATTGCGGTTGATGTCCGTGGCTCCCGTAGCGAAAGCTTCCGGGTAGTTGGCCGGATTGGCTACCGAGCCCGGACCGCCGGGATTGTCTTCATCTACGTTGCCTGCGGAGAATTCGGGGAAGATTTGCGCAGCCCGCCAAGCTTGTACGATCGGCCGGAACCATTCGTCGATGCCCGGACCGCCGCCCCATGAGTTGTTGACGACATCGGGAGCAAGCTCCGGATGGAGGTTGCCGTCCTCATCCTCCGGCGCGAGCAGCCATTGCCCGCCATCAAGGATGATGGCGTCGGTCGTCGACGGGTTGAAGATGCGTACCGCAATCCACTTTGCCCCCGGCGCAACCCCGACTTGGTTCGAGCCGTCGGGTTCCGAACCGACCATGGTTCCCATGGTGTGCGTACCGTGGCCATGGGAGTCGGTCGGCAGCGACGCATGGCTATGCGGATCATACCAGCTTAGTTCGGGATCGACGATATTTCCTGATGCGTCCAGCCCGCGCCATTTTTGCCGAAGCGCCGGGTGGGTATAATCAACGCCCGTATCGAGGTTGGCGACCACGATCCCGGTACCGTCAATGCCCTTGGCCCAAACTTCGGGCGCGTTGATCTGAGCGATGTTCCACTCGACGCTGCTTGGTTTCACTGCGCCGGGAGCTGTTGCAGCCGAATCTTTTGCATCCGGCTTGTCTACGGCTGGTCCGGTTGCCGGTTCTACCGCCGGAGCGGCAGGCGTTTTGGCCTGCGTATCCACAGCCGGTGCTGCTGTCGAAGGTGAAGCCGCGGATTTGTCTACCTCTACTTTTTGCAGGAACCGCTCTTCGTTCGGCAGAATTTTTTCTACCTCAGGCAGTAAAGCGATTTGCTCCAGCACATCTTTTGTACTTGTCACCGCCATGGCATTTACGATAAAGTAGCTTTTGTAGTCTTTTACCTCGCCGGCTTTTTGCGCTTTTTGCAGGAAGCTGTCCAGAGAGAATTGTGTGCGTGACGCTGTCTCGCGCAGCGCGCTGACTACCGAAGTCCGCGCCGAAAGTTTGGCGGCCGAAGGAGTGGCTTTTTGCAGAGCGGCTTTTTGCAGAGCCAGTTTGGACACCGCTTCGGTGTCGGTTTGCTCTTTTAACTTGACGAGATAAGTAACGTAATCATCCTGTTTGAACTGCGCGTTCAGTTTGGCGTCGATTTTCGCCTCGGCCAATTGAGGGGAGCTGGTTTTCAGGTTGATTTTGCCTGAGGCGCCAGCGCTGTCGGCGGCGAAGGCTGTGGGCACGGTAGTAAGCATCAGAAGGATGGCCATACTTAGCGAAAATTGTTTGCGGAATCCCTTGAGGTTAATCAACTTTTCCACTCCCTTTACTTGGTTTTGTGGTTATTGTCGTATCCTCTTGTGGTGTTACCCGGAAACCTTTTCGTAAGTCCGGGGACGTTTTGGCGAATCGACGGGAAGATTTCGAATCGCTGTGCTTGTTCGCGAATCACCTCCTTTCAGGGGGAAGGTTTCTGACATCTTATAAGTGAATGTTGAGTAACGGATGACGGTCATGCCGATAAGGCCGGCGGAGGTTCGAAGTGATGAAGATCGTTGGTATGAAAGGTGGCTCGTCAGAACGAGATGTAGTGGAAGGTCGATGGTTCATGTTGGAAATCTCCGATGATGTTCAGGAAAGCTGACATGATGCAAGAAGTAAATTCCAGCATCCCTAATTTTAGGTAAATAATGGTTTGTTATGGACAGTATAATATCGCAAAAAAATATGCACAAGTAGCAATTTATAAAAAATACGCATATTTTCATAAGAAAATGGGAAGAAAATACTAATTTCGGGGTTGAAATGAACAAAAACCTGTGTCAGATATATTGACATAAACATTTTTTCATTTTACATTTATGACAAACTTACATTTGCGAATGACGATCATGGGAGAGCCCGTCCCTTCCCGGGGCGGCACCGAAGGAGCAAACCCGCCGATGCTGCAAATCGGCAATGAATCTCTCAGGTACAAGGACCATGATCCGACGCCACTCTGGAGAGAGCGTTTCAGCCACCAAAGGGGTACATGTCCGGATAGGCGGGGCATTAAACTTTCAGGTAACGGGGACAGAGAAAGGGCAGCGAGCCTTTTCCTGTCCTTTTCTTTGCTTACGAAAGGGCGCTTTGGCTGCGAGTTGTGGCAATACTTAAGAAATAAAGCGATTTGTGGAATAATAGCAAGCGGGAGAGATCAAAGATGAGATTTAAAAATGTGTTTTCCATTATCGGGCCGGCCATGATTGGTCCTTCCAGCTCCCATACGGCGGGGGCGGCCAGAATCGGACGCTTTGCGCGGCAATTGCTGGGGGAGATGCCTCAAGAAGCGGATATTTGCTTTTATGGTTCTTTTGCCGAAACTTATAAAGGGCATGGTACGGATTTGGCCATCGTTGGCGGCATCATGGACTACAAAACGGATGACGAGCGCATTCGCGTTTCGATCGACATGGCGGAGGCCGAGGGCTTGCAAATTCGCTTCTCAACCGGAGTGGCGCCGGGAGTGCATCCGAATACCGTGAAAATTACGCTGTCGGCCGGCGGCCGGAAAATCGAAGTGACGGGAGCCTCCATAGGCGGTGGTACCATTGTCATCCGGAATATCAACGGATTCGAAGTCAAATGCTCGGGAGAATTGCCGACGCTGGTCATCGCCCATGCCGACCGCCAGGGCGTTCTGGCCGGTATCACGGCCTTGTTCAGCAAAGGGAATGCGAACATCGGCTATATTATTACCGACCGGAAAGGAAGAACGGCCGAGGCGCTGACGGTGGTCGAGGCGGACAATGCCATCCCCGCGGATTTAATCGAAGCTATCGAGGCACTGCCCCATGTGAGCCGGGTTTCTCCCATCAATCTGACGTAATTCCGAAGGATTACCGGACAAAGAACTTCCATAAAAATGACATAAGGAGCGGTTCATCATGCGTTTTCGCAATTTGCAGGAGCTCATTGAATTGTGCGCCAAGGAGAACAAAACCATTTCGCGGATCATGCTGCAGGATCAAGCCGAGGAGAGCGGACAATCGGAAGCGGAAATCATGGCCGCGATGACGGAATATTACCAAATCATGAAATCGGCCGTGCATAAAGGGCTCACCGAAAATATCACCTCGACGAGCGGACTGACGGGCGGCGATGCGAAAAAAGTGGAGGAATATCGCCATAGCAGCGAGCCATCGGCGGGCGATATCGCTTGTCAGGCCATGGCTTACGCGCTGGCCGTCTCAGAGGTCAACGCTTCGATGGGCCGTATCGTAGCTACGCCAACGGCCGGCTCTTGCGGCATCATTCCGGGGGTGTTCGTCAGCGCGCAGGAACGGTTTGGCTGGGACGACGAATATCTGGTGCGCGGGCTGTTTTGCGCGGGAGCGATCGGGTACGTCATCGCCAACAATTCGTTTATCTCCGGAGCGGAAGGGGGCTGCCAGGCGGAAATCGGTTCTGCGATCGGCATGGCCGCCGGAGCGATGGTCGAGCTGCGCGGAGGAACGCCGGAGCAGGCCGTGCATGCGGTCGGGCTGGCCCTCAAGAACACGCTGGGCTTGATCTGCGATCCGGTCGGCGGTTTGGTTGAAATTCCGTGCATCGTACGCAACGGCTTCGGTGCAGTTAACGCGCTCGCGGCGTCCGATATGGCGCTCGCCGGCGTGCGCAGCGCGATCCCGTCCGACGAAGTGATCGACGTGATGCTCGAGGTAGGCTCGGCGATGCCAAGCCAGCATCGGGAGACCGCTCAAGGCGGCCTGGCCCAAACGCCAACGGGCCGCAAAATCATGAAAGAGCTGCGGGACCGCAAGAAATAGGATTCGTGAATAATGGCCCAATCCGAAAGTGGTGCTTAACTGGAAGATGCAGCGAACGTCAACCTTCTAACGAATCGAAATGCCGTTATTTCGGTGAAATCGTGTACTTTAGGAATGTAACGGACCGCACAGTCCTTATTTGACCTCAAAACGCGCATTTGGGGCTGTTTTGGGACAAATAAGGCTTCCTGGGTCCGTTAGAACTTAAATTTCTGCCTTTGGAGGCAAATAAGTGCGCTACAGTTCGTTAGACGAAACAGGACGACGCTTCTTCATTGATCAGTCGTCGAGTCTGATTTCTAGGCTGAGCCTAATTATTGAACAAATTAAATTCGAGCTGCCGAGAAAGCTTCGGCGGCTTTTTTTGCGCGCTTTCAAAAAATAAGTGGAACAAATGTGAAGCCTGCTAGGAAAGTGTGCGAGATGTTTCGTCCAAGGCGAAGCGTTCGCCGAAATTCCCGGATCACTCTTCTAAATAAGTTGGACTAAAGAAAGCCCACTCGGCAAGAGTGTGAAATGCTCTGGCAGAAGCGAAGCGCTCGCCTTTGTGACCGGATTTCTACCCTATTTGAATTTACTTAATCAAAGAAATCAGGGAACAACAGCGATCGGAAGAGCATTTCACACGGCTGCCTGCACAGGCGATCATAAAGTTCAAACTTATTTAAGTCCAACTTATTTCCTACTCTATTTCCTTCCCAATTGTGTATAATTATCCCGATTACAGGTCGGAAAGAAGGTTGGCTGCGCCATCATGACTACCATTCTTATTGTTGAAGATGATATAAGCCTCAATAAAGGCATTGCTCTTACGCTGGCCCAGGACGGGATCAAAATGGAGCAGGCTTATGATATGGCCGCCGCGGAGGAGCGGTTTGCCGCGGGGGATGTCGATTTGATCGTGCTTGACGTAAACCTTCCGGACGGGAGCGGTCTCGACTTTTGCGAGAAAATCAGGCGTGTCTCCCGGGTGCCGGTCATTTTTCTGACGGCCAATGACATGGAGTCGGATATTGTCACGGGCTTCGAGCTGGGAGGAGATGATTACATCACCAAGCCGTTCAGCTTGATGGTGCTGCGTTCCCGGGTGATGGCCGTGCTGCGCCGCAGCGAGTCTCATCTGGAGGACAAGCGGATTATCGGCCCGCTGGCGTTTGATTTCGGCAAAATGGAATTTCGCAAGCAGGGCCGGAACATTACGCTGAGCCGAACCGAGCAAAAATTGCTCAAAACGCTGGTGACGAACCGGGGGCAAATTTTGTCGCGGGATCAATTGCTGCAGGCCGTATGGCTGCAGGATGCCGAGTTTGTCGACGAGAACGCCCTGACCGTGACCATTAAGAGACTGCGCGCCAAAATTGAGGATGACCCCTCCAAGCCAGGATTCATCAAAACCGTCTATGGCTTGGGTTACGTTTGGGAGGAAGACGGAGCAAAGCGATGAAAAACGACGAATTCAGATTGAATCGAATTTATGCCGTTTACGGCGCGCTCTTGTGCCTGCTGATTGGCGGATTCGCAGCAGCAGCCTGGTTTTTGTCCGAAGCGAACGGCTCTATGTTGGTCATGCTTGCTTTTGCCTTGGGCGCCTCGCTGCTTATACTGGGCGGAGCTTTTATCTGGACGCTGAAAGCGAAGGTATCCAGTGTCATCCGCGCCGTGGACGATATCGTTGATGCGGCAATGGCGGGACGGCAGCGCATGACCGGCTATGCGGAGACGAATCTTTCCGCGCTGGAGAACAAGGTATTTCGCTATGTCGATCTGGCCCAAACGCGCGAGCGGCAAATGGAGATGGACCGCGGTAAAATCAAGTCGCTGATCTCGGACATATCTCATCAGACGAAAACGCCGCTTTCCGGCATTTCGTTGTACAGCGAACTGCTGGAGGAAATTCCGGATTTGGACGAGACAGCCCGAGACTACGCGGCCCATATTAAGTCCCATTCAGCGAAGCTGGACTGGCTGATCGGCTCTTTGGTCAAAATGTCGCGGCTGGAAACGGGGATCATCTCGCTGGAGCCTTTGCCTTCTCCAGTGATCGGGACGGTTACGCAAGCGGTCTCGCAGGTTTTCGCGGAAGCCGACCGGAAGGGCATCGGTATCGAGATTTCTTGCGACTCGGGCATCTCCGCGAAACATGACCCGAAGTGGACGGCCGAGGTATTTTTTAACCTGTTGGAAAACGCGGTGAAGTATAGCGATCCCGGCGGTAGCGTCCGCGTTTCGGCTCAGGCGGGAGAGATGTTCGTTCGCGTTGATGTGACCGATGCGGGCATCGGGATCGGGGAAGCGGAGTGGAATTACATCTTCAAACGGTTTTATCGGAGTCAACGCGCGGCGAAATACGAAGGGGTCGGCATTGGCTTGTTTTTGGCCCGGGAGATTGTTGCCGCCCAGGGCGGGTACATCAAGGTGAACTCTAAAATCGGTGAAGGTTCGGTGTTTTCCGTATTTTTGCCGGTCATGTGAGGAAATGTGTCAATACCGTTATTTTTCGGACACGGGGATGTCAGATTGGGCTGCTACACTAAGGTCTGTACAATGAAAGAGGTACAGACTTTTTCATTTGGGAGGCTTTTAGGGGTATGTCAATTTTGCAAATCGAACATTTGAGGAAATATTACGGCCATGGCGACACCGTCGTCAAGGCGCTGGACGGCATATCGCTGAGCGTGGAAAAAGGCGAGTTCGTTGCCATCGTTGGCACGAGCGGAAGCGGAAAAAGCACGCTGCTGCATATGCTTGGCGGACTCGACCGGGCCACGGAGGGCAAGGTGTATGTGGACGGCAACGATATTTTCGGCATGGATGACGAGAAATTGACCATTTTCCGACGCAGGTCGGTCGGGTTCGTCTTTCAAAGCTATAATCTGATTCCGATTCTGAACGTTTACGAAAATATCGTACTGCCCATCGAACTGGACGGTGCCAGCGTAGACAAAGCTTACGTGGATCAGGTCATCGCGGCGCTGGGACTTAGCGATAAGGTGAACAATCTGCCGGCGAATTTATCCGGCGGACAGCAGCAGCGGGTGGCGATTGCCAGAGCCCTGGCCACCAAGCCTTCGATCGTGCTGGCGGATGAGCCCACCGGGAACCTGGACAGCAAAACAAGCCAGGAAGTGCTGATCTTGATGAAGCAGATGAGCGAGAGATTTGGCCAGACGATGGTGATGATTACGCATAACGAGGAAATCGCCCTGACGGCGGACCGGATCATTCGGATCGAAGACGGCAGGATCGTGAACGGAACGGGCTCCGCCAGCGCATCCGGGAACGCGCAAACCGCTGATGTTCCGGGCAGTCTCTCAAGCTCCGGCAGCATCGGAACCGCCGGGAGGTAGGCCATGATCTCAACAAACAATCGAAAAACCGTCGCCCGTATCGCCGGAAAAAGCCTGAGAGCAAATCGGCCGCGCAATCTCATGATCGTAAGCGCCGTTGTCCTGACGACGCTGCTCATCACCTCGATATTTACGATGGCTTTCAGCATCAACCAATCCACACAGCTTGCCCAAATGAAAACCGCAGGCGACGATTTTCACGGCAGCTTCAAGTATTTGAGTGCCGAGCAAGCCGACCAACTGAAGAAGCATCCGCTTGTCAAGGAATATGGCGAATCCCTGGCGGTGGGCGTGGCGACCAACGACGCTTTCCGCAAAACCCGGGTGGAGATTGACCATATCGACAAAAATATCGCCAAGCACAGCTTTATTCAATTTGACGCAGGCGGCTTGCCGACGGAAGAAAACGGGATCGCGATGAACACCTGGGAGCTGGATATGCTTGGCGTGCCTCACCAAATAGGAGCCAAGGTGAAGCTGGACATGGATATTGATGGCCAGAAAGTAACCAAAGACTTCGTATTGACGGGATACTTTAAGGCCGATCAGTATGTGGCGATGGCGGGCTTGGCTTTTGTCTCGGAGCCTTTTGTGAAACGATACGTTTCGCAGATCGACCCGGAGCGATCGAAGCTGGACGGCAGTTACGCCAACACGATTAGGCTGGACGTGATGTTCAGTAACTCCTGGGGAATAGAGAAGAAACTTCAAAAGATCCTTTCCGATACCGGGCTCGACGCCGAATACGGGGTGAATTGGGCTTATACCAGTGTATCGCTGAGCGATAATCTGACGAATTTTCTTCCCTTTGTCGTCTTGATTCTGATCATCATGCTGAGCGGATATTTGCTGATCTACAATATTTTTCATATCTCAGTGGTTCGCGATATCAAGTTTTACGGTCTTCTGAAAACCATGGGGACCACACCAAGGCAGCTTAAGAAAATCATTACCATTCAGGCAAACCGGCTGTATGCGGCAGGTCTCCCCATCGGCCTCATCTTGGGTTACGGGATCGGCTGCTGGCTGCTGCCGATGATTCTGTCATTCGGAGCGGATGAAACCGAGGCGTCCTATTCCTTAAGCCCGTATATTTTTCTCGGAGCCGCCGTGTTCTCTTATATAACAGTACGCATTGCCGCGAGCAAGCCGGGAAGAACCGCAGCCCGAATCTCTCCGGTCGAGGCGGTAAAGTTTTCCGGAGTCCGAGGAGGCGCAGGACGGAAAATCAAACGATCCGTAAACGGAGCAAGATTGTCCAAAATGTCCTTCGGGAATCTTCTGCGCCACAAAAAGAAGATGTACCTGATGCTGGCTTCCTTGTCTTTAAGCATTATTTTGTTCAGCGTGATTTATACCGTGATTTCCTCGTTCAGTATCAATAAATATTTGAACGCGTTTATTTCCGGAGATTTTATGGTGAAGGAGAACATAGGCAGCGGCGGTCAAATATATATCCCCGATTCCAGCGAGACCTCACTTACAGAAGCCGTCTGTGAAACTCTGAGCCGAATCAAAGGGGTTACCAGCTTGGATAATGTGTATTATGCAACGGATTTGCTCAACATGAACGACACAATTAGAAATATACTTGAACCGCTTGCTGCGGGCGAGGATCCGAAGATGCCGATCATTTCGATGCTTCTGAAAGACGGAGCGGCTCCTTTGCAGCTTCATGGCATCGACCGCGGCTGGTACGATGTGATTCAGCCGAGCGATATCGTTGCAGGCACTTTTGACCGGGAAAAGTTCGATCAGGGGGGCTACGTGTTAATAACACAGGTATTGTTGGATTCGGATCGGTATACCAGTTATTATCGGCCTGGCGACCGGATTCAGCCGGACGGAATGAAGAAGAGCTATGAAGTCATGGCGGTGCTTAACTCGGATGCGCTTTATGCGGCAGGAACTCAATTTTACAATACGGGCGGGTTCAAGGTGTTCATGCCGGCGGGCGAATTTAGAAACTCGGTGAAGAAGGCTCCTATTATTTTGTCTTCGACTCTGCATGTCGATCCGGACAAAATGAGCGAGGTGGGACAAGCGGTAAAATCCATTGCTTCCGGAAGTCCAAATTTGACCGTCAAATCGCGGGAGGATTACAAAAAAGAGATGCAAGGATTCATCCGGATTTTCCAAACATTAGGTTACGGGCTTAGCTTCGTCATCGCTTTGATCGGCGTTCTGAATTATGCGAACACGGTAATTACCGGGATGATCTCCCGCCGGAATGAATTTGCCGTTCTGGAAAGCATCGGGATGACCAAACGGCAGCTTAAGAAAATGCTCATATTCGAAGGCCTTTACAGCGTCTTCTTTACGGGGCTGATCGTCGGCACGGCAGGTTTGGCCTTGACGTATCTTGTAGCCAAAGGGATCGCCGTAAACATTGCGTTTGCATCCTTCCATATGAGCGTGCTGCCGATTGCGGCGTCCGTCCTGGTCCTTGCGTCCATCTCGCTGATCGTCACGCTTGCGGCATACCGGTGGTTGTCCCAAGCCACAATCGTGGAAAGGCTTCGCGAAGCCGAATAAGCTGCTGAATAACAATAGCAAGGCTGTCCCAAAAGTAAATGGGCTCATTTGACGAACCGCTCGGTTAACTGAAAAGGTCAGCCCTGCACCATCCATTTTTCTATGGGGTCTATTGCCGCTTTTTGAGCAAATCGCCGGTAGGCGCCGGGTAAGCGAAAGCCATTCTTTTTTTTCGGCAAGTATCGAAGTCAAAAAACGCTGCAAGCTCCGGTTGCCCTTGATGCACGGCGCATGGGTCCGCGTGCGATCACGGCTTGATCCGGAAACAACACTAACGGCAAACGGCGATTTCACGAATGATTTTTCGAATAGCGGTACAAAATGGCCTTATTTCACTCAGAGACTATATTTTCCTGAAAATAGCGGTACAAAATGCTCCTATTTTCGGCAAAACCTCCAAAACTGAGGGAAAAGGGAGCTCTTCTGAAGAAATAAGGCCACAAAACGGCGCTATTCGCTCAGAACGAGGCCTCCCAGTGGAAATAAGTCCATAAAAGAACGTTATTTTTAAGTGTCGGTGGGATATGGTGTTTGGGGAGACGCCGTGACCAGAGCAGACCATCTGTTTTAAACGCAAACCTCGAAGTCGATCCGGTACTCTATTGTCATGATAAGTTTTAGAAGGTGTCCCAAAGACCGTCATCGATGACATTTGGGACACCTTCGTTTGGTTTTATGCTATGTTGACAGGCGGTTGAGGTTCCAATCAGGCTTCAAGGGAGCCGGGGTTCTTTTGCCCCGCTCCGGAAATGCTGCGCAGGTATACATACGATGACCCGATGGCAAGCAGCGCCATGACCATAAGAGCCCAAAAAATGTTGGAATAGGCGGCTGACAGCGACAAACCGTGCTGCCAAGCCATAGCGCTGGACGCCATGGCAACGCTGAAGGCGCCGCTGAAAAACTGCAGCAGCTGATACAGACCCATCCCCGAACCGACCTGGGAAGCGGGAAGAATGCGCGATATTTCGTTGGATACGCTGCTGGACAGCATGGTGAAGCCGAGGCTCATCAGCAGGTAAATGAACAGGATGGCGAGCCAGGATTGACCGCTGAACAGCGCGAACAGAATCATTGAGCTCAGCACCAGCAGAGGCACATATCTGAGAATTGCGCCGTTGCCGTGCCGGTCGATGATCGAGCCGACCTTGCGGGAAGCGACCATGGCCAGCATGGAGCCCGGGAAGATGATGAATCCGGCATGGCTCGCGCTGAGATTAAAACGGTGCACAAGGATTTGCGGCAGCAGGAACAAAGTGGCGAAGCTGCACAAATACGATGCGATCCCGACAAGCGCAAGGGTTAAATATGAGCTGTTGCCGAATAAGGCGGGCGACACGAAAGGCTCAGGCGTGCTGCGGATGCGCAAAATGAACAGCGTGAGCGCAACCGCGCCGAAAACAAGCGCAATCCAGGAGCTCTCCGTTAAGAACAGCAGCAACCCGGTTGTTCCCACCGCGATGAATATGGCGCCGGGAATATCGAATGCGCCGCGTACCGTTTTCTCTTTTGGCACCAATAGAAGCAAAAACGGGATTAGCGCGAGGGCGAGCGCGGTAACGATAAACAGGTACCTCCAGCCCCAGTACTCGACAATGGCTCCGCCTGCAACGGGACCCAAACCAAGGCCAAGCGAAACGGCCGACATAATCAAGGACATCGCCTTGCCGCGGCGTTTAACCGGAACATACCGGGTTAGCAGCACCAGCGATAGCGAGACGATCGCCCCGGCGCCGGAGGCCTGAACAACGCGGACAGCGAGCAAGAACCAAAAGCTGTTGCTGAACAGCCCGGCTATGGCGGCCAGCCCAAGCGTTGTGAGTCCGATGATCAACAGCCGTCTCAGAGGCAGAAAATCCGATAGCCGGCTAAAGGTAATGGAAGAGATGGCGAACATAATGGAATAGCCGGTGACGATCAGTGATGTGACGGAAGCCGAAAGGCCAAAGGTTTTCGTTACATCGGGCAAGGCTAAATTAAACATCGCCGTATTCATGATGACCAGCACGACGGCGAGCCCAAGCAATAGAGTCAGCAGCCCCTCGCTTTTCAGCGCGGTATCGGTATTCCCGGCTGCGGAAGATTCGGTTGTTGATACAGTAGTCATGCGTTTCACCCACTCTTTTATTTGTTTGTTCTATTGTTCGAATATCATCGAACGATTGAAATATAGCATGAGTTCGTTTAAAATGCAATTAGGGAACCAGCAAATGTAATTAAAATTTTTGATAAAGGAGTCTTTCCGATGAAAGTGCTGTATCATCCGGATCGCGAGGAGATCCAGCTGTCTTCGGTGCTGTACGCGTTAAGCGATCCGATCCGGTTAAGCATTGTCGCCGAGATCCGCCAAAAAGGCGAACAGCCGTGCAACTGCTTCGACGTGCCGGTCGCCAAATCAACTTTGTCCCACCATGGACGAACGCTTCGCGAGGCGGGAGTCGTTCATACGCGCAGTCAAGGAACGCAGCGGATCATGTCGATCCGTGAGGAAGATTTGGAATACCGTTTCCCCGGACTGCTCAATTCGATCCTGCAGGCTTACGAAAACGCAAACCGAACCGCTGAGACTAGCGTACAAGAATAATTAGAATGATTAGGTATAAGGGTTTGCTACCGTTCGACTAACCGGGGCAAACCCTTATTTAAAATAAGCGAAGAATTTGGTTCGTTATATTTAGCCGAACCAGCGAATATGTGCCTGATTTCCGGCGGCCGTTTGGCCTATTCACAACCGTCCCGAATTATGGTTTTCTGATTAATGGCTGGCGATTTCCGTTGATTTTGCCGGCCTACATACATAATTCAGGAGGTCCCCGAAGGATGGAACAGGGAACAGGAAGCATAAGATCGTGGAAATTCAGGGTCGTGCTGCCGTTTTGCCTGCTGGTCGGTTTGATCGGCGGGACATCGGCGGCCGTCCCTGCATATGCCGCTGTGCCGGGTAAGACGGCGCAAAACGGAACGGGCACATTTAAGGACATCAAAAGCGGATATTGGGCGGAAAAGGCCATTGACGCCATGGTGAAGCAGGGAATTTTGGACGGATATCCGGATGGTTCTTTTCACCCGGACGATCCCGTGAAAGTAGACCAGTTCATCAAAATGCTGATTTTGTCTTACAGCGATATGCATCCGGACGGAGAAAGAAGCTGGCGCGCCTCTTTTCTGGATTCGTTGACGGAAGAGAACCGGACGATCCTGAAACAGGATTACCGTTATTTCGATTTCAAACCGCTGCTGACAGGGTACTGGGCGAAGCCTTATATCGATGTGGCCAGCGATTTGAATTTTCTGAACAAAAGCCGCTACAGCGACTTTCAGACCGACATGACCCGCGAGAATGTGGCGGAGGTGGTGTATTACACTCTTCAGGAAACCGAGTTTCTGGAAGATGAGCAGTTCAGCCTGTCCGTTGCGAAATCCTATGGCGATCTGACAAGCGCAAACGAACGACAGCAGAAATTTATTGCGGAAGCGCTAATCAAGGGCATCATGGAGGGTTATCCTAACGGCAAATTCGGGGTGGGCGAATATGTTACCCGGGCGGAGGCACTGGTGATTTTGAACCGTTTGACCGACAAGACGAAGCGGATTGCCGTGAAGCCCGAAGCCGATAAGCTGCAGCGGTTGGTACCAACGGCGGGCGGCAAGCAGAAAATCGTCGCTTTCCCGGACAAGCAGATGTGGGATGCCTATGATACGCTGATTCAAGCGGGAAAACTGCGGGGCACCAATTACGATTTGCTGGACACGACGCTCCGTCTCTTCAAGGACGAGAAGGAGAAAAAAGCCGTTCAAGAGAGCGACAGCCAGGGCAGCTCCGCAAGCGGAGCCTCCACCGAAGAGGCGGCGATTTGGCTGGATCCGACGTATAACACCTACGGTATTACCGTCCGGCTCCGCGAGGGAACGATCGCCCGAAATCAGGAGTCGATCCATTTGTTCGCCAACCAGCTGTTTACGTATGATGCGATGGCGTTTAACCGCTGGTTTACGGCGGTCTGCACCGAAGTGGAAGCCGGAAGGCCGCTTGCGGACAAGCAGGCGACCATCGGCGACTACACGCTAAACGTCATGGTCGACAACGCCGCAAAAACCGTCGTCTTTTCTATCGCGGTCAAGAAATAAACGCGTTAATCGTCGACTCTCGCCGTACTTCATGGATGGTTTGATTATGAGCCGGAGCTAAGGACCGATACGGAAAAGCGAAAAGAGAGGTAAAGCTGCAAAGCAGCGCCTCTCTTTTTTTGGCTTATTACTCATAAGTGACAGTAGTCTGTTACTTTTGTATTTGCTTCATACTCCTGATTGGACGCATCTCAATGTACCCGCGCCAGCCCATCGGCGCAAGCTGCATTCTCGGCGCGAGCTCCTGTGCGTACTCATACCCGTAGATTACAGGATTAAACTTATCAATACGCCCCGTGCAAAGACCAACCGCTTCCTGAAAACGCTCATCGTCATACGGCTCGCCTTGAAACACTAACAGCTTGCAAGGCTCAAGGTTTATAACATCAAATCCGTTTGGTATTTCGCCTGAGTAATCAAAGGCAACCTCCACTCCATGGGCGTAAATTCCCGTTCCAGAGAGGCGCATATTCGAAGGCAGCCAAATGCCGACCGGCTCATAAAGAGCCTCCTTGATTCTGCTAAGAATATCCCACGGTGTAGACATATTGTTGTCCCCGCAACCTACTTCTTCGCAATAGGAAAAATAATCGTCGGCCTTTTTGCTTCGTCGCAGGATGAGCTTGCGTGCGGGGCGTTCCACAATTTGTGTGAAAATAATCGCTGTTTGCTCCATCTGATCTGATCCCTCCGATTTTGATTTTTGGCGGTCAAGATAACGATAAGGAATCATCCAACCATTTGGGACAGGATGATTTGCATACTTCTTCGGCGTGATACCGAACGCGTTTGAAAACGCCCGGGTAAAGCCCTCATGACTGTCAAAAACAAAATCCAGCGCAATATCAAGCACTTTCGGATTTCCGTTCCGTAAAGCGTATGCTGATTGAACCAGGCGCTCGCGGCGAACATACTCGAAAGGGGATAACCCTGTTTTCTCTTTGAAAAACCGTGCCGCGTGGTATTGTGAATACCCCGACACTTTGGCGACTTCGCTTGCGGCGATGGGATCTTGCAGGTGCACGGCGATATATGCCTGCATCTTCTCCACAGCCAAAGAAATATCATCTTTTTCTTCGCTCATCGTATCTCACCTCCTCTCAACCAATTATCAGGGAAATCGGGTGGTTTTTCTTGACCTGAAATGCGGAGTTCTTATTTTCTTCACCGGTATCCCAATTTCCTCATGCTTCTTACCTCGCTTTAATCTCGATAGCTTGATTAAAACACAAATGACCCGCAAGAGGGTCACTTTTTTCAAAGTGTCCATCTTACGGGTCACAGTTCAAAATTTCTCGCCGGCCTTTTTTCTTTTACAAAGCTCCGCCGCAGCTATAGAATGGGGGATGAAGCTGTGTATTGGACTTAGAAATGTAAGGGTTTTGGGCAAAAGGGTGAAATGCTCTGGCAGAAGCGAAGCGTTCGCCTTTGTGACCCTGGAACAACAGCGATCGGAAAAGCATTTCACACGGCTGCCCCCATCCGGCATAATCGTTTCAACGCATTGTATTCCCACTTTAGAGAGGACGGATCACACCATGAACATGGATTTGACGGGAAAAACGGCATTAATCACCGGCGCCACCGGCCAGCTTGGCCGAGTAATGGCACGTACGCTGGCGGAGTGCGGAGCGAACATCGCCATTCATTACATAAACAACGCGGCCAAGGCGCAGCAATTGCAGCAGGAGATTCAGGCGGCCGGCAGATCGGCCATGATCGTTCAGGCCGATATTACCAAGGAAGCGTCGATCCAAAGCATGAAAGAGCAGGTGCTCGCCGGGCTTGGCAACCCGGACATCGTCGTGGCCAACGCAGTCGTGCAATACAGCTGGACGTCGATCTTGGAGCAATCTCCCGAGGATTATGTCAGCCAGTTCGAATCCTGTGTGATGCAAAGCGTTTTTCTGGCCAAAGCGTTTATTCCGGGAATGATCGCCAAGAAAGAAGGCCGGTTCATCGGAATCAATACCGAATGCGCGATGCAGAATTTCCCGACCCAATCGGCGTACACGGCAGGCAAACGGGGGATGGACGGCATTTATCGCGTGCTTGCCAAAGAAGTCGGAGAGCACGGGATTACCGTTAACCAGGTTGCGCCGGGCTGGACCCTCAGCGAACAGGATCGGGACGTCGAAAATCGTAATGACGAAGCTTATATTGCGGGAGTACCGCTGAAACGCAGAGGGGAAGACCAGGAGATCGCCAATGTGGTTGCATTCCTCGCCTCCGGTTTGGCCAGCTTTATTACCGGGGCATATGTTCCGGTCAGCGGCGGAAACGTCATGCCGGCGATCTGACGCGGCAGGCATAAGGGAATATACCAAACCCTTCGTCTCATAGGATAGTTCTAGCGACTATTCTTTTATGAGGGAGGGAAGAAGATGCAAATCCATGTCGTTCAGCAGAATCAAACGGTTGACAGCATTGCCGAAGCGTTTGGAACGACCGCTATCGATATCGTGCAAGCCAATGAAATTCCGGATCCGAGTCGGTTAGTTGTTGGGCAAGCTCTGGTGATTCCGATTGTAGGGAGCTACTACTGGGTGCAGTCTGGTGATACGCTCTGGTCGATTTCCCGTAAATTCAACATTACCTATCAGCAGTTGGCCGAGGTCAACGGAATACCGGCGAATCAACAGTTGTCGGTGGGCTCTCGGCTCTACATTCCGCCGCGGCCGAAAACGGATGCCGAATTCAACGCATACGTGGAGCCGCGGGGAAATACGGTGGCGCCCGCTTTAGAGAGCAGCGCGAGAGAGGCTGCGCCGCATTTGACCTATTTGGCGCCGTTCAGCTTTCAGGCGCAGCGGGACGGCTCTCTGAAAGCGCCGCTGCTCAACGATTTTCCGGCGATCGCTAGGGCTAACAACGTCGTGCTCATGATGGTCATCACGAATCAGGAAAACGACCGGTTCAGCGATGAACTGGGGCGGATTTTGCTTAACGTCACCGCGGTGCAGGATAAGTTCCTGGACAATATCGTCGCTACGGCCAACGAACACGGCTTCAGGGATATTCATTTTGATTTCGAGTTCTTAAGACCGGCGGACAGGGAAGCCTACAACCGTTTTTTGCGCAAGGCCAAAGCCAGATTTGAACAACAGGGCTGGCTGATGTCCACGGCGCTTGCGCCCAAAACCAGCGCAACCCAACAGGGGTTATGGTATGAAGCCCACGATTACAAGGCGCATGGGGAAATTGCCGATTTTGTGGTGATCATGACCTACGAATGGGGGTACAGCGGGGGGCCGGCTCAGGCTGTATCGCCGATTGGCCCGGTTCGGAATGTAATCGAATACGCTTTGACGGAAATGCCCGCCTCTAAAATCATGATGGGGCAAAATCTTTACGGCTACGACTGGACGCTGCCGTTTGTTCAAGGAACCGTCGCCCGGGCGGTCAGCCCGCAGCGCGCGATCGAGATCGCGGGGGAGCATGGTGTCGCGATCCAATACAGCGATCGGTCTCAGGCTCCTTTTTTCCGGTACACCGACGACGAAGGAAAGCAGCATGAGGTTTGGTTTGAGGATGCCCGCTCGATTCAAGCCAAGTTCAATCTGATCAAGGAACTGGGGCTGCGCGGAATGAGCTATTGGAAGCTGGGACTTAGCTTTCCTCAGAACTGGCTGCTGATCGAGAACAATTTCAATGTTGTAAAACGGGCTTAAGCGGATAGCGCGGCAAGAAACGATACTTTGTGATTTTTGTAACAGAGTATGAACAGCGGTTATTGTATTCTGAATACAACTTAAGAATTAAAAATTTAAAACATATTATTATTGGATCTTCGGGGTAAGGTGAAATTCCTGACCGGCGGTAATGGTTCGTTCTTCTCGGAACGGCCTAGCCCGCGACTCGCCCTCATTGGCATGAGTGCGACTGACCTGGTGAGATTCCGGGGCCGACGGTAAAGTCCGGATGGGAGGAGATCAAGCATTCGTCATGCTTATTTGATCTGCCCCCGTAAACATCGAGTCGATCGATTGCGGGGGCTTTCTATTGCAACCCCCCGGATTCCAGAAGGGGATATCGTCATGAAAAATGCAAATGCCGGCGCCGGAATGGGAAGAGGCGTCAACGTTAAGCTGGGAAATTCGTTTCCGCTGCAGCAGGAACGGCGTTCGAAAATGGGATTTTGGCTCGTGGTATTGGGAGCCGCGCTGTGGGGAGTTGACCCGCTCTTCCGGGTGATTTTGCTGAAATCGCTGACCTCGGCGCAAATTGTGCTGCTCGAGCACGTCGTTATCGCTTTGTTTGCCTTTCCGGTGCTTTGGCGAAATCGCCGCGAGCTTCGCGGTGTCGGTTTGCGTCAAGCCGGCGCGCTGCTCTTTATTTCCTGGGGAGGTTCGGCGATCGCTACGATTTTGTTCACCATGGGACTCTCGCACGGCAATCTCAACGCGGTATTACTCTTGCAAAAAATGCAGCCGTTATTTGCGATTCTTCTGGCGGGATGGCTGCTGAAAGAAAAACTGCCACGGCATTTTGCGCCGCTGCTCCTGATTGCTTTGGTCGGCACTTATATGCTTACATTTGGATTTACCGTTCCATTTGGCCATTGGAGCGAGTTCGCGCAGGTCGGCAGCTTGCTGTCGCTGGGCGCCGCGGCTCTTTGGGGCGGCTCGACGGTCATGGGACGCCTCATGGTCGGGCAAATGAAATACGAGACGGTAACCTCGCTGCGTTTCATTCTTGCATTGCCGCTGTTGCTGGCGATCGCCTGGAATGAAGGAGCGGCTTGGAATTTGCCTTCCGGCTCCGGACCTCTCGCGGCTGTCGCCCTCAATTTGCTGGGACAAGCTTTGCTGCCGGGACTTCTCAGTCTGTTGGTGTATTACAAAGGCCTGACTACGACGAAGGCTTCGATCGCGACCCTCGCGGAACTAAGCTTCCCGATGGTGGGTGTGCTGATTAACTGGATCGCCTTTCAGCAAGTTATTACGCTTCCTCAGGCCTGCGGCTTCGTGCTGATTTGGGCGGCGCTGTTCACTATCTCCAGACAAGGTGATTCATCCCGCAAATAAAACTGCGATACCAAAAAAAGCTTCAGGAAACGCTTGTTTCCCGAAGCTTTTTTTGGTATCGGGACCCAATCGAGAATTACTTTTGAAAAAGAAAAATTACTCTATAATAATGTCGAAATATCAAATATAATGGGAATTACCAAATAGTAGGCTCGGAAACAGGCTCACTTACAAAGAGATGGTGAAAAAGGATAAGATGAACCTTACCTTGGATTTGAAAACGGTGCTAGTCCTGCTCGTGTTCAGCCAGTTGTTTACCGTTGTTCTGATTAGCGCATATCGTCATCGGCATTTAAAGGATTCGTCTGTCAGCTCGTTTTTTGCCGCAAAGTGGTTTCAAGCTTTGGCATGGGGGATTTTTGCGTTTCGCGGGCAAATCATGGATAACCTTTATTTTTCGCTATCCAACTCGTTTCTCATGATCGGAGTGGCTTTTGAGATCGCGGCAATTCTTAAGGTGCTTGACGTATACAGCCGCAGGACCCGGGCTTTTTACATTGCCATTACGTCGGTGACCGTCATCGTGTTTAACCTCATCATTCTTCTGCACAACGATGAAAACATCCGAATCGTGGTCATTTCGCTGGCAACCGCCATCATGCTCTGCTATCCGGTTTTTAATTTGATTAACGGAAAAGGAAACACCTCGACGCTTAGCAAAGCCATCGGATACATGTATCTTGTCATTGGAGCGGGGCTGGTTATTCGAGTCCTGCTGCTTAAGTTTTCAACAATGCACGTGGACATGTTTACACCTAGCGTTTATCAGACCCTTTCTTTTCTTGCGCTTTTTTTCATGATGATTTTGGGGAATATCGGATTTGTGCTGCTGTCCAAGGAAAAAGCCGACCAGGAGCTGGTCAGGATGGCAAGCTACGACGATCTGACCGACACCTTAAACCGCAGAACCTTTATTTATAAGGCCGAACAGAATCTCGACTTGTGCGAAAAAAACAGGGTGCCGGTGTCATTTATTCTGATGGATATCGACTATTTCAAAACGATTAACGATACATACGGTCACGATGTCGGCGACGAACTTTTGAAGGATTTTGCCGCGAAGGTCCAGGGGAAGCTGGGAGACGGCGAATTGCTCAGCAGATACGGCGGTGACGAGTTCGCCATTTTCCTTCCGGGCGCGGATGAAAAGAAGTCCGACGATCTTGCCGAAATGCTGCGAACGGCGGTAGGAGGGGGCGGGGAAGGCAGCCCTCACCGAAGATACACGGTCAGTCTGGGTGTGGTCACGGTGATTCCGGATTCGCATACTTTTTTGGATCATTTGTACCAGCTAAGCGACAAAGCGCTGTATGAAGCGAAGAAATCCGGGAGAAACGGGGTTTCCCGGAGCCGGGTAAGCGTCACCGGATAAAAAAAGCACGGAGCGAGTGTGCCTATGATAGGGAGTGAATACCCCCAATCTTAGCCTCAAGCTCCGTGCTTTGTCATTTGTTAAAACCGTTCAGCGTGCCTTCGCCGGCCCCGACGCGTCTCTCTCGTCCAGCCAAAGAATCGCGGTAACGCCGCGCGGATAGTAGCGGCTGCCGCATACGACGCTGGCCATCATTTGGTCGCTCCAACTGTAGTAAGCGTTCCGGCCGGACGTAAGCCATGCTGCATGCGCCGCATCGGAGGCTTGCCCTTGGGCGTCCCAAGGCAAACCGAGAATACGCCGGGCGATGAACTGGGACAGATAGATTTTGCTGAGCCATGAGTTGTCGCTTGTCGAGGACAGCTTCCAGCCGCCGTCCGCAAACAGGCAAACGCCCGGCTGAAGCACCGTGCGGAAATGCTTCGAGAGCGCGCCGATATATTCGCCGAAACGCCCGCTAGGGTCAAGCGCTTCTTCGCAGCCCGTATATAGCGGAAACACCAGACCTTCGATGGCCGGGATAATTCTTGAATCGTTATTCTCCTGAATCACGGCAGGGATATAGCCTGCGGGCAGCAAATGCGCCGCGATCGTTCGGGCGCAAAGCTCGGCCTGTTTGCCTGCCAGAACGGCAAGCTCTGAGCGGCCCTGCTCGGCAAACAGCTTCTCCATGGAAACGTAAGCCGCCCAGCTTTTTCCCGCCAAGTAAATATTGTTGCGCGCTTGGCCCAATGAGACATCCAAGCTGTCATAGGTGGTGATTTCCGCTCCGCCCATCGTTCGAGAACTGTCGAGTCCCATGATGCCGGTGCGTTTGGCCGGGTCGGGATGGTCCCGGTTCACCATGCTGTCAAGGCAACGCTCGAAGATCCCCAGATTGCGGTTCAGCCAATCTTGATCACCCGTCTGCCGGACATACACGGCAGCGCAGAGTACCCAGTTGACGAGCTGCTCATGGGTCATGTGGGAAAAGCAGTCCGAGATGCCGTGAAGCTCGTACGAAGAGTAGCCCGGGCGGGAGAACGAATTGGCTACGCCCATATCATGCGTAAAGCTGAGACCTCCCGGATATTCGGCGTTATCGCCCGGAAGCCGCACCGTGTCTTCATAGCTGTAGCGGCCGACGAATAGGTCCAGCTCGTTTTTGACCGTCCAGGGGTTCATTTTCAGCTCATAAAACAGTTGGTCCACCGTAAGGTCGAACGTATTGATCATCCGGTATTCGCCTTCGTTGACGATCCATAACGGCCGGCCTTCATGCTCCAGCAGCTCGGTTGAGCCGTAATAGCTGCGGATGGCGTGGATCAGCATAAACCGCTGGTCATCGTTCAAGCCGGGAGCGCGGAGCAGGTCCTCCGCTTTTTTCACGATTTCGAGCTTGCGGTCGAACTGATCCAGCGCGTAAGCGGCAACCTCCTCGATATTGGCAAAATACCGCGTATAATAGTAAGCCGCATCGATTCCGGCCGTAACGTAGCCGCTGCGGTAGAAGCACAGCGCGAACCGGTAGGTCGCTTTTTCTCCGGCAGGGGTGTCCATAAGCAGGGCTCCGACCGGACCCAGTCCAAAGCGCAGGTTGTCCGGAAGTTTAGGCCGCAGGATATCCTCCATCGTGAAGAAACCGGCGCTGATCACGCGCGGATCGTTTGAGGCAATCGCCGTATGCCGCCCTTGGCCGATACCGCGAATCAGGCCAGCGGTCGTGTCTTCAAGGCGTCTGATGGAAGTGTAGGGATCACCGCTTTGGAAGCCGAAGAACGCTTTACGTGCCGATTGACCATTGGAATTGTCGACGGTGATCTCCGCCAGCACGGCGGGCATCAGTGCGAAGCGAAGCAGTTCCTCATCCGCGGCAGCCGGGTCCGGAACGGATTCGAACGGAGAATAAATCCGGAAGGTCAAGTCTCCGGCATGCCATTCATCCGAAGCCGCGCCGAAGGAACGGGTAATGGCATCCAGCGGGAAGGGCGTAATGAGGTCGCTTTCATCCTTTTTGGCGCCTGCGGGGCTTTCATCGGTCGTGTAACGGTCGCGTTCATCCTGTCCCTGCCCGTAGAAAGGAAACGCCAGGTAGCGCTCTTGTCCGTCCTCCTGAAGTCCGACGTATATATTCTGATTGGGAGGACTCCCAAGCTCCAAGTCAAAGCCGCCGCTGTTGCCCGGATATCCCAGGGTGAAGCTGGCAAAGGCGCCCATGGGGGAGTGATGCGCATTGAAAAAGATATTTTTACCCATCTTAATTACCTCCTATGATTCTCGTGATCTCTGTGCTATTTTGAGTATAGCAAGGAGGATTATCAAGTTATAGGTCCAAATCTTCTAATCATTTACCCAAATCAGTCAGTCGGGGGAAGAGATGGCGGGAAGGGGAAAGCATGAGATGAGCATAGCTAAAGAGCATCAAATCGCCGAATTTATGCTGCCCAATATGGATTCTACCTTTCAGATCTTTGCCGCCCATTTGCGGACGGTGACCGGGGAGTGGTCCTATCCGACGCACAGCCATCCGCTGTTTGAGGTCAATCTGCTGCTGTCGGGATGCCAGGAAATGACGGTGAACGGCCAGCGTTTCGTTCAGAGGCCAGGGGACATGATGCTGCTCCGTCCCGAGGATGTTCACGAAAGCCGCGCGGTTGGTCCCGAGCGCATGACCTATTACTGCTTGCATTTCAATGTGGACGAGCGCGTGCTACGGGAATTGCTGTGCAGAAGCGAGCAGTTCCTGCATGCCGAGAGCAGCGTTCTGGCCCGGGCGATCCGGCCCAGTATGGACAAGCTGATCGCACTGACCTCGAACAACGCCGGGCTGAAGCTGGTAAGCAAGATGCGGGCGTTATCCGCCGTTTTTGAGCTGTTCGCGGGAATAAGCGACAGCTTGGCGGCCCAGGGAAGCGGAGGTATTTCCGGCGGGCGGAAAAGCAAGGTGGCTGCGGAAATCGCCTTGCGGCTGGAGATGAGCGTCGAAGAAGGCAATGCCGCAGGCGGGAAGGACGGGGCCGATTCCGGCTTCGATTCCGACTCGGATAGATCCTTGGAGACGGTCGCCGCGGTCATTAAGGGGCTCGGTTACAGTGCATCTTCCTGCAACCGCATGTTTCGCAGTGTTTACGGGATGTCGCCCCGCCAGTATTTGTCCGCGCTGAAGCTGAAAAAAGCGAAGCTCCTGCTTATGGAGCCGGAGCTGTCGGTAGAAGCCGTCTCGGCTTCCCTCGGCTATAAGGACATTGCCCATTTCAGCCGGCAATTCAAGCGCTGGACGGGGGAATCGCCCGGAAAGTTCCGGGCGAGATTCCATATTTAGCAGGCTATCCAAGAAAGGTGATGACAGATTTTGCACCAACTAGAAACCGATTTTCTTGCCGTACCTAAGAGTAAACGAATTCTATTTTTAGGCGACAGTATTACCGAGAACGGAACGTATATCCGCGATTTGGACGCTTTTTTTCTGAAGCACCTGCCGCAGCACCGGATTGAGTGGCTCAATTTGGGAGTCAGCAGCGAGACGGCGGCGGGAACAAGCGAGCAGGCGCATCCTTTTCCCCGGCCATGCGTGCATGAAAGGCTGGCAAGGGCGCTTCAGGAGACTCGGCCGGACTGGGTGTTTCTGTGCTACGGCATGAACGACGGGATTTATCATCCCTTTTCCGTTGATCTTTTTAAAGCTTATTGCGACGGGGTGCGTCAAGCTGTGGAGACTGTCCGCGCGGCCGGCTCCAGGGTCATCCTGATGACGCCTCCGCCGTTTGACGTGAATTCCGCAAACGTGGAGCCGCAGCCGGAAGGCGCGGGGGATTATTCTTTCGAACGGCCTTATGAAGATTACAACACGGTGCTTGGCAGTTATGCGGCATGGATTCGCGAATATGGCAAAGAGCAGGAAATTGCGACGGTCGATATCCGTGAGCCGTTGATGTCGATGATCCGTTCTAAACGCGGGGAAAATCCGGCTTACAAGTATGGAGACGGCATTCATCCTAACGAGGACGGACATTTTGTGATTGCCCGGACGATTTTAAGCCGGGTATTTCATGTTGTGCTTGAGAGTGTGCCGGCATGGGCCGAATCCGGCATGAGTCCTTTTATCCGCAAGACGGAAGAGCGCCGGAAAATCCTGGACGCGGCATGGAGGGAGCATGTCGGGCACGGCAACCCGAACAAGTTCGAAACGCCGCCGCTTCACGAAGCCCTGGCGCTGGCGGAGACGCTGCTGCCGGAAATTCATAGGGAAGCCGAAAAGGAGGGCGGTGCGGAGTCGGCTGTTCGGAGCGAGTGGAAAGGGTATCGCCGCACGGACTTTTATCATGACGGCCGGGAATGCATCGTCGTTGCACCCAAATCCGCAGCTCCCGGGAGACCGTGGGTTTGGAGAAGCGAATTTTTTGACGCGTTTGCGGACGCCGATATGGCGCTGTTGGAACAAGGGTGGCATCTGGCCTATTGCAGGCTCAGCGATTTATACGGCTGCTCTTTCGCGGCGGAGCGGATGGAGCACTTCCGGTCCTATCTGACGGAGGCGTTTGATTTGAACCTTAAGCCGGTGCTGTTCGGCTTCAGCCGGGGGGGACTTTACGCTCTCCGATACGCGGAGATGTATCCCCGATGGGTCTCGGCGCTTTATCTGGATGCGCCGGTGGTGGATATCCGAAGCTGGCCCGGCGGAAAAGGAGCCGGGCTGGGCTCGCGGGATGAATGGAGCGATTGTCTGGACGCGTACGGGTTAACAGGCGATAAAAACGGCCGTCCAGAGGAGGTTACGGAACATTTGCTTGAGGAACTGGCGCAGCCGGCTGCGCTCGGAATCCCGATTTTTCTTGTTTCGGGGGATTCCGACCGGTTCGTTCCCTTCACGGAGAACGGGGCGCTGCTGGAGCAAAAATACGCTGCCTTTGGCGGGAAAATCGAAACGATCCTGAAGCAGGGCGGAGATCATCATCCCCACAGCCTGCCTGACGTCAGCCCAATCGTGGAATTTTGCTTGCGAAGCGTTACGGACTGAGATAGAAAAGGCAAAGCCCGATCGTCGGACTTTGCCTTTTTTCTTATTTCGCAAAATGGGAGAGGGCGAATACCGCCGGAGAGTTCCAATAGATCGTCACTTCGTTGCCGGCATAGCTATCCTCATGATCGACGAAGCACTGCGCCGGAGCTTTACCCTGTAAATGTTCCCTCATATAGTCGTCGTTCAGTCCGCGGTTGGGACCCCCGGAGACAAGGCCGGGTACCGCTTCTTCGATGCCGTCCCCGACGGAGGGGCGGTGATGCGGGTATTTGACCGCGCGGTCGCCAAATCCGGTAACGTAGCTGTAGTCCAGCACATTGCGGCCGAGCAAGTAATGGATGTGCTCCAGTGCCCAAGCCTCGTAAGCTTTGTCCTTGCTCCGGTAATAAGCGGTCAGCAGCAGCATGGCCCGGTTCATGAGCAACATATTGCTGCCCCAAATATAGTCGTCCGGGGTCAGCGAAACCAGATAACCGTCTTCCATGCATCGCCGGATGAGCCGGTCAGCCTCTTGAAACAGCCCTTGCTGCAGAGAAGCGCGAAGCGCCGCATCGGTTTTGGAAGAAGGGGAACAGAAAAGATAAGCGATTGTGCCGTAGCCGCCCATATCGGCCCAACCCAGCTCGTATTTCGGAAATTCTTCGGCCGCGAGTTTCCGGAAAGCCTCGTGGTATTCGGCTTCGCCGGTGGTGCTAAACAACTCGCCGGCTGCCCAGTAGCGTTCGTCAAGATCTATTTCGTCGCCGTATTCCCCCGTTTTGATATCGGATGGGTTCTTGAAGCCCGGGGTCTGCGGATTTGCTTCCAGCCACTTCCATGCGAATTTGGCCGCCCGGAGACAGCGGCTGGCGAAATCAACGTCAAAAGGCCGGTAAATTCGCGCCGCCAGCGCCGTAACACCGGCGAAGCATCCTGTTGCCGCAGCGGAAACCGGCATGAAATACAAATCGGCCGTATCGTCTTCCGGCATGACGTCGAGAGCGGGAAACTGCTTAGTGGTCAGCTTATGAAAAACGCCTCCGGTCATCTGATCCTGCATTTTGAGCAGCCATTCCAATTCATACCGGCATTCATGGAGAACGTCGGGCATAACGCCATTCGTTTCCGGCAGCGGAACCGGACGATTAAACGCCTGCGGTGAAAATTCGTAGGCCAGCAGAAGATCGGCGACCGCTTTGGCTCCGGGGCCGGCGTATTTGCCGTAATCTCCGGCATCGTGCCAGCCTCCGTCGCCGTCCTGCTTGCGGAGGGGATCATCGAATATGACTCCCTCCGCGGTGTGGCAAGCGCCATGCTTCCAGGGCCCCGCGAACTCTTCCTTCAGGTCCATGCCGCAGCGGAAATAGTAAAAGGCTTTGAGCAGCCCCCGATGGACCTCCGCATAAGGCTGATCTCCTATCTTAAACGAAGCCGAGATTTGCTCGTTCAATTCGATATGATAAGTGCCGCTTTGGGTCAAAGCGGAGAAATCTCCCCGGAACAAGGTGCAGCCGGCGGAGGAGTCCCGGATCTCCGGACCGGTCTCTCCGACCAGAACGGGCTTGCCCGATGATTCGTCCATAATCCGGAACATTCCGCTTTGCCCGCAGCTGACAAACGTTTTCCGGGCATTTGCCGGAAAGCCCAGCTGATTCACCGTAATCATTCGCTCCAACGATTCTTTCATGATCCGAAATCCCCTCTTTTCAGTTCGTAATCGCTTTCATTTTATATTTGCACTCGAGTAAGGCTATGACAAGGGTACAATTCTATGAATGCAAGTGGAAATTTATCCTAAATCATAGAGAAGGCTCGACTCTTCTATGGTAGTATGGTATTATGAGAGTCTGATAACGTGGTAACGAACTAAAGCGTTTGGAAGATTTACTTACAAAACGGGGGAGAGTTATGAAGAGAAAAATAGCGGCAATAGGTTTAGTCCTGGGGATCCTGCTGGCTGCTCTGACCGGTTGCTCCGGTTCCGGGAAAGACGGCAACAAGCTGGTCATCGGGATTGACGATAAATTCGCGCCGATGGGGTTTAGAGACGATAACAATGACATTGTCGGCTTTGACATTGACTATGCCAAGGCGGCTGCGGAAAAGATGGGCATGGAGGCCGTTTTTCAACCCATTGATTGGTCGGCCAAGGAATCCGAACTGAACAGCGGACGAATCGACCTGATCTGGAACGGATACACGATTACGGATGAACGGAAGGGGAAAGTGCTGTTTACGAAGCCGTATCTGAAAAACAGCCAAGTGATCGTTACTTTGGCGGATTCGGATATTTCCGGAATCGATGATTTGGCCGGCAAGGTTGTAGGCCTGCAATCGTTGTCCTCGGCTGCGGACGCCTTGAATGCGAGCCCGATCAAATCGCAGGTTAAGACGGTAACCGAGTTTCCGGATAATGTGCTGGCTTTGAGCGATTTGAAAACGAAGCGCCTCGACGCGGTTGTAATCGACGAGGTGGTGGCGAGATACTATATGTCCAAAGAGTCCGGGACATTTAAGATGCTGGACGAATCCCTGGCGCCGGAAGAGTACGGCATCGGCGTGAAAAAAGGGAACGAGGCACTGTTGGATAAGCTGCAGAAGGCGCTGGACGAGCTGAACCAGGATGGGACGGCGGCGGAAATTTCCGAGAAGTGGTTTGGCGCGGATAAAGTTTTGAAATAATGAATTCGGATGGACAACCGTAAAGAACCGGACGAACTCTTCGTTCCGGTTCTTCCGTTTTGCCATGATTGATGAAGGAGACGCGAGAAATGAGTTTGGACTATTTGATTCGGATTACGGGACCGATCCTGGAGGGTGCGCGAACAACGCTGCTGCTGTTTGCGCTCGCGATCGTGACCTCGATTCCGCTTGGTTTTGCATTGACATTTATCGTCAAAAGCCGCGTTAAGCCTTTGGCCTGGCTCGGAAACGGCTATATCTACATTATGCGCGGCACGCCGCTGCTGCTGCAGATGCTGTTCTTCTGCTTCGGCCTGCCGGTGATCCCGGTAATCGGGGAGCATCTCGTCATGGACCGGTTCGTAGCGGCTTGTCTGGCGTTCACGCTGAACTATGCCGCTTACTTCGCGGAGATTTTTCGCGGGGGGCTGCTGGCCATCGATAAAGGGCAATACGAGGCGGCCAAGGTGCTGGGGCTTGGGCGCTGGCATACGACGACCCGGATCGTGCTGCCGCAGATGGTTCGCATCGCCTTGCCCGCCGTATCGAACGAATCGATCACGCTGGTCAAGGATACGGCTCTGCTTTACGCGGTAGCGGTGCCGGAGCTGCTGCATTTTGCCCAAACGGCCGTGAACCGCGATTTTACAATCACGCCTTTTTTCATCGCGGGCATTATTTATTTGCTTATGACTTTGGTGCTGACGATCATATTCAAGGCGCTGGAGCGGAAATTTAAATTCGAATAAAAGGATTGAAGTAATTATGGCAATTATCGAGGTTGCGAATCTGCGAAAGTCCTTCGGGACCTTGGACGTTCTGAAGGATGTTTCCTTTACGGTTGATAAAAGCGAAGTGGTTGCGGTCATCGGACCGTCCGGCTCCGGCAAAAGCACGATGCTGCGGAGTATCGCTCATCTGGAAGAGGCGGGCGGCGGCAGCATCCGAATCGGCGGCGATTATTTGGTGCAGGACGGCAAATACGCGCCGTCGGCGAAGATCAAAGAAATCACCGGCCGCATGGGGATGGTTTTTCAGCACTTCAACCTGTTTCCGCATTTGACGGTGCGAAAGAATCTGGAACTGGCTCCGAAGCTGGTGAAAGGACTTCCCGCTGATGAGATCAGCCGCAAAGCCGCTGTTTTGCTGGAGAAGGTCGGGCTTTCGGATAAAGCGGACGTATTTCCGTCCCATTTGTCGGGCGGTCAGAAACAACGGGTGGCGATCGCTAGGGCGCTCATGATGAGTCCCGAAATCATGCTGTTTGACGAGCCGACCTCGGCGCTCGATCCTGAGCTGACCGGCGAGGTGCTTCAGGTCATGAGACAGCTGGCCGATGAGGAGATGACGATGGTTGTCGTCACGCACGAAATGGGGTTTGCCAAGGAAGTGGCGGACCGGGTCATGTTCATGGCCGACGGGGAATTCATCGAGTCGGGCGCGCCGGAAGAACTGCTCGTCAATCCCTGGCATGAGCGCACCAAGGCTTTTTTGAATCGGGTGTTGTAAACAGTTTATACAAAGGATAGAGGTTTTCACGGCCAGCATGGCTGCTTCTGAAGTAGGGATGCCTACGGATGAGGCGGCTTTTTTCGTGGAACGAAGAAAATGTAAACCATAAGATGAATTAGGCTTCTTCTTCCCTTACTCGTTGTAACTAACTGGAAAACCTCCTGCTATTTTTGATGTATTGGCCTTCCGGCCTTAAATAACGGGAAAAAGTCCGGTTAATTTGGAGGATTTTCTCAAAATATGGCCATTATAGCCATTTCGGCAAAAATTAAACGGAGTATTTCCCGCTAAGTTCGCGATAAAAGGCTAAATTCGATTATTAACGGGAGAATTTCCATCTATTGTTTGGGTAAGTGTTGGGAAGCGGCGGGGGGGCGCAGTGCGCGCAGAGTTGAGAGTGGTAAGTAATCGGCGGCCCAGTGCTAGTAAAAAGTGGTTTTGTGGGGACTAGCGTCAGTGTCAGTGGAGGTGCGAGTAGCAGGTGAGTACCAGCGTCAGTGTCAGTGGAGGTGCGAGTAGCAGGTGAGTACCAGCGTCAATGTCAGTGGAGGTGCGAGTAGCAGGTGAGTACCAGCGTCAGTGTCAATGGAAGTGCGAGTAGCAGGTGAGTACCAGCGTCAATGTCAGTGGAAGTGCGAGTAGCAGGTGAGTACCAGCGTCAGTGTCAGTGGAGGTGCGAGTAGCAGGTGAGTACCAGCGTCAGTGTCAGTGGATGTGCGAGTAGCAGGTGAGTACCAGCGTCAATGTCAGTGGAGGTGCGAGTAGCAGGTGAGTACCAGCGTCAATGTCAGTGGAAGTGCGAGTAGCAGGTGAGTACTAGCGTCAGTGTCAGTGGAGGTGCGAGTAGCAGGTGAGTACCAGCGTCAGTGTCAGTGGATGTGCGAGTAGCAGGTGGGTGTCAGCGGCAATGCCTATATGTAAAGCGTGATGTTAAGCGGGATGGTGAGAATGGCGGCATGGATGAGGGACGCGCAGTGATGCGCGAACAAGCCGTGACTGATCCTTGAACTTCTTGCCGGGTTTTTGGATTAGTCACATTGGGCCGCTTTTCAGGCACAGCTTTCTTAGGTAATATGTTCATAGGCTGCGATAACGATAGCGCTGTCATTCAACAAACAACGGCGGGAGCATCTGCGATAGCGATATGATAGATGGGCTCTCGATTCAGGAATAACAGGAGATACGGTCTATGACACAATCGGAAACAACTTTCAAGCGGTTGAATGTCGGAATCTTCGCTCATGTCGACGCGGGAAAAACGACGACTACCGAGCATATTTTGTACGAAAGCGGGCGAACTCGTTCTCTCGGCAGTGTAGACGCCGGCACCGCCGTCACGGATTCGATGGAGATCGAGCGGCAGCGGGGGATTTCGGTCCGGGCTGCGATGACTTCGTTCGCCTGGAAAGGAATCCAGGTCAATTTGGTCGATACACCGGGGCACGTCGACTTTCTATCGGAGGTGGAGCGATCGCTGCGGGTCATGGACAGCGCGGTGCTTATCCTCTCCGCCGTGGAGGGCGTGCAGGCGCAGACGGAAATGATATGGAACGCGCTGCGCAAGCTGCGGATTCCTACGCTCCTGTTCATTAACAAAATGGATCGGGTCGGCGCCGATCCGGACGCGGTACTGGAGCAGATCCGCACCTATTTGTCGCGGGATATCCTCCCCATGCAGCTTCCGCTTGGCAAAGAGCAGGATTACCAAGGAGCACGGGATTTGTGGGAAGCCGGTGCGGACCGGTTGGCCCAGAGAGAGTGCATGGAATTTTTGGCCGAACGCGAAGAAGATTTGCTCGAAGCTTATCTCGGCGGGGAGGATATCCCCCTGGAGGTATGGAAACAAAGGGCCATGAAACAAACCCGTTCCGCGGAGATTTTTCCGGTAGTTTTCGGGGCGGCGGCTAAAGGAGCCGGGGTTACCGGCCTGCTGGACGCCATGGTCGAGTATTTCCCTTTGGCGGGCGAAGGAGCGGAGGAGCCGTTGTCCGGGATCGTGTTCAAGATCGAACGGGACAAGACCATGGGCAGAATGGCGTACGTTCGCCTGTACAAAGGCCGGATTCGCAACCGGGACACCGTGCTCAATTATACGCAAAACCTGCAGGAAAAAGTGACGCAAATCCGCAAGGTGGACGGCTCCCGCTCGGAGGATATCGGCCTGCTGGAAGCGGGCGACATTGCCGCCGTATGCGGTCTTTCCCATGTACGTATCGGCGATGTGCTGGGCGCGCCGGACGCGATTCCGGCAGAAGCAAGGCTGGCGGTGCCGCTGTTGACCGTTCGGGCTCATTGGCAGAATGAAGCCGATTACCAGGGAGTCGTGCACGCGCTCCAGGAGCTGTCCGACGAGGACCCGCTGCTTGACGTGCAGTGGCTGCAGGAGGAGCGGGAGCTGCACGTCAAAGTGATGGGTCCGATCCAACTGGAGATTCTCAGCAGCGTCCTTGAATCCAGATACGGCCTTGCCGTGAGCTTCGGACAGCCTTCCGTAATTTACAAAGAGACGCCGATGCAGGCCGGCGAGGGCTTTATCGCTTATACGATGCCGAAGCCATGCTGGGCGATTCTCCGCTTTAAGATCGAGCCGGGTCTGCGGGGCAGCGGGTTGGTTTACGAGGCTTATGTGCGCAATGAGGATTTGCTGCCGCAGTACCAGAATGAGGTCGAACGCCGCGTTCCCGAGGCGCTGCAGCAGGGATTGTACGGCTGGGAAGTGACGGACCTGAAGGTGACTCTGGTTTACGGACAGCACCATGTGTGGCATACTCATCCGCTTGATTTTGCAGTCGCGACGCCAATGGGCATTATGGACGGATTGTTGAACGTGGGTACCGCCCTGCTGGAACCGATGCTCCAGGTTCGCATCATTGTTCCCGAGGAAAACGGCGGGCGGGTGATGAACGATTTGATCCAGATGCGCGGTACATTTGAGCCGCCGGTCCTGCAAGGAGACCGGATGGTCATCGAAGGCCGCCTTCCGGTAGCGACGTCGCTGGATTATCCGGTGGAACTGAGCTCTTACACCAAAGGGAGAAGCACGTTTTCTTCCGCCTTTGCGGGATATGAGCCGTGCCCGCCCGATGTGAAAGCCGAGCGGACCCGGAGGGGCGTGAACCCGCTGGATCAGGCCAAATACATTCTCAGCGTGCGCAAAGCGCTGCAAGGATGACGAATTCTATAGAAAAAACTTGCGGCGGCACCAAACCAATACATGGAAAGCGAAAAGAGGAGCGAAGCTCCTCCTTTTTTGTTATATCGTCACTTGCCGTCGTAGTAGTTTCCGAAATTTTTGATTTTGAACGTGCAGTGTACATGGATGGGCATATTTCGGTACATATCATGCCAATCCGTTTGTTTCCACTCGGCATAGCTCATTTTGTTGCGGACGTGACTGCCCAGGCCAAGGCTGTCGACATTGTTTTTTTGGAGCATTGCAATCATTCGCTCGCCTTCTTGAGTGATATATTGACCGACTTGTTTCTCCACCTCATGTCTTTCGGAGGCAGTGCTTAAACGCATCTCGCCCAAGTATTCCACAACGCTGCCGACCACCTTGATATGCATGTCTGCCGCATATTTCCCTTCATCTGTTTTGGACACCTTGATTTTTCCTTTGCTACTTACCGTGTTTAAAGACAAAGTCTGCAGGGCGGGATAGTCGCCCGACGCGATCGAGAACTCTCCTTCGCTTAAATCCGTGTAGAGCAAATTGAAAATGAACGAGTCTTTCCAAGGAATTTGGGTGATATATTTATCCTTGCGAAACAGCGCGATTCCACTGATGGTGACATCCTTTCCGGTTGATTTGATCACGGTGGCGATCGGATCCAAGCTGTCGTCGAAATAATCGCGAAAGAACTGATGAACCATGATTCTGGGGTAGCTCTGCCTGTCGTACTCTTTTTTCAGCAGACTATCGATGTATCTGCTCGTTTTGGTATGCCGGGGGAATTCTTGGCTCAGTAGCTCGCCCGCATCGCCGTCCACGATGATAACCGAGGTTCTCTTGGAGATCGACGGATCGCGCAAAATGGTGTCCATATGCTTGCGCAGCCCCTGTCTGGCCAAATCCATTCCGTACATGAGCGTGCGAAGCTGGCCGCTGACGAGGACTCGGCTGGTTCTGAGTGACAACTCCTGCCGTGCTTCTTTGGGGCTTTCGGTGGTCGCGACCAAAAGCTCGTCAAGCGGTCTTTCATCCCGCGTATACATCGTGACCAGCGGGACGCTGAAGGTTATCTTCAGCTTGCCATCCTGGGTAAGGTCTGTAGCGGTTGATTCGATATACCCGACCCGCTCTAAAATCCGCTCGTCCTGGTTACAACCGCTGAGGAACAAAAGCAGGCCTAAAAAGGCAAGACATTTTCTTCTGTTAGCCATGCGCTTTCCTTCCTTTCTGGATCAATAACAGCAGGATGAGCAGCAGCGGAAACCCCACCGAAAAGCACAGCTGGGCGAAGGTTAAAGGTCGGAACCAGGCTTCGACGGCGGCGAGCGACTTGGGGATCAAAGAGACGCTGATCGTTATGACCATCGTAATGAACAGCATTACTCTCCAAGGAACTTGAGGGAGAATCCGGGCAAAAACCGTCTGGCTGGACCAATAATACATGCCCCCCGTTTGCAGAACCGACAGTAAAAAAAAGCTGTACAGGAGGTTCTGCATTCGTTCGATAAACGGGAACTGAATATACGAGGCCATTTCGAGAAGAGGAAAAGGTAGGTGCGTGAGCTCCTGCACATTAAAAACGCCATAACAGAGCAGCGCGACCAGTAAATAAATGAACGTAACGATGCCATTGCCGAGATGGATATATTTGAGCCATTTTCGGTTTCTCTCCGCATAGGGGAACAGAAACAGAGTGAGCTCGTAACCCATATAGGCTCCATATATATCGAGGGCGCCCCAAGCCATGTCGGAACCGCCCCGCAACAGGAATGGAGTGAGGCGGACGAAATCGAATTCCGTGAAGAAAAACCCGGCAAGGGGAACTTGAAGAAGCAGGATAAAGGCAAAAAACGTATTGGCTTTTGAAATGGTATATATCCCTTTGCTGACTAGAAGAAACAGCAGGATATCGATGACCAGTTTTAGTGTCAGATCGGAAGTGGCCTGAAAGAACAGCATCTGATAGATAAGCACGTACTGCTTGATGACCAGGCATCCGATCATTGCAAAGACGCATCCGATGAATAAATACAGCGGGTAGCAAAGAATTTTCGGCAGGGAGGACTCCAGAATCTGAAACACGGACGTTCCGTTTCCCAGACGGTATACCGCGGAGACCAGCGTGATATTGAGCCCTACAAGAAAGGACATGATTAGGACGACAATCCATCCGTTCGTCCCGAAATGGGTTGCCAGAAGCCTGGGAAGCGTGAACAGCACGACGCCGCTTTGCGTGTTGAACACCAGCAAGGCAATATGGAAGCGATGAAGTTTTTCCTGGATCAAAAGGATCACCTATTTCTTCATTTTATTGCTTTGCTCGTTTGTCGTTCGTGATTGAGTCGGACGTTTGCCCATCATCCAGAAGGGGCCGCGGATAAAAATATCCTTCCAATCGCTCGGTTTGATTGGGGCGGCCGGAATCGTATAGGGAGCCCCCAGACTGGTCAGCTTCGAGATATGAATGATGATTATCGCGAGTCCGGCGATAAAGCCGAAGTTGCCCAGCGTTCCGGCCAGAATAATGAGTCCGAAGCGAAACAAGCGAATCGCTCCGCTCATGGTGTAGCTGGGGATGACGAATGAGGCGATCGCCGACATCGCCACGGAAATGATCAGAATGTTGCTCGTGAAGCCGGCGTCGACGGCAGCGGTTCCGATCACGATACCGCCGACGATCCCGATCGTCTGCCCGATTTTGGAGGGAAGCCGGGCTCCCGCCTCGCGAAGCAGCTCAAGCGTAAGCTCCATGATCAAGGCCTCGAAAATAGGAGGGAACGGCACATGGCTGCGCGATTCCGTTAGAGAGGCCAGCAAATTTTGCGGGATCATCTCATAATGGTATGTCGTAATGGAAACATACAGGGCAGTCAGGGATAAGGTAATGATAAAAGCGGTATACCGCAGAACTCTCAGAAACGTGCCGACCGCCCAGCGGCTGTAGTAGTCGTCCGGCGACGTAAAAAATTCGAAAAACGAAGTTGGGCCGATAATGATGGACGGACTTTGGTCCATAATGGCAACGACCCGGCCCTCGTTCAGTTTGGAGACGGTCAGATCGGGACGTTCCGAGGTCAGAAATTGCGGGAATAACGCATTCGGATGTTCTTCAATCATTTGCACCAGCATGGACCCGTCAAAAATGCCGCTGTATTCGATATCTTCGATCCGTTCGACCATTTTTTTGACGTATTCCTTATTGACGAGCTCATCAATATAAACTACGCAAACTCTTGATTTGAAAATTTCGCCGACCATGAGTTCAATAACCTTCAGCTTATTGCTCCGGATTTTGCGGCGGAGCAGGGAAAGGTTGCTTTCTATCGATTCGGTGAAAGCGTCATGGGGGCCGATCATGACCGATTCTGTCTGGGATTGTTCGATGGGACGCGTCTGTGGACCGTAGACCTGAACCAGAAAAACGCCATGCGGAGTAAAAAGAGCGATAGCGCCGCTTAAAATCCCTTTAACGGCATATTGAGTTTGGTCAACCGGTTCGAACTGGGACTGCTCCAGCAGATTTCCCAGATCTTCCGGGCTGATATTTTCCAGCGGCCGCAGCACGTCGCGCTCGAACATGGATGTGTCGACCAAATGGCCAAAATAGAGCAATTCCGTCTCTAAACCCGGAAATGATCTCCGGGTCAAATCCGCGCATTCCACAAATTTTTGCAGTACGCCGTCAAGGGAGAGCGGAGTATCCGATTGCTGCTCGGAGACGTCTTGTTCTCTTTGCTGATTTTGCGAAGTATTGTTAGAAAAAAAGCGGACGAGATTTTGGAAGAACATCATCGATTTCTCCTGGAAGTATTTTGTTCTATTGTGCGTATCTGCCATAAAACTATGCAGGCTGGAATCAGTAAAAAAAACCAGAGCATATCCGGTAAAGAGTATAGGATTGCCCTTTCTTGAGCATAGCGTACACGTGATGGAGTAACTTGTTGGCGCAAGCGATCACGGCTACTTTATGGGGCTTTCCTTCACTCTTTTTTCTGTCGTAATACTCTCTGATTCGGGGACTCAGTGTTCCTCGAAGCCCACACGTCACCGCCAAATACATCGCTCGTCGCAGTCGTTTGGAGCCTCGTTTCGTGAACTTATTCTGAGTGGTCACAAACTTTCCTGAACTGAAGACGCTTGGATCGATTCCGGCGTAGGCCACCAGTTGTATGGGACGATGAAACTGTGAGGACGGTTATTAAAAAAGACCAACCCAGCAATCTCTGGTTGGCCTAGTAATACGAAGAGGGTGTTCCAAAAGTCATCTAAGATGGTTTTTGGAACACCCTGTAAAACTTATCATAATAACAGAGCAGAAAAACTCTGCCAGATCGTTGCCAGGTACCGAAAAAGACTTCGAGGATTTGCGTTGGTACAAATGATCTGATCTGGTCACCGACGTCCCCCAAACGCCGGATCCCTCCGACACTTAAAATAGCGGTTTTATATGGCCTTATATCCACTGGAGTGGCCTCATTCTGAATGAATAGCGCCGTTTTATGGCCTTATTTCTTCAGAAGAGTTCCTTTTTTCCTTGATTTTGGACATTTTGCCGGAAATAAAACCATTTTGTACCGCTATTTTCAGGAAAATGCGGCTTCGGAGTAAAATAAGGCCATTTTATGCCGCTATTCGAGACATCGCCGTTGACATGAGCGGAAGGTTAGCCCAGAAGAAGCTTCTTCAGCCCGGCGTAGCTTTCCGCCCGTTCGTGAGGGCGATGCTCCGATTCAGGCTCCACTCCGCGGTGATTGAACCACAGCACCCGCCAGCCTGCCGCAGCCGCGCCGACGACATCGTTCCGCCAGGAATCGCCGATGTAGCAGCAGGCTTCCGGAGGCAGTCCAAGCCGGTCCGCGACATGGTCAAACAACCTCCGGTCCGGCTTCGTCATCCCGACGGCGCCCGAAATAAAGACAAGTTCGGGCTCTATGAAGCGGTCGACGCCAAGGGCTCGGATCTTGTTCCATTGGTGATCGGGAGGGCCGTTAGTAATGAGTCCGACGAGAAGCCCGCGCTCTTTCAGTTCAAGGATCAGCTCTGTTGCTCCGGCAAACGGTTCGATTTCAAACTGGCTGCCAAGATAAGCATCCTGGAGGCGAGCCGCTTGCTCGTGACTTACCGAAATCCCAAACTCGGCAAGAGACCGCACGAAACGCCCGGTCCGCATCTCTTCAAGTTCCCGGCCATGCGTTGGCGTTCCTCCGGCCTCTGCGGACAGGTGATCGCTATAGTAGCGCATCCGGTGGTAAGCTGCTTCATAAGGGAAGCCGGACTGATCCCCCAACACCGCTTCCAGCGCTTTTTGAAAAGGCTGCAAATGATCGTAAAGCGTATCGTCAACATCAAAAAAGACGGCTTTTTTTGATTCGGAAATTTTCATCGTAAGTTATATCTCCCTCCAGGTGCAACGGCGTCTCTTTTAGTTTCTGTATCAGTTTCGCCGCTTGCTCTATGGAACATTATATCGGCATCGGCTATAGTTATCATAGAGGCGGCGAAAAAAAAGGCCGTTTTGATCAGGAATGGCAGATTGGTTCGGAAAGGTGATTGAAACGAGCGTGAAGAGATCCAGAAGATGGTTCACCTTAAGAAATCAAATTTTCGTCGGATTTATGCTGGCGATGGTGCTGGTTCTGACGATAGCGAGCGTGCTTACGTATTCGACCGTATCGGCCCTGCTCGAGAACAATGCACAGAAACATATCGGACAGACCGCTCTTCAGGCCAACGGACGGGTTGATGCGTTAATCGGGCAGATCAATTCCCTTACGATTCAGATCGTCACGAACGAATATGTTCAGGGCATGCTGGCAAACGAAGTAGAGGGAAAAGAAACGCCGTTTAGCCGCCGCCAGTCGCTTCTCTCGATTCTCGGCAATTTTCAATCTTATCTGACCGGCATCAAATCCCTCGAATTGTATACCACGGATTATCGGCGGCTGTTTCCGCTTAATGAAACCCGTCTGAACGATACGGTTGATTCCAAATGGATTTCTCAGGCCGATCAGGGCAGAGGGGCGCTTGTCTGGATCGGCATCGATCCCAGGGATCCGAACACCGTCCTTGCTTTGCGCCGCGTCAGTCTGATGGATCACTGGTTTTCCCCAGGCGGGTATTTAATGGCCCGTATCGACCGGAGTTATTTTCAAATTCAGGAGCAACAGAGCAATAACGGCGGAGAATACATGCTGCTGGTGGATGGCAATCAGCGTCAGGTCGCCACGAATTTCAACGGGGTTCTGAATTTGCCCGAGCTGCTTAATAACAAAGGAAAAAACATATCCATCAGCGGGAAAGAGTACATCGAAGTGAAGCAGAGTTCCGAACGAACCGGGTGGACGCTGATTTCGTTCACGCCGGTGAGCTACGCAACCAGCGGCATATCGGTGCTGCGTACGGCAGTGCTTGTATCCGGGCTGATTGGAGCGCTACTGTTTCTGATCATGTCTTTTTTGTTGTCGACGACGATTACAAGGCCGATATTCAAATTGATCAAGGCTATGCGTGGAGCGCGATTCGGCGTTTTGAAGTCTAATCCCATGTTCTCCAATACGATGGAGATCAATGAGCTGAACAATTCGTATAATCAGATGGTCGACAATATGAATGAGCTGATCCGCGTGGTTTACGAAAAAGAAATTTTGCAGAGCCGCACCGAACTCAAGGCGCTTCAGGCGCAGATCAATCCGCATTTCCTGTTCAACACTTTGGAAGCGTTCTATTGGTCGCTTGAGGACAAAGGCGAAGAGGAATTGGCCAACCTTGTCGTTGGCATGTCGAGCCTGTTCAGATATAGTATCAGCAGCACGAATCAAGATGAATGGGTTACGATCGAAGATGAATTGGAGCATGTGGAGAGGTATTTGCGACTGATGGGAATTCGGCTCGGAGAACGGCTGACTTGGGTCATCGACGCTTCGAATTACCGGCATGTCAAAATACCGAAACTATTGATACAGCCGTTAGTCGAAAATGCCATCCTGCACGGGGTGGAAAATAAAATCGGCTCGGGGATGGTCACGGTCCGCGTGACGGACTCGGAACGGGAAGGTTACGTTATGGTCATCGTTCAGGACAACGGGCCAGGCATGGATGACGATACGCTTCGCTCCTTGCAGCGGGCGATGGATGGAGGACCGGCTATCTCTTCCAAAGGAACCGGGGTTGGCATTGTCAATGTTCAGCGGCGTCTGAAACTTTACTTCGATCACGCGGGGGGACCGGAACAAGGACTTAAGGTCGCCAGCCGTCCGGGTGAAGGAACGATCGTTAGTTTTGAAATACCGATCGAATATGAAGGAGAGACACGAGCATGATTCATCATTCCAAAACCATTCTCATTGTCGAAGATGAGCAAAGAACGAGACAGGGCTTTACCAAAACTCTGGAGGCATGGTCTGCCGGGCGTTACCGGATTGTGGCCGCGGAAAGCGGCATTGAAGCGCTGGAATGGCTCGAAAATCATGTCGCTCATCTGCTGATTACCGATATCCGCATGCCGGAAATCAGCGGCCTTGAGCTGATCGAAATGCAGCAGCGGAACAAGCAATTCAAGCCGGTAGCCATCGTGATTTCGGGATATCCCGAATTCGATTATGCCCAAAGAGCCATGCAGCTTGGCGTCGTCAATTATTTGCTGAAGCCGGTCGATAAGCATAAGCTGGTCAACGCGGTTGAACAGGCGCTGCAGGTCGAGAATGGGCGGCACCGGATCGAAACGATGGAGAAACTGGTCGACCAGCGGCTGCTGGAAACGAAAGAAACCGACACGCGGTACAACGCTTCGATTCGCGAAGCTCTTGCCTATCTGGACGAGCATTTGGAGGAGCCGATTACGATGCGCCAGGTTGCCGACAAGCTCCATTTGAATCCGAGCTATTTCAGCGTGTTGTTCAAAGAGCAGACGGATATGACCTTCAGCGAATACATCAGCCGGCTTCGCATTCTTAGAGCCAAGGAGCTGCTGCTTCGGACGACGTTATCCATTGCGGATATCGCGGAAAGGGTCGGCTATCAAAGCGACAAATATTTCATTAAAGTATTCAAGACGTTTGAGGGAACAAGCCCCAGCAAATACAGAAGCCAAGTTAAGGACGACGAGGATGATCCCGCTTCCCCAAGACCCAAAAATCGTTGAATTTTATCTAATGAGCGTGAGCTTATAAACCCCAAACCCGGATGATAGAATGAATTAAAGCGGTTACAAAAAGTCGTCAACTTAGATAGGGGGATGCAGCAATGTCCAGGAAAAAGTCAGCCTTAGGTTTTCTGGCTGCGCTTTCAATGCTGCTTGTTTTGGCAGGATGCGGCGGCGGAAATTCGAATAACGCAGGGGACAACGAAGTGAACCCGGCAGCCGGGGAAAAAGTCACGATTAAATTCATGCACCTTTGGCCTCCGGGAAGTTCGGTACAGCAAAACAAGCTGGTCAACGAAATCATCGCCGATTATCAAAAAGAAAATCCTAATGTAACGGTCCAGCAGGAAGTGCTGGAAAACGAACAATATAAAAATAAACTCAAGATCCTGTCCGCCTCCAACGAACTTCCCGACGTGGGTGTCACTTGGGCTGCGGGATTTCTGGAACCCTACGTAAAAGGCGGGCTGTTTGCGCCGCTTGACGATTTGCTCGGCGGAAGCCTGAACGGAAAATTCGTTCCGGGTACAACCGAAGCTTATGCCATTGACGGCAAAACTTATGGTCTGCCCATCGAGCTTAACATTTCGCCTATCTACTACAATAAAGAAATGTTCAAAGAATTTAATCTGGAAGTTCCGCAGACGTACGATCAATTTCTGCACATCGTAAGAACGCTGTCGGATCACGGCTTGGCTCCAATTGCGCTCGGCAACAAAGACCGCTGGACGGGTTCCCTGTGGTATATGTATTTGGCCGACCGCCTCGGCGGACCGGAAACGCTGAAAAACGCGATCAACCGTACGGGGACGTTCGAAGATCCAAGCTTGATCCAGGCGGCGGCCGAAGTGCAAAAACTGGTGGATATGAACGCATTCAGTAAAGGCTTCAACGGTTTGTCCAACGATGAAGGCAAATCCGAATTCACGAACGGCAAAGCGGCGATGTACCTGATGGGAACCTGGGAAGTGCCGAACTTTACGACGAACCCCGACATTTCTCAAGGCTTCAAAGATAACGTCGGTTTCTTTAAGTTCCCGACCGTCGAAGGCGGCAAAGGAGACATCAACAGTTGGGTTGGCGGTCCCGGGGTAGGTTTGTTCATAGCACAAAACTCCAAGGTTCAAGACGAAGCCAAAAAATTCGTCGAATATTTCATTAACAAATGGGGAGCCGTTTCCGTGAACGAAGCGGGAGTTATCCCGGCAACGAAAGTGGATACTTCTGCCTCGGACCTTCCGCAAATGTATATCGACTTGCTTAACGAATTGAACAACGCCAGCAATCTGACCTTATTCGCCGACGTGCAAATGAAACCCAATGCGGCGCAGGTTCATTTGAACATGATTCAAGCTCTGTTCGGCAAAGCGGTAACGCCGGAAGAGTTCGCAAAGCAGCATGAAGCGATTCTTGCGAAGGGCGAATGAGCAGATTAACTCTGGTATAATAGCAAGTTATACAGCATTCGGGAGCATGCGGGAGGAACTATGCGGATTTAAGGGGTGCTTCGCCCTCCGGGGAAATAACCGCATTATCTCCGTCTATGCCCGGAAGTATCCGGTTTTTCCCTCCGGTCCGAACCTTTTATACTTAAAGAGATAAATAGATTCGGGGGAGTGGGCGAAAGTTGGCTGACGGAGCAACGTTGGAACATCGGAGCGAACTGTTGAAGCGGCGGATTGGCAAAATGATAGCAAGGGAAAATCAATACGGGCTGGGAGCCCAGGATCAGCGGCTGCTGCAGCGCTTTATCCGGGAGCTTTACCGGAACGAGCATGAGCGGAACACCAAGTCGGAGTAGGAGAACAAAAGCCGTTCACGCAAAAAAAAGATCGTCTTACAGGCCCGGAGGGGGTCTAACAGACGGTCTTTTTTTCATGAAGACGCATTAGCATCGTTCAGGCCACATATTTCGCGAGAGAAATCAGCGCCGTAATGGTAATAATGTTAAGCATCGTGGAAATCAATACGGTCTGGGAAGCGAAATCCGGCTCGTTTTCGTATTCTTCGGCAAGAATCGTGCTGTTTACGCCTGTAGGCATGCCGGAAGCAATCAGCAGCGCTTGAGCGGGAATGCCTTTAAGTCCAAGCAGCAGCACCAGCAGGAAGCCGATGGCCGGACCCGCCAGCAGACGAAGAATCACACTGACATAAACATCAAGCCGGTCAAGGCGAAGCGGGTATTTGACGATTTGCGCCCCCAAGGTAAGCAAGGCGATGCTGACCATGGAATCGGCGATATAGCCGAGCGGTTTGGATAAAAATAAGGGCAGCGGCAAATGCAGCACATGAAAACTCATGCCGAGGATCAGCGCATACGGAACAGGCATTTTCAGAAATCCGATCAGTGCGGCCTTGAGCGTGCCCCCGGATTTGGCCCGCTGCACGGACATCACGCCGTAGGTGAAGGTAACAAGGCTTTGAAAGGTCATGATCAGCGCTTGCATGGAAGCGGCCAAAGGATCGCCTTTAAAAGCGAGTTGATTGACCGGCAGTCCGTAATTCCCAGAGTTGTCCAGAATGAGGCTGTTGGTGAAGGCCGCTTTCATGCCGCGGCTGAATTTCATCCGATGGCCGACGATCGTGCTGACGCCATATAGCAGCAGTATGTACAGGACATAAAATAAGGTCACGTTTCCGAGCAGCTCGGGCGACATCTCCGAGTGGTACATGCTCATGAAAACGACCGCAGGCGTTACATAATAGAAATTGATTTTGGCGAGCGTGTACAAATCGAGTCGGAATGCCCGCTGCATCAGGGCTCCCAGTCCGATCAGCACAAAAATCGGCAGAACGACATCAAGCAAAATGTCGACGATCATTCGTGGTGTCACTTCCTTTTGACTAAGCTGCGTCTGCCGACCGGCAGTCCGCAGTTTATTATACCATGTCCGCCGCGCTTGGTTGACGAAGACTTTAATAGCTTTGTTACAATAGTGGTGACGTTAGATATAGAAAAGAGATAACTTGAAGGAGTTTTGGAGCAGATGGAGAGAAGCGGGAGCAAACCGGGCCGGCCGGTAAACCGGGTAGTGGCGGGATTGGAGCGCATTACCGCCCTTGAAGTTGAGTTGACCGCTTTTAATGCCCTGCGGTCGCTGAACATGCTGAATACAAAGTTGACCGTTACCAGGCTCGGCGAAACGATATTGCTTATGGATGCCGGATCGCCGAACTCCGAATATTATAACCGGATCGTGGGATTTGGTCCGGACGATCTGGAGCGTCTGGAAGAAATGCTGCGAAAGTATGAAGCCGAGCTTATTGTGCCCTGCTTTGACATGACGCCGGACCGTCAAACCTCAGACGTTGCCCGGGCGTTGTCGGCCCAAGGGTACATTCCCGGGCTGCAGCTTGGTTTTCTGCAAATGGAAATAGGGAGCGGCATGGATATTGCCTTCAGAGCCATACGCGCCAACAGGGAGGAGCCTGGCGCGGACCGGTTTCGGATCGTGGAGGTGACGCGGGATAACGCCCTTGAGTACATTGGGCTAATTGCCCGTTCTCATGGGGGCATGAATTATAACGACGAGATCATTGAGCGCAAAAGCTCTTATTTTTACCGTCCCGATTTCCGCAACTTTGTCGCTTACCGCGAAGGCCAACCTGCGGCGATTTGCTCGTTGTTTATCCGCGGGGACGAAGGATATGCCGCCAACGACTTCACGTTTCCGGGGTTCAGAGGAATGGGCTGCCAGTCCGCCCTGATCCGGCACCGGATTGAGATCGCACGGACGCTGGGACTGGTGAGAATTTACGCCGACGTGGAATTCGGTTCCGTCAGCCATAACAACATGCTGAAAGCCGGGTTTGCCAATGCCTTCGTCAATACCTTTTGGATGAAGGGGCCGTTTGCCGGATAAACGATTTTATTTGCGGGTAAGGGAACGCAGAGGATACTGCAGCAGCAATTGATTGAGCACCTCCGACAATACGAGTCCGATCGCAATCGAGCCTGAAATGAGAAGAGACTGGGCCGCGAGCTGCAGCGCCTGATTATACTCGTTTTCCACGAAGTTGCGCATGGCGTCATATGCCAAACCGCCGGGCACAAGCGGAATAATGCCCGAGACGCTGAAAATGATCACGGGTTTCTTGCAAAACCTTGCGAACAGCTGGCTGATGACGCCAACAAGAAACGTCGCAGCAACCGTAGAAAAAATGAGATCATATTTCAGGTCCAGCAAGCAATAAGCTGCCCAGCCGACCATGCCTGAGATTCCGCACTGCAGCAAGGTGCGCTTCGGGGCGTTGAACAAAATGCCGAAAGCCGCCGAAGCGATAAAGCTGATAACCAGTTGAAATGTAAGTATCATGGAGTTTCTTCTCCTTCCTTGGAATCAGAACAACGTAAATACAACTGCAATGCCGGCTCCGATGGCGAAGGCGGTCAGAAAGGCCTCGGCGCCCCGGGATAACCCCGACACAAGATGGCCGGCCATCAAATCCCTGACCGCGTTGGTGATCAAGAGACCCGGCACAAGCGGCATCACCGAGCCGATAATAATTTTGTCCATTTCCGTGCCGATACCGGCGGAGACGAGCAGGGCAGCCAATAGGCCGACTATAAAAGAAGCGGTGAATTCCGCAAAAAATTTCACTTTGACCAAACGTTGGAACAACAGCAGCGCCGCGAAGCCGGCTCCTCCGGAAACGATCCCCGGAACAAAATCGGACAACCCGCCCCGGAACATCATAGTGAAGCAGCCGCTGGCAATCGCTGCGGCAAGGATTTGAAGGGCAAGCGGGTAAGCGTGCTTGGCTTCCTCAATTTCGATTAGCAAAGCATGAGCTTCGGAAGCGCTCAAATGTCCGTCCGCCAGCTTCCGGGAAATATCGTTGACGGTCGACACCTTTTCCAAATCGGTCGTCCGGGTGTCAATCCGAATCAGCTTGGCCGACATCATCTCTCCGGACTGGAAGACAATCCCCGTCGGTGTTACGTAGCTCTGCGAAGCTACTAATCCCAGCGCCCGGGCCATCCGGTTCATGGTATCCTCGACGCGGTATGTTTCCGCCCCGCTCTGCAGCATAATTTTTCCTGCCAAAAGGCACACCTGAGTAGGCTCCTGTGCACCGACCGCAGCCTCGTTTCCCATCCGTTTGCCACCCTTTCAATGCTTGTTCAAGCCCATTATAGCATGGGATAAAGAGGTGAAGAACCCGGTCAACCGGGATAAACGATATATTGCTCTCAGGGGAATGCGAAAAATGTCGAAAATAATCGAAAATTAGCATAAAATCACAACCGTATTTCCTATTATGTGATATGCTAACACTGTTGACGAATAGAACCCAAACAGTCTTACATACATTGCGAGGTCATCCTTTATGTTCCAAAGCTTGATCAACAATTTTACACTCCTGACGACGTTTATATTTTTTGGCTATATGCTCAAGAGTAAATATCTGACCAACTTTGAAATGCAAAAAACCGGCCCTCGGATGATCATAGGGCTGGCGCTTGGGTTGCTCGGCCTTGCCTTGATGTATTATTCGTTTCCCATCAATCCGTATGTAGCTGCCGATTTCCGTCAGCTGCCGATTCTGGTTTCCGTGTATCTTGGCGGAGGATTGTCCGGGGCGGTGTCCACCATAATTATTGCCGTATTCCGCTTGTATTTTATCCAGGATTTGGGACTCGGATCCGAACTGGGCGTCTTTCATGTCATTGCGACATTTATCATCGCCATGATCTTGCTTCGCGGACGGAAGCTGTCCCTGCAAAGATGGACGCTTGCTTTGGCATTGTCCGTTCTGGTCTCGATGTTAAAGTATTCGATCCTGCTTGAGGAGAGCCGCTGGCAAACCATCGGTCTTTACAGCGTGTTGTATATCGTGGGCGGTATTTTTACGTTCTCCATGCTGCATTATTTATGGAAATCGGACGACTCGATCCGATCGATGATTGAAGCGGCTAATCGGGATTTTTTGACCAGCCTGTACAATACCAGAGCGTTTGAAGTGATGATGGAGCGGAAAATCGCGTCCTCGGACCGAGACAACGTTCCTTTTACGCTGCTCATGGTGGACATCGATCACTTTAAACAGGTCAACGATTCTTACGGCCACCCGGCCGGCGATGCGGTGCTGCTTCAGTTTGCCGATCTGCTCAGGGATACGTTCCGTCCGGGAGACCACATTGTCCGCAAAGGCGGAGAAGAGTTCGTCATCATCGTGGATCATTGCGATAAGGAAAAAATTCTTAAAATTGCCGAGCGGCTCAGAAGAGATGTGGAGAACCACGAATTTATTCTTCCGAGCGGAGCCTTGCTGAAGCTTACGATATCGGCAGGCAGCGCAACCTATCCCGATATCGGTCAGGATGAGCTGATCGATAAGGCGGATCAAGCTCTTTATCAGGCCAAAGAGGGCGGAAGGAACCTGGTATGCAGAGCCCTATCTTAAGTGTGCGAAAATAGTAAGATTTCCCTGCCCATTCTGCTACTTCTGTGTATAAACATGGTTCGACAGTAGTCGACAATAATAATATAATTATTTCTCATAAATATATAAGGAGATAGGGTGAAGCCGTATGGGAAAAAAACTGTCGTTAACGATCCGAAAACGGATGATCATTTCTTATTTGATCGTTCTGCTGGTTCCAAGTTTGATTATTGCCGGAATTACATATTCGAAAGCCAGCAGTCAGGTAGAGAATGAGCTGATGGCCAGCGCGGACGAAAGCGTGAATTCGGCCGATTCGATCGTCACTCAGAGCATCGAAAATAAAATTGTCGATATGGAATACTATGGTTCGAATACGACTTCGGACAGCGTCAATCAGGAGCTCGCCAATGGGGGGAGCGCCGTTAAAGAGAAATTCCAGCAGTACTTGGCGATACATAAGGATGTCATCAATTTATATGTAGGAACAAGCACAGGTAAAATTTTGCTCGGTGCCGATGAGGAAATTCCCGACGGCTTTGATCCGCGGGTAAGAGACTGGTATACGCTTGCCGAGAAGCAGCCGGATAAAGCCGTGATTTCTCCGGTGTACGTCTCCATTGACGGAAACCCGGTAGTGTCGATTTCGAAGATGCTTCCGGACGGACAAGGCGTTATCGCAATTGATCTGGATCTGTCCGGCGTGTCCAAAATGACCAATATGAAAGTCGGAGAAGACGGCTATATTTTGATTTTGGATGCCAGCAAGAAGCTTTTGGTGCATCCGACCGGCAAAATCGGCGAAGAGTCCAAAGAGGAATTTGTGAAGCCGATGTTTGAGGGCGACAAAGGAACTTTCGACTATAAGTCCCAAGGCGAAGCATTCAAGATGGCTTTTCAGAAAAATGAACTGACCGGTTGGAGAATCGGCGGGACAATCAGCGAAAGCGAAGTCGCCAAGGAAACCGAAGGAATCCGGAATACGGCGATCATTGTTGTGATAGTCTCTCTGCTGGCTGCGTCCGTTATCGTGTACATGAATGTACGTTCGGTAGTAACTCCTCTGCGCCGTTTGAAGCGTGCCACCACGGTTCTCGGAGAGGGCGATCTGACGGAGCGTCTGGATCAATTCCGCAATGATGAAATCGGAGAGCTTGCCGCCAACTTCCAGCTTATGGTGGACAACCTCCGAGCCATGGTTCTGGGCGTTGGAGAAATGACCGAAAACGTATCCGCCTCGGCGGAGGAATTGTCGGCCGGCGCGGAACAAACGACCAAAGCGATTGAACATGTGACGGTAGCGATTCAGGAGGTCGCCGTCGGCAGCGAGCGTCAACTGCAAAGCGTGGAAGGCGGCATGAACAGCGTGGATGCCATGACCCGCAAAGTTGACTTCATCGCCGGACATATGGAGCAAATGAAGCAAACGATGTCGGACGCGGCGGATTCCGCCAATCAAGGGGCGGAACTGGTGAGCGGGGTAGAGCAAAATATCCGCGGTATTCACGTTTCCGTCGAAGAACTCTCCGAAGTGATCCATACGCTGAACGAACGGGCGGAGCATATCGGGAATATCGTCGGCGTAATGTCGGGCATCGCGCAGCAAACGAACCTGCTCGCGCTGAACGCATCCATTGAAGCGGCGCGTGCGGGCGAAGAAGGAAAAGGCTTTGCGGTTGTTGCCGCCGAGGTTCGGAAGCTTGCCGAGGGTTCCGGGGAATCCGCGAATCGGATCAAAGAAATGATCGGACAAATTCAAGAGGAAATGAAGCTTGCTTCGGGCACTATGGAAGATGTGAAGGGGAAAGTGACCGAGGGCATCATCGTTGTGGATCAATCCGGCAAGTCGTTTGGCTCCATTCGCGAATCCGTCGTTGGCGCGGCCGAAATTGCGGACAGAGCGGCGGCAACCATGAAGGAGGCCGCTCAGGAGGCGGGTGTCGTAGAAGAGTCTATTAAGCATATCCGCGGCCTTTCCGAGGATGCAGCCGGAAATACGCAGACCATTTCCGCGGCAGCGGAAGAGCAGTTGGCTTCCGTGGAAGAGATCGCATCTTCTTCCGCAGACCTTAGCAAAATGGCCGAGCAGCTTCAGAAACTGGTAGGCCGATTCAAAGTTCATAAGGATCAAGCTTAAAATAGCCACCCAATAAAAAACATAAGGCGCTGTTTCCGTCAACCGGATTGACCGGCAGGGAGCAGCGCCTTATATTGCCGTAAAGCCGAATTATTCTTCTCCGTCGTAGCCGTTTAACAAATCCGTCCCATGCATCATATCAATAGCGTCCGGATCCGGGGCAGCGGGATCCACGGGGGAATCCTCCTGAATTTCGTCCGCATCCGGGACATCCTGCAGTTCTTCCGGCTGCGCGGATTCCTTCATATCCATGTCCATACGATCATTCCTTTCACTGATGCCTTGCGCGACGGCCGTATCATGCGGGAGCAAATCGTCCCCGGGAATATCGTTCTCAGGGCGGTATTCTCGGAGCAGCTCGTATCTTTCAAATTCGAAATCCGCAGAGGTTTTGATTTCATCATCTTCGGGCATTGCTCCATTCAGCTCCTTATTATCGGGTTGTCACGCCTAACTTGGAGTTTTCCCAAAAAGCGGATATTCAATCGCACGCCTTCGGATTAACGCTGCCAATTCAATCAAACGGCATTGACTTCTTCCGGGTCGGCGTCTACAATTTGCATGAACCCCAGGCGATTGGAATAACCTCAGGAGGGGATGACATTGACAACGATCTACGATATTGCCAAATTAACCGGCTATTCGCCGACAACCGTCTCCAAGGTGTTTAACGGCTATCCGGATGTAAGCCCGAAGACTCGGCGCAAGATTTTGGATGCCGCCGAACAGCTCGGATACGTGCCAAACGCGCATGCGCGGACACTTACGACCAAACGCTCTTGGACGATTGGCGTTCTGTTCAGTGAACCGACGGGAGCCGGGGTTTTACATCCCTATTTTGGCGGCGTCATCGAGGGCTTCAAAAAGGTGGCAACGGCCAAGGGCTACGACCTGATGTTTATCACGAAAGATATCGGGGGGAAAAAAAGCAGCTATCTTGAGCACTGCAAAATTCGCAGCGTGGACGGCGTGGTCGCCATCTCCCCGGACGACAGCGATCCCCAATTCATCGAGCTTGCGGCGGCCGATCTTCCATGCATTATCCTTGACCGGGAATCGGATCAGAGCAGCACTATTTATTCGGATAATATCGCGGGAAGCATGCGGGCCGCCCTGCACTTGTACGAGCTGGGCCACCGGGATATCGCCCATATCGGAGGCGGGAATACGTTTGCCGGCGAGAAACGGCTGGAGGGGTATTTGCAGGCCATGAACAAGCTTGGACTGCCGGTCCGCCCGGATTATATCGTTCACGGGAGCTACGATAATCCCATAGACAGCGGAGGAATGGCGGCGGAGAAACTGTTGTCTGTGAAGCATCCGCCCACGGCCATTGTTTCGGCGGGGGATAATTTGGCTGTCGGGGCGATGATTACGATCAGGAAGCGAGGACTCAAAGTTCCCGAAGACATTTCGATTGTCGGATTCGACGATATAGAAATGGCGAAATTTTTAACTCCGGCGCTGACGACGATCCGTCAGAACACATATGCACTTGGCAGCAGAGCCGCCGACATGTTAATCTATACGATAGAGAGCGGAAGCGGCGAAGTTCGATCGGAAATGATCCCGGTCGATTTGATCGCCCGGCAATCCTGCCGCCATCTATGAAATATAGATTGGCTTTTGGGTAAAATCGAAACCGGTTTCGAAAAATGAAACTTGTTTTTGAAATCGATTTCACCATCACTTATTTTAAGGAGAGGATCAACATGGCAAAATGGAACAAAATTTTGACTTCCCGGGCGTCCGGAGAGCGTTTAACCCCTGTAGGGGAACTTACATCTCAAACAGCTTCGCAAAATAGCGGCAAGAGCATTCGCATCTCGCCGGAACAAACCTTCCAAACGATGATCGGCTTCGGCGGAGCGTTTACGGAAGCGGCGGCATACACCCTGTCGCGGATCAGTCCTGAAAAACGCGCAAAGGTCATCCGCAGTTATTTTGATCCGGTGGATGGACTTGGCTACAACATCGGTCGCGTGCACATTCACAGCTGCGACTTTGCGTTGGAGAACTACACCTACGTAGAAGAGAACGATACGGAGCTCAAAACGTTCGACATTTCCCGTGACCGCAAATGGGTGCTTCCGCTGATACACGATGCCGTTAAAGCCGCAGGGCAAGATCTTAAGCTGCTGGCTTCTCCTTGGAGTCCTCCGGCTTGGATGAAGACGAACGGCGAAATGAACCATGGCGGTCAATTGAAACCGGAACACCGCGACACTTGGGCGCTTTATTACACGAAATTTATCAACGCTTACCGTTCGGAAGGCGTGCCGATTTGGGCCATCACCGTACAAAATGAACCGGCAGCGGTTCAAACCTGGGATTCCTGCATTTACAGCGGGGAAGAAGAACGGGATTTTGTCCGTGATCATCTGGGTCCTGTGATGCATCGCGAAGGCTATGAAGACGTTAAAATTTTGATTTGGGACCATAACCGCGACATCATCGTGGAGCGTGCCAGCGCGGTTCTGTCCGATCCGGAAGCGGCCAAATACGTTTGGGGAACCGGGCTTCACTGGTATGTCAGCGAAGAGTTCGAAAACGTCGGCAAGGTGCACGACTTGTTCCCGGATAAGCATTTGCTCTTCACGGAAGGCTGCCAGGAAGAAGGCGTGAAGATCGGAGCCTGGTTTACCGGCGAACGTTATGGACGCAACATGATCGGCGACTTCAATAACTGGACGGAAGGGTACCTCGACTGGAACCTTGTGCTTGACGAAACCGGCGGCCCGAACCACGTTAACAACCTGTGCGACGCTCCGATCATAGCCGATACCGTAGCCGATACCGTATATTACAACAGCTCTTACTACTACATCGGACATTTCAGCAAATACGTCGCTCCGGGCGCGGTACGCATCGGTTTGGATGTGCAAGCGGAAGGCTTGCTGTCGACCGCATTCCGCAATCCGGACGGCAGCATTGTCGTTGTGGTACAAAACGAAACCGACCTGAATCATGCGTTCAGCCTCGAGCTTGCCGGCGAAGCCGTTTCCGATACGCTCGAAGCCCATTCCATCGCAACGTATATCATTAAATAATTCATCTTTCGGCTTATCGGAGGTTTGAAGCTAATGGCGAAGTTCTCTTTTGAAGAAAATGCGTTTGTAATTCAAGAGTATGATCAAGCAAAGCCATTCTCCAGTTTTCTGCCGGGCCTGGCCGGATTAAAGGGAATCCCGATGTGGACGTTTTACGTCAATCGCGGGCAGGTGGTGTGCAGCTTCGGGATCCGCGACAAGAACAGTCCGATCATGGAGTTTTCCCCAGCCAGCATTACGTATCAGTCGGTTGGGATGAAGGGCTTCCGGACATTTATTAAGACTCAGAGGGAACCGGGCGTGTATGAGCCTTTCCAAAGCGCCCGGCCTGAGCCCTCCGCCAAGCGAAGCATGCGTATCCTGCCGAACGAGGTGGGCATTGAGGAAGTGAATCAGGCGAAGGGCCTTCAAACGACGGTCACCTATTTTCACATTCCGAACGACGATTTTGCCGCGCTTGTAAGAAAAGTGGAAATCACGAATATCGGGAGCGAATCGCTCAAGCTGGAGATCCTTGACGGGCTTCCGGAAATTTTGCCTTACGGGGTGGAGAACGCCGGATATAAAGAAATTGGCAACCTCCTGCGCAGCTGGATGGAAGTCGAGAACCTGGAGCATGACATCCCTTATTACCGCGTGCGTTCGAGCACCCATGACGAGGCGGAAGTCAGCGAAGTGAAAAATGGCCACTTCTACTTGTCCTTCGGGGAGAACGGCAAGCTGCTGAAGACGATTGCCGACTTCGAAATCGTGTTCGGCGAGAATACGTCGCTGGCGTATCCCGACCGCTTTGCCGTTCATTCGCTGAATGAATTGACGGCTAAGACGCAGTATTGCGCCAACAAAGTACCGTGCGGGTTCACCGCCAAGGCGGCAGAGCTCGCGCCGGGTCACACCACGACCGTGTATACGCTGATTGGACACATTGACAGCGTAGAGCGCCTGAACGCCAAGGCCTCTTCGCTGGCAAGTCCCGACTACATCGCGCGGAAATACGCCGAAGCGGCCGGGCTTCCCGAGAAGCTGACCGATGACATCGCCACCAAAACGGCGCTGCCTTTGTTCGACGCATACAGCCGGCAAAGCTACTTGGATAACTTTTTGCGGGGAGGATATCCGTTTATTTTTGAAAATGGGCGGGAAGGGTTCGTTATCCACCTGTATTCGCGAAAACACGGCGATTTGGAACGGGATTACAACTTTTTCTCCATTGCGCCGGAATATTATTCGCAGGGCAACGGCAACTTCCGCGACGCCAACCAAAACCGGCGCAGCGATATCTATTTCAATCCGCGCGTAGGAACGTTTAATATCCGTACCTTCTTCAGCCTGATTCAGGCGGACGGATACAATCCGCTCGGCGTGGAAGGAACCAGCTTCCGGGTGCCGGAGAGCCGGGCGGCGCAGCTGTCCGGAGTGCTGGATTCCGCCGTATCCGACCGCAAGGAGGAGATTGCCAAGCTTTGTCTTGGAAAATTCACGCCGGGCAAATTGATTTCCTATGTGGCCCAGCATGGAGTGGGCTTAAAGGTCGGCGAACCGGAGCTTTTGACCGGCATCCTTTCCTTAGCCGATCAGCATATCGAAGCCGCCTTTAACGAGGGGTACTGGTCGGATCACTGGACCTACAACATGGATTTGATCGACAGCTATTTGGATATTTACCCGGATCGCCAAAACCGGCTGCTCTTCGATGAAAACGAGTATACGTTCTTCGATAGCCCGGCCAGAGTACTGCCGAGAAGCGAGAAGTATGTGCTGAGCGGAAATCAGGCCCGCCAATACGGCGCGCTCGTCCATGACGAGGAGAAAATGCAGAAATTCGGGCTGACTCTGAAAAGCACGAATTGGCTCAAAACCGCTCACGGCAGCGGGGAAGTGTACCGGACCAACTTGTACGTGAAGCTGCTGTCGCTTGCCCTGAACAAGTTCGCCACTCTCGATCCCGAAGGCATGGGCGTGGAGATGGAAGGCAACAAGCCGGGCTGGAACGATGCCATGAACGGACTTCCGGGCTTGTTCGGATCCGGTATGAGCGAAACCTTTGAATTGAAGCGAGTGCTGCAGTTCATCCTGAAAGCGTCGAAAGAAGCCGGGGAGCGGAGCGTCTCTGTTCCGGTTGAGATCGCGGATCTGCTGGATGAAGTAAGCGGGCTGCTGAAGACCAATCTGGGCGGAGAGTTGGATCAGTTCGATTATTGGGATCAGGTGGCTTCGGCGCGTGAACGGTATCGGGATCGCATCCGCTTTGGCATCGAAGGGGCGGAACGAACCCTTTCGCTTTCCGGGCTGGCGGAAATTTGGGAACGCATGCTGGATAAAATCGACCGCGGCATCAAACGGGCGATTCATCTGGGCAATGGCCTTACGCCGACCTATTTTGCTTTTGACGCGATTGAATTCGAACCTGTTCTGGGCCAACAGGGCGAGCCGCTTGTCAGCGGTTACGGATTGCCAAAAGTTACCGTTAAGAAGTTTGCCGCCCGTCCGCTGCCCCATTTCCTGGAAGGGCCTGCCCGCTGGATGAAAACCGTAGAGGATCCGGAGGAAGCGAAGGCAGCTTACGAGACGATCCGGCGCAGCGACTTGTTCGACGACAAAATCAAAATGTACAAAACCTCGGTCAGCTTAAACGAGGAGTCTCATGAAATCGGCCGGATTCGCGCCTTTACGCCGGGGTGGCTGGAACGGGAATCCGTTTTCCTGCATATGAGCTACAAGTATTTGCTTGCGCTGCTGAAAGCCGGGCTTACGGATGAGTTTTTCGCGGAGATTCAGGCTTCGCTGATTCCGTTCCTGGACCCAGCGGTTTACGGCCGCAGCACGCTGGAGAACTCGTCGTTCATCGCCACCGGCGTTAACCCGGACCCGCAAACGCATGGCCGCGGATTCGTGGCGCGGCTGAGCGGTTCGACCGCGGAGTTCCTCAGCATGTGGGTGACGATGATGGCCGGAAAGCATGTTTTCCGCGTCGAGAACAACGAGCTGCAGTTGGCGCTCCGTCCTATTTTGCCGGGATGGTTGTTTGATGATCGGGGAGAGGTGCGTTTCCGGTTCCTCGGAACGACGGAGGTCACGTACCATAACCCGCATAAAGTCAATACTTACGGGATTAACAAAGCCGTCGCCAAACAGATTCGGGTGTTGAAGCAGGATGGAACGACGGTGACGATCAACGATTCCGTCATTGCCGGAGAGCTCGCGGAAGAAGTCCGCAGCGGCAAGGTTCGGAGCATCGCCGTCGAACTGGCGTAACGAGCCGAAAGACATCATTTCGTATTGGGGCTGTCCTTTGCCGAAATTCGGCATCTAAGGATGGCCCTTTTTTAAAACCTGACATAGCCAAAAAAGGAACATAACGTTACAATAGCAGGTGGCACAAATCCATAAAACATAAAAAAATTTATCTATATTACCAGATATTGAAGGTTTTTTGCAAAGTTGTAGCGAATTTTAATCAGGTAACTCTTTAAATTATAGGCAGAGGTGCTGTAATGAGGGCTTTCATCAAAGGCGTGGCCATCTTTTTTGTTTTATCTATCGTGGTTTTCTGTGCGGTTCTTCTTGAAAGCTCCGGTGGCAGAGTAACAAATGAACAAATCATAGACCACTGGCAGGTGGTTTGGACCAAGCAGATTAATCCGAATATAAGCAAGGATGAATTGGACGCGCTTCACGGATGGAAGGAAGTCACTGCAGATTCCGCTGTTTCCCCAAAACCGGAAAAACATGCCTCTCAGTGGATCAAAATGGATATCCCCCAAGTCGATGCAGAGAGTCCGGCCTTACTCTTTGAAAAAATTTACGGATATCAAATTATCGTTCTATTGGACAATAAAGTGATTTACGAGTCAAAGAGAAATTACAACTATGAAGTCAATAAGATCATGCTGCCTCTCGATCATCAAACGATGGGAAAAACGATTTATATCGGGATTCAATCCGACAAAAGAATAGGCATTCAAAATCACGTGGTGGTTGGAGAGTTCGACAGGTTGCAGAATTCATTCGTGAAGTCCAACATTACGGATTTCATTTTAGGCAGCTCGCTGATTTTTATCGCATTCGTTATGCTGATTTGCTCCTTGTTTCTTAATACGGAAAACATGTCGAGCTGGTTATCGCTTTGCGCTGTAATCTTGTCTTGCGGGGTCATTGTCATAACCTATTCGACGTTCCTCTACTCCCTTTTTGGGGAATATGGCGGAGTTTTCGTCATTTTATTCGACCTTTCCCTGTTTGTTCTTCTGCCTTCGTTCACCTACTTTTTCGAGTGTATCTTTGGCAGCGGTTATTTATCGCTGATTACAAAATACAGGAAATTCCAAGTTATTTATTCGATTTTTTGTGTAGTTCTGATGATCATCAATCTATTGTCCCATAATCGCTTTTTCGACTTCTACAGGTTCGCCAGCGCAACGATTCTTGGCTTTATTATGATCGTTCAGTTTCTTCTTCTGGTGATTATGTCTACGATTTACACCATTCGTGGAAATACGGAGGCCATCATTTTCTCCATCGGGTTTGTTATTTTTGCCGTATTGGGATTAGGCGAGTTGCTGTGGTTTTACTTTAAGCTGGCCTACTACGATTTATTTCTGTGGAAATGGGGAGTCGTTTGCTTCCTCATATCTCTCATTATTATTTTAGGTAAAAAGTTTGCCCGAAATCATGAGCAGGTCGTCGAATATTCCAAACAATTGGAGATGTTCAACAATGATTTGCAGCGTTCCGAGAAGATGGAGATCATTAGCGAATTGGCGGCATCCGTTGCTCATGAAGTGCGGAATCCTTTGCAGGTTACACGCGGATTTCTGCAACTTCTAGTGGAGAAACAACAAAACTCGGATAAGCTGTATTTGAATATGGCTTTGGAGGAACTGGACCGCGCCTCGGGCATCATAACCGATTTTCTGACCTTTGCCAAACCGGAAGCCGGAAAAGTAACGACATTGAATGTTTTGGATGAATTTATCCATATCGAAGGGATTCTGATTCCGCTCGCCAATCTGCAAGGCGGGAAGATTTCGGTCCATGTTCCTAAAAATCTGTATGTTAAAGGAAGCTCGTCCAAATTTAAGCAAGCTTTCATCAATATCGTAAAAAATAGCATTGAATCGTTGCATGGCGAAGGAGACATTCAGATTTGGGGTTATGAAGAAAACGGCAAAGTTTTCATTCATATTAAAGATAATGGCGAGGGAATGGATAGCGACGTGCTTTCCCGTTTGGGCGAACCTTATTTTTCGAATAAGACGAAAGGAACGGGGCTGGGACTTATGGTTACTTTCCGTATTATCGAAGTAATGCAGGGGAGTATCGTGTTTACCAGCGAAAAAGGGGTTGGTACGGAGGCCGTTATCCAATTCCCTTCAGCAGGTTTCACTGAAGAAACTCAGAATTAAGACCGCTTATACCAACCCCAATGGAAAATAAAAAATTAAGCGCCCCAGATAGCGTTTGGTTTAGCTTCGGACTTAACGACTCCCGACGGACTTTGCGGAAGAACCAGGTAAAACTCGTCGGAGTTTTCTTCTACAGTTCTTACTTTGATGTGATCCGGGAGAATTACACCCAGTGCCTCCTGAATGGCAGCTTTCGGATCGGCAAGAAGTTTAGCCTTAAAGCTAGGGTCTTGCCATGCTTTTTGAATCACTTGCGACTGAAGGAGAGCTCCTGATGTCATAGAATCACCCTTTCTCTAAAAATGGTTATATTTTCCTACTTGAGTATAGCACGAATATTGTCGGAAATCTAGGAAGACTTCATATTTTTCGACAACCAATACTCCAAACCCCCATGTTGCAATAAATTTCGATCATTTTCGAGTTGTTTCGCCCCCTGCAAGAGATTTTGAACGAGGAACTCGTGAAAGCCATACAGGTACGGGATTCTAGTAGGAATGCCATCGCCGGCAAGTGTTCTATGGTTCTCTTCCGCGTATTTCGCATAGGTTGATAGAACCCCTTCCACAAAAAGGGCCTGACGGATCTCCTCTTCCGTAGGTCGCCGGTCTCCCGGAATCCGCATTTCCGCCTGAATCGTCGAGATCAGGCAATTATAACTGCCTTCCCGAAGGTCCTTTTCCCAATCCTGCCAGTCGTCCAGCATCTGCAGGGTAACCAGGACGGTATCTACCGCATTCTCAAAAAGCGGAATGAGACCCTCACGGCTTGTTCGCAGCAAAGACCCGGCTACGGTCAGCTTGACCGGGGAAGCCTTGTGGGCCACTTGAACCTGGTTCTCCCGGAAATAGTCGTGCTGATTCTCCAGGGTGACCGCTTCCGCCCATTCTGCGGCATATTTTCGATAGAAGGACCAGAACGGGGAATCGGCCGGGAATGAACCGCCGTATTTACGCATAAACTCAAAATGGATAAAATCAGCCAGCGGAAGCTGGTGTTTTTTTTGCGCCTCGGGTTCGTCCATGGCTTCGTCGATCAAATGGTAGTACATCATTCCGAATATGTTGGCGACCGCGAACGAACGGCAGTCCGAATCCGAAATACCGGCCGCATCCTTGAGCCAGAAGGGCAAAAGATAGCATATGTAGTTTTTGGAGCGGTGATCTTTCAGGGCATGGAATTTGTCGAGATAAAGAGTGGCTAAATCCCGAAATGTCCCGGGGAGTTCCGAAAGGAACGATTCCGCTTCGGCAAAAGCTGCTTCCAGCTCACTTTCAAAGTTCTCAAGCCATTTCATGCTACCACTTCCTTAATGGAGTAAACTATCAGTATAATTATAGAATAGAATGGCTGCGGAAGATACTTTTACAAGATGACCGGATAACTCAAAATGAGAGGGGCATTGTCGATGAAGGGAAAAATGGTGATTGTGACGGGAGCCAATTCCGGGATGGGACTGGCGTCGGTGGTTGAACTGACTCGGAGAGGAGCACATGTAATCATGGCCTGCCGGAGCGCCGAACGCGGGGAACAAGCGCTTGCGGCGGCAAAGGAGCGCAGCGGTTCGGATCAAATCGAGCTGATGCTTTGCGATTTGGGTTCGCTGGACAGCATCCGCCGGTTCGCTGAAGAATTCAAGGCGCGTTTCGGGGTTCTGGATGTGCTGCTCAATAATGCAGGCGTTGTTTCATTAAAGCGGCAAGTTACACAGCACGGGTTCGAGTCGCAAATCGGGATCAATCATTTGGGACATTTTCTGCTGACGTCGCTGCTGCTGGATCCGCTTAGAGCCGCCGAGCAAGGAAGAATCGTCAATGTGGCCTCTGGCGCTTATAAGGTCGGAAAAATCCATTTCGAGGACCCGAACCTGACCAAAGGCTATAACCCGGCGAAAGGATACGGGCAGTCGAAACTCGCGAATATTCTATTCACCGGGGAATTGGCCCGCCGGCTGCAGGGTACCCGGGTTACGGCCAACTGCCTGCATCCCGGAGCGGTGGCAACCAATATCGGTGTTGACCGGACAACGGGTTTCGGGAAAACCGTCGTGTCGATGATGCGCCCGTTTTTCCTGTCTGCCGAGCAAGGGGCGGAGACGGCGATTTATTTGTCTGCTGCGGAAGAAGTCGGCGGAGTGACCGGGCAGTATTTTTACAAGAAAAAACCGCAAACCTTGCTCGCAAAAGCCGCAGATCCCGAAGCTGCCCGCCGGTTGTGGGAATGGAGCGAACAACAGGTGGAGTATGCTGTTCCGACGGCTTAATACGGTTTGCTTGCCAATTCAACCGGGCAGCATTATAGCTGTTTGAACAACCCGTTATAAATTACGACAAGAAAGCAGCCGAGTTAACCTCGACTGCTTGTTCCTTATAAACGTATCAAATCTCTTGAAAGACGGTTTAGCCGTTCACTGCCGCTTTCGGTAATCAGCACCATGTCCTCGATCATGACGGAGCCAACGCCATAGCCATAATATGGGGTCTCAAGACAGATCACCATATTCGGCTGAAGCAGGGTGGTTTCCGTGCCGCTAAAGAACGGAGCCTCTTCGGTCGCGAGCGACAGGCCGATGCTGTGGCCCAGGTGGCCACGGTTGTAATCAGGTAAGCCCGAGCGGCGGATTACCTCCATGCCTTCATGAAAAACCGCAGCCATCGGAACGCCCGGCCCTACCATTTGCAGCATCCGGTCGTGACCGGGACGGAGCGCTTCATACGCCCGCTTGGCGGCATCCGCCGGTTCTCCAAGAGTAAAGGTGCGGGCAATATCCGAGCCGTATCCCTGGACATCAACGCCGACATCAAACTTGATCGTGTCCCCGGCTGCCGCCGGATGGGAACGGTACAGCGAAGCCGGATCAAAGTCCGGACCGACCGAGATGGTCGTAAAGCGATCGCTGAAGCCGACCGTCCGTCGGTAAGCCGCAATTCGGAAGGCGGCGGCGAGCTCGGAGGCCGTTTTGCCGGGAACGATTTCCGGCAAAACGGCAGTGATTGCTTCCTCCGCAATCGAGCAGCTTTCCCTCAGCCGCTCGATTTCAAAGCCGGTTTTCCGCAAGCGAAGCTCGGTAAACAGCGGGGATGCCTCCATCCATGTGACGCGGGGCAAACTTTCGCCGAGCAGGACCTGGGATGAAGTTTTCATCCCGCTTAACTCGGCGGCAATGCGGCCGTTCTCCGTACCGGAGTTTTCCAGCACTTCGATTAAGGCGGCCAAAGCCGCATCCGGGCGCGGTTCATCGGGGCGTTTTCCCTGAAAATGATCCCGTCTTAGCCCATACGGATCGTCGAGATCGATCCACTGCGGATAAGTGCGAATTTCGAAGCCGGGAATCGAATCGGGTAAGCCCGAGGCTTCAAACTCGCTCATCAGGATGACGGATTTCCTCGTCGAATCCCGGAAGATGACGGCAAACGCCGCCTCGCTCATCCGAAACGTATACATGAACATGCTGGGCTGTCCTGATAAATAATAGAAGTTTTCGGCCCCCGAGGCGATGATGGCGTCAAGATGCTCTTTTTCCATCAGGTTTCTCGCTCTGGCCGCTGTGTTCAGCAGATGATATTCCTTGGTGGCGTTCCTTTTGTCATACGTCATAAAGTTGTTTCCGGCTTGCAATGGGATTCAGCTCCTTGCATCAGGTCGCTTAATAGGCCTTTGATAAATGTTTCTCGATGCGGGTCAAAACCACGGACAATCCCGTGCTCATGATCCAGTACATGATGGCGATCGCGAGAAAAAACGGCATCGCCACATAATAACGGGCAACCAGAATCTGTGACGCGCGTAGCAACTCGACGACGGTAACCACCGAAACAAGAGAGGTTTCTTTCAGCGTCCCGATAAAGGTGTTGCCAAGCGGCGGAATGGCGGTTCTGGCGGCCTGCGGCAATACGACGAACCGCATGGTCTGCCAGCCGGTCATGCCGAGCGATCGGGCGGCTTCGCTTTGACCCTGGTCAACGGACTGTATGGTAGCCCGGAACGTCTCCGACACATAGGCTCCAATATTAATGCTCATCGAGATATAAGCCGCCATCATGGGATTTAAATTGATGCCGTAATCGGGCAGACCGAAATAAACGATGAACAGCTGGACGATAAGGGGCGTTCCCCGGATGACGGACACATACGCTTTGGCGACGTTTCGGATCAAGAGATTTCCTTTGATGCGGGCAACGGCCGTCACGAGTCCCAGGATTAAGCCAAAAAACATCGAAACCACCGTAATCTGCAGCGTATAATAAGCCCCGGTCAGGAGATAATCCAGGTTTTCCATCACGAGCTCCATCGGGCGTTTTCTCCTCTCGGGTTCGGTTTAAGCTTCCGCTTTGCTTAGAAGTTCGGATCGACGCCAAACCACTTATTATACAGCGTTTTGAGCGTTCCGTCGTCTTTGATTTCCTGAAGCGCCTTGTCGACCGCAGCCTGCAGCTCGGGGCTGTTCTTCGGCATGGCGACGCCGGCATAATCGGATTTCAAAGGATCGCCGACGGTTTTAAGGTCCAGATTGTTTTTTTCAATCAGCGGCTTTAGGGCAAAGACGTTATTGATCGTAGCGTCAATCCGGCCGGTGTTCAGATCCATCAGGGAGTTCAGATTATCGTTGTAAGTGACGATATCGAACTGGCCTACTTTGGGCAGCACTTCATCTCGCAGGTAAGTTTCATCGTTGGTTCCCAGCGCGACGCCGACTTTTTTGCCTTTGAAGTCATCGATGCTGTGAATGCTGTCGTTATTGCCTTTGACAATGATGCTGACATCGTTTTTCACATAAGGCTGGGAAAAATCGATGGATTGCTTGCGTTCATCCGTAATGGTTACTTGGCTGACAAGGGCATCGTATTTGCCTTTTTGCAGCCCTTCGATCAAGCCGGAGAATTCGCCGGTAACAAAATTGGCCTCTACGCCGATGCGTTTGGCAATTTCTTTGGAAATGTCGGCGTCGTAGCCGTCGACTTCATTGTCCTCGTTAACGAAGTTATAAGGGGCGTATGTGCCCATGAGTCCGATAGTGATTTTTCCTTTGCTTTTGATCGTTTCCAAAAGGTTCCCGGAAGCCGAACCGGCGTTTCCGGAGGTATTGGCAGGAGCGTTTCCCCCGCCGTTTACTGCGGAATTCTCGTTCTTGCCGGAGCCGCAAGCGGACAAAACCAGCGTTAATGCCGCAATCAGGGCCAGGATGATAAAGGGTTGTCTCTTTTTAAGGTTCATCGTTTCTCTCTCCTTTGAAAAAAAGTGTTTGTATATAGCTTTATTCCAGTCTGTCGGCCAAGCCGTAGAACTCAAACCGGGCGGTAGCGCGAGCCATTTGTTCGGCCGTATACACGGGCACGTAATCCGCGTCATGTTCAGGACCGAACAGCCACTTGGACATTGTGCCTTCGATCAGCGACACGAGCAGCAAGCTGCGAAGAGCGACACTCCCGGAGTCGGCGGGGAGCATGCCCAGATCGGAGGCTCTTTGAATGTTGGCCCGGAAGCCTTCCCCGAACGCCTGCCAAGTCTGTGAAATGGCGCCCTGGATCGCCGGGTCGGCGCCCTGGCCTTTCAGCAGCAGCAAGACCATCAAATACCGCTCGCTTTCGGCGAATTGAAAAAGTTCCGTCAGCAGTCCGCGTGTGGAACTCTCCATATCTTCAACGTTTCCGGGTAGTTTCCGGTACCCCTTGGCGATGGTTTCGACCAGCTTGTCCTTTCCGTTTTGGATCAGTTCAAGCGTCAGCTTCTCCTTGCTCTCGAAGTACCAGTAGAAGGTTCCTTGCGAGACGCCGGCGGTTTTGACGATATCGGAAATCTTGGTGTTATGGTAGCCTTTGCGGGCAAACCACTCCAGGGCGATTTTCTTTAATTGTTCCCGCCTTTGCGGATCCGCCGATGGTTTTTCTTTGTTCAGGTGAATCACCTTTCTTCCTGATTGACTCGTCAGTCAAGTTAATTCCGACTATTTATATGGTATTTATCGATAATGAGTTTGTCAACAAAAAAATAAAAAGGCGCCTCTGTCCTCATGGAGGCGTCTTTCGTATTCTTGTCACCAGATTTGATGCAGACCGATCAAAATCAGCAGCAGGCCGGATACGATCGTGGCCCCGTTGCCGAATTTCTCCGCGGCGTATTTTTTACCGAATCCGGCGCATATGGCAAGCAGCAGAAAGCTGAAGAATCCGACCGAAAAAGAGGTGTACCACACGTTGACTTGCGTAATCCCTGCGTTAAAACCGCCGGCCAGCGCATTCATGGCCAGCGCAATTCCAAGCAAAACCGATTCGCCCAGGCTGATGGATTTGGAGCTGTCTTTATCCGCTTCTTCGGGATTCCGCAGAAGCCTTGTTAACGGATTGGCGTCGGTCTCGGGCGGCGAGGGCTTTTTTTCCACGAAGGGCTGCAGCAGCACCCAGACGCCAACGCCGACAATGACCACGGTACCAAGCATTTGTCCGACCCAAGGATGGATCCAAGTTGAGATCCAACTGCCGAATAGACCCGACATCAGAGTGGCCAGGAAGGAGATCCAAGCAATGGCCAGATTGGAGTACCACGGAATGCGGATTTTCCGGACCCCGTAAGCAATGCCGACTCCCGCATTATCCAGGTTGGACGCCAGCCCTATGGCAATAACGGCCAACAAACTGTATGAACCCATGATGTTCGCTCCTTTGCATAGCGTGATAATTCAGCATATGCCCAGATTGCGAATTTGGTTTCTTAAGGAGCAATTGTCGAGAAATGGTTTCCTTTGGAATCGTGAACGTAGTATAATTAATTTAAGATATCTTGAGGAGTGATACATGTGCTTGAAAATTTGTTGCGTCCGACTCATTTGCTCCTGCTCGTGATCGCGGCGTTACTGTTGTTCGGCCCTAGCAAATTGCCGGAACTTGGGCGCAGCTTCGGCACGATGTTGAAGGAATTCAGGAAGGGCGCGCGCGGCGATGTCATTGAAGACGAGAAACCGCAAGAAATCAAAACCGCCCAAGATAAATAACGATCCTTGAGAAGGCACACGCAGGTGCCTTTTTTTGTTATTGGTATAAGCCAGTGGAGGTTTATAGCAAAAGAATAACGGAATCAGTGTCAATAACTCTAATAGAAACGCTGAGTAACTGACGAAATGATTCGCCAATAGCAGTAGTTGCATGGAGTGCAGTTGTTTCGTACAAAAATAACGGGATTCGGTGGATAATTGCATTTCTGACGGTTAAACGGATCGTTTTTGGCCAAGTTCCGCGAAAATGCATCTACGACTTCTCGAATAGCGGTAAAAAATGGTCTTATTTCACTTTGAAACCGCGTTTTCCTGAAAATAGCGGTGTAAAATGGTCCTATTTCCGGCAGAACGTCCAAAACCGAGGGAAAAAGGAATCCTTCTGAAGAAATAAGGCCATAAAACGGCGCTATTCATTCAGAATGAGGCCTTTCCATTGGAATAAGGCATATAAGACCGCTATTTCAAGTGTCGGAGGGATGCGGCATTTCGGGGCGCCGTTGACCAGAGCAGATCATTTGTTCTGACGCGGATCTTCGAAGTGGATCCGGTCTCTGACAGCGATGTGGCAGGGTTTTTCTTCTCTGTTGCTAAAGTTTTATCGGCTGCCCCCAAAGCCTATGATTGAATCGAAATGTAAAACGAAAACAAGCCTTGAATCCTGCAAAGCTGCAGGAATCAAGGCTTGTCTTATTTCATGCCATAGAAGACTTGGATTTGCCAAATTAAACCTGGAGAAGCAGCAAGATGATGGACGACAAACCCAGACAGGTGCTGATCAAATACAGGAACAAAACGACCTGTCTTTGGTTGAGGCCGGAGCGCAGCAGCCGATAATGCACCTGGCTCGCATCCGCCTGATAGATCGCTTTCCCCTGAAGAATACGCCGGATCACGACGAACAGGTTATCGAAAATCGGTACGCCGAGCGCAAGCACCGGAATGAACAGAGACAGCACCGTAGCTTGCTTAAAGGCTCCGTCAAGCGCGATCACCGCCAGCATGAAGCCAAGAAAAGTTGCCCCGGCGTCTCCCATGAATACTTTTGCAGGAGCCTTATTATAGCGAAGATAGGCCAGCGTAACGCCGATCAACGTAATGGACAACATGGCCGAGTTCGTTTGGCCTTTGGTCAGAGCGACCACAAACAGCGTAACCGCCGAAATGGTGGACAACCCTCCGGCCAGGCCATCCATGCCGTCGGAGAAGTTAATGACCGTCGTTACTCCGAAAATCCAGAAAATCGTCAGGATAAATTGGAGCCAGACCGGCAAAAGCACATAATCCCCGCTAAACGGGTTCACAAAACCGCTGAAGGTGATACCCGACAGGTAGACCAGCACGGCTGCCGAAACTTGAACGACCATTTTGGGAAGCGCAGGAAAATCGCGGCCTTTGGTCTTGTACCAGTCATCAATCGTGCCGATGGTAAGCAGCAGAACGCCTCCGGCAAACAGCGCCCCGGTTTCCCAGGAGAAATTTCTTGTGAAAAGCAGATACGAAACAAAAAAACCTGTAAATATTGCATAACTAGCTGTCAACGGTATCGGATTTCGGTGTATTTTTCGTTCGACGTCCGCGCGTGGTTTATCCACAAAATCCAGGCGGAAGGCCAATTTCCCCAGAGGAGGAATCAAGAAATAAACGATCAAAAACGATAGCAAAAAAGTTAATACGTATAAAATGAGACTCACCACCAAAAGTTGATAAACTTCAGTCAAATTACATTATAAGTACAAACCGGAAACTTGTCGAATATTATATGGATTGACGCGATTTGATCCGCAATCGCTGTACGGACACGAACAGGGCGAGCAGACAGATACCCATTGCGGCCCAGAAGACGGTATGCAGCGCGCTTAATGCGGCGAGCGGTTCGCTCGCCGCATGCGGCCGCAAATGAATGAGGCGCGTGGAGTACAAAGAGATGGACAATGAGGTGCCAAGCACCATTCCGATATTTCGGACGAGTGCGTTGAGACCGCCCGCAGTTCCGAGTTTGTCTCTTTGTACGGAACCCATGACGCTGGAATTGTTGGGAGACTGAAACAATCCGCCGCCCAGCCCGAACAATCCAAGATGCAGACCGACCAGCCAGGCGCTTTCATTCGCGGACAGCGTGTTCAGCAGTCCGAAGGCCAGCGCATTGACGAGCAGGCCAGCGGTGGTCAGCGAGGAAGCGCCGATCCGGTCGGACAGCCAGCCGGAGACCGGGGAGATGACAGCCATAACGAACGGGTACACCATCATCGTGTATCCTGTTTTTGCCGGCGAGAAGCCAAGCACATCCTGCATGTAAAACGGCATCAGTACATTGGTGAAAAAGAGGGCGATGAAGGACAGCAGCGCCGTCACATTGCCGATGGCAAAGGCTCGAACCCGGTACAGGCTGAAATCGAGCATGGGATGGGCGGCTCTTTGTTCCCAGAAATAAAAGACGGCCAGCACCGCCAAAGCGACCGCGCCGCCGATCCAAACCGTTATGGAGGTCCAGCCCCAGTCTTGAGCGTTCGATATGACATAAAGAAATGATACCATCCCGATCATAAACAGCAGGGAGCCGGTGTAATCAAAAGGTTCGCCTGCGGCTTTGTTACGGTCTTTGGGCAAAATAAACCAGCCGGCGAAAAATCCGGCCACTCCGATCGGGACGTTGATCCAGAAGATTGAGGTCCATCCGAAATGCTCTACAAGAATACCGCCGATTCCGGGACCGGTTAACGACCCTAAAGAAACCATGGTTCCGGTGATTCCCATTGCCCTTCCCCGGCTTTTGCTCGAGAACAGATCGGCGATGATCGCCTGGCTGTTGGACATGAGGCAGGCGGCCCCAAGGGCTTGCAGGATACGGGAGCCGATCAGCAGGGCCAGCGAGCCGGACAAGCCGCACAGCGCGGAGCCGATGGCAAAAATCAGGAATCCGTAATTGTATATGCGGCTTCGGCCGAACAAATCCGAAATTTTTCCCATGATCGGCAGAGTGGCGCAGATCGTCAGCAAGTAAGAGGTCAACACCCACTGGACGATATGGAGCGGAGCGCCGAGCTCTCCGGCGATGGTAGGCAGCGCTACATTGGCGATGCTGCCGTCGAGCGTAGACATGAAGGTCCCCAGCGAAACATTGGTAAGTATGATCCAGGGATTGGAGAGGAGCGAAGATGTTTTGGACAGTCTGGCGGTATTGGACGAATTCATTTTTGAGCGCCTCCGGGAATAGAAATATAAATGTCGCGGCAAGTCGGCTAAAGTACAGGGCGTCGATAAAAGCAAGCGAATGTGGTACATTATAGAAGTAGAACTGAATCTTGCCGCAAGGCAAGGATTTGGGTACGGAGGGATATGGCATGCAAGATGATTATGCGCGCAAGCTGGAAGACCAGAAAGGATTGTTCCGGCAGCTTGGCGTTAAACTGGACGCGCTCGCGATACATGAAAAGGATTTTGACGTAAAAATGCGCGGGTACGACAAAGAAGAAGTGGATCGTTTCCTCGATGAAGTGATCGTCGATTATGAGCGCTTTTACGATATCATTACCGATTTACTGGATAAATATAAAGAAATCCAGCGGCGTCAGGCGTATTGGGAAGAGGAGAAAAAGACCCTTTCCGCGCGCAAGCCGCAGATCGATACCGTAAATTCGGTGGATCGCCGGTTGGTGGAAGACGGAATCCGTCAGGTGGAACGCACATTGGAGCAGTTGAAGCATCATATACGCGGAGATATGTAAGTTATGAATTCATCGATGGGCCGGCGCTGCACGCACCGGTTCATCTTGCATATTAGGCTGTGGATTGAGACACACTTTTTTTAAGATTATAAAATTTATAAATTTTCAGCGGAGCTGAACGATTCTATAATCGCAAGAAAAACTACAACTAAACGTGGTCTGTCTTCTTTGAATTTACGTCGAAGACGTTTTTCTTATGGCCAAGCCGTTAATTAGAATAATTTTCACCGGATGTTCATGTTTGAAACATTGCATCCAACCGCATGAAGTGATAAGATAAATACAGGATTTAGATTTAGTCTAAATTTAATATATCTAACTCATGAGGCGATAGACTAAACAAGGATTTACTTACAATTTTGAATGGAGGAATAGAAAAATGGCAAATCAAATCGTAAACGAAGTGGATCAAGCTCTGGCAAAACATCTCAACCTGCAAGTCGCAAACTGGACCGTGTTGTACACTAAACTCCATAGTTTTCATTGGTTTGTGAAGGGGACAAACTTCTTCACACTGCATGAAAAATTCGAATCTTTCTATAATGAAGCTGCGGGAAATCTCGACGACATCGCTGAACGTCTTCTTGCCATCGGCGGAGCTCCTGTCGCTACGCTGCGTGAATCGCTCAGCTTGGCATCCATCTCCGAAGCCACCGGTAAAGAGTCGGCCGATGAAATGGTCGCTGCGGTCATTGCCGATTTCGAAACCCTTTCCGGTGAACTGAAAGATGCCATGGACGCGGCTGCTCACGCCGAAGACGAAGCTACCGGAGACTTGCTGCTCGGAATCCTGTCTTCTCTCGACAAACATCGCTGGATGTTAAACGCTTATTTGGGCAAATAATTAAAGCTCCAAACAGTGATATGATGACAAAAGACCTGCGTGTCCGGGATTTAATCCCGGCACGGCAGGTCTTTTTCATATCCGGTCATTAACTTGTTGACCGGTTCGTCAGACTCTGAACTTGGAGACAAGCTCTTGGAGCTTCTCCGATAAATGGGACAAGAAGCTGGCCGAAGCGTCGACTTCCTGCATTGCCGCAAGCTGCTCCTGGGACGCGGCGGACATCGTTTGGGCGTTGTCCACGGTACGGTTTGCAATGCTCACGATTTCATCGATGGATTGAACGAGCTTCTCCGAATTATCCGCAAGCTGCCGCACGGTATCCGTTACTCCTTCAATGGCTACTGCGGTATGCTTGGCCGACTTCTCGATTTCATTGAAGGACTCCCCGGCGCTGCGTACCAATAACGTGCCGCGCTGCACTTCCTGCACGGTTTCTTCCATCGTAACGCCGGTCAGCTCCATTTGCTCCACAATCAAGGCGATCAGCGCGCCGATCTGCTGTACCGATTCGGCGGAGCGTTCCGCAAGTTTCCGGACGGAGGAGGCGACAACAGCGAAGCCTTTCCCGTGTTCGCCGGCTCGCGCCGCTTCAATGGAAGCGTTAAGGGCGAGCAGGTTGGTTTCGGTCGAAATACCTCCGATGATATCGAGAATGCTTTGAATTTCTTTGGAGTGGCTGCTAAGCTTCTGGATGATGGAGGACAGCTCAACGATTTTATCCTCCATGGTATTCATTTGTCCTACGCTGGTCTGAATCGATTCTCCGCCCTGCTGTGAAGCGGACGAGGATTGCAGAGCCGCTTCGGACACATTCTCGGCGTTTTCGGCGATTTGAGCGATGAATCCCGACATTTCCCTAAGAGCGGCGGAACTTTCCTGCAAGCTGCGCAGTTGATCCTCCGCGCCGTCGCTTAAATCCTGGGTGATTTCGACCATCTGCTCGCTGGCTTTTCCCGTTTCCTCGGCGCTGGCCGACAGCTCTCCGGAAGAGGAAGCGACCTGAAGCGACGTCTCGTTCACCTCGGAGATCAGCTGCCTCAGGCTTGCGGCCATATTGGCGAAGTCTTGCGACAAGCGGCCGACTTCATCGCCGCTTTTGACGATAAGCGGTTTTACGCTAAGATCTCCCTTAGCCACTTGATTGACTTGCAGGGACAATTTTTCGATAGGGCGAATCATCCGGTGGATGAAGAAGTAAACGAAAATGACCGCAAGCAGGAAGACGACCCCTCCGATAATAAACGGCAAAGTAATGATCTCCCAAGTGCGTTCCCCAATGATGGATGCATCGAAGTTGATCGCCATCAGTCCGATGATTTCTTTGCTCGGATCATGATCTTTATAGATAGGACCGTATCCGCTAAGAAGTTTAGCGCCATCATAGGTATATACTTTTGTGTAGACCGAATGCTTCATGGTGGTGATCATCTGTTGATCCGTTTCGCTGAAATAAAAGGAATCGCCGGCTTTATAGCCGCGGCCCTTGAGATTTTTATCGGCGGCCAGGATTTTTCCGTCCAATGAAAGAATGAAAACCTCTTTGAACAGCGGTTTATGGTCTACCGTCCAATTCAAACGGTCTTCCACCGCGGCGAGGCCGGAAGTATCTCCCTCAGCCAGCTTTTCGATTTCATTTGGATCGACAAGCCCGGTTGTAATATTGGCGCATCCAACGGTTTCGACGCCGACCGATTTTTCAACCTGATTGTATGCCGTCTTATAGCTGAAAAACCCGATCAGAGATCCGACGAGCACAAGGAGCCCAATAAGAACAAAGGTGATTTTTCGAGCAAATCCCATATTTCATCTCCATTCTGAAGCAAATTAATAAGCTGGATAGGCCATCCTATCTAAGAAACATTATAAATACTCGGAATAAATGTAGTAATACGGCTTACAGTTCAAGATGTGACGAAAAAAGAACTGTTGAGAATAATATCGCGAGAGGTGGCACTTTATGGCAGGAAATGACGAATTTTGGCGCCTTTTTATTGCGGTTCCTCTTCCCTCGGAAATTAAAAATGAGCTTGGGACCTGGTGCGATAGAAATAGGGAGGCTCTCCGGTTTCGCAAATGGGTTTACCCGGAGGACTATCATATTACCGTGCAGTTTCTCGGGGATACCCCTGAGGAAAAGCTGGATGAGATCGGGGAAGCCTTGCGGCTTGCTGTAGTGGATGTGCCGAAGTTTTCACTGGAGGTTTCCGGATGCGGAACCTTTGGCAGGCCAAATAACCCCAGCGTTCTTTGGGCAGGGGTGGGGGGAGACATGAGCACGCTGGGGAAGCTGCATAAGAATGTGACGTCCGCGAATCGCGCTCTTGGCTTTGTTCCCGAGGAGCGAGCTTATCGTCCGCATATTACAATGGCCCGTAAATACAGCGAGGACTCAAAAATGGAGACGGAGGTTTTAAACAATCCCCCCGTCTTTGGCTCTTGGAAGCCGGACACTCTGGTCGTCTACCGGACGCATATGAACAAAAAACCGATGTATGAAGTTGTGAAGACGGTTTTGCTGCCATAACCATGTTTTTATTCTTGGAAATCCGGTCGTTTAGTTCGCCTGTTGTTTGGCCTGCTGGTTCGCGTGAAGGGGCAAGGAAAACTTGAAATAGGGCGAGTTTAGCAGGCTGATGATATTTTGGGCGGCTAATTGCGGCCGGTAAAAGTCCGGCGTGCCGGTCGTTTCTTGATGAGGCGTGAAACCGGCATGCTGCGTTTTCCCGCTGATGGTTTCAAACCATCCGTCCAGAATATCCGGGGAAGAAAGTTCTACGCCATATCCATGATTGACGAAATACTCGCGGTTTTTCTCCTCCTGCCCCGGAATCGATTCGAAAAACAGCATGGGAATGCCCTTGGCAAGTCCTTCGGTGCAGGTCATACCGCCCGGTTTCGTAATAAGCAGATCCGAAGCGTCCATCCATTTGCTGATCTCGCGGGTGTACCCGAGCAGCTTGACGTGAGGATGCCGGAAGGCGGGATGGCTGCGCAGCTTATCGGCGAGCTTGTCGTTGTTGCCGAGACAGCATACGATTTGGACGTCCTCGCGCCAGGCGGCGAGCTTATCGATCAGCTCGTCTTTGAGCAGTCCCCAGCCGCCTCCCATGACAAGGGCGGTCGGCATGTCGATGAGTCCGAGTTCGGCTCTTGCGGAACTGGGATTTTGCCGGGTCCAGAAAGCCGGATGAACGGGAATCCCGGTCACTTGAACGGTGGAAGGATGAATCCCGCGCCGCACCAGCAGCCCTTTTACGTCATCTGTGGAAACCAGAAACCGGTCGACGTTTGAGCTGACCCAGGAACCGTGCGCATCGTAATCGGTGATGAGCGTGCAGAGCGGGATGTCCAGTCCGGATGCCTTCAGCCTCGAGATGATCGCGCTGGGTATGGGGTGCGTACAGACGATGAGATCGGGTTGCAATTGACGGATCACCTGGGCGGTATGCAGGTAAAACATTTTATGAAGCGCAAGCCGGGCCAGACGGCCCACAGGCTTTTCGTATTTTCTGCGGTAAAACATGCCTACCAGGCCAGGGCTTGCGTTCAGAGTGATCCGATAGGCAGATAAAATCCACGGCGCGACCGTCGGATTCAGAAAGGAGCCCAGCTCCATCACTTTTGTCCGAATATTCGGACACATCGTCCGGATCCCGGCCGCCAGCGCGTGACCGGCCTGCGTATGCCCGCTCCCGAAACCCTCCGATAAGATTAGCACTCTTCTCTTCTCCATCATCTTGATTCACCCGCTTTTGATTAATGCTCCGGTCAAATCAACCGGGAAACGTTCTTTAATTATCTATATGTACATGCTCTCGATATCCGAATGCTTCTGTTTCTTGATTCCAGTTTATTTTTTTTGCGGGAAGGCAGAAAGAGGCCGGGGACTGGTCAACGGCTGGACTTAAGTCGGGGATTTTGACCGAATGAAAAGAAATGAAAATAATCTGAAAAAAACGTCTTGCAAAGCATAGGCGGAAGTGCTAAATTAATAAATGACCGAATGACCGAAATTGATTTTTAGTCATTTTTCTGAAATGGGGATCATAATTTAGGCAGCGAGGAGGTGTGAAGCATGGCTTTGGTAGATCGCCGGAAACAGGTGGTCGAAGCGGCGGAGAAATCATTTGCCCTATTCGGCTACAAAGCGACGACGATGGACCATGTAGCAAAAATAGCGAATGTGGCCAAGGGAACCATTTATACATTTTTTACTAATAAAGAGGAACTGTTCGATGAGATCCTCCGTTCCGTCATCGCCGACATGAAGCGGATTACGCAGCAGGAAGTCCACGAGGACAAATCGTTTTTCGAAAATTTGCACTCGGGCATGGATGCGCTGCTTGAATTCCGGGCCGAGCACGAACTGCTGATCAAGCTGTCCCAGGAGGTTCGCGATTTTGGAACGCCAAAGGCCCAGGAAGGACTCGAGAAGATTGAAAACGAGATTTTGAATTATCTGGAACAACAGTTTGCCCGCTCGATACAACGTGGGGAAATTCGCTCCCTTGATCCCAGTGTGATTTCCTTTGTCGTGTTTAAGCTCTATATCGCTTTGGCTTCGGACTGGAACAAAAATCACCAGCCTCTTAGCGGAGCGCAGATTAAAGAGTTTATCCGCATTTTCTTAGCGAGCGGACTGTCCCCGGAATGAGGACCTAAAATAGAGACAACCATTCAAGAACACAAGGAGAGAAAAAACAAACATGAAATCCATATCGGTATTTTTAAAGGATTTGGGGGCTACCTTCAAAAAACCTAAAGTGTTCATTCCGATCCTGGTCGTCTTGTTCATTCCGGTCTTGTACAGCGGAATGTTCCTGACGGCGTTCTGGGACCCGTACGGTAAAATGAATGAACTGCCAGTCGCGGTCGTCAATCAGGACAAAGGCGCCGAGTTTGAAGGCAAATCCCTTCAAGTGGGCCAGGACCTGGTTAATGAGCTTAAGAAAAGCGACAATTTCGCCTGGAAATTCGTGTCTCGCGCACAAGCGGACAAAGGGATGGAAAACGATGATTACTATATGACCGTCGTAATTCCGGAAAACTTCTCCATTCAAGCGACTACGCTGATGGACGACAAACCGCAGCCCGCACAGCTGATTTATGAGCCAAACGAAGGCTACAATTTCCTAGCCGCGCAAATCGGCGGCACGGCCATCAAGGACATTAAAGCGAGGGTATCGGCCAAAGTTACGGAAGCTTATACCGAAACGATGCTCGATCAAGTCGAAAAAATCTCCGGCGGGTTAAGCGATGCCGGGAACGGCGCAAGCTCGATTAATGACGGCGCGGTTCAACTCGACGACGGAGCCAAGAAGCTGAAAGAAAACTTGGCTAAGCTTGTAGACGGCACCAACCAGCTGCAAAACGGCGTCGCTCCGCTGGAGCAAGGCGCAGGCGCGCTGGAACAAGGAGCGAGCGATCTGAAAAACGGCGCAACTACGCTCTCCGGAGGACTCGCACAATTGAGCGCCGCTCAGAAACAGCTTGAAGCCGGCGCGGTTAAAGCGCATCAAGGAGGCTCGCAATTGCAAGCCGGTCTTGCTTCTTCGGTGGACGGCGCAACGAAGCTGCAAAACGGTCTCGTCGCTTCCGAGCAAGGCAGCGCGAAGCTGCAAGCCGGTCTGGAAACTTCGGTGCAGGGCAGCGCTTCCGTTGCTGAAGGGGCCAAGGGCGTAGCTCAAGGACTGCAGCAGCTGGCAATGGCTAACCCTGAGCTTGCGAAAAGCCCAGAAGTACAAAAACTTATTGCTGCGAGCCAAGCGGTAGCCGCAGGCAGCGAACAGGTTCACCAAGGCGGACAGCAGCTTCTTCAAGGCAGCCAGGATCTGCACAGCGCAGAGCAGCAGCTGGTGCAAGGCAGCGGACAGCTCGCCGCAGGCCAGAAGCAGCTGGCGCAAGGCGCGGAGCAATTGACAGCAGGGCAAGACCAACTGGTATCCGGTCTTAAGCTGTTTGGAGGCAAATTGTCCGAAGCGGCAGTTGGAGGTCAACAGCTTGCCGCAGGCGCAAGTAAACTCAGCGACGGTTCGAAGCAACTGCAAGGCGGTATGAATCAACTGTCCGGAGGCGTGAGCACGCTGGCCAGCGGTTCGAAGCAGCTGGATGAAGGCGCCGGCGAGCTTCAAACCGGCATGGATCAGCTGGCTCAAGGTTCAAACGAATTGGCCAGCAAGCTGAACGACGCCGCAGATCAAACTTCGAGCGTAAAGAGCTCCGATGCTCTTGTAGACATGTTTGCGCAACCGATTCAAATCGATGAGGAAAAAATGAACCAAGTACCGAACTACGGCACCGGCTTCTCCCCGTATTTCCTTTCGCTGGGACTTTTCGTCGGCGCACTGATCTCGACTCTGGTCGTGCCGATCCGCGGGTCTTCGGTAGCGGAAGCGAACGGCTGGAACCGTTTTGTCAGCCGCGCGCTGGCGTTCACGGGAATGAGCTTGATTCAATCACTGATGGCCGCAGCGCTGGTATTGTACGGACTTGGGCTTGATGTGCAAAGCGTTCCGCTCTTCTATCTGTTCAGCTTCATCACCAGTCTCTGTTTCATGTTCATCATACAGGCGCTGGTTACCTGGCTTGAAAATCCGGGCCGCTTCCTGGCGATCCTGATGCTGATCTTCCAATTGACGACAAGCGCAGGCACATTCCCGCTGGAATTGATTCCGAACTGGATGAAGAGCTTCAACCCGCTTCTGCCTATGACTTACAGCGTCAAAGGGTATAAATCGATCATTTCGACGGGCGACTTTAACATAGCTTGGGAAACCATCGGAGTGCTCGCTTCCTTTGCCGTCGTATTCCTGGCGATTACGCTTGTGTACTTCCTGCGTCATGAACGCAGCCAAGACGTAAGCCCGGAAGCAAGCCTCAGCATTCAGCAATAATCGCTTCATATTTAGATTAAAATCCGTTCCCGGGCTACCGGGGACGGATTTTTTTATTATAGCTTCAGCCAGTTGCGCACGCGCAGCGTGGGAAACAGAACACCGCCCGCTATGAGGGGGAGGGGCGTTCGAGGCTTTTGGCAAAAAAATCACCCGATGCGGACGTTGTAATAGGAGTGTTCAAGCCAAGCGACTATGTATAACGAAAGGAAAGGGGGGAATGGCTAGTACCTCGTCAACTCAAAATAGACTCTTCATACCACTTTTCAACAATGGACCAAACTAACTGGAAATTCTCCTGTTAATTGGTCCCCTTCTTAAATCAGGACGAACACTAACTGGAAATCCTCCGGCTAAATCATCGATTTAGGCCTTAGTCTTCCTCGTTTGCCGAAATTAGTGGGAGCATTTCCAGTTAAATTACGGTAAATCCTCATTTTGCCAAAATTAGCGGGAGCTTTTCCCGTAATTAGATCGTAAAAAAGTTGATTTCGAGTTCCAGATGGAAGTTCTCCGGTTAATCGGGTGTCAATAAAGTTGATTTCGGCTGGCGGATTTTGCATTTAATTAGAAGGAACTTGGAATTTCACCTGAAATAGTTGTACTTTTTGCAACTGGACAGTAACTGTCCGTTCCGGAAATCGATTCAAGCGCAGAAAGTCATGAAAACACTTCTGGTTTCGCGTCCTTTGTCCCGCATCTTGGCGCATATGGCGCCTCGCATGCATATGCCTAAAAATTATTAGCAATAGTGCAAAAGAAAGAGAATATAGTGCAAGAACAGCAGAAGTATTTTCAGTTAGAATAAATAAAAAGATGACTCCGCTTGTGAGAGTGTTAAGGAAAGATTATCGGGTTTATAAAATATTTTCAATTCCCTTTTACCGCATTGAAGTGGTACAATGTAAAATTAATAACTATATAAGCGGAACAAGAGAAAAGCTAAAATTCGTTCAACTTATATAAAAATGACGCCAGACAGAATGCCGATCAAGGGGTTCGCTTTGCACTACTTGCCATTTTACCTATAGAAAGGTTGCGCATATGATGAAACATACTGTTCTACCACAGAAGCAGGGACTTTACGATCCGGCTTTTGAAAAAGATGCTTGCGGCATGGGGTTTGTTGCTCATATCAAAGGTAAGGCATCCCACGAAATCGTGAGCCAGGCTTTGACCATGCTGACGAATATGGAACATCGGGGCGGACAAGGCAGCGAACCGAACTCCGGCGACGGAGCGGGCATTTTGCTGCAAATTCCCCACAGATTCTTTGCCGCGGAAGCGGAGCGACTCGGGTTCGCTCTGCCTGATGCGGGGCAATATGGGGTTGGCATGCTGTTCCTGCCGCATGACGAGGAGCTTCGCGGCAAGCAGGAAGCGGAGCTTGCGAGGATCGTCGAGGGGGAAGGTCAGCGGGTTATCGGCTTCCGTACCGTTCCCACCCGTGACGATATGCTCGGCAAAACGGCCAAGGCTGCGAAGCCGTTTGTCCGCCAGGTTTTTATCGGACGTGCCGCCGGGCTCGCCGACGATCTGGATTTTGAACGCAAGCTGTACGTGATTCGCCGCCGCGCCGAACAGGCCATTCGCTACAGCGGGGTTGAAGAAGGGGACGCTTTTTACGTATCCAGTCTTTCCTGCCGCAAAGTCGTTTACAAAGGGATGCTGACAACCGAGCAGGTCGGAGAATTCTATCTTGATCTGCAGGACGAGAGATTGGAATCCGCTATCGCGATGGTTCACTCCCGCTTCAGCACCAATACGTTCCCTAGCTGGGAGCGGGCGCATCCGTACCGCTTTATGATCCACAACGGTGAAATCAACACGCTGCGCGGCAATGTCAACTGGATGCGGGCGCGCCAATCGATGTTCGAAACTCCGGCGTTCGGGACGGACCTGGAAAAGGTAAAACCGATCATTAATCCGGACGGTTCCGATACGGCGATGTTTGACAATACCTTTGAATTTTTGTATCTCAGCGGACGTTCCCTGCCGCATGTCGCCATGATGATGGTGCCTGAGCCTTGGGTAAACCGCGATGATATCAACGAAGATAAAAAAGCGTTCTACGAATACCACAGCACGATGATGGAACCGTGGGACGGGCCTGCCGCCATGGGCTTCACGGACGGCGTTCAGATCGGAGCGATTCTGGACCGGAACGGACTTCGCCCGTCGCGTTATTATGTCACGAAGAACGATTTGATCGTGCTTTCGTCGGAAGTCGGGGTGCTTGATATTCCGGCGGAGGACGTGCTGTATAAAGACCGCCTTCGTCCTGGTCGCATGCTGCTCGTGGACACGAAGGAAGGACGGATCATTTCCGACGAGGAAGTGAAAATGAAAATTGCCCGGGAGCATCCTTACCGCGAATGGCTTGACGAGCATCTTGTCAAGCTGGAGGATCTTCCCGAAGCGCCCGAGCTTCCGCGCGAAAACCGCAAACAACTGACCCGCAACCAGATGGCGTTCGGGTACACGTATGAGGATCTGCGAAAAGTACTGGAGCCGATGGCGTTAACGGGCATGGAAAACACGGCTTCCATGGGTTATGACGCTCCGCTCGCCGTGCTGTCGGAACAGCCGCAGCGGCTGTACAACTATTTCAAGCAAATGTTCGCCCAGGTCACCAACCCGCCGATCGATGCGATCCGCGAGGAATTGGTCACCTCGACCGCAACGACGATCGGACCTGAACGCAATCTGCTCAAGCCGGAGCCGGAGAGCTGCCGGCAAGTCCAACTGGAGTCTCCGATCTTGTCCAATGAGGATTTTGCCAAAATCCGCCATGTGCATCGTCCTGGCTTCAAAGCGATGACGATTCCGATTCTGTTCCCGGCAGCCGAAGGAGCCGAAGGGCTGCGCAAGGCGCTGGATACGCTGTGCGAAGCCGCCGATCGGGTCATTGCCAAGGGCCATAACTTCCTGATTTTGTCCGACCGCGGCGTGGATGCCGACAACGCGGCGATTCCGGCGCTGCTCGCCGTTTCCTGCCTGCATCACCATTTGATCCGCGAGGAAACGCGCACGAAAGTGAGCATTCTGCTCGAATCCGGAGAACCTCGCGAGGTGCATCATTTCGCGCTGCTGCTCGGTTATGGGGTCAGCGCGGTGAATCCGTATCTGGCGTTTGAAACGCTGCGGGATATGATTTCCCAGAACATGCTGCAGGGCGTTTCTCTCGAAAAAGCGATTTATAACTTTATTAAAGCCGCCACCAAAGGCGTCGTGAAAACCTTGTCCAAGATGGGGATCTCCACGATCCAATCTTATCGGGGGGCGCAAATTTTCGAAGCGGTAGGATTGAAACCGGACTTCGTCGACCGTTACTTTACCTGGACGCCGTCCCGGATTGGAGGCATCGGCCTTGAGGAAGTGGCGACCGAGGCGCTTACTCATCACTACCGGGCTTTCACCGAGAAAGACGGCAACGACAAGGTGCTGGATTCCATCGGGGAATATCAATGGCGCAGCGGAGGGGAAGAGCATCTCTTCAATCCGCAAAGCGTACATTTGCTCCAGCAATCGGTCAGAACCGGCGACTACGGGCTGTACAAAAAATTTGCCTCGCTTGTTCAAGGGGAAAGCAAGAAATATCTGACGCTTCGCTCTCTGCTTGAATTGAAGCCTGTAGGTCCGAAGATTCCGCTTGAGGAAGTGGAGTCGGCGGCTTCGATCATGCGCCGTTTCAAAACGGGCGCGATGTCCTTCGGCTCGATCAGCAAGGAAGCGCATGAAACGATCGCCATCGCGATGAACCGCATCGGCGGCAAGAGCAATACCGGCGAAGGCGGCGAAGATCCGGCCCGGTTCGTTCCGGATGCGAACGGCGACTTGCGCCGCAGTGCGATCAAACAGGTGGCATCGGGACGTTTTGGCGTCACCTCGAATTACCTGGTGAACGCCGATGAAATTCAAATTAAAATGGCTCAAGGCGCTAAGCCGGGCGAAGGCGGACAGCTGCCGGGCCGTAAAGTATATCCATGGGTTGCGGAAGTCCGCGGATCGACGCCGGGCGTAGGGCTCATTTCACCGCCGCCGCACCACGACATCTATTCGATTGAGGATTTGGCGGAGCTGATCTTCGATCTTAAAAACGCCAATCCGCGCGCACGCATCAACGTGAAGCTGGTATCCGAGGTGGGCGTCGGAACGATCGCGGCCGGGGTGGCCAAGGGCCGTGCAGACGTCATTCTGATTAGCGGCTATGACGGCGGAACAGGCGCTTCGCCGCAAAGCTCGATCCGCCATTCGGGTCTGCCTTGGGAGCTTGGGCTCGCCGAAACGCATCAAACGCTGATGCTGAACAATTTGCGCGACCGCGTGGTTCTGGAGTCGGACGGCAAAATGCTGAACGGTCGCGACCTCGCTGTAGCCGCTTTGCTCGGCGCTGAGGAATACGGCTTCTCCACCGCGCCGCTGGTGGCCGTAGGCTGCATTATGATGCGCGTATGCCAGCTGGATACGTGTCCGGTGGGCGTGGCGACGCAAAATCCGGAGCTGCGCAAGAACTTTGCGGGCGATCCGCAGCATGTCGTCAACTTTATGACCTTCGTGGCCGAAGATCTGCGCGAGTGGATGTCCGAGCTTGGCTTCCGCAGCCTGGAGGAAATGATCGGACGCACGGACTGCCTGGATACCGTGAAAGCGGTAGATCATTGGAAGAAAAAAGGCGTAGACCTGAACGCTCTCCTGCATATGCCGGAGCTTCCGGAAGGCGCCAGCCGCTTCTGCACCAAGAAGCAAAATCATGGGCTTGAAGAAACATTGGACTTTACGAAGCTGCTTGGCCTTGCCGCTCCCGCCTTGAAACGCGGGGAAGCCGTCAGCGCGCGGCTGCCGATCTGCAACGTGAACCGGGCGACAGGCACGGTGCTGGGCAGCGAGGTAACACGAATTTATGGGGCTGCCGGGCTGCCGGAAGATACGATTACTTTCCATTTCGAAGGTTCGGCAGGACAAAGCTTTGGCGCGTTTGTGCCTAAGGGCATGACGCTGAGCGTGGAAGGCGACGCCAACGACTATACCGGCAAAGGCTTGTCAGGCGGCAAGTTGATCGTGAAGCCTTCGCCGAAAGCGACGTTTGCCGCTGAAGAGAACATCGTAATCGGCAATACCTCATTCTACGGCGCCACTTCAGGCGAAGCGTACATTCGCGGCATCGCCGGCGAACGCTTTGCGGTCCGCAACTCCGGAGCTTCGGTCGTTGTTGAAGGCGTGGGCGACCACGGCTGCGAGTATATGACCGGCGGACGCGTAGTTGTCCTGGGCGGTACGGGCCGGAACTTTGCGGCCGGGATGTCCGGCGGCATCGCTTACGTGTTTGACGAGAAAGGCGATTTCGCGAGCCGCTGCAATCTGGAGATGGTACTGCTGGAATCGGTCGAAGATCCGGCCGAAGCCGATCAGCTGCGGACGATGATCAGCCGCCATCTTCTCTATACCGACAGTACGGTTGGGCGGCGAGTGCTCGATCATTGGAACGAAGTTCTGCCGAAGTTCGTGCGGATCATTCCGAAGGACTACAAACGGATGCTGGAGCAAATCCGCAAGGTGGAGGACGAAGGTCTGCAGGGCGAAGCCGCACTGCTTGCCGCTTTCGAAGCGAACACCCGCGAATTGGCCCGTGCCGGGAATTAAGAGAAGATGCGAAGAAACACAGGAAAGAGCCCGGAGGCCTGAACAATCAGGCCCCCGGGTTTTTGCATACGGAAATTTGGAAAAAAACAATTATAGTTATTGTGCGAACATATGTTTTTGTATAAAATGATTGGAGAATCTTAGGATGGGTCCAGGGATGACGCTCCTAGAAGAATAACGAAGCTGCATTTGAATAAGCGGCATAAACGGAAGGAGTGTCCGTCTTGGCTGAACAAACCTTGGCTTCAAAGGAAAGCGTTTCACGAAGGAAGAGGTCCCTTGGACATTATCGGGAAATGATGGGCCGGTACGTATTCACGGAGCGCAAGCTGTTGGCGTGGCTGACTGTGCTGCTGCTTGCCTCGATCGCCCTGCAGCTTGTCAATCCGCAGGTAATCCGCTATTTCATCGATTCCGCCCAAGGTAAAGGCAATTTGAATGCGCTTTACGCCGCGGCCGCCATTTTCATCGGCTTTTCGCTGATCCAGCAAGTTGTATCGGTGTGCGCCGCCTATTACAGTGAGAACCTCGGCTGGACGACAACCAACCGGCTGCGTTCGGATCTTGTGCAGCACTGCCTGTCGCTGGATATGTCGTTCCACAAATCGCACACTTCGGGCACTTTAATCGAGCGGGTTGACGGCGACGTAAACGCACTGGCAAACTTTTTTTCCAGTTTTTTGATTCATCTGCTGGGCAACATTCTGCTGATGTTGGGGATTTTGGTCCTGCTTTTCCGGGAAAATATTTGGATCGGCGTGGTGATGTCCCTGTTCGTGGTAGGGGCCGTGTTTGTCATCCAGCGAATCCGTAAATTCACTGTGCCGGTCTGGACGAAATGGCGCGCGCAGAATGCCGAACTGTACGGTTTTATCGGAGAGCATCTGGAAGGAACGGAAGACACCCGGGCGAATGGCGCCGCAGGATATGTCATGAACCGGTTTTACGAACTGTCCAGGCGGATGCTGCCGGTTCGTATCCGGGCCTTTTTGGGCTTCGGGATGATGTGGGGCACCACGATCCTTGTGTTTGCGCTCGGCAACGCCGCAGCCTTCCTGGTCTGTGCCTGGCTCTGGAAACGCGGAGAGCTGTCCATCGGTTCCGTTTATCTCGTGTTCTATTATACGGAACAGCTGGCGAAACCGATCGAGAAGATCCGCACCCAGCTCGAGGATTTGCAAAAAGCCGACGCAAGCCTCGTTCGCGTCCGGGATTTGCTGAATACGAAGCCGAGAATCACCGACGGACCGGGGGCTCCTCTGCCGGCCGGACCGCTGGACGTTAAGCTCAAATCTTTGACATTTGCCTACGAAGAAGACAGCGAGCCGACGCTGCATGATTTGAATTTGCAGCTTAAGCAAGGACAGACGCTTGGCCTTTTAGGCCGGACCGGCAGCGGCAAGTCAACGCTAGCCAGGCTGCTGCTGCGCTTCTACGATCCGCAAGCGGGCTCCATCGAGCTGTCCGGCGTCGATATCCGAAACTGCAAGCTGCATGAGCTCCGCAGCGGGGTAGGGATGGTTACGCAAAACATCGAGATCATGGAGGGCAGCGTCCGCGACAATTTATCCTTGTTCGACGAGCGAATCGGCGATGAGGAAATTATCGGCGTGCTGAAGGAGCTGGGACTTGAGGAATGGTACGGATCGCTGCCGGACGGTTTGGATACGGTTCTATCGTCGGGTGGGGGGAGCTTGTCGGCGGGAGAAGCCCAACTGCTTGCATTTGCCCGGGTGTTTCTAAGCAATCCCGGTCTCGTTATCCTGGATGAGGCCTCCTCACGGCTTGACCCGCTGACCGAAAACCGGATCGAAGCGGCGATCAGCCGGCTGCTCGAGGAGCGGACCTGCATCATGATCGCACATCGATTGTCCACCGTGCAGCGGGCGGATCAGATTATGATTCTCGAAAACGGACGGATTATCGAGAATGGGGATCGGGCAATGCTGGCCGGAAATCCGGAGTCCAGGTTCAGCCAAATGCTGGCCGTCGGACTCGAGGAGGTGCTGGCATGAGCACGAGACATTTTTTCTGGAAGCTGCTTACCTTCCGGCCGGTTTTCTATTTCGCCAATCTATTTGCCTGGATGGTCATTCATATGGTTCCGCTTATTCCGGGGCTCGTTACCAAGGCGTTTTTCGATGATCTTGAAGGCAGCCGCGACTTCCCTTACGGGATCTGGGGAATTGCCGCTCTGCTTGTCGCCGTCGCCGTGGCCCGGATCATGCTGATTGCGGTGGGGTTCTGGACCGATGCCAGCTACCGCTTCCGCATCAGCACGCTGCTGCGGAGGAATATGCTTGCTCATATCTTGAAGGAGCCGGGCGCCAAAGCGATTCCCTGCTCTCCGGGAGAGGCAATCAGCAACTTCCGCGACGACGTCGATCATACCGAAGAAGCGATGAGCTGGTCGGTGGATACGCTGGGTCTGATTGGATTCGTTATCGTGTCCAGCTATATCCTGATTTCGATCGACGCGCAGATGACGTTTTTTGTATTTGTGCCGCTCATCCTGGTCGTTACGGCGGCGCAAATCGCCACGGCGCGCATCCAGAAATACCGTGCGGCGAGCCGCGCCGCGACGGCCAAGGTGACCGGCTCGATCAGCGAGATGTTCTCCAATGTCCAGGCGATTCAGGTCGCCGGGGCCGAAGAGCGGATTGTTCGCCGCTTCGAACGGTTAAGCGACAACCGCCGCCAATCGATGGTCAAAGACAAGCTGATTACCGAAGCGCTGTCCTCGATATTCACGAACTCGGTGAATCTCGGCACTGGGCTGATCCTTGTCCTGGCCGGCTATAAAATGCGCAGCGGAACGTTTTCCGTAGGCGACTTGTCCTTGTTCATTTATTATTTGACCTTTGTAACGCAACTGATTTCCAATGTCGGGAACTTTATGACGTATTACAAACAAATGACCATCAGCTTCGGCCGTTTGAAAGATATGCTTCAAGGGGCGTCCGCCAAGCTGCTGACCGTTCCGGCCTATATCGGGCTGGGAAAACCGGCGGAAGCGGATGCCGCGGCACCGGCCGGAGAAGCGCCAAGTGGCGAAGCTGCGGCAGAACCGCTGCGGGTATTGCAGGTCCGCGGACTCACTTACCGCTATCCGGAGACGGGCCGGGGCGTCCAGGACATTGACCTGCGGCTGGAACGCGGGTCGTTCACCGTAATCACCGGCATGATCGGTTCCGGGAAGACGACGCTGCTGCGGGCGCTGCTTGGCCTGCTGCCGGCGGAGTCCGGAGAGATTACTTGGAACGGCCGCCGGGTGAGCGCGCCGGCCGACTTTTTCGTGCCGCCGCAAAGCGCCTATACGGCGCAGATTCCACGCTTGTACAGCGATAAGCTGCGCAGCAACATCCTGCTCGGGCTGCCGGATACCGCGGCCGATTTGACGCAGGCGCTGTACGTCTCCGTCATGGAAGACGACGTGGCGCAGCTCCAGCACGGCCTGGACACGAAGGTCGGGCCGCGCGGGGTCAAACTCTCCGGCGGCCAGGTCCAGAGGACCGCGGCCGCGCGGATGCTTGTCCGCGACGCACAGCTGTACGTATTCGACGACCTGTCGAGCGCGCTCGACGTTGAGACGGAACGCAAGCTGTGGGAGCGGCTCTTTACTGACAGGGGCGAGGCCACCTGTCTGGTCGTGTCGCATCGCAAGGCGGCGCTGGCGCATGCGGATCATATCATCGTGCTGAAAGACGGCACGATCGAAGCCGAAGGCACGGCGGAGCAATTGCTCGCCGGGAGCGGGAGCTTCCGCCGGCTTTGGTACGGCGAAGAAGTCAAAGCGGGCGAGGCCTAAGACCGCTTTCTGCGAAGAACGCCCATACCGCGCATGGATGCGGTTGGGCGTTTGTTCACTGAAAATCCCTGCTTCTCGGCAACGAAACGGGAATTATGGTAGAATTAGGAGAAATGAACTCGAAAGATTGGGGGATCACGATGGAGATGTCACAGGAGCCTGTTGTCCGGATTCAGGACGTCAGCAAAAAGATTGGCTCAAAGACGCTGATCGACCGGCTGACGCTGGATATTCCGGCAGGGCAGGTCTACGGTTTTCTCGGGCCCAACGGAGCCGGGAAAACAACAACCATCCGCATGATGGTCGGATTGATGTCCATCTCAAGCGGTGATATTTTGATTCAGGGTTCCAGTATCAAACAAGATTTTGAACAGGCAATTACGCATGTCGGCGCGATCGTCGAGAATCCGGAGATGTACAAATTCCTGACCGGGTATCAAAACCTGCTGCATTATGCCAGAATGTCTCCGGGGGTCACGAAAGAGAGAATATGGGAAGCCGTGGAGCGCGTAGGCATGCAAAACCGGATCCACGATAAAGTCAAGACCTATTCGCTGGGGATGCGCCAGCGTTTGGGGGTAGCGCAGGCCATTTTGCACCGGCCGAAGTTGTTGGTGCTGGACGAGCCTACCAACGGTCTTGACCCGCAGGGTATTCGCGAACTGCGCGATTATTTGCGGGAGTTGGCGAGAGAAGAAGGAACGACCGTGTTCGTCTCCAGCCATCTGCTGTCGGAGATGGAGTTGATGTGCGATACGGTCGCTGTCATCCAGCAAGGGCGGCTGGTGGACGTCAAAGCGCTGCATGCGGAAGAGACGAAAGAAGCCTCCCGCGAGACGGCTTTTGAGGTGAGCGATCCGACTGAGGCTGTCCGGCTGATCGGATCGGGCCGCGTCGAAAACGGCGGGGTCGTCATTGTTTCGGCGGACCGGGATTCGGCCGCGGCCATCAACGCCAAGCTGGTTAGCGCCGGAATTGCCGTTTATGGCATCCGCGCGGTGACGCGTTCGCTCGAAGATCAATTTTTGGAAATGACCGGGGGTGGAGAAATTGAATAGTTTTTTCGCGCTCGTACAAAACGAGAACATGAAAATATACCGCCGTCTCCGGACCTGGATCATGTTCGGGCTGCTTGTACTGCTTGTGATTTTGTTCGCCGTATTATTCACCATGGGCGGGGGAGCTTCGCCGCTTGGAGCGTGGGATGCGGTGGATCAGCTGTTTTTCCTGTATTACCTCGTGACGATTTTCGCTTCGATCATAGCTGCGGATATCGTGGCCGGCGAGTTCACATGGGGGACGATCAAACTGCTCTTGATCCGGCCGTGGACGCGGACGAAGGTGCTTGGTTCCAAGCTGCTCTCCGTTTTCCTGTTTACGCTCGCTATGACGGCGGTGTTTTTGATTGCGACGTTTGCCGTATCTTTCCTGATGTATCCGAACACGCCATCCGCCGTGTTTCCGCCGGGAAAAAGTCCGTTTGGACTCATCATGGAATCACTGTTGTACAATTACATTGATCTTCTTGTCATTACGCTGTTTTCGTTTATGCTTTCAACCGTATTCCGCTCCAGCGGGATTGCTATCGGTTTGTCGATCTTTATCCTGTTTGCCGGCAATATTTTTACGGCGCTGTTTAACCCGGTTCGTTTTCCTTGGGCGAAATACGTGCTGTTCACGAATATGGATCTGAGCCAATATCGCGGTGGACAGGTTGGTCCTGCGGGGATGACGCTTGGGTTTTCCTCGGTGGTGCTGGCCGTTTATATGCTGCTGTTCCTGTTTATTGCCTGGATCGTGTTCAAAAAGAGGGATGTGGCCGCTTAAGGCCATCAACCGACTTTAACTTACGATGATTGTATCGGCGGCGCAAAACAAAAAGTTCCCGTTTGCTCAAAAGCAGGCGGGAACTTTTATTTGGGGTATCTCACGCCGTTTTACCCCGCTTCAGGCTGCGGCGCTTTTTTGAGCTTCTCTGGGGTGGGGGCGGGTGCGCTTGCCGTTTTCTCCATTTTGCTGGCGCCGTTAAGCAGGCCGCCTTCGACGATGATCAGTTTCGCGACATGGACGTTGCCGTTTACCTGACCGCTGCTCGTAATCGTCAGCCGGCCTTGAGTCGTAATGTCGCCGATGACCTTGCCGGCCACGATGACTTCGGCTCCTATGATGTTGGATTTGGCTTCCCCGGTTTCTCCGATGATGACTTGCCCCAAACAATCGATTTCTCCATGAATTTTTCCTTCGATGCGCAGGTTGGCTTTGCATTCCAGTTTCCCGTCAAAAACGCTGCCCTGTCCAATCAGGGTATCGGTCAGACCGGCGGTCTTTTTGTTGTTTTTCAGCATCAATTCCTCAAGCCTCCATTTCTTCTTCTAAATTCTGATTATTTCAAGTAGGGAAGAGGGTTTACCGGGTTGCCTCCCTTCACGATTTCAAAATGCAGATGCGGTCCCGTGCTTCTTCCCGAGTTGCCCAGACTGCCGATTTTTTCTCCCTTACGAACGGTGTCTCCTTTGGACACGCCGATCGTGTTTAGATGCAAATACCAGCTCTGCAGGCCGCCCGGATGTTCAACCACGATATATCTGCCGTGAGAGCTGTCCTTATCGATGGTGACGACCGTACCAGCACCGGCGGCAAATACGGGATCGCCGATTTTTCCGGCAATGTCGATACCGGCGTGAAATGCGGCTTTTCCCGTGAAGGGATCCGTCCGGTAGCCGAAGTTCGAGGTCAGCCTTGTGGACAAGGTCGGCCATTCCGTGGGTGTTCCCGAGAGAGAATACTGCGTTTCCTGCGCTTTTTTCAGGGTAACGGGAACGTTTTTCTCCATTTCATCCAGCATGGCGCTCATTTGTTCGAAATCGTTTCTCGTCTCCTGAGCCAGCGCTTCGATCTCATTGTCATGGACAGCAATAAATTCGCCGCCAACGCCGCCGCTTTGTTCTTCCTCCCAAGTTAAGGAGGACAATTTACCGAGTTCCCCCGACTTGTCCCCGTATTTCTCGATAAATTTTTGCAATTCGTTTTCCAGCTCGGCAACGCGTTCCATCCGGTTCATCATATCTTGGGATTGGCCGGACAAGGTAACGACTTCGTTTTGCAGGCGCTGAATCGCTTCATTCTTATCGGTCACGACAGCTTCGAACTTCAGGTTTTGCTGCCTGAGCTGATCCTCGAGCCGGGAAACGGATTGGTCGGACTGCATTTGCAGACTGACAATCAGCCCGGATATGGACAGCAAGGCGAGCAGCGGGACGGCGATAACGAGCGGCTTGGACACCTGAACCTGCTTTACAGGCCGGCTCGCGTCCCGAAGGACGAGCAAAGTCATCCGATTCGGGTTAGGCAGGCTTACACTCCTCATGGCATCTCCTTTCCTACTCTCATGACTTCTATAATTTATCTATTCCTATGACTCTTAAATCATGTCAAAAAACTGGTCCTGTCTGATATAGGCGAAAGCCGGAAATGAATAAAACGGGGCGGTTCTGGTAAATGATGATGTTCAGAGGAGGCTGGTACTTTTTGATATGGATTATCCTTATTTTGCTGCTGATGATTTGTCAAATCACTTCAATTGTGGTCTTGGAGTTTCGTCATCCGAGTATGGCAATCGCCTGGGTGTTCCTCCTATTGCTGCTGCCTGTCGTAGGGATCATCCTCTATTTTTTTCTGGCTCGGGATTACAGCAAAAAGGGACATCCCCGCCATGCGGAAGCCCGAGTGTTTCAGGAAATTTGGCCCAAGCTGCGGCAACAGTCCAGCCTTGTAAAAACAGCCGAAGCAATGCATCATCCCGGCTTCAAGACGCAGGGGCGTTTTTTTGCGCTGCTTGAAAGACTGTCGGAAAGCCCTGTAACGGACGGCAACCGGACCAAGGTGCTTAGTGCGACGAATGAGGCTTTTGACGCGATGCTGTCCGAGATGGAAAGAGCCAAAGACCACATACATATCGAGTTCTATATTTTTCGGGCAGATCGTATCGGAACAAGATTTCAGGAGGTCATGATCCGCAAGGTGAAAGAAGGCGTCAAGGTGCGGATGATTTGTGACGGGCTGGGCAGCCACAAGCTGAATAAATCGTTTATCCGGAAACTCCGGGAAGAGGGAGTGGAGTTTTATTTCTTTTCCCCGCCTTGGATCGCATTCCTGAAACGCCGTGTAAATTACCGCAACCATCGCAAAATTTTGGTTGTCGACGGGCGGATCGGGTTTCTCGGCGGGCTGAATGTCGGCGACGACTATTTGGGGCAATATAAAAAAACGGGTTTTTGGCGGGATACGCATCTGCAGGTGAACGGGGATGCCGTGTATTTTTTGCAGACGACGTTTTTGAATGACTGGGAGATGGCTTCGGGCGAACGGATTCTGAGTGCCGAGTTATTTCCGGAATGTGAAGAAACGGGAACTGAACAGGTGCAAATCGTGACCAGCGGGCCTCACCGCCATTTTGACGCCATAAGGGAGATGTTCTTCGGCGCCATTAACTTGGCCCAGAAGAGCATTTCGATCGCTTCTCCCTACTTTATTCCGGACCCGGCTATCCATGCCGCGTTAAAGTCGGCGGCGCTCAGCGGCGTTGAGGTTAAGGTGATCATGCCGTATGAATCCGACAGCCGGCTGGTCAAGCTTGCTTCGCTGTCTTACGCGGCGGATTTGATGAAATCGGGCGTGAAATTTTATCAATATGCCAAAGGTTTCGTCCACGCCAAGGTGATTCTCGTCGATGACATGCTGGCGACGGTGGGGACGGCCAACCTGGACATGCGCAGCTTTTTCTACAATTTCGAAATAACTGCGCTGCTGTTTGACGAGGCTCCCATCCGCAAGCTTCGGCAGGATTTCGAACGTGATTTGCGGGACTGCATCCCGGTCGATCCGGAAGAATTCGCGCATCGGTCCCGAGCCCAGAAAGGGAAAGAACTGCTGGCACGTTTGGTGTCGCCATTATTATAGGCAAGCCTGGATCAAACCTCAAAGGGAATGCTTCAGTCCAAGCATTATACTCTGGCAGGAACGCGCAAATGCTGCAAAATCAGTTTAACGGACTGGGGAGAAACGTTTTGCAGCAAATCGCCGCGCTTTTTAAGCCGGTCCCCGATGTTTAGCAGGTTAAAGTCTGCGGGTTTGGGATTTCGCTTCACTTCCTCCCAAGTTAGCGGAGTGGAGACGCTGGCGGAGACGCGGGCGCGCGGTGTATAAGGGGCCGCCAGGGTCTTGCCGCCGTAATGCTGCAAATAATCGAAATAAATCTTATCGCCCCGGTCTTTTTTCAATCGTTCGATGGTGAACAGGCCGGGGTATTTTTCGGTTACATAACGGGCGACAAAATGGCCGATCGAGCGGAGTTCGTCGAAAGTGACGCCGTATTCGATGGGAACAATGATTTGAACGCCGGTGGCTCCGGAGGTTTTCGGCACGGAAACGAGCCCCAGCGAAGACAGGATTTCGCCGACATAAGCCGCTGCCTCCATGATCCGCGGTTCTTCCTCCCGGGAAGGATCCAAGTCGATCATCCACTCGCAAGGCAGCGTTTCGCCGACGTAGTGCAGCGACGGGTGAAACTCGATGCAGGCTAAATTACCGAGCCACAGCAGAGCGGGCAGTTTGTCCAGCACAACATAGCGTATGTCTTCATGGAGCGTGGTTCTGACGAATTCGGGAGTCGGTTCGGGAGCGTTTTTTTGATAGAAAAATTTACCTTGCACTCCGCCGGGATACCGGATCGTTGTGAGCAGCCGATTTCGGCAATAACGGAGCAGGTAGGGGGAAATTTCAATAAGCTTCTCGAGATAGATACGTTTGGTAATTCCCATTTCCGACCACAGCGGCTTATCGGGGTTGGAAACGGGCACCTCTTTTCCTTCGACGGAAATGGTGCCTTTTACCGTTTTGGGCATATGATCAGGCTCCTTTTTGCGTTCCGGCTTAAGTAATGGACCTCTTCGCAGCTTGTTGTTTTCCTTTAAACTAAGGTTTAGGCTTACCCAATTAGGGGAAAGTATGAGGAACGAAAGCGAAAGTCCGAATTTCGCGAATACCCACCAGGAGGAAAGATATGAACTTGCAACCTGTGGTCCCTTTTGAGCCGATCCGTACCGATAAGATCCCGGAAGGGCCGGAATGGGTCGCTCAGGTCAAATGGGACGGCGTGCGCATGTTGACCTATTTTGACGGAAGCGAGACAGCCTTGATTAACCGCAAAGGAAATTCACGGACGGAACAATATCCGGAATTCGCGCATGCTCCCGGCTTCTGCCGGGCGAAATCCGTGATTTTGGACGGGGAGATGATCGCGCTTGCGGGCGGGAAGCCTTCCTTTCACGAGATCATGAGGCGCGACAGCTTGCGGCGGGAACGGGAGATCCGCTTTGCCTCGGGAAGACTTCACGCGATCTATATGGTTTTCGATATTTTGTATTGCGATGGGAAATGGGTGACGGAACTGCCGTTAACGGAACGCCAGCGGCTGCTCGGGGAGCGGGTCATCGTTTCGGAGCGGGTGCAGCTGGTGCCGAATTTCCAAGACGGCGGGAAGTTGTTTAAGGTGATGAAGGAGCGGGGCTGGGAAGGCATCGTGTGCAAAAACATCGACAGCGCCTACCAGACGGGCGGCAAAGACGCCAGGTGGCGGAAGCTCAAGCTTGCCAGCGACATTAATGCCGTCATTGGAGGGGTCACGTTTCGGGAAGGGATCGTGAATGCCGTTTTGCTGGGGCTTTACGACTTGGAGGGAAGGTTCATATACATCGGGCATGCAGGCACCGCAAAATGGAAGGTCGGAGAGTGGCGCCTCATTACGGAGACGGTCCGTCCGCTGACGCAAACGAAGCGGCCTTTTTACAATGAACCGGAGCGCGTCAAAGGAACCGTCTGGATTCAGCCGGCCCTGACCGTGAAAGTGCGATTTATGGAATGGACTCCCGGCGGAACGATGCGGCATCCGACGATTGAGGGATGGGCGGATCTCCCGCCCGAAGCTTGCCTCATTTCGCAGAGCACATGATCCCCAAATGCCGGTTATCCGCAAATGTTAGGAGATTGTTTTTTTGGCTGATTTCGGTCCGGGCGTTTTTCTTTTCGGTTTTGGCGCGGCAGCTGCCGCGGCCGTACCCGGTTCGGCGGTTTCCTGCGTTTTCTTGGCCGCGGGTTTTCGGGTTCGCTTTCCGGCGGCGGGCCCTGGATCGGTCGCAATCGGTTTGACCGCTTCGATGCTGGCCTGCAGCGCGGCCATCAGATCGATCACGCTCGCTTCCGGCTTGGCCGGAGCGAGGCTGATTTCTTCGCCGGCCACCTTTTGCTCGATCAGATGCAGCAGGGATTCCCGGTAATCGTCGGTGTATTTTCCCGGGTCGAAGGGAGTGGATAACTGCTCGATGAGCAGTTTGGCCATGGTCAGCTCCTTATCGTTGACGTTGACGGCCTCGGGCAGATTGGGCACTTGGGAAATCGGACGAATTTCATCGGGATAATATATCGTCTCGACCGCCAGGCATTCGTCCATGACCCGGATTGCGGCGAGGCTGCTTTTGGAACGGATCGCGATCTTGGCTACGCCGATTTTCCCGGACTGGCGCATCGCCTCCAGCAGCAAATTGTAAGCATTGGAGCCTGCCTGATCGGGCGACAAATAATAGGTCTTCTGAAAATAGATCGGGTCGATTTCCTCCAAATCGACGAAGTCGAGTATGGTGATCGTTTTCTCGGCGTTTGCGGACAGCTGTTCCAGCTCTTCTTTTTCGAACAGGACGTATTTGCCTTTTTCGTATTCGTATCCCCGGGATATTTCCTCCCAATTTACGTCGATATCGCAGCTCGGACAGCGCCGAACGTAAGAAATCGGGCTTCCGCAAACTTTATGAATGTACTTCATGGAAATATCTTTGTCTTCCGTCGCGGAGAACATTTTGACCGGTACGTGGACGAGACCGAAGCTGATGGCGCCTTTCCAGACAGTATGCATGACTATCCCCTTTCTTGAATTATTCTTGTTGCCGGTATTTCTTTTTACTTCTTTTTGCTTATAGTATGGTTCGAAAAAAGGTTTCTATGAAATCCCGCGTTTCCGCATGCGGTTGCGGGTACCGACGCAGACCGATATAATGGGGACATACATTTCCGTAAGGACGGAAGTTATTTCTGGAAGGCAAAAAGGGGGTTAGAGCAAGTGGGATTCGACAAAACCTCCGCGGAGTACGTAGTTGGGGTCAAGGACTTGAGTGGAACGGAAAAGCTGGCCGCGTTTTTTGCGAAACAGGCCCGGCCGGGGACGGTTATCGCGCTGGACGGGGATCTGGGTGCGGGGAAAACGGCGTTTTCCAAGCTGTTCGCCAAACATCTGGACGTTCAGGGTACGGTAAACAGCCCCACCTTCACTTTGATCAAGGAATATGAGGGCAGATTGCCTTTTTATCATATGGACGTGTACCGGTTATCCCTGGAAGAGGCGGAGGAGCTTGGCCTCGATGAATATTTTTACGGATCCGGCGTTACGCTCATTGAATGGGCCAGCCTGATCTCCGAGATACTTCCCCGCGATTTGCTGCATATTTATGTGGAAAATGTGACAGAGACGGGGCGGAACATGTACATCAAAAGTTATGGCGAACCCTATGAATCCTGGGTTAACGCCATGCGTGAGAATGGGGTTTCTTGATATGAATATGAACGAACAACAGCCGCTGCAGCGGTTATTGGCGTTTGATACGTCAACATCTTCATTGGCGGTTGCCGTCATGGAGAACGGAGCGCTGCTGGCGGAGCGGAATATCCATGCCGAGCGCAATCACTCGGCTTATTTGGTCACTGCGATTGAAGAATGTTTAAGCGCCGCGGGCATCTCGAAAAAGAATCTGGACGGCATCGCCGTCGGCATTGGTCCCGGCTCTTACACCGGAATCCGCATTGCGGTTACGACGGCCAAGACGCTTGCCTGGGCGCTCAGCCTGCCGGTATTCGGGGTTTCGAGCCTGGCCGCGATCGCGCTTGGCGGATGGGCCGCCGGTACCGCTCAGGATCGGGCGAAGCTGGCCCGGGCGGCAGCGAACCGTGAGGCGTCTTTCGGCTTTGTTGCAGGCGGGGGAGAGCAATGGATCGTCCCGCTGGTGGATGCGCGCCGTGGGCAAGCTTATACTGCGTTGTTTGCCGTCAAAGACGGCTTTTTACCGCAGCGCATAGAGCGGGATGGTATCCGGCTGATGGCGGATTGGACGGAGGAGCTTGCCATCCGCTTAAATTCGCTTGAGCCTGAGGATCGTCCATCCGACGTCTGGTTTGTCGGAGAGCCGGCCCAGCATATGGAGGTCATCGAATTCCTGCGGCCCAGAATCTCGCCGGAAGTCCATGCCGCCCCGTACGAGCTGGAAGGCAGCGATATTGGGATTGCCGGAGTGGAGCGGCTGCGGCAGGGAGATGCCGATGAAGTGCATGCCCTGGAGCCGAATTACACTCAATTGGCCGAAGCGGAAGCCAAACGGCTAGGCAAAGCTTAGAGAGGAGAGCGGCGCGTATGGATACGATAAAAAGGTTAGAGCCCGGAAATCTGATTTTTCGGACGATGACGTTAGATGATATCCCGGAGATTATGATCATTGAGCATGAGGCATTCACATTGCCCTGGAGCGAGGAAGCTTTCCGTAATGAATTGACGCATAATCATTTTGCCCGCTACCTGGTGATGGAGTATCAGAATAAGCCGATCGGCTATGCCGGTATGTGGACGATTGTCGACGAGGCGCATGTTACCAATATAGCGGTTCGAACCGCTTACCGCGGATTATATTTGGGTGAACGTCTTCTGACCCATTTAATGAAATGGGCGGAGGAGCTGGAAATGATGCGAATGACTCTGGAGGTCCGGGTATCCAATCTGGTCGCGCAGTCGCTGTACCGCAAGATGGGATTTCACGGAGTGGGCACACGCAAAGGCTATTATTCCGATAATCATGAAGACGCGCTGATTATGTGGTGCGAATTGCCGGAGGGCAACACGGGACTCGGGGAACAGGAAGGAAGCGAAAGGTATTGCTGAATCTGGAAACGGATTGTTATATTCTGGCGGTGGAGACGAGCTGCGACGAGACGTCCGCTGCCGTCGTCAAGAACGGGAAGGAAGTGCTGTCGAATCTGATCGCCAGCCAAATCGAAACGCATAAGGCTTTCGGCGGCGTTGTGCCCGAGGTCGCTTCCCGCAAGCATGTTGAGAGTATCACGCTTATGCTGGAGGAAGCGGTGCAGCAGTCGGGCGTAGCTCCGGAGCGGCTTTCGGCGATTGCCGTCACCGAAGGCCCCGGTTTGGTCGGAGCGCTGCTCGTTGGCATCATGGCCGCGAAAAGCCTTGCTTTTGCCTTGGACAAGCCGCTGATCGGAACCCATCACATCGCCGGTCATATTTACGCTAACCAGCTTGTACAGGACATCGAGTACCCGGCGATGGCGCTGGTCGTCTCCGGCGGGCACACCGAGCTTGTGCTGATGGAACGCGAAGGCAGCTTCAAGAGAATCGGGCAGACGCGTGACGATGCCGTAGGCGAGGCGTACGACAAAGTGGCCCGGGCGCTTGGTTTTCCATATCCGGGCGGGCCGTACGTGGACAAGCTGGCGGGTGAATCGCCGAAAGCGGAGGAACTTCCGCGCGCCTGGCTGGAACCGGACTCTTACGATTTCAGCTTCAGCGGGCTCAAGTCCGCTGTGCTGAACGCTGTGAACCAGCACAAAATGCGCGGGGAAGACGGGTATCAGCCCGCGATTGCCCGCGGTTTTCAGGAATCCGTCATCGATGTCGTGGTGGAAAAAGCCATTCGGGCCGTCCGTGAGACCGGCGCGCGGCAGCTGCTGCTTTGCGGCGGGGTAGCCGCGAATCGGGGGCTTCGCGCGGCTTTGACGGAGCGCTGCGAACGGGAAAAAATCCGGCTTAGCATACCGCCGTTAACTTACTGCACGGACAACGCGGCCATGATTGGCGCAGCCGCTTACGTTAAGTGGAAAAGCGGCGAATATTCCAGCCTTGAACTGAAGGCGGAGCCTTCGCTGTCCCTGGAAGCCTGGGCGCCGGGGCAAAAGTCGTAACCACCGCCGGTTTAGCCGGTGGCTTCCATCATCCCCTACCCCCCTATAAGGGCGTGATATCAGCAAGCGCCTAGAAAGGCGCATTGAAAGTTTGCCAACCGCGAGCGGTCTCCGGATTGTAACGGCGGTTCCTCCTGTCAGATCGCCGTTATCAGGCAGCGGATTAACTTCGAGGTTTTACGTTGAAACAAGTCAGAACAAAGGGTCTGCTCCGGGCAACATCTCTATCTCTGGCCAACAGCACCCCTAGAACACCGCTTCCCTCTCGACACTTAAATAGCGGTCATTAATAACCTTATTTCTACGGGGATGTCTCATTCTGAAGGAATAGCGCCGTTTTATGACCTTATTTCTTCGGAAGAGTACCTTTTCTCCTCGGTTTTGGACGCTTTGCCGAAAATAGGACCCTTTTGGACCGCTATTGTCAGGAAAATGTGATTTCCGACTGGAATAAGGCCATTTTGTATCGTTATTCAGTGTCGCTATTCAAGAAATCGCCGTTTGCCGTTCAGGGTTGCTCCCGGATCAGGCATGACCAGCCCCGTTCAGCGCCGCCTCCGCGCAGCGACAGCAATATAGGTCAAGGGATTTCTACTCATAACAATAAGCTTTCCTGAACCCCCAGTCGAACTGGGGGATCTTAAAGAGCAACGCAAAAGCCTCCGGCAATCCATCCGCTTAAGATGGGTTGCCGGAGGCTTTTTTTCTAGCTTACTTACCAGGTTTTATAAGCAGGCTCGGCTTCTTGCGCCTTTTTGTTTGGCGGAGAGGCGGGAGCCTCCGAAGCGGCAGCGGTTTCTTTCAGGACAGTCACGGCATCGTGGTCGGATGCGTTCCCCATTTTGCTTGTTCCCTCGAAGACACTGCCTTCTTCGATGGAAAGGGAAGTCGCCACCATATTTCCGTATAGCTTTCCTTTCGACGTGATCGACAGTTTGTTTCTGGCATGCACATTTCCGTTGACGACGCCGGCGATGATGATGTTCCTTGCTTGAATGTTCGATTCGACAACGCCCTTTTCACCCACCGTCACGTCGCCTTCGCACTCGATATCTCCGGTAATTTTTCCTTCGATCCGGATGCCGGCATCCGATTTGATTTTACCTTCAAAAACGCTTCCTTCGCCAATCAGAGTGTCGGTGGTGTTCGGATCCAGCTTGATGTTTCTCGTGTTTTTAAACTTCATTGTCCTTCTTCCTCTCCAGGCTTTCTTAAGTAAAGTCTAGGATCTACGGTGTTGCCGTTCTTTACGACCTCAATATGCAAATGCGGGCCGGTGCTTCTGCCGGTGGAACCCAGCTCGGCGATTTGATCTCCCTGCTTCACCGAGGCCCCCGTCTTCGTCATTATTTTGCTTAGATGCAAGTAATTCGTTTTTAAGCCGGAAGGGTGGGTGATCGTTATATAATTGCCGCGGGCGTTATTGTGTCCCGTTTCGGTTACTTTGCCGTCTGCCGCCGCAAATACGGGATCTCCGATATGTCCTCCGATATCAAGCCCACTGTGAAAGGTCAGCGTTCCGTTAAAAGGGTCCTCCCGGTTCCCAAACTCGGAAGTGATCCGCGTGGAAACGGTGGGCCAATATGTAGGGATAATTCGCATCAGCTTTTTATATTCCTGGATCGATTTCTTGGTTTGCTCCAGCCTTTTTTGCAGTCCTGGCATTTCGTTCAGGGAAGCGGCAATACTTTGCTTCGTTTCCTTGACCAAAGCGGTGACATCTTCATCGGATAGCGGAATGGATTCGCCGCCGACGCCTCCGGGTTCGACGATGTCTTTCGAAGTGCCGTTTCCGAAGGACTTTCCTTCGTTTCCCGTGATGGACTTCAGTTCGGCCTCCAGCTTTTCGAGCTCGGTCATTTTGGCTTCGATCGTTTTGGATTTTTCGGATAAATCAACGAGTTCCGTAAGCAGCTTGTCAATGGCTTGTTCCTTGTCGACGACGGTGCTTTTGAGCTGATCCGAGGAATCGGAAAGTTCGGCTTCCAGGGTGCCGATCCGATCGGTATGAGTGCGGTTTACGGCTGCGAGCACAAGGACGGTGCTGATTAAAATGACGGCCGTGGTCAAAATGGCAATAAGATGAAATGAACGGAATTTAAAGCGGAATACCGGATTCGTGCCGTCCGGCACGATGAGTAGGGTATAACGCTTATTTTTGGGTTTGAATCTTAACCGCATGACTTCCTCCTGCTTCTTAAGATGATGGTCCCGCATATGGGACATAGGTCTCGATGTAATTAGCCAATACAATTATTTCGGCAAATTGTTCCAAATCCCTTTCTTTTTTTAAAAAAATTATCCAATATTTCATTACAAAAGCAGGAATTTGTCGAAGTGAAGCGAAATGAGACAATATTGAAAGTGAAAGTTCTTTCATATGTTAGGAGGTTATTATGATCAGAATTGCCGGAATCGACGTTGGTAATGACAGCGTTAAAGTTGTAGTCGACGGTTCACAAAGACCGATCATTATTCCGAGTATCGTCTCTCCCGGATATGACAGACATGTGCTTCAAGAGGAGGACTCTCCGCTAAAAGCACTGGATGTACGGGTTTATAGTCCTAAACTTAAAAGAAATAACCAACGTTATTTCGTGGGCTTGCTCGCTATGGAAGATCAAGACAACTCGGAGCTGGAGGAGACGGATAATAAGGCAATCAGCGACCAATCGCTCGTCGTAGCATTGACAGCGCTTGCCTACGCGGCTCTGACCGGTCAGGCCTACCCAACGGCAGGCACTGGCAACGGCATCGAAGAAGTGGAGTACATCATCGGAACCGGTTTACCGGTGCGCACGTATGTAGGATTCCACCAGCAGTTTGAAGAACGGCTTACCGGCGAGCACGAAGTGACGTTCCTGTCCACACCGGAATTACGCGGCCGTACGGTTCGAGTCATTATCCGGCGGACGGTCGTATCCGTTGAAGGGGCGGCGGCATTGTTTCATTTGGCGACCAGCGATTCGCTCCAGGTCAAAAATGAAGAGCTGCATAACGGCTGCATCGGGATTTGCGAAATTGGCGCGCTGACGACCGACTTTCCGGTGGTCAAACGAATGAACATCGATAACCAGTTCAGCACCGGCGAACAATTTGGTCTTGCTACATATCTGGATTCGATTATTCGCGATGTGGAGGATCAGTTTGGCTACCGCTTCCCAAGCCGGACGAAGCTGATTGGTCGCATCCGTAACCGAGAGTTTGTGATTCAACGCGTCGGCGAAGGCCAGGCGGATATCCGTCCGATCGTAGACACTTATTTTGGACGGGCCGCACAGAAGCTGGTTGACCTGATCCGCAAGCGCTGGAAAAAGTATCCTGATATCGAGGCCTTCTACGTGCTCGGCGGGGGCGCTGCTGCGCTCCGGACGTACATGGTAGAAGCGGCGGGCTCGATGCGTTTAAGATTCGAAGAGAACAGCGAACTTTTGAACGTACAGGGATATTTGAAATTGGCTAAAAACAAGGCGGGACAAAACCAAAACCCGGCATAATCGCAGGAAACCCGACGGACGGCGCCGTCGGGTTTTTCGTTAATATGCGGATATAACGATTAATCGGAGAGGGCAGAAAATGGATCAAATCGAAGGCGAATTAATTACAGTAGAAACGATGTTGGCCGATCTTGAAGCGCTGGGCGTGAAGAAAGGGACGACGCTGATCGTACACTCTTCCTTCAAGTCGCTTGGCGAATGGGTATGCGGCGGCCCGGCCGCGGTGATCTTGGCGCTGGAGGCATCCCTCGGACCTGAAGGAACCCTTGTCATGCCTTCTCATTCGGGGGACTTAAGCGATCCAAGGGGGTGGGAGAATCCTCCGGTTCCGGCTTCCTGGTGGGAGACGATCCGGGAGCAGATGCCGGCGTATGATCCCAATCTGACGACGCTGCGAAAAATGGGGATCATCCCGGATACGTTCCGCAAGCAAGAGGGAGCGGTCCGGAGCGCTCATCCGCAGCTATCCTTCGTGGCCCGGGGCAAGGAAGCCGTTATGGTTACCTCCGGCCACGAACTGAACGATGCGCTTGGGGAGCACTCTCCGCTGGCCCGTATTTATGATTTGCAGGGCTTTGTCCTGCTGCTGGGCGTTGGGCATTGCAACAATACCTCGCTCCATTTGGCGGAGTACCGGGCCGACTACCCGGGGAAACGGAAGATCCTGAACAAGGCACCCCTTCTGGTGGACGGGGTCAAACGCTGGGTTGATTTCCGCGACATCGTATACGATTCCTCCGATTTTGAAGACATTGGCGACGACTTCGGCCGGGAGACCGGGCTTGTGAGCCGGGGGAAAATCGCCGGGGCCGAAGCCATGCTTATCCCGCAGCGGGATTTGATCGATTATGCGGTGCACTGGATCGGGCGGCATCGCAAATAGGATAAAACGCAGCCCGTCCTATTCTTCATGAGGCAAACCGGTGGCAATTTCCCGGTCCCATTCCAGCATGCCGCCCAGATAGTTGCGCACCTTCTCAAAGCCGAGACTTTTGAGATACAGGGCAACCTCCAAGCTCCGGCGGCCGCTGCGGCAGATGAATACATACTCTTTGTCCTTGTCGAATTCCTCGATCCGATCCGGAATTTCTCCCATCGGAATCAGCGGAATGCCAGGGATGTGGAACTGCATATATTCGTGAAGCTCCCGAACGTCAACGACCACTTCGGTATGATCGGGATTGTTGAGCAGAGCATCCAGCTCATCGGTATCCAGATGAGGGATGCCGTGAATCATTTGGCTCATAGGTGCACCTCTTTTTCTATATAAATTGAACCAAAGATTGAATACGTATAACGGCAGCCGTGTGAAATATTCTTTCGATCGCTGTTGTTCCCGGATTTCTTGGATTGATTACATTCAAATGGAGTAGAAATCCGGTCACAAAGGCGAACGAAGCCTATGCTTAAGGTGCAGCTTTCTTTCAGAAAGCTTTTAGCTTCTGCCAGAACATTTCACCCTCATGCCAAGTTACTTTTTCATTGGTTCAACTTATATAGTAAGATATGAATCATTAAAAAATGGTTCAGGCAAAAACGTCCATACTGAGGTATCTTTCCCCGGTATCGGGAGCAATGCACAATACGCGCTTGCCCGCGCCGAGCTTCCTGGCGAATCTTAGGGCCGTCCAGACCGCCGCTCCTGCCGACGGGCCGACGAGAATGCCTTCCTGCGCGGCCAACCGGCGCGTGGTTTCCAGGGCGTCATCGTCTTCGACCTGAACGATTTCGTCGTACACGTCCGTATTGAGAATCGGGGGAATAAAGCCGGGGCTTGTACCGACCAGCTTATGGGGTCCCGGTTCGCCTCCGGACAGGACGGGTGAGCCCTTCGGCTCCACGACGGCAATCCGTATGCCGGGAAGGTGAGCCCGAAGGTACTCTCCCGTCCCGGTGATGGTGCCGCCGGTTCCTGAGGTAGCGATGAACATATCCAGCCGGCCGTCCAATTGACGGGCAATTTCCGGACCCGTCGTGAGCCGGTGAATTTCCGGGTTGGCCCCGTTTTGGAATTGCTGCGGCATATAGCTGCCCGGAATTTCGGCGAGCAGCTCCCGCGCCTTCTCAATGGAGCCCGGCATCCGTTCGGCAGCCGGCGTCAGAACGACCTCGGCTCCGTAGGCCTTTAGGATATTGATCCGTTCCTTCGTCATATTGTCGGGCATGACCAAAATGGCTTTATAACCTTTGGCGGCCGCATTCATCGCCAGGCCGATGCCGGTATTTCCGCTTGTCGGCTCAATAATCGTGGCGCCGGGCCGAATTAATCCCGCCTGTTCCGCTTCGCGGATCATATGAGCCGCCGCCCGGTCTTTGACGCTGCCGCTCGGATTGAAGTATTCGAGTTTTACGTATACTTCGGCATCGCTCTCCAAGGCGAGGCGGTTCAATCTAACGACTGGCGTATCGACGATCAGTTCGGTAACGCTATTTACAACTTTACGCGACATAAGCTTACACCTGCCTTCGTAGAGTGAAACGGCTCTGCGCGCAGCCCGCGCAAAGTCCCCTCTTTTTCTATCCATTTTATAAGTCATTAAAGGTTCTTTCAAGCCGGAAGGATTCTGTTTTCCAAGCAACTTGTTCTATGTTAAAGTAGTGCTGAGCAACTAGGCGCAGTCAACTTGAGGCGATACATCAAGCCAATCATCATAGTGAAAAAAGTCACATTAATTAAAATGAGAAGGGATGACTTGTATGCAAATATCCAAAAAGAGGCCGTTCGGCGTTACACTGCTGATCGTGCTTCAACTGCTGCTCGGAGTGGGGGCCGTCTTCGGCGGCGGGGCGCTGGTGATTGATCCAACCGGCGATATGATAGGGATGCCTTTGGATATGATGAAGCTGCCGTGGTTTTCCGATTTTTTGATTCCGGGATTGATTCTTTTATTGGTATTGGGGGTCTTTCCGCTGATCGTCGTCTCGGCGCTGATCCGGAAATGGGATTGGCCTCTTGCGGAAAAGCTCAATGTATTCAAGCAAATTCATTGGTCATGGGCTTTTTCTTTGTATATTGCATTTGCGCTTATCATCTGGATCACGATCGAGATGTATATCCTAAACTCGGCGGCGATCGTTCACGTCGTTTATATTGCGCTTGGCTTGGCCATTCAGGTGGTTTCGCTGCTCCCTTCCGTCAACAAATATTACGAGAAGGCTGACTCGGGAGCGGGGGGCAATGGAAGTAACGCGGCGTAATAGGATTTGTCAAGATGTGGACAAGGTTATCCACAACTTGTTGGCTAACTTTATGAAAAACGAATGAAAGCTTGCCTGCCAACTGCTTCCCGCATTTACGAAAACCGCGATGATATTTTACAGAAAATTGTGGATAATGTGAATAAGTTGGTGGATAAATTGTACAGTTCTCGAAAAACCGTAATATCTCCACGAAAAAACGGCCTAAACGGCCGTTTTTTTGCGGAAAGATATCTGGATGATGTGGATAAGCTTGTGTACAAAATCGACAATTGTAAACGGAAAGAAAAAAAAGTTTTGTGACAATTGCTCGTAAGCGAGTGAACGACAGAAAAATCGTGATCAAGACTAGTCTTCCGCCAACATTTCCCACTCTTCATAAGCCGCAGACAGCTGCAGCTTGTGATCGTCAATCGCGGCTTGACGTTCCTGAACCGCCGTATAATCCTGATAAATTTCAGGCAGGGTAAGTTCTTTTTCCAGTGTCTCAATGCCGCTCTCCAGCTTGGAGATCAGCTCTTCAAGCTGTTCCAGGCGCCGGGCGCGGTTCCGCTCTTCACGTTTGGCTTGCTTATCGGCTTCGAAGGAAGCGGCGCCGTTTTTGGCGGCCTGCGAATCAAGCTCAGATGCGGAACGCTCCGAAGAGTTCTTTTTGCCGGCCTCCTGCGCGATTTTCTCTGCGGCCAGATCGGCAAGCTCCTGTTTTTTTGCCAGATAGTCGTCATAATTGCCCAGGAAATGCTCCGTCCCGCCCGGATGCAGCTCAACGATGCGTTCCGCCATTTTGTTCAGAAAATACCGGTCATGCGAAATGAATAACAGCGTTCCGTCGTAATCGAGCAGCGCCGATTCCAGCACTTCTTTGCTGAACAGGTCCAAATGATTGGTTGGTTCGTCGAGTATAAGCACGTTGGCTTTTTGCAGCATTAGTTTGGCTAACGCTACCCGCGCTTTTTCACCGCCGCTCAGCGCCGCCACTTTCTTTAAAACGTCATCGCCGCTAAACAAGAAGTTGCCAAGCACGCTGCGAATTCGGGCTTCTTCGATATGCGGATATGCGCTCCACAGTTCTTCGAGCACCGTATTGGCAGGATTCAGATGGGTTTGCTCCTGGTCGTAATAACCTATTTTCACTTTGGCTCCCCAAGTGATCGTCCCGGAAGCCGGCTTCAGATCTCCGGTGAGAATCTTGAGCAGGGTGGACTTGCCGATCCCGTTAGGACCGATTAAAGCGACGGTTTCCCCGCGGCGCATATCGAAGCCGGCATGCCTGAACAACGGGCGGCTGCTGTCCTCGTATGCATAAGACAAATCGCTGACTTGAAGCACATCTTTGCCGGTCATGATCTCGGCCTCGAAAGAAAAAGTGGCCTTTTTCAGGTCGCCAAGCGGCCGATCCATAACCTCCATTTTATCCAGCGCCTTGCGGCGGCTTTGCGCCCGTTTGGTCGTGGACGCCCGTACAATGTTTTTCTGTATAAAAGTCTCCATCCGAGCGATTTCATCCTGCTGTTTCTCGTACATCTTCATCTGGCTTTCGTATTCGGCTGCCTTTAGTTCAATATAACGGCTGTAATTTCCGGTATACCGCTTGGATTCATGACGCTCGATTTCGACGATGGCGGTGACGAGCCGATCCAGAAAGTAACGGTCATGGGATACGACGAGCAGGGCGCCGGAATAATTTCGCAAATAGTCTTCCAGCCAGGTCAATGTTTCGATGTCCAAATGGTTGGTCGGTTCATCGAGCATCAGCAGGTCAGGGGCCTGCAGCAAAATTTTGGCTAGTGCCAAACGGGTTTTCTGGCCTCCGCTAAGCGTGGAAACTACAGTATCCGGTGAAAACCGGCTAAAGCCCATGCCGTGCAGTACGCTGCGAATCTTTGTTTCGATTTCGTAGCCGCCGTTGTCCTTGAACCAATCGGATTTATGCGCATAACGGTCCAGCAGGTCGTGGTAAGCTTTATCCGCATGGTCCATGGCCGGATTTGCGATTTGCTCTTCGAGCTGCCGCAGCTCCCGTTCCGCTTCGATCAAAGGCGCAAACACGTCCAGCATTTCCTTCCAGATCGTGCGTTCCGATTGAAGTCCGCTGTTTTGGGCAAGATAACCGATCGTCGTTTCTTTGGCTTTGAATATCTGGCCTCCGTCCGGAGTTATTTCGCCCGCCAATATTTGCAGAAGCGTGGATTTGCCTGCGCCGTTTACGCCGACAAGACCGATGCGGTCCCGTTCAAGCACTTGCAGGTTAATTCCTCCCAGCACGCTGGTCACGCCGTAAAGTTTGGTGATGTTTGACGCTTGAAGCAGCATATCTGTTCTGTTCCTCCAACATAAAATTTTCACTATCTATTAGTGTACATGAAACAGGTGGGAAATGCACCGATCATTCACTTAGCATCCTTTGACCGCCAACGTTTTCAATCAGTTTTCATTTGTCCATAACAATGATAAACTAGGGATGAGATAGCCTTTGTTAAAATGAGGTTTATAGATTCTCGCCTTCTACAGAGAAAAGGGGAATTTGCATTCGAATGAATACTGCCGCGGATTTGAAAAAAAGGCTGCGCTTGCAAATGGCGGAAATTCGCGCCCGCATTCCGGAAGACTTCAGAGAGGATCAGTCGCTTGCAGCAATACGGCTTGCCGAGCGGGAGGTGCTGATTCCGCTTCGCCTAAGGAAAGGCGGCCGGCTTACGGTATGCAGTTATGCTTCGTTTCGCGACGAGCCCAGTACTTTTCCGCTAATTCGAAGCTGTCTTGAAGCCGGAGATCGGCTCCTGGTTCCGAGAATAGGCCGTGACCGGAGCCTTTCGCTCCATGTCATTGCCGGTGAGCAGGATTTGGCGCCCGGAATTTGGAACATTCCGGAGCCGAAGGAGCATACGGAATTATGGCCTGCCTCCCGCTATCCGGAGATTGACGTAATGATCGTTCCGGGGCTCGCTTTTGACCGGAAGGGTGGACGTATCGGTTTTGGAGCGGGGTATTATGACCGTCTGGTCTCCGAGATGCGATATCGCTGCGGAAGCGAAGGTTCGGGAAGAACGCTGCTCGCAGGTCTGGCACTGCAGGAACTGGTGATTAGGGAAGGCATTCCGATGGAAGAACATGATTTCAGGCTGGATGCGCTGTTTACGGCTTCCGCCGTTATATATATGAATGAAAGTAGTGAGGACGAAACGTGAGGGAATCCGGGCAAGAGATGACGCATTTTAATGAGCAGGGCAGAGCCCGGATGGTTGATATTTCCGGGAAAGAAGTTACGGTAAGAACCGCTGTAGCGGTTACGACGGTGAAGATGCTGCCTTCGACGCTTGAAGCGATCAAAGCGGGAAAAATAGGCAAGGGAGATGTGCTCGCCGTCGCTCAGGTCGCCGGAATTCAGGGAGCCAAGCGGACCTCGGACTGGATTCCGATGTGCCATCCGCTGCCGCTCACGGGAGTCAATATCGTATTCACCGATAATGGGATTGACGAGCTGCATATTGAAGCTTCAGTGAGAACCGAAGGGAAAACCGGGGTCGAAATGGAGGCGCTCACAGCGGTATCCGCCGCGGCTCTTACCGTTTACGATATGTGCAAGGCGCTTCAGAAAGATATGCTGATCGGACCGACGCAGCTGCAATCGAAGACCGGGGGGAAAAGCGGGGATTATATCCGTCCGGACCTTCTCTAGTTTTTTGAAGATACAAATGAAAGATAAAATGAACGATCGATGAAGAGGGAGTTCCTAAATGGATGAGGAGGGTGACTTCATGATTTGGAAAACAGCGATCCTTACGGCAAGCGATAAAGGAGCCCGAGGCGAACGTGAAGACACGAGCGCCCAGGTTATCCGGGAACTGGTCGAGGAAGAATTGGGCGGGGAGATCGTTGAGTACCGCATCGTTCCGGATGAACCTGACGAAATTATCGCCGCTTTGATCGAAATGACGGATTATTTTCATGCCGATCTGGTCCTTACTACGGGCGGGACGGAGTTGGCAATCCGGGACGTAACTCCCGAAGCGACAAGGCGGGTCATTGAACGGGAAGTTCCGGGCATGGCTGAAGCCATGCGTTATTCGGCGATGCAGAAAAATCCGGCCGCCATGTTATTCCGGGGGATCGTCGGCATCCGGGGGCGCACGCTGATTGTCAATTTGCCGGGAACGCCAAAAGGGGTGCACGAGAATCTGGCCGCCATTATGGAGCAGCTTCCCGAGGCTTTACTGATGGTAACCGGACAATTCCGGCTGTAAGTTCTCAGCTGTTTCCTTATCCGTCTTTTATGATGGACCTAAGAAAGGAGTGGCGTCATGGGCGCAGGTTTGTTGTTGATTATCATCGCGGCTTTGCTGCTGTTTGGTCCGACCAAGCTGCCGGATCTGGGGCGGATCGTCGGCCGCACGCTCCGCGAGTTCAAGGAAGCGACCAGGGATATCGTAGAGGACCGGCCCGAGGCGATGAAGACGGAGCCGGCTTCGGCCGTAGCCGCCGAGCTTCCTAAAACGGAGGATCGTCGTTTGCCGGAGTAGTTTCGAACAAAGATCAGAAGATGAGATACATATGAAGGACGTTTATTTTCCTTCCCGCCGGGAGGGATTTTGTTTGCTTGGAGAAGGAGCCGTGGCGAAAGGAGGAAGTCTGTAATGGCGGATGAGCAAGAACAACTGAGTCTTATGGAGCATTTATCCGAGCTCCGTCGGCGGCTTTTTCTCGTATTTGTCGTGTTTGCCGTCGTCCTCGTCGGGGCCTTTTTCGTTGTGGATCCGATCTATCATTATTTGACGATCAACGCGCACACGGGAGTGCGGATCAAGCTGAACGCCTTTTCGTTTTGGGACGGCGTCGGCGTGTACATGAAAATCGCCATGATTGTGGCGCTTGGCATTACTTTGCCGTTTACGCTCTATCAGATATGGGCGTTTGTCAGTCCCGGCCTGAAGCCGCAGGAGAGGAAAGCCACGCTCAGGTACATTCCGTATGTTTTTATTTGCTTTGTTATCGGCCTTGCTTTTGGTTATTTCGTGGTGTTTCCTCTCGCCATGACGTTTACCGGCTCGCTGAACCGGGAATTAGGGCTTGTGGAGACGTACGGCATGGCCGATTATTTCAAATTCCTCACGAATATTGTGCTGCCTATTTCGCTGCTGTTCGAGCTGCCGCTGGTCATTTTGTTCTTAACGCAGCTGCGGATCCTGAGCCCGCTGCGGCTCAAGAAGATGCGCCGGGTGGCATATTTCGTGCTGGTGGTCATATCGGTGCTCATCACGCCCGCAGACTTTTTCTCCGCGCTGCTCGTTTTATTTCCGCTCATTATTTTGTACGAGTTCAGCGTGATGCTGTCGAAGCGCGTTTACAGGAAGCAGCTGGCGGCGGATGCCGAGCGTGAGGCCCGGCTGCGGGCGGATCCGCCGGCCTAACAGGGGCGGTCGTTCAATGGAATATTTCTGCGCCGCCTGGATAGAATGGGAAGGTCTCGTTTGATCGTAAGAGAAGACAAGCAAAAAATTTGCATAAAGGAACTTGAAATCTGACGGCAAGTTGAGTATCATAAAAGTGGTTGTTAGCACTTGAGCAGATCGAGTGCTAATACATACAATTCGCTATCCCTTAACACAACATATTAAAAGGAGGCTGTTTTTTCATGATCAAACCTTTAGGTGAACGCGTTCTGGTACAACCGATCGAACAGGAGGAAACAACGGCGTTTGGCATTGTTCTTCCGGACACCGCAAAAGAAAAACCGCAGGAAGGCAAAGTCATTGCCGTCGGCAGCGGTACATTGAAGGATGGGGTTCGCGTCCCTCTGGAAGTCAAAGAAGGCGACCGCGTACTGTTCTCCAAATACGCCGGAACCGAAGTTAAATACGAAGGCAAAGAGTATTTGATTATGAAAGAAAGCGACATTCACGCCATCGTCGGCTAAGCAAAAGCCGAAGCATATCGATTGAACAATATCTAGGGAGGTATTTGAATAATGGCAAAAGATATCAAATTCAGTGAAGAAGCACGCCACGCCATGCTTCGTGGGGTTGACGCTTTAGCTAACGCGGTAAAAGTGACACTGGGTCCAAAAGGCCGCAATGTTGTGCTTGAGAAAAAATTCGGCAGCCCGCTCATCACGAATGACGGCGTAACGATCGCCAAAGAAATCGAACTGGAAAACGCTTTTGAAAACATGGGCGCCCAGCTCGTTAAAGAAGTAGCAACCAAAACGAACGATGTTGCCGGTGACGGCACAACGACAGCTACCGTTTTGGCCCAAGCCCTGATTCGCGAAGGCCTCAAGAACGTAACTGCCGGCGCCAGCCCAATCGGACTGCGCAAAGGGATCGACAAAGCCGTTCGCGCCGCTGTGGCCGAACTGAAAAACATCTCCAAAACGATCGAAGGCAAACAATCGATCGCTCAAGTTGCGGCCATTTCCGCTGCCGACGAAGAAGTTGGCGAATTGATCGCCGAAGCGATGGAAAAAGTGGGTAAAGACGGCGTTATCACCGTTGAAGAATCCCGCGGCTTCGCAACTGAGCTTGAAGTGGTTGAAGGTATGCAATTCGACCGTGGCTATGTATCTCCTTACATGATCACCGATACGGACAAAATGGAAGCCGTACTCGATAATCCATATATCCTGATCACCGACAAGAAGATCAGCAGCACGCAAGAAATTCTGCCGCTTCTGGAGAAGATCGTTCAACAATCCAGACCGCTGCTTATCATCGCTGAAGACATCGAAGGCGAAGCTCAAGCAATGCTGATCGTGAACAAACTGCGCGGCACATTCAGCGCGGTAGCCGTTAAAGCTCCTGGCTTCGGCGACCGTCGCGAAGCGATGCTGCAAGATATCGCGGCCCTTACCGGCGGCCAAGTGATCACCGAGAAGCTCGGTCTTGACTTGAAGAGCACCTCTGTTGATCAACTCGGTAACGCTCGTCAAGTGATCGTAACGAAAGAAAACACGACGATCGTGGACGGCAGCGGCGACAAATCCGACATCACGGCTCGCGTAAACCAAATCCGCGCACAACTGGAAGAAACGACTTCCGAGTTCGACAAAGAAAAACTGCAAGAACGTCTGGCTAAACTGGCCGGCGGCGTAGCGGTCATCAAAGTCGGCGCGGCTACCGAAACCGAACTGAAAGAACGCAAACTGCGCATCGAAGATGCTCTGAACGCTACTCGCGCAGCCGTTGAAGAAGGCATCGTATCCGGCGGCGGCGTAGCCCTCGTGAACGTGTACGGCGCAGTAGCAGCCGTTGAAGCAACCGGCGACGAAAAAACCGGCGTGAACATCGTGCTGCGCGCTTTGGAAGAACCGGTTCGTACGATCGCTGCGAATGCCGGCGAAGAAGGTTCCGTTATTGTGGACCGTCTGAAGAAAGAAAAAGCGGGAATCGGCTACAACGCCGCTACCGGCGAATGGGTGAACATGATTGAAGCAGGTATCGTTGACCCTGCGAAGGTAACCCGTTATGCGCTCCAAAACGCAGCTTCCGTAGCAGGACTGTTCCTGACCACCGAAGCGGTTATCGCCGACAAACCGGAACCGGAAAAACCGGCTGTTCCCGACATGGGCGGCATGGGCGGAATGATGTAATACAGGGTTCGCTAAAACCCTATAATATAGCTTCAAAAAGGCTCCCGAGAGGGAGCCTTTTTCATTAATGGCTTCAGCCAGTTGAGTACGCGAAGCGTGAGAGACAGACACCGCCCGCATAGCGGACGGTGCAATCGAGGCTTATATCAAAAGACCACCTGATGCGGGCGTTGTAATAGGGGGGCTCCGAGCTCTATGTATAACGAAAGGAAAAGGGGGGAATGGCGAGAAACCTTGTCAACTCAAAATAGACTCTTTATACTACTTTTCAAATATGGAACCACACTAACTGGAAATTCTCCTGTTAATTGGCCTCATATTGAATCTGGACGAACATTAACTGGAAAACCTCCAGCTAAATCATTGATTTAGGACGTAAACTGACTCGTTTGCCGAAATTAGTGGGAACATTTCCAGTTAATATGCTGTTAATCCTTATTTTGCTTAAATTAACGGGAGCTTTTCCCATTATTAGGTTAACTTCGAGCTCCAAATGGAATTTATCCGGTTCATTGAGCACCAATAAAGTTGAATTCGGTTTCTAACGACAGAACTCTCTCATGAAAAGTGTGTAAAAGGATCATTTCCGCTCTAGAAGGTAATACCCCGATAAAAGTATTTGCTGTCTCTCAAACGGGGCAACTTAAAACAGGGTTATCACCCGGCATCGCTGATGGCATAGTAGGGAAGCTCCCGATTTACGGGCTCGATCATACGGTTTATTGTTTCGGTGCAAACTTGAACTGTGAACTTTCTTCGAAGCGCTTGCCATAGAGCGCGCTCTATGGCTTATATTTTGGTTATCCCGGGAAGAAAGGTGATTTGCATGAGCTTTTCAACTAGAGAGGTTACCGAAAAATTCAATCTCTCGATGCATACGCTGAGGTACTACGAAAAAGAAGGCCTGCTTCCGCCTGTCCGGCGCGATCTTAATGGAACCCGCGAATACAGCGAAATCGATCTGGAATGGCTGGTGTTGATTCGCTGCATGAGAGCGGCGGGGATGTCCATCGAATATATCAGGAATTACGTGGAATTATGCCGGAAGGGATTGTCAACCGTACCTGAACGCATACAAATTATGCTGCTGCAAAAAGAGATTCTGGAGCAGCAAAAAGCGGAATTGGACAAGAACCTGCAGGTTGTCTATAAGAAGCTGAAGCACTATCAGGAATTGGAAGACAAGCAATTTCTGGATTCCGACACCGCAGGCCATGTTATTGTGCGTACTTGCGCATTTAATGAGATCGAAGAGATAGTCAAGCAAAAAGACGGCAGAAAGAATTAGACCGCCAATACAAAAGGGAGAGAGCGTAAATGAACAACTTTTATTATCAAATTCCTACGGAAATTTATTTTGGAAAGGGACAAATGGAACAGCTTGGTCAAAAGGTTGCCGAGTTCGGAACAAAAGTGCTGCTGGTATACGGGGGCGGAAGCATCAAACGAACCGGTCTCTATCAAACGATTTATGACCAACTCGCACAAAACGGCCTTGAGGTGCTGGAGCTTTCCGGCGTAGATCCGAACCCCAGAATTGAAACGGTGCGTGACGGCGCAGAATTGTGCAAAACGAACGGAATCGACGTGATTTTGGCGGTTGGCGGAGGCAGCGCCATCGATTGTTCCAAGGTCATTTCCGCAGGGGCCAAATACGAAGGGGATGCTTGGGATCTGGTGACCGGTTCGGCGGCCATAGAAGAGACTCTCCCCGTCATTACAATTCCGACTTTGTCCGCTTCCGGATCGGAAATGAACCGCTTTGCCGTCATTTCCAACATGGAGACGAACGACAAGCTGGGCGTGTTCAGCCCGGTTTTCTATCCGAAAGCTTCCTTTCTCGATCCCGAAAACGCGTTTACCGTACCTAAAAATCAAACGGCGGCGGGAACGGCGGACATCATGGCCCACATCATTGAACGTTATTTCCACAATGTCAAGGGAGCTTATGTGCAAAACCGGATTTCCGAAGGCTTGCTCAAAACCTGCATTCATTACGGGCCGATCGCTTTCAGCAAACCGGATGATTATGAAGCAAGAGCGAATCTGATGTGGACGGCGAGCCTTGCCATCGACGGAGTCACATGGAGAGGGAATGATGTGGCCAACACTTTACATCCTATTGAGCATGAACTGAGCGCTTATTATGATATTACACACGGCGTGGGGCTTGCCATTTTGATGCCTCATTGGATGAAATATGTGCTTAACGAACAGACCATCGACCGGTTTGTGGAGTATGGCGTAAATGTATGGGGGATAGACGCATCCAGGGATAAATTTGAGATTGCAAATGCGGCTATCGACAAGACGGCGGAGTTTTTCAGAGCCTTGGAAATTCCGGCGGCATTAAGTGAGGTCGGCGTGGATGACGAGCATTTGAAAGCCATGGCCGACAAATCGGCCAAAAGACTGGAGAAAGCCTTCGTTCCGCTGACTTCGGACGATGTGTTAGCCATCTTGCAAGCTGCGATGTAACTAAGGATTCGAAATGATAACTTAAGTTGAGATCCATTCTCCGCCTCTGACCTTCCGCGCATCTTTATGAGGAGTGAGGCCGAAAAGCCTTTTATATTCGCGGATAAATTGCATCGAACTGAGATACCCAACCTGCAGCGCTTCTTCCGTTACGCCTGCGTTACCTTCGAGCAAAGCCGAAGAAATCCGCCGGCTTGACGAAGTCAGCGCTCTGCCGCCGGAGTATCCCGGCTGGATGTTGAAGTCCCAAGCGGCCGACCGCTTGGAAGCGCTCGGGGTTGCGGAGGGGTTGAACCATATATAGAATCCGCATACAGTGGTGGGCAAAGAAAATATGAAATTGGATGGTTACGGAAGAATTGTTGGCCTTTATATTAAAAATAAGACCGCTGGAAGCGAAATGGCTGCCGTGCCCTCTATCGCCAATCATGTGTTTATTATTGTGTATATTGATAAAGAATAATGATTAGCTGACAAAAAACCAACCGCAGAGGTTCGAACTCGGCGGTTGGTTTTTCAAGATAACACGGCTGATTCTAACGTATTAGCGACCGAAGCGCCTTCGCAAACCTTGATATCCCGGGGCCGATTTCATCGGCTTTTGGCCTGGCATAAGTAAACCGGACATAACCTGAATCCGAGCCATAGACACTGCCCGGCACAAAAACGACTCCCCCGCGAATGGCTTCCTCCAGCAGTTTTCCGTCATTGACGTCCGGAACCAGCTTACACCACAAGTGGAGCCCTCCTTGTGGAATCGAAAACCGGATCAGATCCGGAAGTTCCTTCTGCAGAGCTTCGATCAGTAAATCGCGTTTGAACTGAAGCTGCCCGCGCAAGCGGTTCAAGTGCGGTTCAAAGTAAGCCGACCGTAAAAACTGTGCGGCTACCTGCTGAGGGATGACGCTAAGCCCAAAATCCATTTGCTGCCGGGCATCCGCCAACCGCTCGACAATGGAATGCGGAGCGACCATCCAGCCTATTCGAAGGCCGGAAGCGGCAATTTTCGAGAATGAACCGATGTATAAAACAGAACCTGCGGAATCCATGGATTTGAGCGGTGAAGGAACGGATCTTTCAAAGGCGGTAAGGCTGAAGGGATCGTCTTCCACGATAGGCAAAGCCAGTTCGCTGGCCACTGCCAGAAGCTGCTCGCGACGTTCCGTCCCCAATACGCTCCCTGTCGGGTTTTGAAAATTCGAATTCAAGAATACCATTTTGATGCGGTGTTTTCTGTGCAGAGTGCGGACATCCTCGGGATGGACGCCGTGCTGATCCACGGGAAGCCTGAACAGCCGGAGGCCGGCGGACTGGAACATCGGCAGCGAGTAACAATAGGACGGGTCCTCGATGGCGACGGCATCGCCCGGGGAGAGCAGACACTGTGTGATTAAGTACAACGATTGCTGGGATCCGGAAGTAATAAGGATGGACGATTCGGTCGTTTGAATGCCTCTATGCTCCGCCAGATAGGAAACCAGCGTTTGCCTAAGCGGAATGTATCCTTGCGGATGGTCGTATCCGAGATATGAAGTATATCGATGTTCGCTCATCAGATTGGCAATCTCTTCGGCGGGAGCCATATCCGCGGATAGCTCGCCGCTGGCAAAGTCTATCAAGGGCTGCTGTGCCAGAGCTTCCCGGATTTTACGCATAAACGGAAGGTTAGGCAGAAATCCGCCTCCTTCGGCGTACCTTTTCCAGTTTGGCGTATGTTTCGGCGTGGCCTCCCATTTGCTTTCGCTGACGTGCGTTCCGCTTCCTATGCGGCTTTCAATGATGCCCATGGAGCGAAGCTCGCCGAAAGCCAGGATCACCGTGCTTCGATTAACTCCCAATTGCTCGGCCAATTTACGCTCGGACGGAAGCAAACTGCCCGGCGGAAACTCGCCATATGAAATGCGCTGCTCCAAATGATCGGCAATCTGTTCATATAGCGGTTTTTTGCTTTGACGGTCGGGTTTCCACACGTAGGTTCACTTCTCTCGCTTTTTTATCTCATCTTAACATGATATTGCATCAAAATTCAGCGAATGGGAGTTAACTCCATGTCAATCAGAAATGATGAAAAAAGGTTGTCAACGAAAAAAGGAGTGGTGAAATGAATAGCCGTTATGTCCAAGTTGCCATTGTTCAATCCGCGCCAATTTTATTCGATAAGCAGTCTGCTATGGAGATGATTGTCGGCGGGACGAGGGAGGCAGCAGGAAAAGGCGCACAATTGGTTGTTTTTCCGGAGGTGTTTCTGCCAGGGTACCCCAGGGGGTTAAGCTTCGGCGCGCGCGTAGGCAGCCGTACGCTTCAAGGAAGAAAGGATTGGCAGCGTTATTGGGAAAGCGCGATTGAAGTTCCGGGTACCGAAACCGATGTCTTGGGAGAGCTCGCAAAAGAGCTCGGTATTTATTTGATTGTCGGCGTTGTGGAAAGAGACCGTGAATTCAGTAAGGGGACTTTGTTTAATACCGTGATTTACATCGGACCGGACGGCAGTCTTCTGGGCAAACATCGCAAACTGGTGCCCACCGGCTCCGAGCGCCTTCTTTGGGGACATGGCGACGGCAGTACGCTGACCGTGATCGATACGCCTTTTGGCAGAGTGGGCGGTTTGATTTGCTGGGAAAATTATATGCCTTTGGCTCGAACGGCCATGTACGCGCAGGGCGTCGACATCTATATTGCACCTACAGCGGATGCTCGCGATACATGGCAGGCTACCATCCGTCATATCGCCTGTGAAGGCCGATGCTTTGTCCTGTCCAGCAACCAGTTCGTTACCAAAGCGTCCTACCCCACCGACTTGGCCTATTATGCGGATATTAAAGATGACGAGGATATTCTCAGCAAGGGAGGCAGCGCTATCGTTGGGCCGCTTGGGCAGTACATCGTCCCGCCGCTATACGATAAAGAGGGAATCCTTATGGCGACATTGGACCTTTCCGAGATCGCGCAAAGCCGGTTTGACTTTGACGCCGTCGGTCACTACAGCCGGCCGGATGTGTTTCAATTGGTCGTTAACGATACGAAACAGGAGATCGTTCGAAAAATCCGCTGAAAGGGCTGGCATCGGCAGGACGATGAGTCCATAATTTTAAAGGCTCCCCGAAAGGGAGCCTTTTTTAAGCGTCGGCATCTTAAGAAGCATTAGCCTGTAAAAATATGATTTCCGATTCGTACCTTCTGCGGTCTGGACCAAATCCAGCTGCTGGTTGCCGTATTTGGATTAAAGTAATAGAGCGAGCCGTATGTCGGATCCCAGCCGCGTACGGCATCCAGCGCGGCCATATAGGCCGTGCTGTCCGGCGTCAGCCAAAACTGACCGTCATTGACCGCCGTAAACGCGCCGGGCTGAAAGACGACAGCGCTTATATTGTCCGGAAAGAGACCGGATTGAATCCGATTCATGACTACTGCTCCAACAGCGACTTGACCCGTATAAGACTCGCCTCTGGCTTCGCTGTAAATCAATCTTGCCAGAGTATCCATTTCGCTTTGATTCAGGGAATACTTTTTAAGCGTTTTCCAGGTTTGAGCACCGGCTATTCCGTCAGCTCGGATACCATATTTTTGCTGAAAACCTATGACCGCATTTTTCGTATAAGAGCCGTAATAGCCGGTTAGGGTCTGACTGAATAAACCAAGAGATTTCAGTCTGTATTGAAGATCCCATACATCGCCGCTCGAACTGCCGACCTTTAATGTAGCGGCGGCCGCTTGTGTGGTCTGGCCGGATATCCCGATGCCGATGGCCATGACCATCACTAAAATGAGTCCCCGGAGTTTTTTCATAAGGAACACCTCCTGTCCCTTAGAATTGTAGAGTTAGAAGGAAAAGAGAACAACCATCAACATTTGGAATTTCGGAGTTTTTAGCAAATTATACATTTTCCAAAGGAACTTCCGGTAAGCTGAAGTATAATGAAATCAATATTATGAATGGCAAGGGGATTATCATGGAACAAGTGGGATTGGTGTTAGGCGGCGGTGCGGTCCGGGGACTTGCTCATTTGGGAGTGTTGAAAGCTTTCGAACGCCACCGGATTCCGGTTGATATTATTGTGGGTACAAGCATGGGAGGGGCCATAGGCGGATTGTATGCCGCGGGTATTTCGGCGGAAGAGATCGAGAATCTGCTCTACCACACTCCCAAATACCGGCTGATGGATTTGGGTATCCGGCAGCGAGGGCTCATTGGCGGCAACAAAATCTACAACACGGTCAACGAGCTTCTTAAGCAGCGTGGCAAAGGAGCGCTGCAAATCGAGGATTTCCCCATCAAATTCAAAGCCGTTTCCGTAGATCTAATGCAGGGTAAGCAGGTCGTTCTCGACCGTGGCGATCTCGGCACGGCGCTTCGCGCAACGACGGCTTTTCCCGGGGTATTCGCGCCCTTGATGCTCGAGGGGAAAATGCTGGTCGACGGCGGCGTGTTGAATAATTTGCCCGTGCAGGAATTGAAGCGAAAAGAAACCGGATTGATCATTGCCGTCGATGTGGCCCGGGAGCATGAGAAAAAACCGCCGCGGAATATGATCGAGGTCGTTTATCGTTCTTACAGCCTGATGACGGCGGAACGGAAGCACACGAGCCTGAGGCTGGCCGACATCGTCATTCGACCGGAGGTCGGGCATGTCGCCGCATTCGATTTCTCGAAAATGCACGACTGCATCAAAGCCGGCGAGGAGGCGGCCGAGTCGATGATGGATGAGCTGAAATTGCAAATCGAACGAGTTAATCTTGAATTTCGGGGATGACCGGGTCGGAGATTACATATACGGCAGGAGGTTTATGAGAATTGCACTGCATTACGATACGACAACCTTGGGCGACGCTGATCGCCATCGGGGAGAAGCGGTTCGAGACCAGGGGCTGGAAAACGGAATACCGGGGCTCGCTGGCGATTCACGCCGGCAAGCAGGTGGACAAAGCGATTTGTACTCAGGAGCCGATCCGCTCGCTGCTCGCAACCGCAGGGTATACCGCCGACAATTTGCCGACCGGAGCGGTGGTCGCCGTATGCGAACTGAAAGCGTGCCACCCGGTGTTGGAGAATGATGGGAAAACAGCCATTTTGGGAGATCGCGTGGGAGGCTTAACCGCCGCCGGGCAGGAATATCGATTTGGCGATTTTGCGTTGGGCCGTTATGCCTGGGAGCTTGCCGATCTGAGGAAGCTGGACCGCCCGGCTCCGGCGAGCGGCAAGCAAGGCTTATGGAATTGGAATTGGGACGACCGGGCATAGCGATTGATTTGCGCCTGATCTTTGGCCATGCTAAGCCCCCGGATTCCGACAACTTGGGATAGGCCGGCTTGACTCATTGACATGGATGCGGCTGCGGTACCCATATTTTTCACCTCGCATTTCAGGTATCGGCCTATGAAACGAAGATTGTAAATGATCGATAAATTAATTTCTTCTTCAGGTTTCTGTAATGTTCCTTTAAGGAACCGGTGCTAAATTATAGATACTCCCTCTTCTTTATTGATAGATTGAAGAGCCCATCCTGTACGGGGATGGGCTCTTCTCTGTATTATTGGAGCGATCCGTAAACTCCGATATCGTCCAGCATGATTTTCTCCGGGCCGCCGGTCAGCCTGAATGTTAGAGATTTGATCCCGTCGGCGGGATCAAATTCCGGATCAGCCTGCGTGAAGGAGTCCAGCGGCAGCTCGTAGGTTTGGAACACGGCTTCCGTCGGCTGTTTGTATTTGCCGTCCGACATATGAAGGTCAAGCCACGGAAGAATCGTGAACTTGGTGGCGGGAAGAGGCTCAACTTCCATAAACTCCGATAAAGGAAACTGAACCGCCGTTCCATGAACGTCCTCCAGTTCGATTTCCAAAGGCATCTCGGCAGGCTGGTCTTCGTCCGCGGGGCTGCCCTCTTCCTCAAGCTCAAAGTCGCGATCCGCCAGCGAGAAGGAGAGAACTTCCGCCTCGCCGTTTTCGGGAGAAGGCGCGGATTGCTCCCAGCTTAAGGAGTAGGTTGAAGCGCCTTCCGCGTCTTCCGTACGCTCCAAAACGGCGCCGCGGGTGGATTTGCCGGAGTTATGGCGATTTTTGGCGTCTTCTTCTTTCCAGTCCAATTGGGTTGCCTCGGCCTCTCCCCCTTCGGGGATCGTCATCCGGTTCTGGTCTTCGTCAAAGCGCGCCCATGCCGTGAATTCCCCGCTTTCAAACCGGCTGAAATATTCGGTCTCCGGCAGCCAGGATAATCCCGACCGATAGTCGCGGAACAAAGGTAAATACTGATCTTGTCTGTGCAGCGTTGCCTCCATAAATGCAGAGATATAGACCTTTGCGATGCTTCTTTGCTCGCTCGGGTCAAGCATCCCCAGCCTGCTCAGCAAAATGCCTTTCGGATAGCTCACGTCCCGTCCGCCCCAACTGCTGTTGAATTGGCTGTGGTTGGCATCGGCGATATACAGCGAGGCTTTGAATTGATCGGTACCTTCCGAAAACGAAGTGCGGTTGTATTGCCGGTCGCCGTCAAAATCGCTTACGTCGCCGTCCCGCGCCCCCTGAAGCGTTAAATAACTGACATTTTGCAGCTTGGTCAGCTTGCCGTCGACCATTTTATCGGTTGGAGCGATGGCGGCTACCGCCTGAATGTGGTACTGATCCAGATTTTTCAGCGTATTGTCGCTGCCGAACCAATCCTTATAGTCGGCGGCCATCGCCACGGCTTCCCCGCCGCGGGAATGCCCTGCCAGAGCGATTTGGCCGAAATCGACTTTGCCGTAAAACGCGCTGTCCCGATCGTTTGCGAATTCGCCGATTTGCTGCAGATGCTTCAGCAGCATCCAGGCGCGCACTTTCATATCGTTGTCGGGTATTCCGGTCCATACGGAGTAATTCAGAAAATTTTCATCCACCGATACGGCGATAAATCCCCGGCTGGCCAGTAGCTGACCCAGATAAGCATATCCCTCGTCCGAAGGATCTTCCATAAGATGGTTGCCGTGAACGATCAGAACGAGCGGGTAGGGACCGTCCTTCGTCTCGCCGCCGGAGCTTTCCGGCATCCAAACCCGCCCGTTGACCGGAAGGGCGTCCTGGCGGTATCCCAAATAAAAAGCGCGGAATTTGGACCAATTTTTAATGTAAGCGGATGCGTCGACGGAGTTGGAGAGGTAATCGGCCTTCTTTCCGAATTCGGACTGCCAAATGTCGTTTCCGCTCCCGTAAGTAAAGGAGGAGACTTGATATGGGCCCGGTTCCGACGGATCGGCTGCCGTTAACGGAGTGAACGGCTCGGGTTTGGCCGTCCCCAAAACAGGAGAAGCGTTGTTGCTTTGCGAAAATGAAGTAGAAGCTGCAGGCCATACGGCCGCCGTAAGGCACAACAAGGCGATGAGGGCTCCAAAGCCCGCTTTTAAGCGGGGGCGAACCCGGCGGCTGGTAAAGCAGCCGAAGATGAGACCCGTTATGATCCCTATCAGTGTGAGGGTAGAAGAGATGACGGCGGAGATGCCGAACGGATTTTCGTTTTCATAGAATATAAAAAAGATGACGATCAGATCAAAAACAAGGGTGCCGATGTACAGCCGGGGAACAGGCAGCCCGATTAGCGCAAGCAGCAGCGCGCACACGTGAGCGATCACGAACAGCACGACCGTTCCGGCGAGCATGAACATCAAAATATCGATGGCCGCGCCAAAGCCGGTAGGCATGCCAAGCGCGGTCAGGATTAACGCGAACATGCCGGCCCCCCAGGAGCCGGCAATAGCGGTTCGCCAAAAGGCGGTATCGTATTGGTAAGTTCCGCGGATGCGGCGTGCGATCCGGGAACGAAAGCTTGGTTTCGTAAAGATGTATTCGGTCTGCACCTGAAGTTCCATAATTTCCCCCATATTTCATAGCGCTCTAGCCCTATTGTAACATGCCCATATAGATGGAGGAACAGGGGAAAACAGGATTCAGCGCGAGCCGGCGCGTTCCTTTTTGAAACGGATCGACGACCATACGGCGAGCAAAACCAGAACGCCCAGACAGACGGAGATGCTGATGCGGTTTTGGGCGTCAAAGAGAAAGAGAACCGCGATCACGGCAAGGCCAATCACCGTAATGGACGTAATATAAGGATACCCCCATACTTTGAACGCCGGTGCGGAGGGATAGACCCTGCGCAGTTTAAGCTGCGCCAGACAGATGCAAATCCAGACCAGCAGCACGACAAAGCCGGGAACGGCCATCAGCAGGCGGAACAGGCTGTCGATATCAAGATAAGCCAGCATGGAACCGAGAACCAGAACAATGGCGCTGAGGATCAGGCTGTTCACCGGGACTCCTTTGGACGAGATTTTGGCCAGCGAAGACGGTGCTTCACCGCCGGAAGCCATGGAGTGCAGCATCCGGGTCGCTCCGTAAATTCCGGAATTGGCGGCGGATAACACGGCCGTAATCAAGATGAAATTCATCAGATCGGCTGCCCCTTGCAGACCGACGGTATTCAACACTTGTACGAACGGGCTCGTCTGCTCGCTGAGGCTGTTCCAGGGAATCAGTCCGCAAATGATAAGAATCGGCAGCGTGTAGAACAAAACAACGCGCAAAATAAAGCTTTTGACCACCCGGGGCAGCACTTTTTCGGCATCTTGAGTTTCGGACAGAGTCAGTCCGATCAGCTCGGAACCTCCGTAAGAGAACATAACAACCAGCAAGGCGGAGAAGATCGCCGTCCATCCATGCGGGAAAAAGCCGCCGTAGTCCGTAAAATTGTGCGGAAACGGCGCGCTTGAGCCGGGAAGGATTCCGAACAGAAGGGCGGCGCCCAGCACGATAAACACAAGAATCATGGCGATTTTGATGCCGGCCAGCCAGAATTCAAACTCCCCGAATCCTCCGACACTCATCATATTGATGGCGATGATGAATACTGCGCTCGCCAGACTGAGCAGCCATAAAGGGGCGTCCGTAAACCAATACTGCAGGAAGCTCCCGGCGGCGATGACTTCGATGACGCATACGGCCAGCCACATGAAGCAATACATCCAGCCCATAATAAAGGAGATTCGCTCGCCGAACGCTTCACGGATGAAGTCCTTCATGTTGCGTCCGGGATAAACCGTGGCCATTTCGGCAATCGCTCCCATCACGACGAGCAGCAGCAGGCCTGCGAATACATAGGAGAAAATAACCCCCGGACCGGCAAGGCTCACCGTCTCGGCGCTGCCTTTAAAAATGCCGGTACCGATGACGCCGCCCATAGCCATAAAAGTGACGTGCCTCGGCAATAATTTTTTTTGCAAGGAAGAGTCGGTTTGTTTTGAATTCACTGTAGCAAAGCCCCCTGAACACTTGATCGATTTAAAGTTGCACAGAACTATAATACAACAAATCTTTCGGCATAGATATGAGGTTTGTGGACCAATCTATCATGCCTTGACAAATATTTACTTCGCGGGTTTAATAGTGAGATGGTTTTCTACATCCGGAGATAAAGTAGGCGATTTACAAATGAACGACAATCTCAAAAGCATTCATCCCTTATCCTGGACCATTATCATAGGAACGATTTTTGGCCGAATGGCCTCATCCATGAGTATTCCCTTTCTGTCGATCTATCTGATCAAATCGATGGGAGCTTCCCCTTCGGAGACGGGGATGGTCGTCGCTGTCAGTTCCTTGATCGGCGTGTTCGCCAGCTTCTACGGCGGATACATCTCGGATGTCATCGGACGAAAAATGGTGCTGTTCATTTCGATTTTTGGCTGGGTGTTTGTTTTCGTCGGATTTGCCCTGGCCGATAAAATCTGGATCTTCTTTATCATGAACGCGCTGAACGGATTATGCCGGGCGATGTTCGAGCCGACCTCCCGGGCGCTCCTTGCCGATATTACACCGCAAAAAAACAAAATGCTGGTGTTCAACCTTCGGTATGCGGCGATCAATTTGGGCGTTGTCGCCGGACCGCTGCTCGGCTTGAAGCTGGGGGCTTCGGATTCGGGTACGGCGTTTTATTTTGCCGGGCTGGTCTATTTTTTCTATGGCCTTGTGCTGGTGATTCAATTTCTGCTCCATAAAGATATCGGCAATGCCAAGCAAGGAACCCAAGAAAGATTGACGTTGAAGGGTGCGCTGCAGGTGACCGGGAAGGACCGGACATTTATGTACGTTCTGATTGGCATGGCCTTCTGCGTGCTGGGCTACGGACATTTCAGCTCGACGCTCGCCCAGTACATGGAAATGAGCCCGAAAATTACGGACGGCGCCAAATGGTTCAGCTATATGCTTTCACTTAATGCGGTCGTCGTGCTGGCGGTTCAATTTCCGATCGTGCGGTTTGCCGGCCGCTTCTCGCCGATTGCTCCCCTGATCGCGGGCAATCTTTGCGTCGCCGGAAGCTTAATGCTGTTCGGATCGGTCCATTCGATCTGGGCATTGATGCTGGGCGTGGTTTTCTTCACGATAGGGGAAGTGCTCATGTTTACGATGACGGATGTGCTTGTGGACCGAATCGCTTCGCCGGGGCTCCGCGGCACCTATTTCGGCATGTTTGGCTTCAACCAGCTTGGCAATGTGCTGTCGCCGCTTCTCGGAGGATTTTTGCTGGACGCTTTGGGCGTTTCACAGTCGGTGCTGATCTTTGCGATCATTGCGGTAACCGCCGCTTTCGGACTTCCGTTCTTGCTGCTGGCGCGGCGTCATTTGGCGATGGAACAGGCTTGGACGCCTGTGGATAGTTTGGCGGAGAAAGCATAGATACAAAATGCAAAAAAATGATTATAATGAATTTGAAATAGTTACATAGGGTAAAGGAGGCGCGCCCATGATTCGGTTGTTTCCGGCGGAATCCCGCCACTCGGTTGATATCGGCTGGCTCCGCAGTTCGTTAAGCTTTTCTTTCGGGTCTTATTTTGACCCGGCCAATACGGCTTTTGGCGTCATGCGGGTGCTCAATGACGATACGATTGCGCCCGGGCGCGGGTTTGGAGCCCATCCGCATAGCGACATGGAGATCGTCACTCTCGTGCTTAAGGGACGGATCAAACACGAGGATAATTTGGGCAACACGGCGGTCTCGGAAGCCGGCGAGCTGCAGCGCATGACGGCGGGAACCGGAGTGATTCATGCCGAGTACAACCCTTCGGAGGAGGCCGAAGGCAATTTTTTGCAAATGTGGTTTGTGCCGCAGGAGCGTGGGCTTGAGCCTTCTTACGAGACGGCTCGTTTCGAACGGGCCAACCTGAAGAATCGGCTGTATCCCGTCGTGACCCCGGATGGGGCGGGAGATGCGGCATTGATTCATCAGGATATGACGATTTATCTGAGCGAGCTGGAACGGGGGAATCACGTGGTCTTTCGTCAAAATCCCGGAAGGCGGATTTTCCTTTACGTGATCGAAGGTGAATTGGAGGTTAACGGAGCCAAACTGTCACGGCGGACCGAGGCGAGAATCGAATCCGAGCCGGAGCTTACGATCCGCTTGGTCCGGGATCAGGCAGCCTATTTCATGCTGATTGATTTGCCGTAATGTATTCAAAGTGAGGAGATGAGTTCGCTGCAAGAGACGTTGGTTATCAAACACGCCGTTGGGGGAAGAATTTTTTTCGATACGGCCGAAATGTCCATAGATTATCGCGCAGATCGGACGGAAGGGCAGTGGAAGGCTCAATTGGCTGTGCCGCTGAGCGATTCGTTGGAGGAACTGCTGAAGTGGAAGGAGGAACTGAACGTATTTCTCTTTCATACCGTGCCGGACCAACCGAACCGGAAAGTCTGGCTGTACGTCAGGGAGGGCGCCGTTTGGTACGAGCCTGAATTGAACCGGCTTCACTTGTCGGGCGATTCATGGATCGCTTACGATACGGAGGATTTCGGATTCCAATCCTGAACAAAAAGCGGGCCTATATGCGAGAGGGCAAGAGCTTAAGGAAGACAGGAAAATGTGAATAGTATCTGCATTTATTGAGTGTCTTCGTCGCTTTTGTACTCCAAAATATCACCCGGCTGACAATCCAAAGTCTTACATATCGCTTCTAATGTTGAAAAACGAACCGCTTTTGCTTTCCCATTTTTCAGAATGGATAGATTCGCCATAGTAATTCCAACCCTCTCCGAAAGTTCTGTTACGCTCATTTTCCTTTTTGCCAACATCACATCAACATGGATGATAATCGCCATGATATTCACCTCAGATCGTTAAATCATTTTCTGATTTTATATTAATTGCTTCTTGTAAAAGTTTTTGGAGAACAGCAGCAAAAACGGCGATCACCATAGAGGCAAAAATAATGACCAATCCGATGGGCATGAAACTGGGAGGGTCAACTTTCTCCGCCATGAGATAGTAGAGTGGCATGCCTAGCAGGTACAAGGTGCTGATTGTGACGGCACAATATTTTATATTCTTTAAAGCCTTTACGGATAATTCCGAGAACGCTTGGTTCTTATCAATATAGTTTAAAAGTTTAAAAGCTTGATACAGAGCGAAGTAAAAAGGGATTGCTGCCGCGTACATATCGATTAAAACGAGAGATTTCATATAAGCGATATCCGGATACGATTCTTTAGCAAAATTCCCGATCTTAGGCGCCAAAAATATGCAGAATGCAAGAACTGGGATTCCAATAAGAATATCAGCCATCTTCAAAAAGAGTGTTGTTCCCCGTTTCATAAAGAGCACCTCGCTAATGAATTATAAAATAACTTTAATACATATTTTATTGTTTTACAATAAATTAATATCGTTTTTTGTTATATTCTTATTGTTAATGGATGTCATTTTTATTTTTGGAAAAAAAATAAAAGCATTTCTCATTACAAAGAAATGCTCTTGCTTTATATCAAGATTCTTCAATTATCTGTTTTTTCTCGACAGGTTCAGCAAGGACAAAAGAAAAAACAAGGCCGTGGTAGCAATCAACACCGTAAGACTCACCCACATATCTACCGTATAGCCGCCAAACTTGTAGACAACACCCATATCCAGCTTGAAGTCCCGCAAGGTTTGGGCGGGAGCTCCGGCAAACGAAACTTCCATCGGACGCTCCAGCATCACCTGCCGGATAAGCACGCCTGCATGGGATACGGGGAACACCTTGATGACAAACTGCACGGCTTCCGGCAGGCTGCCCATCGGGACGTAGATGCCGGTCAGAAAACCAATTAACGTTCCGATAACGGTGCTGGCGGCGGAAAAAGCGTTTGAGCTTTTAATAAAAGTCGTGATAAAAAATACGATGGAACTGCTGGCCAGCACGGAAAGCACGATGAGACCAATGACTTCCAGGATGTTTATGACAGGCAGTATTTCACCGTCGAACAAAGCAATATATACTTCGCCAAGCAGGAAAGTGAGCAGAGTCAAAATGATTCCCACGATAACCGCGCTGAGAATATATCCGCCCGTCAAATCCCGTCTGGTGATCGGCGAGGTCGTGAAATCCTTCAGGATTTTGCGGGAACGGTCCTCAACCATGACTTCAAGCGCACCCATGGCCGAGGTGACCGATGTGACGGCGAGGATTCCCGCCACGATCCATGTGTTAATCAGAAAGGAAACGCCTTTAATATCCGGAAGGCTGTCTGCGATCGTATCCCCCAAGAAAACTACGTATAAGCCAAGGATGATGAATACGGCCAGTAAGGAGAACAAGACGGCGGCCCTGTCCCGGAAAAAGATTTTTAAATTTCGGTTTGCCATACGGATCATCAGCTTCTTACCTCCGTTCCGGTCAAGTTAATGAAGACATCGTCCATCGTGCCATTGACGATTTCCAAGTTCCCGATGTTTTCCCGGCACCTATCGATAATCTCCAGCGCGTCACGTGTGTCTTTCAGCGGGATCCGGTAAATTTCGCCGTGTTTCTCATACGTAATGCCCTGGCTTTGGAAAAGCTCTTCAAGCTCGCTCTCCCGAAGGGGCTTGATTCTCAGCATGTCGGTGGCATGCTGTTTTTTGAGGGCAAGCGGTGTCCCTTTTGCCAGTACTTCGCCATGGTCGATAATGGTGATGTAATCCGCTTGAGCCGCTTCCTCCATATAATGAGTCGTCAGGAAGACGGTCATTCCCTGCTCGCGCCGCAGCTTCAGCACCATCTCCCAGACGGTCTTCCGGGTTTGAGGATCGAGTCCGGTAGTCGGCTCGTCCATAAAGAGAATTTTAGGCGTGTTGATCAAGGCTCTTGCGATATCGGCCCGTCTTCGCTGACCTCCTGACAACTTGCCGTAAGGACGTTTGAGAAACTCCGTCACATCCGCCGCTTCGGAAGCTCTCGTTATCGCTTCCTTCAGCTCAAGGCGAGATAGCTTGTAAAAACTTCCGCGCGTCTGCAAATTTTCCTCGACGGTCAGGAGCGGGTCGAGCAAACTGTCTTGAAAGACGATACCGATGGAGGAGCGGATGTTTTGATCGTCCGTCCCCAGGCGAAAGCCGTTGATCATCACCACGCCGCCGTCCGGTTTAAGCTGAGTCGAGATCATATCAATGGTGGTCGACTTTCCCGCTCCATTGGGCCCGAGAAAAGCAAACAGGCTGCTCTCCTCGACGTAAAAATCGATTTGCTTCACCGCTTGCACCATTCCAAAGGATTTCCGAAGATCATGAACCTCAATGATTTTATTCATTCGCTTCACCCGCTGTTCCCTTTTTATTTTGCTGAATCACTTTGATTTGCTCATTGATTCGGTGCGCATCCGCGTTGCTTTTTATCATTACTACGCCATATACGGAGAAGTAGACGGCCAGACACATTCCGCCAATGATTAGAAAAAAGCGCCAGTCCAAAGAAAAGGTGTGCATCAGGAGGCCCAAAGTAAATACGATAATCAGCATAGTCAAATTGTCCGTGAGGATGGAGAGCCAAGTGTTTTTCCAGGGTATCCGATCCGTAAACGACATGATCACGGCGATGCAGGAGGTCATGGCAAAAATCTGAAAAACGAAGCTCGTCGTTACCGGAGGAAATATGTTCGTCAAAGACAAAATCGAGTAGAACAGAAGCACAAAAGTAAACGAGATGCAATTTTGCGAAAAGTAGATCTTGAATTTGGACACCGTCCTACCTCCTAAAAATCAAATTTTTGCTTGAAGCTCTGCACGTAATGGCGATTGATGATCAGTTTTTCGCCGCTGACCAGGCGGGCCTCGAACCTGCCGTTAAGCAGGGCGCGGACGCTGGCCATCTTCATGATGTTCAAAATGCAGTTTTTGCTGATCCGCACAAAATCGGCGCGGCCGAACTGCTGCTCCAGCTCATAGAGCTTCAGCCCGCACTCGTATACTTCGTTCTCGCAATATGCGAAGGTCTTGTCGTCGATCGACTCGAAATAAAAGATATCTTCCAGGCGCAAGGGATAACTCGCCCCGTCTTTCTTTCCGGTAATGGAAAAGGCGTACAGCCGAATTTGGGCGATCAGACGCTCCAGATCGCCATCAATCAACCCGCACTTAATCGTGATTTCCACTTCTTCATGTTCAAGCGATTGTTCAATCGTCAGCTTCAAACGATTCACTTCCTTGGATTCATTGAATATGTATTTATCCAGGTAAGGTGCCCGGGTTGCGTTTAACATAGCATGATCGTCTCGATGGCGGCAATGGAGGGAAGGGTGACCTGCATATACGGCAGGGTGAGATGCAAATTTAAAAGAAGAAACAGGAGGAATCCGGCTTGCCGGATTCCTCCTGTTTCTAAATATACAAAAAGATTCGAATTGAGGCCTTGCTATTTCTTCAATTTAATTTTTTCCGCCGTAGCTCTTGTAGGTGGCATACACTGCGGCGGCATATTGATCAGCCAGAATCGGGCGGCCGTAGGAATCCGTAGCTCCCGGATACCAGTTTTCTCCGCCATTATAGAACATTAAGCCTTTATTGACGCTGCCGCCTTTGTTAATCATGGCGTTTAAAATCAGCGCGCCCATGTATACCTGATCTTGAAGATCGCCATGATTGTAGGAATGTCCGTAGGTGGAAGCGAACTGGCCCGCATAGGCGTTTCGGGTGTTAGGCTCTACTTGCATCAAGCCGTCTCCGGCAGAGGGGCTGCCGCCCAAGCCGGCTCCGAAGTTGCTTTCCTTTTTGATCACAGCGCACAGCAGCAGGGCAAAGTCACCGTTTTTGCCGAATTTCTGGTCGGCATTCAACGTATATCCCCAAATATTGCTTGGAACTTCGCCGGGCTTCGTTACAGGGGAAGTTCCGCCGCCGCTGACCGGAACGATGTTCCACTTTTGCGCGGCAGTGCCGTTGTCGGTATAAATATCGACGTTGGTGTAGTTTGCGGTGCCGGCAGCGTAGACATCGAGAGCTTTGCCGCTTTTTACGTTGATCAATTTATAAGAGCCGTCGTTGTTGCCTACGATATTCCACTTTTGCGCGGCGGTGCCGTTGTCGGTGTAAATATCGACATTGGTATAATCGGCAGTGCCGGCGGCGTAGACATCAAGAGCCTTGCCGCTGTTCGTGCTGATAAGCTTGTAAGAGCCGTCGTTGTTGGCGATGATATTCCACTTTTGCGCGGCGGTGCCGTTGTCATCGTAGATATCGACATTGGTGTAGTCGGCGGTACCGGCGGCATATACATCAAGGGCTTTGCCGCTATTCACGTTAATCAGCTTATAAGTTTGTCCCGATACAACTGCTGCCGATGCTTTCAATGGTTGAACGATCCCGATGGATGCAACTAACGCGACTGCCGACGTGAAGACCAGAGCTTTTTTTAACGCATGCCTTATCACTTGGAAACACATCCTTTTCCCGTTTTTTAATCTCGCTAATCAAACTAGGAAAAACCTCATTCTATCATTTTCCTCCTTTCATAGGTTAGTTTAGCAAATTATTCCTGGGACAGGTTAAGGATTTATACATAATTTTCTATTTTTCTGTGAACGGCTTAATATTTTAATAGTCACATTATTCAATTTTTAAATTCTAATTTCATCGCCGCTCACATTTTTTTGGAGTAATAGCTGCTTAGCCCAATCGCCAGTACGAGCTGCACAAGCAGAACGGAGGCGACCATGACAATCACCGTGATACTCTCACCCATAAAGCCAAAGGCCAATACCAACGCCGATATCACATAAAGCAGCACCTGGTTCGTTTTCGCACCTGCTTTTTCGCGAATCCGTACATTGCGTTCATCGTGAACCTCGATATTTTTCTTCCGTATCATTTCTTCGCTTTCGACCTTTGAAGTGATCAGTGCGCCGGTGAAATTGCCGACTCCGAGGCAAAGCAGCGCCGTTCCCAGCCCATAACCCAGGCCGGAGAGCATTTTTACGTCTTCTTCCGTAAAAACCAATTTGGCTAAGACAAGCAGCACAGCCCCGGCGATGGCGAGAAGAAGGTAAAGCCCCATTTTACTTTTGTTCATTTTCACGTTCCTCCTCATAAATGAAAATGTCTTCAATCCGCATACCGAAATAGCTTGCAATTTTGAAGGCAAGGATGATTGACGGGTTGTAGCGTCCGTTTTCCAGAGAGCCGATCGTTTGTCTCGATACTTCCAAAATTTCCGCAAGTTCCTCTTGCTTGATCCCTCGCTGTTTTCTGATTGCTTCCAGCCTGTTCTTCAAGGAAACACCTCCGTTACGGAAAGTTAACTTTCCATTTCTGATTATAGAGCAGCCGAAATTAAATGTAAAGCTTGCTTTCCATCCAAAAATAAAGGCCCTTTGCAGGGCCTGACTGACAAACTGCCTATTTTCCCTGCAAAAGCGGGACGGGCTGGAGAACCCGTTTAGAACTTTTAGTTCTCCTTGAAATAGTTCAAACCGATTGCCTCGCGGACCTCGCACATCGTTTCCCGAGCGATTTCCCTCGCCCGGCGCGTTCCGGACATTAAGATGTCATCGACCATGGCCGGTTTGCTTGCGTAATAGGATCTGCGCTCGCGCATCGGCTCCAGGAGAAGATCCAGCGCTTCGGTAATCAGCTGTTTGCAGCCGGAGCAGCCAATGCTTCCTTTTTCGCAGCTTTCCCGGATTTCCGCGGTCCCCATAGGGCGAAAAGCCTCATGATAGGCGTAAATCGGACAAACGTCCGGATGCCCCGGATCTCCCTTGCGAACGCGGGCAGGATCGGTTACGGCCCGGCGTATTTTGAACCCCAAATCCTCCGGGGAAGAATCGAGCTCGATGGCATTTCCCAGGCTTTTACTCATTTTTGCGTTTCCGTCCGTTCCGATCAGCCTCGGCACTTCGCTAACCAAAGGGGAGGGTTCGGCAAAGACTGGCTTATACAGCTCGTTAAAGCGGCGCACGATTTTGCGGGTAAGCTCCAAATGGGGGAGCTGATCCTCGCCTACGGGCACGATCGTCGCTTTGCAGAAAGTGATATCCGCCGTTTGGCTGACCGGATAGCCGAGAAAACCGTAATACATCTCGTCCAAACCGCCGTTCTTGGATTCGGCCTTAATCGTCGGGTTATGCCGCAAGGAGTTGACCGTGACGAACATGGAGAAAAAGATCGTCAGTTCGGCGATTTCCGGTATCAGCGATTGTACGAAAATCGTCGCTTGGTTTGGGTCAATTCCGACTGCCAAATAATCAAGCGCGACTTCCCGCAAGTGTCCCCGAATCGAATCAGGCCGGTCAAAATGCGTGGTTAACGCCTGAATATCCGCCAGCAGCACAAAAGTCTCATATTGCGTTTGCAGGGTCACGCGATTGCGCAAGCTTCCGGCGTAATGGCCAAGGTGAAGCTTGCCGGTGACCCGGTCTCCGGTTAGTACCCGTTCTTTCATCGTACATCATCCTCCAGATCGTTTTGTTGTTGCTTTGATTGATCCAACACCGCCATCGCCACCAGCCGTCCTCCATGGCCATCACCTCCTTGAATTCATACTCCACTTATGAAAATAAAAAAACTCCGTCCTCAATAAGGACGAAGTTGTCGCGGTGCCACCTTAATTCAACCTGCCCCCTAAAATAAAGCCGGGAATAGGGGAGATTGTCTCGTACCGGTACGGAACATCTTTCACTCAAAAGACCTCGATACCGTTCCCTTGATAACGGAGGGAAACCCGGCTTTTCCTACTGTTCTTCTCAAAAGAGGTTCGGGAAAGCAACTCCAAAGGCCATTCGAGCAAACGCCGGACACCGGTTCGCAGCTCCCACCGGCTCTCTGCAAGTCCTTATCGCTTGTCTACTTACCCTTTCTCACGGTTGTTCGTATTTCCTGTTAAGGAACATGGTACAGCGTGAAATCCCGCAGGTCAATGGCGCTTTGGATCCCAAACCGGAATAAGTTCTTCATGACCAAGCCCCAAGCTAGTCTGCATAATCGTCCAAGTTCCCTCATAGACATGTATCAGTTTAGGAAATCAATCTGCAGAGGGGATGATCTCATGCGTCGGATCACAGGGATGCTGGCCATTATTTTGGTGATCGGCATCGTACTGACCGCATGCGGGAAGAAGGACGCCGCCGGTGTCGTCAAGGATTTGGACAAAGTTGTTTCCCAGTTGGAGAGTTATCAGGGATCAGGAACGATGACGCTCTACACGGGTGACAAGCCTCAGGAATACAAGGTAGAAGTATGGTATCAAAATCCGTCTTTCTACCGGATCGCGCTTACAAATGCGCAAAAGGACGTAACCCAGATCGTCCTGCGGAACGAGCAAGGCGTATACGTGCTGACACCAAGCCTCAACAAAAGCTTCCGCTTCCAGAGCGATTGGCCGGAAAATCAAGGCCAGGTTTATTTGTATCAAACGCTCGTGCGGAGCATCTTAAGCGACAACTCGCGCCAATTTGTCAGCGACAAGGACAGCTACGTATTTGAAGTGGCGGCGAACTACAACACGCATGCCCTTGTGCGCCAGAAAATTTGGCTGGCCAAAAACGACTACGCGCCGAAGCAGGTTCAAGTCTCGGATGCGGAAGCCAAAGTCGTCGTGGAAGTGAAATTCAACAAGTTTGCTTTTGATGCGAAGTTCGATAAAAATTCCTTTGATATGCAGCACAATCTCGACACGGCGGCGCAGGACTCGCAAGGAACCATGCTTGAAGTCGACGAGAACGGAATGCTCGTTGAGAAGCCGGCAGCTGACGGCAGCTCGACAGGCTCCGAAAACGCGGATTCGACTTCCGGCACGGCTGAGGGGGACGACCAAGGCCAGGCTTCGGAAGTTCCGGCCACCCCGGCACTCTCCGAACCGTTTGGGGTCATTATTCCGACCTATTTGCCGGATGGAGCAGAATACAAGGACGATACGGCGACGGAAGGCGACGGACGCAGCACGGTAGTTATGCGGTATGACGGTACATATCAGTATACGATTACGGAATCCCGTTCTCCCGATCGTGCCGCTTCGCTGGCTCCTGCCGAACTGGTTGACCTTGGCTTCACCGCCGGCTTGTTGACGGGAGATGAACTGCAAACCTTGACCTGGACGACAGACGGACTGGAATTCCGGATTACGAGCGAAAATCTGCCGGTCAGCGAAATGGTGAAAATCGCCGCTTCTATGCAAGATCAAACGGGTAAATAATGAGAAATAGGCGGATTGCGGATGTTTCGGTAGCCAGAACGTACCGGATTCCGCCTGTTCGCCTCTTTTTTTGTTTGGCGCTTTCCTTGCCTTTGAATTGGGTTCTTTTGCAGAATTGACAGCCGCTTCCGGGAACATTACCATTAGTGTATTGCTCAGGATGAATCATGGACTTTCAATCTTTGGAGAAGGTGACCTAGAAGTGCAAGTGAAGTTTCGACCTACCCGCGCAGAAATCGATTTGGATGCGCTGTATAGCAATTATATGGCGTTAAAAAGAAGACAGCCGGCAGACATGAAAATGCTGGCATGTGTAAAAGCTAACGCTTATGGACACGGTGCAGTCACAGTGGCGAAGGAACTGGAGCGGATCGGGGCGGATTATCTCAGCGTCGCTTTTTTGGATGAGGCGCTGGAACTAAGAAATGCCGGCATTACGCTGCCGATTTTGGTTCTGGGATATACTCCGCCGCATGGAGTGCGAACCGCTTGGGAACAACAAGTGACACTGAACGTATTCAGCGAGGAAGTGCTGGAGGAGATCAGCTTGCTTGATTCCCGCGAATTCCGCCATAAGCTGAAAATCCACATCAAAATCGATTCCGGAATGGGGCGCGTAGGTCTGTTGCCCGGAGAAGAGGCGGTTACCTTTGTCCGGAAGGCCATGCAAATCCCGCATGTGGAAGTGGAGGGGCTATTTACCCATTACGCCACTGCGGATGAAGAAGACAAAAGCTATACATTGGAGCAGTATCGTCGATTTCAGGGTGTGGTTCACGCGCTGCGGGAGCATGAAATTCATATCCCGATCATACATACGGGTAACAGCGCTATTGCTATTGACCTGCCTGAGTTGTCCTGCCAAATGGTTAGAATCGGGATTGCGTTATACGGACTGTATCCTTCGGACGAGGTTCATAAAGAGAAGGTGCCGCTCGTCCCGATTTTGTCCTTGAAAACGGAAACCGTCTGGGTCAAAACCTTGCCGCCTCATTCCAAAATCAGCTATGGAGCAAGGTATGAGACGCAGCAGTCCGAACGGATCGCCACACTTCCGGTCGGCTATGCCGACGGATATTCCCGGATGCTTGGAGGCAAGGCGCAAGTACTGATACGCGGACGCCGCGTCCCTGTCGTCGGAACGATCTGCATGGACCAATGTATGGTATCGCTTCAAGCTTTGGCTGGTGAAGCCGAAGAAATTCAAGCCGGCGAGGAGGTTGTGCTCATCGGTCAGCAGTCCGGCGCGGAAATTACAGCCGGAGAGCTGGCATCCGAACTTGGAACCATCCACTACGAGTTGGTGTGCATGTTGGCTCATCGTATACCACGGGTATATAAGCGCGCAGGGGAGCCTGACGTGCTGGTCAATCCGCTGCTTTAGCCCCTTTTCAAAAAATACAGACAAAATTCAACAAAACTTTTCCCTGATATGAAGGATTTTGTGCCAGGACTATCGAATCATTAAAACACATGGAAATGATCAGGTATGTACGGTGTTGTCATTTTTGTTTATAATGAAATGCAGCATACTTGATATACTCACGGCATATATTTCTTTTGTATAAATTTCCTTGAATACTGCTATACTGAATCACGTAGGGATCAGGGTCGACAAGGTTTTGGGGGTGGAAGTTGAAGATGGCCAATATGCACAGCACCAAAAGAATCATGATCAGTTTGCCGGATCATCTTTTGCAGGAGGTAGATGGAATCGTTGCGATGGAGAATTCCAACCGCAGCGAGTTGATAAGGCAGGCCATGAAGCTGTATTTGAACGAACGGAAAAAGCGTTTTATCCGGGATTCCATGCAGCGCGGATATATGGAAATGGCAAAGATCAATTTATCCATGGCCTCCGAAGCGTTCCATGCGGAGGAAGATGCAGACATCACTCTGGACCGCTTAGTAAGCGGGGTGTAAACATTGATCGTAAAGCGCGGCGACGTATTTTTTGCAGATCTCTCTCCCGTAGTGGGTTCAGAACAGGGAGGGGTAAGACCGGTGCTTATCATCCAGAACGATATCGGCAACCGATTTAGCCCGACGGCCATTGTTGCCGCAATTACGGCTCAAATCCAGAAGGCGAAACTGCCGACTCATGTCGAAATCGATGCGGCTACACACGGGTTTGACCGGGATTCCGTTATTTTGCTGGAACAAATCCGAACCATAGATAAACAAAGGCTCACCGATAAAATTACGCACTTGGATGATGAGACGATGAAAAAAGTGAACGATGCGCTGCTGATCAGTCTCGGTTTAATTGACTTCTAAACTATTCCGGCGGAAGCTTCCGTCCGGTGGTAGACGCTTTCGGAATATGCCGAGGCGTCTTTTTTGATGCGCATTTATAAATTTTCGGCGATCGGAATTTATTTAAGGCTTGATACCGCAAGCGGTGCTGACAAGATGAGCGCAAGTCAAGTCTCTGAGTTAGCGTGCCAGCGTCGAGCCTCCAGGCGCACGTCAAGTCTCTGGGACTGGTGTCAACCTTCGGAGCCAATGTTGGCGGGCGCCTTCATCGCTGACAGCGCAATCCTCTCTACTCTGCTCCGTCAAAATAGCGGTATGTTAGGGCCTTATTTTTCGGATTCCGGCGTGTTGTGCGACAATAGGGGAACGGAAGGGCCCTATTGTTGAGCAAACGGGGCAAAAGGCGGTCATTTCCCGGCGATTCGAGAAAATAGCGCCCTTCCTGGCCTCTATTTCACGTAAAACGAGCGATACCGTCCTAATAACGCCCTTTTGTTCCCTTATGTAGACTTTTGTATCATACAATTTATATAGTACTTTTTTGACAGCCCTTTCATTTCACCATATATTTTTGCTATTTATCGGCCGGGGTTATTCTTGTACGATGAAGACAGTCCAATATAGAGGAGATGGGTGCAATGAACGAGCAATATGAAATGTATGACGATCCTTTTAAAATGATGATCCTTTTGGCGACGTTCGTGGCCGAGCAGAAGGGCGTCAAACTGGATTACGGGCAGGTTCCGGAATTTGAGACCGATAAATTCTTACTGGAGAACGGCAGGTTCTTCTATAAAAAGGACCAGATTGAAATTACCTGGGACGGATTTCTCGGCCGGGACATCCAGAGCAATAAAGATTTGACCCGCCAGGAATACAACCGCATGTTTGTTGATTGTATGGCCTCAGTCTATGGAGTGAACTAAGCGATTATAAAAAGGACCGCAGGGAGGATTTAGTTCCATCTCTTGCGGTCCTTTATGATTCAATCGGTGCGAAGCGCATAGATCGGCCGCAGCTTTGCCGCCTTGTTGGCCGGGATGACTCCGAACAGGATGCCGATAAACAAGGAGAAACCAAAAGAAATCAGCACAATCGAAGGCGAAACGGAGGTGGTTAGCGTGCTGAAATGTCCAATCGCCGCGCTGGCGCCGTACCCGAGTCCAATGCCGATGATGCCGCCAAACCCGCTTAAGGCGGTGGATTCGATCATGAACTGAAACAGAATGTCTCTTTTTTTGGCGCCGATCGCTTTGCGGACCCCAATCTCACGCGTTCGTTCACTTACGGAAACGAGCATGATGTTCATGATGCCGATGCCGCCGACAAACAGGGAAATCCCGGCGATGCCGCCCAGTGCGAGCGACAGCATCTGCGTGGTGGAATTCAGCGTGTCGAGCATTTCCTGCGAGTTGAAGACCGTGTAGGAATTTTCCGCATTTTTGAATTTTTTGTCGAGCGCGGCTTCCAACAGGGTTTTGATCCGGTTGATATCCGTGGAGTCGGATGCCTGAACCGTAATGGAGCGAATGCCCCGGCTCTGCATGAAGCGTTCCGCCGTGGTGATCGGAATCAGGATCCGATCATCGTTGGAGGCCGTCATGCTCGAGCCTTTGCTTTCCAGCAGGCCGACGATTTTGAAGCTGGAGCCGTTCAGTTGAACCGTCTGTCCGACGGGGTTTTCCGTTCCGAACAGGGTGCTGGCGGTTTCGGTGCCGATGAGCGCGACCTTCATCCGGTAATCGTTATCGATGTCCAGGATGAAGCGCCCGGATTGGACGTGAAAATCATTAACCGTTTCATAAGAAGGGGTGATGCCTTCAATCGTTACGGAGCTGTTTTCCGTCCCTTTCTTGGCCGTGACCGAACCATTGACGACCGGGGAAACGTTCGCGACTCCCGGAATATCGCCTAGCGCCAGCGCTTCGTCGAGAGTCAGGGAAGTCGTGTTGCCGCGGCCCATGATTGAGACTGTCAAGAGGTCGGTGCCAAGTCCTTCGAGTTGCTCGGTGATCTGTGAAGTGGTTCCTTGTCCGACGGAAACCAGGGTAATGACCGAGGAAACCCCGATGATAATGCCAAGCATGGTCAGGAAAGACCGGATTTTGCTGCTGGAAATGCTTTTCCAAGCCATTTTGAAGCTTTGGAGCAAATTCATGCCGGATTCCCCCGATCTTCGACGATGCTGCCGTCATGAATCCGAATGACCCGCTTGGCCTGTTCGGCTATGGACATGTCATGCGTGATCAGAATGATCGTATGGCCTTGCCGGTTCAAGGATTTCATCCGGTCCATCACTTCGGTTCCGGTTTTGCTGTCGAGCGCGCCGGTGGGTTCATCCGCCAGCAGCAGGGGCGGATTCCCGGCAATGGCGCGGGCGATCGCTACACGCTGCTGCTGACCGCCCGACAACTCGGAGGGACGATGATGCTGACGGTCGCTTAAGCCGACACGCTCCAGCGATTCCTCGGTTTGCTTTTTCCGGTCCCGGTGCGTCATGCCCCTATAAATAAGCGGCAACTCCACATTTTCAAAGGCGGACAATTTGGGAAGCAGATTGAACTGCTGAAATATAAACCCGATTTTCTCGTTACGGATCTTGGCCAGCTTGTTATCCGACAATTTTCGTACGTCCTGCCCGTCAAGCAGGTACTCGCCTTCCGTTGCGACGTCCAGGCATCCGAGAATGTTCATCAGGGTGGATTTTCCGGATCCGGAAGGACCGATGATAGCGACGAATTCCCCGTAATGAATCGTGAAATTGATGTCTTTCAATACGGTCATTACCTCGCCGCCCATGGAGTACCCATGGGTCAATCCGTTTACCCGGATCAAAGGGTGGTCGATGCTCATTTATCTTCCACCCCCGCCGCCAAAGCCGCTTGTGGAAGCTCCGCCGGATCCAGCGCCACCGGTAGAACCTCCTCCCGTAGAGCCGCCACCGGTCGAACCGCCGCCGTTTCTGCTAAAGCCGCCGCCGGTGCCGCCGAATCTTCCGCTGCCTCCGCCACCGCTAAAGCCGCCCGCTCCACCGCCGAAACCGCCCTCTCCTCCAAAGAGGCCGCCGCCCATACGCGCGTTGTTTTCCGTTTGATTAGCGGAAGATGCGGAAGCCCGGATGGTTGGAATCACGACTTCATCGCCTTCACTTAATCCGCTCTTGATTTCTATCGTGCTTTCGTCATGCACGCCGACCTCGACCTGCTTCATTTGGCCCATACCGCTTGTGGCTTGGCGATTGCGGAATTGACCGGAGGCTCCGGCTTGATTTTGGCCCTGACTTTGGTTTTGAGTTTGGCCTTGGGTTTGAGATTGGGCTTGTTTTGTACCGTTGTCCGAGCTTGCGGCGTTATCCTGCGTGCCGGATGCGGAAGGAAGAATAACCGAATAACGATCTCCTCTTTCCTGAACCGCTTCGATCGGCAGCGTGAGAACGTCTTTTGCCTCGCTGATAACAACGGATGCCTCGGCTGACATGCCTACTTTGGCCCCGGTTGAATCGTTCAGCGCAATCGTAACGTCAAACAGGGATACGCCGTTGGTGGCTTCCCCTTCATTAGCGATCTCGGTGACCTTCCCCTCAATCGTTTTATCCGGAAGGGCGTCAAGCGTAATATTTGCTTTCATTCCGGTTTTGACCTTCGGAATATCGAGTTCGTCGATTTTAACGGATACGCTTAAGGACTGATAATCGTTAATGACGAATAAGTCGCTGCCGCCTTTGGCCTGTTCTCCGGCCGTAATGTTGACTGCCGTGACGGTTCCGTTAATGGAGGACTTCAGGGGAGACGGCGGCGCTTCGTCCTCTTTCAAGGAAGCGATTTGATCTTCCGTCGAACTGATATCCATCTCCTGCTTAGCGATCTGTTCCTTCGTTTTGTGCAGAGTCTGATCGTCCGATCCGTCCTGAACCTGCTGCTTGTATTGCTCTTGCATGTCTTCCAGGTCCATTTTTTGCAGCTCCAGCGTATTCTGCTTATCTTTAATATTGTCCGAATTATCCAGGCTTTCGTAGGTTAAAAGCTCCTGGCCTTTTTTCACGATATCTCCCGTATGCACCAGGACCTTGCTGACTTTTCCTTCATCCGTGGCACGTACGCTCTCCTGATTGGTTGAAGTGACGGAGCCTGTCCCTGATACGGCGACAACGATGTCCCCCCTGGTTACCTGTGCCGTATTGAAAACTGGAGCGGCTGCATTTTTGTTTTGTTTGCCAGGTAAAACGAAAATGAGTATCAGCGCAGCGGCAATGATCAGCAAAGAACCAATCCCGATCCATATCCATTTTTTCTTCATCATGTCATTCCAACCTTCTTGAGAGATAAAATCCGCTTCTATATAAGGAAGCAATCTATATACTAAGGAAACAAGATGAATTCAGGCTGAACCCAAGCTGAAGATTTCCTGAAAATTTTCTGCTAGAAATTAGGGATTATTCATTTAGGAATAGCAAGGAAGGGGCTTTCTGGTATAATGGGGGTATCTATCTTTGAGGAGGAACGCTTTGCATGGACCAAATTCCGTCCGATCCGTCTTATCAGTACTCCAGTTTCAGCCAATTTCCGCCAAATCAGCCGCCCGTACCGGCTAAAACAAACGGAAAATCAATCGCTTCGCTTGTGCTTGGCATTTTGGCGATCGTCATTCCCTATGCGGGATTTATTTTGGGAATCGTGGGGATCGTGTTCTCGAGCTTATCGCTCAAGGAGATCAGAATTTCCAATGAACAGGGCAAGGGCTTCAGCATCGCAGGCCTGGTCTGCGGGATTATCGGAACCGCTTTATGGGGAATCATTCTGCTGATTTTAATTATTGCGATCATTGCATTTTCTTCTACCACAACGAACACTTTCACAAATTTCTAAACTTGTTTCGGTTTCGGCTTGTAAGCACCGCTCCCCTTTGTGGCGCGGTGTTTTTTGCGTTTTGGGGGAGGTTCGATGCTCCAGTCGCTGGAAATGCGGAGCAAAGTTTGTGATAATAAGAGAAGTCGCATTTTTTGAATGAAAGAGGGATTCCATTGTCGCAAACGGAAATGAACGGGGCCGTCTCGCAAAACGAAACCGGGGCGGAGGAACAGGAACGCATCGTCAAGCAAATTTCAAAGGAACTCGGATTGTCGCTAAAGCAGGTTCGGACAACGATCGGACTGCTGGACGAAGGCAACACGATTCCTTTTATTGCCCGTTACCGCAAGGAAATGACCGGGGAGCTGGATGAGAATCAACTTCGCGATATCGAGGAACGCGCGCAATATTTGCGCAATCTCGGCGAACGGAAGCGGGAAGTTATCCGCATTATCGAGGAGCAGGGGAAATTAACGGACGAATTGGCGGCAGCGATCGGAAATGCGGTGAAGCTGCAGGAAGTGGAAGACTTATACCGTCCTTATCGCCAGAAACGGAAAACGCGGGCGAGCGTAGCCAAGGAAAAAGGGCTGGAGCCGCTGGCCGAATGGCTGTTGTCTCAGCCAAAACAAGGTAAGCCATTGGAAGAGGCCGAAAGATACATAAACGCCGATCTAGGCGTGGAATCGGGCGAGGATGCGCTGCAGGGCGCGATGGACATTGTGGCCGAGACGATCGCCGACGATGCTTCGACCCGGGCGTGGGTTCGTCGTTACACGATGGATCACGGCATGATGGCGTCCGAAGCGAAAACGCCGGATGAGGAATCCGTGTACGAGATGTACTACAATTACCGGGAAGCGGCCAAAAAAATGCCGCCGCATCGCATCCTGGCGATGAATCGAGGCGAACGGGAAAATGTGCTCAAAGTGGCGCTTGAGGTGGAGGCCGAACCTATTCTGCGCTATGTGGGCGGACAGGTAATCAAGGGCCGCTCGTCGACGGAAGACGTGCTGAGGGCGGTGATTGAGGACGCGTACAAACGTCTTATCGCTCCGTCGATTGAGCGCGAGGTGCGCGGCGAATTGACGGAGAAGGCAGAGGGCCAGGCGATTTCGATTTTTGCCGGCAATTTACGCAGCTTGCTCCTGCAGCCGCCGGTGCGGGGCAAAAATGTACTGGGCGTCGACCCGGCCTACCGTACGGGTTGCAAGCTGGCTGTCGTTGACGACACCGGCAAGCTGCTTGAGGTCGCGGTGACGTATCCGACGCCGCCGAACAACAAGAAGCGGGAGGCGGCCGCCAAGTTCCACGAACTGATCGGTAAGTACGCGATTGGGCTGATCGTGATCGGCAACGGCACGGCTTCGCGCGAAACGGAGCAATTCGTGGCCGAGGTCATCGCCGAACGTCAGGATAAGGATTTGGCCTACTTGATCGTGAATGAGGCCGGAGCAAGCGTGTACTCCGCATCCAAGCTGGCGCAGGAGGAGTTCCCGTACCTCGACGTTGCCGAGCGCAGCGCGGTGTCCATTGCACGGAGGCTGCAGGATCCACTGGCTGAGCTCGTCAAGATCGAGCCGAAGGCGATCGGGGTTGGACAATACCAGCACGATGTATCGCAAAAACACCTGGACGAAAGCCTTACAAATGTCGTAGAGTCTGCGGTGAACCATGTCGGGGTCGACGTGAACACGGCCTCGCCGGCGCTTTTGTCTTACGTTTCCGGCGTCAACGCCACGACCGCCAAAAATATCGTGAAGTTCCGCGAGGAAAACGGCCGCTTCCGGAGCCGGAAGCAGCTGCAAAAAGTGCCGCGGCTTGGCGCCAAAACCTTCGAGCAATGCGTCGGGTTCCTGCGGATCGACGGCGGAGAGCATCCGCTGGATCGTACGCCGATTCATCCGGAATCGTACGATGTGGTGAACCGGCTTTTTGCGGAGCTGCGGGTTGAGCTCGATCAACTGGGGTCGAAGGAACTGAACGAGAAGCTGGCTGCGCTGAATCCGGAGAACGTTGCCGTTCAATTGGGCGTAGGCGTGCCGACGCTGAAGGACATTTTGGACAGCCTGCAGCGTCCGGGACGCGATCCGCGCGAAGAGCTGCCCCTGCCGATTTTCCGTACCGATGTGCTGAAAATCGAAGATTTGATTCCGGGCATGGAGCTGCAGGGCACGGTTCGCAATGTGATCGATTTTGGCGCTTTTGTCGATATCGGGATCAAAAACGACGGGCTCGTCCACATCTCCCAGCTCAGCAACGGGTTCGTCAAGCATCCGATGGACGTTGTCTCCGTGGGCGATAACGTTACCGTATGGGTACTGAGCGTCGATGTCAAAAAAGGCCGCGTCGGCTTGACCATGCGCAAGCCTGCCGGTCAATAATCGTCAGCTTGCCGCTGAGCGTTATATCGGCGATTGGGAAAAACCGGACAGCCTGCCTAGGCTGGTCCGGTTTCTGTCCGTTTGCGGCCTCTCGCTTAGGCTGACCGCTGGCTAGTCCGCAAGTCCGCAAGTTCGTAATTCGTAAGTTCGTAAGTTCGTAGCTCCGCCTTGTCCCGTGCCGGCCCAAACATGTGATATCGCAGTCTCCGCACATTGCGGTCACGGATCAGCGAAGTTACCTGGGTAGACCCTGCTAGACGCCTATTGTTTGAGCACGGATCAAATTGTGCCGCGTACGTTCTACGGTGTATTTTACGGTACATTTTACGGTACATTCTTGCAGTAAATTTTACTGTGCGTTCTATGGTGCTCTATGATGCTCTATGGTGCATCCTATTGTACACTCTATGGTGCTCTAGTGTTGCTCTAGTGTGTGCTCTAGTGTGTGCTCTAATGTGTGCTCTAAATGTGTGCTCTAAATGTGTATTCTAATGTGCATTCTATGGTGGACTCTATGGTGCACTCTGCAATACTCTCTGCGTTTTCCAATATTTGCACTTATAAATCTGTACACGTATATTTGCATTGCCAAGGCAGGAAATGTTGTACTTCATGCAACAAATTGAGGCAGAAACAAGCTTTTCGGCTGGAATGTTGTATTTTATGCAACTTTTTGGCTCATACGTTCAATTTTTGGCCGAATACAGCTATTAATGTTGCATTTTTTACAACAAAATGTGTTTCAGCCGCCCCGCATGCTCAAAATGTTGCACAATATACAACATTTGCTATAAAGAAAGAGAAGTCCCTTGATTTCAAGCGGCTGCTCGTGTTCCGATATAGTTTTAATTCCTAAATCGATCAAGCGCTTCATGTACTTTTCAAAGGCCATAATGACTTCGTTCTATTTTATATTGCTGGCTTTGTCGGGGCTGTTCAGATGATTGTAGTAAAAAAACCAGCAGTCGTTGAGCAAGCGAACCTGACGGCGGTCTTTCTTGTAGAAGGCACGCATGATTTGTGTGCTGAGCCAATTGGGCACGTGTATTCCTCCTCGGTAATTCCTGGTATGTTAAGGTATGGGAGAACGCCCGCCACCGTGCAGGTCCCACCCTTAGAGAAAGTTAAAAAAACCGACTTTTGATCACGAAGCAAGGGCTGACGAAGCGGAATCGACATCGAATCTTGGATTCAGCCGGGTCTTCCGTTGCTCACGTAGGTCAACCTACGCTCCGCTACTCAGCCCCTAGCTTCAACCAACCTTCTCGGTGCTGAAAAGCCGTTTTTTTAACCAGATGGAAGAGAAAGTTAAAAAAACCGACTTTTGATCACGAAGCAAGGGCTGACGAAGCGGAATCGACATCGAATCTTGGATTCAGCCGGGTCTTCCGTTGCTCACGTAGGTCAACCTACGCTCCGCTACTCAGCCCCTAGCTTCAACCAACCTTCTCGGTGCTGAAAAGCCGTTTTTTTAACCAGATGGAAGAGAAAGTTAAAAAAACCGACTTTTGATCACGAAGCAAGGGCTGACGAAGCGGAATCGACATCGAATCTTGGATTCAGCCGGGTCTTCCGTTGCTCACGTAGGTCAACCTACGCTCCGCTACTCAGCCCCTAGCGTCAACCAACCTTCTCGGTACTGAAAAGCCGTTTTTTTCACCAGATGGAAGAGGAAGTTAAAAAAACCGACTTTTGATCACGAGGCAAGGGCTGACGAAGCGGAATCGACATCGAATCTTGGATTCAGCCGGGTCTTCCGTTGCTCACGTAGGTCAACCTACGCTCCGCTACTCAGCCCCTAGCTTCAACCAACCTTTCGCCACCATATTGTCAGCGGCAATCCCGACACAAAAAGGCCAGCCGACACCTCAGTGGAAAACTAAGGTTAGTTGGCTGGCTCGAATTGCTGCGGGTAATATCTGTTTGTTTCAATTTGGAATTTACTTGCGTTCCCGCTCAAATGGCGTTTTCTTCCTCGTACCACTGCTCCAACTGGGCTTGGAGCGCGCGGATTTCGGTCAGCAGGGAGATCAAGGGATAGTTTTCCTCACGAATGGCCGCAAAGGAGGATTCCAATTCGTTGATATAATCCAGGCCGCCAACGATCTGCAGCGATTCCTGAAGCAGGTCCAATTGATCGCACTCGGCAATCGCCCGCGGCAGAGCCGGGAGGCGGTCGGCTGTCAGTTTGTCGATTTCCTTGTTCAAACGCAAATTCAAAGCGCTAAGCTGATAAGCATATTCGCGCGGCATCTCGATGAATTTCAGCTCCCGATCCTGCTGTAAAATAACGTATCTCATTAAGGGCATCGTACGATATCTCCTTTTCCTTTCGTTCCTACTTGACAGTGTAGCGTAAGGAGAAGTTAAAATTCAAGTATTAGTCGTTGTGCTAACGCATAGAGAAAGGGATTCGCGCATCAAAAAGGGGTGAGAAGCATGGACGATCAGCAACTGCAGGCATGGGTGGAGGACATCTCGCTGCGCTATTTTGGGGTGCCCTTCCGGCATCGGGCCAGATTTAACGGACGCTTGAAAACGACGGGCGGGCGCTATTTTATGAAAAATCATCATATCGAAATCAACCCCGGCCAGTTGGAAGCCTTCGGCAAGGAGGAGGTCGAGCGGATCATCAAACATGAATTATGCCATTACCATCTGCATTTGGCCGGAAGAGGGTACCGGCATCGTGATCCCGATTTTAAAGTGCTGCTGCAAAAGGTGGGAGGAAGCCGATATTGCAACTCGCTCCCGGGCAGCACCGCGAGAAAAACGCTGCCGTACCGCTATAAACTGGTGTGCACTCATTGCGGGATGGAGTATATGCGCAAGCGGCGCGTCGATCCGGCCAGGTATCGCTGCGGGAAATGCGCCGGACGCCTGAAGATAAGCGCACTGCAGATCTGACAGGAAGATTCGCTGCACGTGTTTTATGATATAATGTAGGATGCAGCACTAAAATTCCAACCAGTAAGGAGAGATGCCGAATGGCAACGTCCAAAGCCAAAAAGATCCGGCAAAAATTATCGCGGGAAGGAAAACGGAATCCCGAGTTCAGCCGAAGCCCGTTTACGCAGGCCGACTTGAGAACAAGAAAGACCAAAAGCAAATGGGAGCAACTGAATACGCAAAAATATAAGAACCACGCTTCCGGATACGGGGACGATGGTTCTTTTTTTTGCCCTCTAATGGGTATCTTGGTCATCACTTTTGAACAGGGTCAGAAACAATTCATACTGTTCGGTATTCTCCGATTTCTTCGTTCCTTTATGCTTCTCGCAAAAAGCGGTGATCCAGTTTTTTAATTCCTCGACGTCTTCCGCCGTTAAAAAAAAGCTTTGATTGTTCAGTAGACCGGATGGGGCGTTTCCCTGAGCGGATTTCAAATACCGCCTTTTGCTTTCCTCGTAAAAGTGGCTGATTAATTTGTCCGTCTCCGATTGAAACACCTGTTTGATGGTATCGTCGATTTCGCTCTTTTTGATCGTGATTTGTCCTTGAAATGGTTCGTAGAACTTCGCGGTAATGCCGTTCACCAGCTTCGTATCGACCAGGCTGAGCAGTCCGATGCTTTCCAGCTTTTTGACGTGATAATAGACTTTAGCCGGCACTTCGTGCATGGAATCGGCGATTTCCTTTACCGTCGCCGGACGCTCGAATTTTTGGAATTCATTCATGATCTGGATGCGATAAGGGTCCGAATAAATCCGGATTTCCTCTAATGTTTTCAGTATCTTTATCTCCATATAGGCACACCTCAATGAGCGATCGTCATTCTTCACTTCGTTTTTGTTAGTCACCTCATTAAGTATAGCTCATGAAAAAGAATGCGCAAAGGCCCCGGATCTCGCTCAAATTTTCATAAAACTGCGCTGCCGCAATAAATACAAGATAGGAACTATCATTAAAATTCCAAAAGAAAGGTAGATCACCTGAACTTGCATCCATTCTCCGATCACTCCGGTTAACGCGCTTCCTATAGGCATTGCGCAGGTACAAGCCATGTTAAAAACAGCCCCGACTCTTCCGAGCAACTCCTTTGGCACGATTTCCATAAAGTAAGTCGATAAAGGAATGCCGGCAAAGCTGATCGAAGCGCCTAAACCGAACATGAAAGCTGCGGCCGGATAAATGGAATGGGAAGGAAACAGCGAAGGAAGATACATCAGCGCGTAATTGCAGCCCAGCAGCAGGAAGCCAAACAGAATAAGCCTGCTTTTTTTAAAAGAACTGCCTTTATGACTGATCCATAGTCCGCTAGTGATCATTCCGACGGTCAGACTAATGCCGAGTATGCTAAGTCCGCTTGGACCGATATTAAGAATTTCGTCCACATATACCGGATTAAGTACGTTGATGGGGGTAAGGCAGAAGTTTACAAAGGCAGCCGCTGCCATAATCGTAAGGAGCAGCCGGTTAGAGGCTAAAAATGATAATCCGGCTTTTATTTCCTTTCCCAAAGAGCTTTCTTTGTTTGCGGCGGAGTTTGTTTGCTCGGGCTCCATACGGATGAAGACGATGAGGACCGCGGCCGCGATAAACGTAAATCCGTCAATCAGGATTGCGCTGAAGATACCGCCATAGGCGATAATGGCTCCGGCGATCCCGAGACCGATAAGTTCGGAAATTCGCGAAGCGGAGGAACTGATCGAGTTGCCGCTAAGCAGCTTTTCTTTGGGGAGGAGATGAGGAACCAGCGCCATTTCCGCCGGGCTGGAAAAGCATTCAAAGGTGGAAATAACTAAGGTAAAGATGTACAAATGCCAAGGCTCAAGCAGGCCGGTCAAATACAATACGGCAGTAAGGATAACGACGATTCCTCGTCCCAGATAGGTTACTGCCGCTACGACTTTTTTGGCCCAGCGGTCAACCAGCGCCCCGGCAAAGAAGCTGAACAATATTCCGGGAACGTAATTCAAAGCGAACAACGTGCCCATTAAAATCTTGGATCCCGTAAGCTGGTACACCATCCAGCTGTAAGCGATGGAATCAATCGAGTCGCCGAAACGGGAGATGATTCTGGCCAGAAGAAGCTGCAAAAACGACTTGTAGGCGGTTAACTCAGCCAGTCCTTTTCCTTTGCTTAAAGCCTGTTTGCTCATGAAAATCATGCCCCTCATAAAAAAAATTATACGTTAAAATAATTTTAACGTTAAGATTATTTTATTGATTTTCCGGAAGTTTGCAACAGTTATTTTTGAGAGCCGGTTAGCCGGCAAAAATGGGGAGAAATCTTGACTTTGGCGCGTAATCGTGATAAATTTAACCTTGTCTCACATTATCTCAATGTTCCCTGATAGCTCAGTTGGTAGAGCACTCGACTGTTAATCGAGTTGTCACAGGTTCGAGTCCTGTTCGGGGAGCCATTTTCTTGGAGAGATACCCAAGTGGCTATAAGGGGACCCTCTGCTAAGGGGTTAGACTGCGTAAGTGGTGCGAGGGTTCGAATCCCTCTCTCTCCGTATTGAATAACACGACCGATGAGGGTGTCCCAAAAGTCATCTATGATGGCTTGGGGACACCCTCTAAAAGTTATCATGATCAATAGAGCAGAAAAACCTGCCAGATCGCGGCAGATAACAGATCGACTTCGAGGATTTGCGTCAGTATAAGTCAGAACAAATGAGCTGCTCTGGTCGAACGGCATCCCCCAAACACCGTTTCCTTCCGGTACTTAAAATAGCGGTTTTTAATGGCCTTATTTCCATTGGAGGGGCTCATTCTGAAGGAATAGCGCCGTTTAATGGCCTTATTTCTTCAGAAGAGTTCCTTTTTCTACGGTTTTGGACGTTTTGCCGAAAATAGGGCCATTTTGCACCGCTATTTTCGGGAAAATACAGTCTCAGAGTGAAATAAGGCCATTTTATACCGCTATTCGAGAAATCGCCGTTGCTGTTTATTGTTGGTTCCAGACCAGGACGAGGACGGCCCCAGGCGCCCGCCGCCTCTGCGCGGCAAAAGCAAGGCAGGGGGGCCCGAATCCGACAGGTCTGAACCCGGCGGAGGACGGGCTGGCTCCTCCTCGATATCGTGCTCACTCCTCACTCCGGTTGACCGAACCGCTAGCAAGGTTGGCCCGCACGCGGACCTGTGCGCGCTGCATCTGGGGCAGCTTGAGCTTGCGGCGTTTTCGAATTCGAAACTGGCCGAAATCCAGCTCCGAATTCGGACGGCCTCTTTCACTTCCCAACGATTTGCTTAAAAAACGGCAATAGCGCTCAAAAAAGCTTTCGAAAAAGCTTTCAAAAAAATGGTTGCCTTGCATTTCGGATTTTGTTATACTCAATCTTGTCGCCGCTTCAAGGCGTGATAGAATTTGGCCCGTTGGTCAAGTGGTTAAGACACCTCCCTTTCACGGAGGTAACAGGGGTTCGAGTCCCCTACGGGTCACCATTTTAATTTCATATGCGGTCGTGGTGGAATGGCAGACACGCTATCTTGAGGGGGTAGTGGGGGAAACCCCGTGGAGGTTCGAGTCCTCTCGACCGCATAACGGAACAAAACCGCTTTTTCTTGGAAAATATCCGAGAGAAAGCGGTTTTTTGTCATAAAGGATAGTGGTATAATATGCCTAAATTATAATGGACGAGGGGTATTATGACCAAAAAACTGATATTTTTCCTAACCTTAGTTTTTGTCTTTGCGACGCCCAATCTATCTTATGCCGATGCCGGGCAAATCACTGTTTTTATTAACGGCGAACAGGTTCTGTTTGATAAACAGCCCGCTCAAATTTCCGGCATCACTTACGTTCCGTTTAGGCCGGTATTTGAAAAGCTGGGTCTTTCGGTGAAATGGGATAATAAGTCGCGTTCAATAACTGCCTCGAAAGAGGGGCTTGTTTTGAGCCTGCAAATCGATAACAGAATGGCAACCGTAAACGGAGAAGCCCTGAGGATTGATTCACCGCCTAAAATGATCGATGGCTCTACCTTCGTACCGCTGCGTTTTGTTGGCGAGTCGACCGGCAATATCGTGGATTGGGATAACTCACGCCGGACGGTGAGTTTTACCACGGTTAATCAGGTTCAAAAGGATAACAATGAACTGACTTTCGTTGATGTCGGCATACCTCAGGTTTCTCAAGTCGATGGCATGACGGTAACGGTTACGAATATGAATAAGGAAGAAAAAGAAGGATTCGACGAATACACGATTTCCTATAAGCTCGAAAACAACACTCAAGATAAAAAGATCGCCGAAGGCACGTTCCGTCTTCATTACAACGACGACAGCTCCGATAACCAATATGGTTTCTTTGGGGAATTAATGCCGACGGAAAGCATTGTTAGATCGTATACCTTCAAGGTTTTAAAGACGAAGGAGCCATCGTACTTTGAATACGTGCCGAGTTGGACGGAAACGGACCAAACCGGTGAGATTTTGGCGTGGAAAACCGAATAACCAGCAAAAAGGACCTTGCGTCAAGCGCAGGGCCCTTTTTTTCAATTAACAGAATCAACTCTTTAAACCGTGGCTTTCAGCAATTGGCGAATGGCGTAGGCGACTCCGTGGTGGTCGTTATCTTTGGTTACCCATGTACTGAGCTGTTTGATATCCTCGACCGCATTGCCCATCGCGATGCTGGTGCCGGCAATGCGGAACATGGACACATCGTTATAGCTGTCTCCGATCACGACTGTGTCGGACGGATTCACGCCCAGATGTCCGGCAAGGAATTGAAGCGCTCTGCCCTTGTCGGTTTGTTTTGAAATGATTTCGAGCGTATGAGCGGCCGCGGCCGTTGTATGCAAATCGGAATGTCCGTTGTAACGCCGGCGGATTTCTTCCAGCTTGGCTTCGTCGTACGTGAAAATCAGCAGCTTGTAGATGGGAAGTCCAAGTTCAAGCACCTGAACCGGATCCTCCACCGGCTGAATTCCGAATTGTATGAACTGGATTTGCGCGCTTTTCCAGAGCTGTTCTCCATCTATATCCGGGGTGGCGCTAACAAGCATATCCATTTCCGCTTGAAGTTTGGCTCTCCCTCCGGAAGGAGAATAAATGGCCTCCGGGCAAAAAACTTCGAAATAAACGTCGATCTCTTTCAAATAACGGATCGTTTCCAATGCGACATCAGGATCGATCGGCGTTTCCTTAAGCAATTGATAGTTTTCATCATATACGGCGGCTCCGTTAAAGGCGATGATCGGTATGTTCAATTTTTGGCCCAGCATATTTTTGGCATCGAAACTGGCTCTGCCCGTGCATAGGGTTACCATTTCCCGGTTATCTAAAGCCGCGCGAATAGCGTCCAAGCCCTCCGCACTCGGTTTGCTTTCGGAAGTCAGCAGCGTACCGTCCAGATCGACCGCGATCAATTTCATCAATGATCGTCCTCCCACCCATGTTTTATATTTGTTTATCTGTCCGTAAGTATAAATTATGAAATGCATTACAGGTCAAGACATGGCGGATTGTGTTACAATTTAACATAATTGTTTGTCCGGCGGGCCTTCCAATCGGGAAACGAATCAAGCGAAGAACGGGAATGAGGAGAATGACGACCAAACTTTGGATTATTATACTCATCGGAGCCGGAGTTTATTTGATGAGGGCCGGCTCCCTAATTTTAGGCGGGCGGGTAAAATGGTCCGAGCGGACAAAAGAGTGGATGTCCTTCGTATCTCCGGGCGTGCTCGGCGCGCTGCTGGGTCCAATGCTTCTGCTCCAGGACGGAAAGTGGGTTCCGATTTTCGATAACCCGACGCTTTATGCGGCGATACCGACGATCCTGATCGCTTGGTGGACCCGCCGGCTGCTGCTGACGGTGATGGCGGGCGTGGGCTTTTACGCCGTATTTTTTTATCTGCTGTGAAGGGGGAGCGACATGGAAATGACTCGACGGGATCGGATTGCATTAGCACTGCGTGATGTTCTGCCGATCATTATCGCCTATTTTCCGTTATCGATAACTTTTGGGGTTTTGGCGACGGCCAGCGGAGTATCGCCGTTCCTTGCAAACTTAAGCTCCGCCTGGATTTATTCCGGAGGGGGCCAGTTTATGCTGCTGGGGATGTTCGCTTCGTCCGCTGTCCCGGCTACCATCGTTACGACGATTCTGCTGGTAAGCATGCGCCATGTGCTTTATGGAGCAACTCTGGGTCCCTATGTGTCCGATTGGAGGGAGCCTTTGAAATGGGCGGCGGCGTTTGGGCTGACCGATGAGGCTTTTGTCGTTATATCCAGCCGGACGAACAAGGGGGAAAAGCTGATGCCTTCATACTATTTGACATTTGCGTTTGCGGCTTACGGCTCCTGGCTTGCCGGTACAATCGTGGGAAGCGGCCTCGGCGGAATGGTGTCTTCGGAAACGGCGGCAGTTTTGAGTTTCGCCCTGCCCGCTTTGTTTTTGGCGCTATTGCTTGGAGGCTCAAGGAACTTGCCTTCCATGTTGTCGGCTTGCCTTGGGGCTTTGGTGGCGACGCTGGCCGGAATGCTGCATTGGGGCGGAGCGGGCCTTATTCTCGGCGGCTTGATCGGGGCGACAGCCGGACAAATGATGGCGCGCAAGGGACGCACACGGCCGGAAACGGACACAATGGACGCGTTGAATACAGGAAAATAATACCGCTTTACTTTTGCGATGGCGGACGATATAATAAAAAATGTTCGTTTCAAAAAACTTGTTTATGCGGTCGTGGTGGAATGGCAGACACGCTATCTTGAGGGGGTAGTGGGGGAAACCCCGTGGAGGTTCGAGTCCTCTCGACCGCATCGATACACGAGAAAAAATCTCTTGCGATAAGCAAGAGATTTTTTTTGTTTTTCGGCACGTATGGCGCAAACCACGGAGTTTAGTTGAGGATGGTTTGAACCAGCAAGTATACGTTCAGCGTTACGATGATGCCGGCGATCGTCCAGGCGAGCACATTCACCCACAGCTTGTTGGCGAACTCGCCCATTTTGGCTTTGCTGGCGGTGAATTTTACAAGCGGGATGACGGCAAAAGGCAGCTGCAGCGACAGGATAACCTGACTCAAAATCAGCAAATCCTGCGTCCCCCGTTCGCCGTAGATAGCGGTAACGATAACCGCCGGAATGATGGCGATCAACCGGGTGATCAACCGACGCAACCATGGGCTAAGACGAATGTTCACAAAGCCTTCCATGACGATTTGCCCGGCCAGCGTTCCCGTGAGGGTGGAGTTTTGCCCGGAAGCCAGCAGCGCAACGGCGAACAGTACGCTCGCCAGCGTAGTACCCACGATTGGAGTCAGCATGTAATAAGCTTCATTAATATCCGCAACCTGGAAGAGTCCGGCTTTATGGAAGGTAGCGGCTGCGACAATCAGAATCGCCGAGTTGATCAAAAGGGCAAATGACAGCGCGATCGTGGAATCCCAAGTCGCGTATTTAATCGCCTGGCGCTTTCCTTCACGGGTTTGCTCAAATTTTCTCGTCTGCACGATCGAGGAATGAAGGTAAAGGTTATGCGGCATAACGGTCGCTCCCAGGATACCGATGGCGATGTACAGCATTTCCGGATTACTGAGCACCGTCATGCTGGGCAGATATCCTTGGGCGACCTGCCCCATATCCGGTTTCGCCAGAAACAGGTCGACGCCGAAGCAAATGCCTATCGTTGCAATCAAGACAATAACGAAAATTTCAAGGGCACGGAATCCTTTGTGCTGCAGCAGCAAAACAAGCAGTACATCGACTACGGTAATCATTACACCATAGATGATGGGAATTCCAAAGAGCAAGTTAAGGGCGATGGCGGCGCCGATCACTTCCGCGAGGTCCGTAGCCGCAATGGCTAACTCGCAAAGCAACCACAAGCCGATGACGACCGGCTTCGAATAATTATCCCGGCAGGCCTGAGCCAGGTCTCGGCCGGTGACGATGCCAAGCTTGCCCGAAAGGGCCTGCAGCAGCACCGCCATCAAGTTGGAAAGCAAAATCACGGACAACAGCGTATAGCCGAATTGGGAGCCGCCGGCGATATCGGTGGCCCAGTTCCCGGGGTCCATATACCCGACGGCTACAAGGTAGCCCGGACCGGCAAAGGCAAGAAACTTCTTGAGCCATGAACCTCCGGCGGGAAGTTTCATGGAACGGTGCGCTTCCGGCAGGGAAGGCTGGCCGCCGTCCAATCTCCAGCCGCGTTTTGGAGCGGCAGTTTCATTTTGAAGCATGTTCATGTTAATCACCTCACCTTTAATCAAAGTCTTTTGAAACTATGTTTTGATGCATTGGCAACAAGCTAATTGAAAATCATTCTTAGTTATATTGTACTCCTACAATAGTTTTTGTCTAGGGAAACTTTTATGCATAGACGATTAAAAATTTCCCTTGGCTAAAACAAGCCTTTAAACCGCATTGTAAAAGGATTTTAGAATCCGGTGCTTCCAAATAATTGGACGGTTTTTCCGAAATTAGGAAGCGAATGAACGGTCGCGTTACTGCGCATCTTATAAAAATACAAAGGAACCCGTCATTATGGGCTTTTCAAGTTGACACGCCGCAGAAAATTAATTAATATGACTAAGTACTAAATGGAATGAAATTTGATAATACGGGTGATAACCATGTCTTACAGACCGATTGTTGAGAATGTGACCAAGGCCGGAAGCAACGAAAAAGACGGATTGTATGAATTTATCGTTAAGATGGCCGACGGTACGGCGTGCCGCGTGTTTTACCACCGTTCTCCGGAGTGGAGGTTAACCAACGTCAGCCGGCTGCAAAAGTCGCCTTGTCCGGTCTGCCGCAAAGATTTTATTTGTCAATGTATGGACAAATTTTCCGGTGAAATTCATCGCCAAATGGAAGAAGAGCAGTGGTTCAATAAAGTTTTGGCGGAGTAACACGGCAGTCATATCGACGATAGGCACGGGGGAGCGAATTCCCCGTGCTTTTTTCTTTATATGGGCAAAAGGGCGATTAGGTGCGGTATAATGCGAATACGAAGGGTGTGATGAGCAAAATGGACGAAAAGTTTTCGGGCTTCCCCAAATCGGTCGTTCTGTTTGACGGAGTCTGCAACCTGTGTCAGGGCGCGGTTCGCTTTATCGTTAAGCGCGATCCCGAGGGACGCTTCCAATTTGCGTCGCTTCAATCGGAAATCGCTCTCCGTTTGCTGAAACAGGATGCGCCTGAGGCGGAGCAAGCCGATACAATTGTGCTGCTCTACAACGGGAAATGCTACATCCGTTCGGACGCGGCTCTCCGTATAGCCAAGGGGCTGCGCTTTCCATGGCCCGCGCTCTATTATGTGTTTATACTTGTTCCCCGCGGCATTCGGGATGGAGTATACCGACATATCGCTGCAAGCCGTTACCGTTGGTTCGGGAAGAGTGAGGAATGCCTTGTGCCAACGAAAGAAATTCGGGACAGATTTTTGGAGGATTCCGCAAACGGGAATTAACCGGATTTCTACTTCAAATGAATGCAATTAATCAAAGAAGTCCGGGAACAACAGCGATCGGAAGAACAATTCACACGGCTGCCTTTGCAGCAAGAATCTCTGGCTAACTTATAAAGCATCCAATTTTTAGGGAATTGGGACTTGCCTGTACCGATGAACTATGTTATTCTAACTGTAAATTTCAGGAATACGGAACGGTAGCACCGTCCAAACATCCGATTGAATCGGGTTTTGGGCGGTGCTTTTTGTTTTTCCGTGGGAAAGGATGGCGAGGCCATGGTTCCTGTAAGACTCGTACTGGCCGTTCAGGATGAGCAATATATCGAGCCTTTTTTGCATTATGTGCGATACAGTGAGTTTGACCGGAGGCTTGAGGTAACGGCGTTCAGCAGGAAAGAAGCATTTTTCAGATATATGGGGGAATCCGGAGAATTTGCCGATGCCGTGCTGGGGGAGCCTCTGTTTTTGGAAGTGCAGGGTGACATAGAAGGAAGAACCATTCCTTGGATTTGTTTAAGCGAAACGGGGAGAGAGAAATACGAGGGGCAGCAACTGCTTAAATATCAGCCCCTTCATCTGCTGCTTTCATCCGTGATTGACATTGTGCGCGGCGGCGGATCATTTGAGGAAGCGGATGGGGGGAAGACTTCGGTCATCGGCGTGTATTCCGTGGTGGGCGGCGGCGGAAAAACGACGGTTGCGCTGAATTTGGCGAAACAGCTGGCGGAGGAAGGCGGGAAGGTGTTCTATCTTAATCTCGAAACCGTCGGCAGCGACATTTCTTTGGATAACCGGAATCTGTACGAGGGGCATAACTTGGGACTCGCCAAGCTTTTGTATGATCTTAAGGCGGCGGATGATCGAAAGGAGCAGCTTCGTTTTCCCATCTCTGCCTATGCCTACAAGCATCCGGTGCTGCGGGGAGATACCTTCGGCCCCGTGGGGAATCTTAACGAAATGCTGGAAATGGAGCGCAAAGATACGACGGAACTGATCGACTACATTGTCGGGAGCGGGCTTTATGACGTGATTATTGTCGATGGCGATTCGTTCCCGAACGGGAGAACGGAGGCTCTGCTCGAGCGGAGCGACAAATTGGTTTGGCTGCTGACGGATGATTGGGGCGTTATGAGAAAAAACCATTTGTGGCTCGGTCATCTGGAGCGGTCCAATCCTCATTTTTACAGCGGAATTCTCGGTAAGACCCGGTTTACCTTGAATAAGTATACAGGTGAATTATCCGCCTTGATGCCGAAAACCGGAATCACCGTGCAGTCCGTATTGTCTTATATTCCTTCCTGGAATCAGGGAAGCAGGGAAGGATCCGTGCCGCATTCTCCGATTTTTCAGCGCGATGTGCGGAAATTGTGCCAAGAGCTTTACGGCAGCGCCGGATTGTCAGGGCATGCGGGGGAGGTCCATTGATGGGTGATTTGTTTGCTTCATTAAGATCGGACATTCGTTTGGGGCTGGATATGACGTCAGCGATGGAAGACGATCAGTTGAAGGATTATATTGAGCACCGCGTTCTGGCCGAGGAGCGATTGGCCGAATTAACAGCTTCGGACAAGCGAAAATGGGTGCGAAGGTTATACGACTCCTTCCGCGGGTTGGACGTACTGCAGCCGCTTGTGGACGACCGTTCGGTTTCGGAAATCATGATCAATAGCCATGAAGATATCTTTGTAGAGCAAAAGGGGCAAGTTCGGCGTCTTCCCGTTAGGTTTGAATCCAGGGAACGGCTTGAGGATATTATTCAAACCGTCGTCTCAGGAGTCAACCGGGTCGTTAACGAATCGTCCCCTATCGTTGATGCTCGGCTCAAAGACGGGTCTCGGGTAAATATTGTTCTTCCGCCGGTTGCCTTAAAAGGGCCTACAATGACTATTCGAAAGTTCCCTGAGCGCCCGATGACAATGCGGGATTTAGTCTCTCTGGGTGCGATCGGCACGGAGGCCGCCGAATTTCTGCAAGCCTTGGTGCGCTGCAAATATAACATTTTTATAAGCGGGGGCACGGGGTCGGGGAAGACGACTTTTTTGAATGCCTTGTCCCAATATATCCCTTCCGACGAGCGGGTGATTACCATTGAGGACTCTGCGGAGCTGCAAATCGTCACCGTCCCCAATTTGGTGTCGCTCGAGACACGCAACGCAAATAGCGAGGGGAGAGGCGAAATCACAATCCGCGATTTGATTCGCTCTTCGCTGCGCATGCGGCCGAACCGGATCGTTGTCGGCGAAGTGCGCGGTGGCGAGGCGTTGGACATGCTGCAGGCGATGAACACCGGGCATGAAGGCTCGCTGTCGACAGGGCACGCCAACAGCACGATCGATATGATCAGCCGCTTGGAAACCATGGTGCTCAGCGGTGCGGAGCTTCCGATTACGGTTGTGCGCGGGCAAATTGCTGCGGCGATCGATATATTCGTCCACCTGTCACGGCTTCGCGACCGTTCCCGGCGGGTAACGGAAATCTCGGAGGTGGTCGGAATGAGAGACGGTGAAGTTGTGCTGCAGCCGCTGTACGTGTTCCGGGAGGAAGAAGAAAAGGAGGGGAAAGTCATGGGCAGGCTCGTCAGAACCGGGCAAGGTCTGAGACATGTGGATAAGCTCAAAATGGCGGGTTTTTCGGAGTATGCTACCTCCTGGGAAGGAGAACGGTCATGAAGCTCGCGAGGTTTGTAGCGAACGTTTCCCAGGATGCCGTTTCCCGGCATTCGGACGGTCTGACCGATTACCGGGTTTATGAGCTTAACAGACGTCAAAGAAACGGCTGCCTATTCCTAGGGGGAGTTGCACTGTGTGCGGTGGGGTATGTCTTTTTTCATTCCTTGCCGCTTGCGTTGACGCTTACAGGCGGAACCGTTATTGTTCCAAAATTTTGGAGCCGCTATCTGCTGCGAAGAAGAAGGGACAACCTTAGCCTGCATTTCAAGCAAGTCTTATATTCGCTGTCTTCTTCACTGGCTGCCGGACGTTCGGTGGAAAACGGATTCCGCGAAGCGATTGAAGATTTGAGGCTGCTGTATCCTGACGGAAACAATGACTTGATGAAAGAACTGGGGATTATTTGTACCCGAATGGAATACGGCCAGCCCATCGAGGAGGCGCTGCAAAATTTCAGCGGCCGTGCCGGGATGGAGGACATCAGCAATTTCGCGGATGTGTTTACGATTTGCAAACGTTCGGGCGGAGATCTCGTTGAAATCGTCAGGCGAACTTCGGCGATGATTAGCGAGAAGCTGGAAATTACGCAAGAAATCCAAGTGATGATTGCCCAAAAACGGTTTGAGGCAAAAGCAATGCTGCTTTCTCCGGTACTATTCCTCTTATTCATGCAATGGACCTCGCCGGATTACATGGAACCGCTCCACAGCGGGGCGGGGCTGTTTATCTCGGCCGTGGCGCTGCTGTTATTTGCCTGCTGCTCCTGGCTGATGCTAAAAGTCACCGATATCCGGATTTAGAAAGGAGCGTATTCGTCGTGAACGGACTGGTGTTTGGGGGTATCATGCTGGTGCTTTTTACCGGTTGGTCCGGGCTGTACCGCATTTCATACCGTAAATATGGTGAATATGTGGAGCTGGCCATGGAAGGCATAAGGCTGCAGCGTTTGTCTCCGCCCATGCTTTATCTGCTGGAACGGATGCGTCTGCAGCAAAGGTTTCCGGCCTTGATATTTAAGGTACAGCACTCAATTCAAAAAATAAGCGGGGATCGTCGCAGCGGCGATTTAACCAGATTGTTTTTGGCTGAGCTGTTTTCTTACATATGGCTGCTGTTAACTTTCGGCTGTTTGATGTCGCTGCTTATGAATGGAGAGCCCACCGGCTTTGTTATGGGGACCGGATTAGCTGTCCTGCTGCCTGCGGCGTTAATCAGCGACCTGCACCGCAAAGTATTAAAGCGGGAGCAGGAAGTTGTTCTTGAACTGCCCGAGTTTCTGAACAAAATCATTCTGCTTGTTGGAGCGGGGGCAACGGTGCAGCAGGCGATTAAATTATGTCTGGAGCGAAAGCGAGGGCAAGAGCGGCATCCTCTTTATAAGGAACTCATGCAAATGCAGCGTGAATGGGAAGGAGGGGATTCCTTTCAACAAGCGTTTGAAGCTTTTAGCAAACGATGCGGAATCCAGGAAGTTAGTGCCTTTACGACGGCCGTCCTGTTGAATTACCGCCGCGGCGGCAGTGATTTTGCCTTGGCTTTGCGGGATTTGTCCCGCTCGCTCTGGGAAAAACGCAAAGCGGTCAGCAGGACGCTTGGGGAGCAGGCTTCCTCGAAGCTCATCTTCCCGATGGCGCTTATATTTATGATCCTATTGGTTTTAGTCGGGGCCCCGGCTTTTATGATGATGAAGATGTAATGAACAATGATTAAAGGAGGAAAACGGAATGTTGAACGCGATTCGCAAAAAAGGCATCGACTTATGGAAAGATGAGGATGGTCTCGGGATGTTGGAGATGATTTTAATCATCGCGGTAATCGTCATCATCGCTGTTATTTTCCGAGATCAGCTTAAAGCCATAGTGCAAAGTCTGCTCGGAAAAGCAAAGTCAAAAACGGAAGACTTCATGGACGGCAATTAAGCATGCCCGGCTTTAATCGAGATGTACGGGGAAGCTTTATCCTGGAGGCATCCTTAGTGCTGCCGACGATTTTTTTTACGGTGTTTGTCATGCTCTTTTTTTGCTTGTATTTATATCAGAACGCAATTCTTGACCAAGCAGCGGCTGCAGCTGCTGAACGAAGCACTTATGTATGGGACAACAGCTACAGGGACTCCACTACCGGCAGTTTGGAGGAAGGACAATACGACTCTCTTTATTGGAGGCTAACCGATGATGGAATGCTGCGGTCGATTTTTGGCTGGGAAGAAACGGCTGAGTCCGCACATTTGGAACTGCCTGCAAAGGAGCCTTCCGGGGAATCGCTGTCGTTTCGGAAATTAAGCCGCGTAGGGAGCGAGATTCCGGCTCAGCTAGAAGGAACCATGGAATACGCCAACCGGCTGCTGCTGCGCAAAGTGACGGTATCGTTTAAACGGTTGGTTTCACTGGCGCCATTGGAGGGATGGCTCGGTGACACAACCCAAACCGGCCGTTCGCATAGCTATGTCGTCGATCCGGTGGAATGGATTCGTACAGTCGATCTGGCTCGTTATTACGGCGCGAGATTTAAAGGCTCCGGAAGTGACCGCATGGATAAGCGGGAGGCTGGAAAAGCGCTGGAGCTGTTTGGAAAATAGGGGGAGTATCAAACGGCGAGTGGGCAAACACAGACGAATGGATTGCGATTCGGTATCCGGCAATTTGAGGGGAGGGCGGACAAACTGGTTGATGATAAGCGTTCGGAGCAAGGGGCGGTCACCGTGTTTCTTATCGTTATATTTGCGGCGGTGTTGGCGTTCGTCACCATCTTTATCGATTTCGCAAGAATGTTTGCCTTGCAGGCCTATACCGAAAGGCTGACTCATGCCGCTTCCAGGTCCGTAATGTCCGCCTACGATCCGAATTTGGCGGAAAAATACGGATTGTTCGCATTCGGGGAAACGGATGAGAATTACATCATGTCCAGGGTGCTGCAAGATTCGTTAGAACTGGGAAAACGGGCGGACACTTTTCCGATTCTTGGGGTCAAGCTGGATTCCTCCGCAACGGAAATGCAGTTGCCGCTTGGTTTGCATTCCGTGTTCGAACGGCAAATCCGGGAAGAGATGAAATATAGAGCACCGATTGATTTGACGATCGACATCCTGAATCGTTTTAAGCCAATGGCCGAAGTGATGAAGCAGGCTTCGAATACGGTAGACTTGTTGGGAAAATTACAGGATTTGTACGAGCGGAGAGAGGCCAAGCTGGATGAAGCGCTGGACAAGCAGCGGCAGGCGGCGCGCTTGATTGAATCACTCAGCGGTCTTTTGCCGAGAAGCATATCGGCAGTTAGCGATGAACCGTTGGGGGGCGGAATGTCTTCAGCACAAGAAGTGGTGGCTCAATACGCCGATTATGCGAGAAAAACGGAGCAGGATGCGTCAAGGGAGCCCATGGACCGCTTGTATACTGAGGAGATCGGCCAATACCGGGAGGAGGCGTCCGATATTTTTGAAGACCTCGGCAGAAAACGGTCGGAGGCGGAGCAGCTTCATGTTGTGCTGCTCCAGCAGGCCGCTGACCTGTTGGCGGAAGCCAAGCAGATTAACGGGCAAATGGAGCAAGTTATTCGAGAGGCGGAAGATCGCCCGGCTCAAGCCGGATATAATGAGGTGGCGGCGGGGCCTAGCACGGGCGGAAACAACCAAGTCGGCGAAAGCGGCGAAATTACCAAAATCCGTGAGCAAAGCCGGACGCTTCTCCTATCGGAAGGTCTATTTAGTGATTTTGAGAGTGACAGGGCAAACCAAGCTTCGGACTTTATCCGGCTTCGCGCCGGCCTGGATACATTTCTCTCAATGGAGAGCCCGGTTATGTCCGCCTCCGCTTCCGCTTCCGGGCTGAGAACTGCGTTATTCGGGGCGGCGCGGGAGCTGGATTCATATTTGCGCAAGTATTCAGATTCGGAAAATGATAATGTGCTTGCGGCAAATGAGAAAGCATTGGAGTCTCATCGCTCTTCAGACCAACAGAGGAAACAAACGGAGCGGGAGGCCAAAGGAAAACTGGGCGGAGTAGCCGGGCTGCTAAAACAACTTTCCGCGCTAAAGGACGGGCTAAAGGAACAACAGGAGAAATTCAAGGAATTGGAAAGCTATTATGAAGTTAATCGGGCAATGAATAAATCGGCGGCGGGTTCCAATGAAGGGGCGGGTGAAGCGCTTTTTAGCGAGGAGCCTCATACAGCGGGGAAACAAGCGATGGAGGGGATGGACAGCTTGTATGGCGGGCTTTCCGGGCTTTTGGGCGGGATGGCCGACAACAGCTTTCAGACGGAGTACATTGCTAGCTATTTTCATATGTTCGATATTAGCGCCCTGGAGGATCTTGCGGAAGGAAAAGGGCTGAATAACATCGATAATCTGATGAATCGGTTTGCTCCCGAACAGCAGGAAGCGGAATACATCCTCTACGGTTTTCATAATCCAACCGGCAATATCGCGGCGGCTTATGGTGAAATATTCTCCATGAGGCTAGCGATCCGGACGATGGAAGGCTTTGTTAAAAACGGCGGTAAAGGAAACCCCCTGTTAATTTTGGCTGCATCGCTGCTTTATGGCGTCGAACATGCCATTCAAGATATGGTTACGCTCACGAAGACCGGAAAAATCGTGCTCAGTGATTATCTGAAAATAGAACTGACTTACAGGGACTATTTGCGGCTGTTTCTTCTGATGCACGGGCGAAGCGATAATCGTTTGTCTCGGATGCTGGCAGTCATACGTTTAAATACCGGAATTGCTCCAGAAGAACGGGGGACATACCTAAAAGGAGAAACAACGGTCTCGATGCCGTTGTGGTTTCTTCCCGGCGTTGCCAAAGCGATGGGATCAGTGAGGATTATTAAAGGTAAAGTGGAAGGAAATCGGTATTATGCCGAGAAAAAAGCGGATTTCTTTTATTAGTCGCATTAATCGCAGTTCGAGGGGAAGCATTGTGCTTGAAGCCTCGCTCGTTATGCCTGTCTTTATCATGGTTTTGTTTTTGTTTATTTACATGGTGCAGATGACAGTGTTGCTGGGGCAATTGCATACAGTAGCCGCGAACGCCGCCAAACTGATAGCGGCGCATATGTATCCGGTAGCATTGGCCGTAAAAGCCCAAGACGGTCAAGCAGGATCTGTAAAAGGAGATGGCGGTGACGGGTCTGACGGTGGAAAGGCAGCTTCTAAACCTGGGGAAGGGGCTTCCCGCGAAAACAGCAGTTCTTTCAAATGGGAAATGCCCGGGTTATCTTTGTCGGAATGGGCGGAACAGTATGCCGGAGCCCTACCGTCGCCGTTATCCGATTGGATTTCGGATGCGGCGGCTGCAGGCGATGAGCCGCTGCAGAATCTTAAGTACGAAGCTTTGGAAAGCGTGCTTGATCCCGCTATCAAGCCAATGCTTAAGCCGTTTATGGAAGGGACGCTCCTCTCTCAGAATCGGGTGCATGTCAGCGGTGTGACCGTTCCTGATATCAAAGAGGGGAAAACGCCTTATTTCGGATTGAATTTGAGCTATGAGTTGCCTATCAAGGTGCCGTTTATAGGAAGCCGAATTTTGTTGCAGGCCCGAGCTGAGGAGCGTTTATGGATCGGTGATACCGGTGAGCAGCAAGAAAACGGCGCAGGTGAAGGGAACGAAGGGCAGGCACCGGTTATTCTTTCAAAACCTGATCCCGCATACGCAGGCCACCGTGCATCTGTAACGGCTAGGATCGAGCCGGGGAGCACCGCTAAACTGACGGTCTATTATAAAAGCGGGATCAGCCAAGCTAAATATTTAGGGGATGCCTCGGCGGATAACGAAGGTGTAGTGGCCTGGAATTGGCTTGTCGGGGGCAATACCACGCCGGGAACGTGGACCATTGTGGTCGAATCGCAGGACGGACGACGAACGAGCGCCGAGTTTAATGTGGAAAGTCCGAATTAAAGAAAGCAGCGGGAGGGATATAACGTGAATATGCCTTGGGAGTACTGGGGCTGTTTTTTGATGCTGGCGGCAGCCTTTTGGACGGATATAAAATCGTTGAAAATTCCGAACTTTATAACAATAACCGGGATAACCGCCGGTTTTTTGTATCATATCGCTTCCGGAGGCTGGAAGGGCGCCATGTTTGCTTTGCAAGGAGCAGGAGCAGGCTTTGGGTTGATGTTTATTTTATACTTGCTGCGCGCGGTTGGCGGCGGAGATGTGAAGCTATTCGGCGGAATTGGAGCTTGGATTGGCATGGGGCTCACCATCTCAACGATGATGTACTCCATTTTTGCGGCAGGCTGCATCGGAATTATAATACTCATTTGGCGCCGTGAAGCTTTTACCAGGCTTAGAAAGGTACTCAACAGCGTGCTTGGTGCGGTTGTGCTTCGCAGCCTCTCACCGGTTCGAGCGGGGACCAAAGGCCAGTTGCAGTTTCCGTTTATGCTGGCGGTGCTGCCTGGAGCGGCGCTTGCCATCTATTATTTCTAATTCATTTCTGTGAATTGAACTTGCGAATTGCATTTACTTTGATGTGAAGAGGAGTGAGAGTTTATGCCGGAATTGCATGCCGATTTTGTCCGAAACGGCGGGACGTACATGATTCTGGAAGGGGAAGGCGGGCTTCGCTCGGAACATCTAAACCGGATTCAGCGAGCCATGCTGGCCTCGGTCTCCATTCCGAACCTGCTGAAGCTGGATGTCAGAGAGGTCGATTTTGCGGTTAGCTTAAACTATGATATTACCGGCAAAAGAATGCTGTCCCAATGCCTGAAGAACGATAAAATCGGAATGGCCGATTTATACGGATTGTTGCTCCAGATTGTTTCCGTCTTGGACGAAAGCCCTAGGTACATGCTGAATCCGGAGAATTTTCTGCTTGACGAGGGGCACATATTCGCCGAGGAGCCCCTGTCCGGCGGAAACTTGTATTTTGCCTATGTGCCGGTAAAAGAGACACTACTGAACGAGCCCCTGCCCAAGTCGCTGCTGGCGTTGATTACCAGGCTGCTCACCGGCGTTTCGGTGATCGAAGGCAGCGGGATTCAACGGATCATCCGTTTTTGTGGCGATGATACATTTTCACTGGCTGAACTCAAGAAGCTGCTTCTAGATTTGATCACCGGAGACGATGTTAAAGAGCCTTTGCGTCAAGTCAACGCCAAGGAGCCGCATTTGCAGGAATCCCTGATTATTTCGCCTAAACTGCAAAATGCTCATATACCTTCGGTAAATCAGGAAGATAACCCGGTATCCAGATCGGCCTTTATCAAAGAATATCTTCCGAACCTCAATGCTCCTGTTCATTCGTTGGATTCCCAAAGTGCCGGCGTTTGGGGAATATCCGGAATGAGGGGGGCCTCCGCCCAAGAACTCGCGGAATCAGACTCCCTGCAAACCAAGCCTTTAATCAAGCCGAGTTATTATGTCCTTGGCGCTCTGCTGGCTGCAGCATTAAGCTGGAAGTTCCTTTATCTGGACGATCCCGGCAAAGCAAATCTGTATATATGCTCCGGGGTTACGATATTGCTAGCTGTAGCCGTTATTTGGTTGCGGAGCGGAAAGTTTTCAACGCCGATGGGGGAGACGGCCATTCCGAATTTTTTGGGCCGCGAGGCTAAGAAGGGGAAGGAGGATGATCAATCCCGGGATATCTTTCGGGCCGCGGAGCCAAAGCTTCAGGATGAGGAAAGGTTGTGGGAATGGCAAAGGCCGAAACATACCCATGCAATGATCCGGGACGAAGACGGGTTTGAGCAGCCTCCGGTAGAGTTGTTGCGAGGTTCGAGGGAGGCTGGCACAGCGGCGGAACGGATTGAACCAAGATACGTTCCGCCTGCAACGGTTTTGCTTAGCGGAACATCCATAAATCCTAATGAGTCTACGGAGAGCTCTCCGGTGTATTTTCTGGAGAGACATGCCGCGGAGGGAGGCGTGCCGGAAAGGATTACAGTTAAGCCGGGGAGTTTCGTTATCGGCAGATCGGAGGAAATCGCCCAATATCTTGAACAAACGGAAGGAGTATCGCGTGCACACGCCGAGCTTATGATTCGCCGGGTGGGGAGTTACCTTAAGGATTTGGGGTCTCGCAACGGCACCTTGTTTAAAGGGGAATTAATCGCTCCTTATAAGGAATATGCCATTGAACCGGGTGAAGTTTTTCAAATAGCCGGAGTTTCATTCAAATTCGGATCGGAAGGAATGCGAAATACAAATTCACATGAATCTCCAAACATCGGCCTTTAGAACAATTTTGTGAGGAACCGTAGATAATCCTATCGAAAGCAGTTATAATTTTACGAGAATGATAATCAATTTCAATATATTCCGGAATGAGAGCATTTCCGTAAATTTGCTTATAAGGATGGTTCGCACATGTCGCCTTCGACTCAGACTTCCAAGCCGCATTATCGCTCCCGGCCGGTAACGGCCACGCTTATACTGATTGGCGGGACGCTGCTGCTGCTGTTTGCCGTCTCCTTGTCCATTTCCGTAGGAGCCGCCGATATCAAGCTAGCCACCGTATGGAACTCCTTGTTCCATTTTCAGCCTGAGCTTACGCAGCATCAAATCATTACGGAACTGCGATTCCCTAGGGCGGTGGCTGCGGCGCTGATCGGGGCCGCGCTGGCCGTAGCCGGAGCGATTATGCAGGGGATGACCCGAAACCCCATGGCCGACTCGGGGCTGCTGGGCTTAAGCGCAGGCGCCGGTTTAGCGCTAGCATTATGTTTTGCTTTTATGCCGGGCACCTCGTTCCTTACGGTAATGTTATATTCATTTGCCGGTGCGGGACTTGGCGCGGGGCTTGTATTCGGCATCGGCTACTCGTCGCGGGGAGGATTGTCGCCTGTCCGGTTGACACTGGCCGGCGCCGCTGTCAGCATGCTGCTGGTCGCCATCAGCGAAGGTATCGCGATTTACTTCCGTATCGGACAGGATCTGGCTTTTTGGTATGCCGGTGCGGTGTCCGGGACCGGCTGGACGCAGATCAAAATCGTTACCCCATGGATTATCGGGGGATTGCTCGGAGCGTTTGCTTTAGCGAAATCGATCACACTGCTTAGTCTGGGGGAAGAGGTGGCGACCGGACTTGGGCAAAGAACCGGCGTCATCAAAACTTTAGGGATGATTATTGTTTTGGTGCTCGCCGGAAGCGCGGTATCCTTGGTTGGCGCTATCGGTTTCGTTGGTTTGATGATTCCCCATATCGCCAGGTTTCTCGTGGGCGTAGATTATCGCTGGGTAATTCCTTCTTCCGCCTTGCTGGGAAGCTTGCTGATGGTATTTGCCGACATATTGGCGCGGATGGTCCATCCTCCGCATGAGACGCCGATTGGAGCGCTGATCGCCGTGATCGGAGTACCTTTCTTCCTGTACCTTGCGCTTAAGCAAAAGGGGGGATTGGAATGAATAAACCGGAGGCGCCGCTGTTCTTGCGGCATAGGGCCGTCAAAGCATATACCGTTATGGCTTTGTTTGCCTTTTTCATCATCGGGGTATTTATTTTCAGTATGAACACCGGATTTATTCGGCTGGCTCCCATAGACGTTTTCAAAACGCTGCTTGGTTGGGGAACGGATAAACAGGAATTGATCTTGTTTCAGTTCCGCCTGCCGCGCATCGTCATCTCTGTCCTGATCGGCATGGGAATGGCCGCGGCGGGCTGTGTGTTCCAAGGCATATCGCGTAATCCGCTCGCCGACCCCGGGGTCCTGGGAATCAACGCCGGCGCCGGCCTGGCCGTGACGTTGTTCATCTCGTTTTATCCGGCTACGGCGGATGCGCCCGTTTTTCTGATGCCGCTGATTGCGCTTCTAGGCTCGGCTGTCGCGGCAACGCTGATTTATGTGTTGTCGTACAAAAAATATTACGGGCTGCTTCCGATCCGGATGGTGCTGGTCGGCATCGCTTTGGCGGCCGGCATCAATGCCGCCATGATCGTGCTGCAGCTTCGCCTGCGTCCCGAAAACTATCAAATGCTGCAAATCTGGCTGGTGGGCAGCATTTGGGGGGCATCTTGGAAATACGTGCTGGCCTTGCTGCCGTGGATTATCATTTTGCTGCCCTATGTTTTTGTCAAAGCCCGTGCGCTCGACATATTGAATCTTGGCGATCAGACCGCGACCGGACTGGGGGCCTCCCTGGAGCGGTCACGTCTTGGACTTTTGGCCGCGGCGGTAGGTTTAACGGGGGCTTCCGTCGCCGTTGGCGGGGGGATCTCTTTCGTCGGGCTGATTGCTCCGCATTTGGCGAGACGGCTGGTTGGCCCCAAACATGAATATTTGCTGCCGGCCTCCGCTTTGGCGGGAGGGCTTCTGGTGATCGTCGGAGATACGCTGGGACGCTGGGTGCTCCAGCCCGCTGAAATTCCGACGGGGATCGTCGTTGCGGTCGTCGGGGCACCTTATTTCTTATATTTGCTCACCAAATCGCGGATTTAGGTGCTTGTTTGATCTGCCGGACCGCTTCTTCCAATTGCGGATACGCAAATGAATATCCGGCCTGAAGCGCGGCGTTCGGCTTGACACGTTGTCCTTCCAGCAGCATGGAGGACATCTCGCCTAGAAGGGTTTTGAGCATGACTCCGGGAAGGGGCAGCCAAAAGGGACGGCGATGGATTCCGCATACGATACGTCCAAACTGCTCGTTGGTGACGGGATTTGGACTTACCGCATTGACCGGCCCTTGAAGCTCGGCATGGGAGACGCAGAAATCGGCGAGGGCGATGAAGTCCCGGAGATGAATCCAGGGAATCCATTGCCTGCCTGTGCCGACTTTTCCGCCGATCCCGAGCAGAAAAGGAAGCCGCATGAGCGGATACGCACCTCCGCCAGAGCCCAAAACGACGCCGGTGCGCAGCTTGATTAGCCGGATGCCGGTGAAATCGGTGTTCGCCACCGCTTCCCACTGCCGGGTAACATTCGCCAAGAAACCGTTAGCCGCGGGCTCACGTACCTCGTTAAAATAAGCCGTTTCGGAAGTCCCGTAAATTCCGACGGCAGATCCTTGGAGGACGACCGCAGGTTGCCGTTCAAGGGCTTGCACAAATCGGGCCGCGGCTTCGGTAGATCTTATGCGGGACTCGAGAATCCGCCGCTTGGCTTGAGTGGTCCAGCGCTGGCTGATTGCGGCGCCCGCAAGGTTGACGACGACGTCTATCCCCTTAAAGCGAGAGGACTTTGCGTCCAAATCCGTCCATGTGACATAAGTCGGAGAGCGATTATTGCCTTGCGGTCTGCGAGGTTCGTCGGGTAACTTCCGGGTGACGACCAAGATCTCATGTCCTTGCTTCAGCCAATAATCGGACAAGGCGCTGCCTAAAAAGCCGGTGCCTCCAAAGATAATGGCTTTCATGCCTCTCACTCCCCTCGGATTGACGACTCCATTTCGGAAATATATGCTCATGCCTTAAGAAAACATCCGGCAATGCTCGCGTGGCGAGGCCTGGCCGGATGCAATAATAATAATGAAAAGAACCGCTGTATTATTTATTCATAAGATGCCGATAGGGCTGATAATCAATCTGGTTCTTCTCGAGAAAAGACACGAGAAACTTGTTGTCCCGCTTTGGCGTCGCCGCTATGTATCCCTTGATGCAGTGTGCCTGCGTAATCTCGAAAGCCTGCTCCTGCAGCGCAATTTTGCCGATTTCGGCAGCGATCGAATGGCGGGCGATGTCTCGGAATGGCCCTGGCACGGGCTCCACGAGTTTGTTCAGAAAAGCCTTGGCTTCATCCGACCAGAGATGCCGGCTTTGTTCCACCCAATGGTTTTGCCAGTCGAGCTTGGACATGCCGTCGGCTTTGGGGAGAACTTTCAGGAACTTCCGGAACATAAAATATCCCCCGATGGCCATCATTCCGAGCAGCACAAACCCCCAAAACGCGATCGAGTTCATGAACCAGCGGTTCGGACCGTCTACCGCAGCAGCCAATCCAGCAGGCATCACTAGATGCAGCATATTGTTTATCACCTCGTTTACTCGTATAGAAAGAGCTTTAACAAAGTTCACCGAAAACAGCGGAAAAATTTAAAATTGTGAGATTTAAAAATGTTATGATTTGATAAGAATTATACCTTATTTCTTTATTTATTTCGATATAAAGGCTAAAATAGGGTTGTTTAGCGATTTAATGTCCAAAAGGTAGTTCAAAAAGTCATTTTTTGAAAACCTGACTTTTTGGACACGGATTAAAAGGGGGTCACATGCATGCTTAAAATAGGTTCCCATGTCTCGTTTTCGGACAAGGGTTTGATTACCGCCACGGAGGAAGCGATCTCCTATGGCTCCAGTTCGTTTATGATCTATACCGGGGCACCGCAAAACACCCGACGCAAGCCGATCGAATCGATGGGCATCGAAGAGGGGAAAGCAGCGATGACCCAGGCGGGCATCGACGAAATTGTTGTTCACGCCCCCTATATTATTAATCTCGGATCTTACAAATCGAACACCTACCAGCTAGCCGTTGACTTTCTACAGGAGGAAATTCGGCGTACCCATGCACTGGGCGTGCGCAATATCGTGCTCCATCCGGGCGCTTTTACGGAAAAAGATGCGGAGTACGGCGTGCAGCGGATTGCCGAAGGTTTGAATGAAGTCCTTAACGGAACTGGCGAAACGGAAGTACGCATTGCGCTGGAAACGATGGCCGGAAAAGGAACGGAAATGGGCCGAAGCTTCGAAGAAATCGCCGCGATTATCGATAAGGTTCAGCATAACGAGCGGCTGTCGATTTGCCTTGACACCTGCCATATCCACGACGCCGGATACGATATCGTGAATGATCTGGATGGCGTGCTGCGCAAGTTCGACGATACGATTGGCCTAGACCGGATAAAAGTGGTTCATATCAATGACAGCAAAAACCCCATCGGCGCTCAAAAGGACCGCCACACCCCAATCGGCTCAGGCTGGATCGGATTCGAAGCGATCAACCGCGTCGTCCACCACGAAGCGCTGCAAGACCGGCCGTTTATTCTGGAGACGCCTTGGGTCGGGAAAGATGCAAAAACCCAGCGTCCGATGTATGAAGTGGAAATTGCTTTGCTGCGCGGGGATACGGCCGAACGTTTCGGAGAAACATTCCTGAGTGAAGTTGAGGAATTGGGAGCGTTTTTTGCCAAGCAGGATATCCATCCTCGTTCCTATGTGCTGGACGTCTGGAGTGTTCTGAAAAACGATGCCAAAGCCAAAAAAGCGGATCCGCGCGAGCCGATGGAACGGCTGTATGACCTGGTGATCGAAGCCGGATTGTTCAAGGAACGCAGCGAGGAAGAAGTCAATCAGCGGCTGATCGCATGGTTTGCCGGCAAGGCGTAAATCAAGAATCAGCCAAAGTTTCGGCCGAACCTTGAGGCAAAGGAGGGGAATGCACTTGGACAAACACGTTAAAACAAGCGGGGTTCCTGTCAAACCCTATGAGAGCAACCGGGCGCGCATGCTGATTTCCTGCCCGGACGGGCCGGGGATCGTGGCGGCAGTGTCCCGTTTTCTGCACGAGCATGGGGCGAATATCGTTCAGTCGGACCAGTATACGATGGATCCTGACGGCGGTATGTTTTTCATGCGGATCGAGTTTGACCTTGAAAGGCTGGATGCCCTTCTTCCCAAGCTGACGACCGACTTTGCCGTCATCGCGGACAAATTCGGTATGGAATGGAACATTTATCCCCTCAGTCACAAAAAGAAACTGGCGATCTTCGTTTCGAAAGAGGACCATTGCCTAGTCGAACTGCTGTGGCAATGGCAGGCCGGAGATTTGAATGCGGACATCGCCATGGTTGTCAGCAATCATCAAGACATGCAGAGCTACGTCGAATCTTTCGGCATTCCTTATCACTATATTCCGGTGACGCCGGACACTAAGTCCGAAGCGGAGCGAAAGCAGCTTGAAGCCGTAAACGGAAAGGTGGATCTCATTGTGCTGGCGAGATATATGCAGATAGTCTCTCCGGCGCTGATTCAACCTTACCGGGGGCGGATCATCAATATCCACCATTCTTTCCTTCCCGCCTTTGTGGGAGGAAAACCTTACGCCCAGGCCTACGACCGGGGCGTGAAAATTATTGGAGCCACCGCCCACTATGTCACGGAAGAGCTGGACGGCGGTCCGATTATCGAGCAGGATGTCCAGCGCGTCAGCCACCGCGACGATGTCGGCGAGTTGAAGCGGATCGGACGGACGATTGAACGCGTTGTGCTGGCCAGAGCCGTCAAATGGCATATTGAAGACCGGATTCTGGTGCATCAAAACAAAACGGTCGTGTTTAATTAAAGCGGCAATGCCTCAAAACCGTCATAGCGAATCAATGGCTGGACGGTTTTTTTCATAACGAAGGGGACGAATTCGGCTTGTCCAACCGTTATCGGTACATAAAAGCATCCGATTTTTTTATGTGATTTCGAGAGAAAACGAATGGGAATAATGGTATGGAAAAGGGCGGCAGGACGTGATACACTAGATATAGTCAAAATGATTTTTTCAAAGTGATTGTTTTGAAAACTTAAGTTTATGTTTTTCATGATTTGCCAGAATCTTTTCATATTAAGGGAGGAAATTTGAATGCCACTCACAGACAACAAAACGATCGATAACTTGTCGATTACCACGATCCGCACCTTGGCGATCGACGCGATCGAAAAAGCGAAATCCGGCCATCCGGGGATGCCGATGGGATCGGCTCCGATGGGTTATCAGCTGTTCGCCAAAACGATGGTTCATAATCCGGACCACCCGACTTGGGTCAACCGCGACCGCTTCGTTTTGTCCGCAGGACACGGTTCGATGCTGCTGTACAGCTTGCTGCACCTCAGCGGTTACGATCTTCCGATGGATGAAATCAAGCAATTCCGCCAATGGGGCAGCAAGACGCCGGGCCATCCGGAGTTTGGCCATACCGCTGGTGTCGACGCCACGACCGGGCCGCTGGGTCAAGGTTTGGCGATGGCTGTCGGCATGGCGCTTGCTGAAACGCAGCTCGCGGCGACTTATAACAAAGATAATTTCAAAGTTATCGATCACTATACGTACGGCATTTGCGGCGACGGAGACCTGATGGAAGGCGTGGCGAGTGAAGCCGCTTCTCTTGCCGGGCATTTGAAGCTGGGCAAATTGATCTTCCTGTACGACTCCAACGACATTTCTCTCGACGGCAAGCTGAACCTCAGCTTCTCGGAAAACGTAAGACAACGTTTTGAAGCTTACGGCTGGCAAACGCTGCGCGTGGAAGACGGCAACGATCTGGCCGCGATCGAAGCGGCGATTGAAGAAGGCAAGCGCGAAACCGGACGCCCTACTCTGATCGAAGTGAAAACAGTCATCGGCTACGGCAGCCCGAACAAACAGGGCAAAGGCGGTCATGGCGGCACGCACGGTTCTCCGCTCGGCGCCGAAGAAGCCAAACTCACGAAAGAAAACTATAAATGGGTTTACGAAGAAGATTTCTACGTTCCGGAAGAAGTGCGCGAGCATTTTGCCAAAGTCAAAGAACGCGGAATTGCCTCCAACAAAGCTTGGGACGAGGCGTTTGCAAAATATAAAGCGGAATATCCGGAGCTTGCGGCTCAATTCGAAAAAGCGATCCATGGCGACCTCCCGGCCGACTGGGACGCTGATCTCCCTAAATACAGCGTTGCGGATAAAGCGGTCTCGACCCGCGTCGCTTCCGGCAACGCGCTGAACGGATTGGTTCATCGCGTGCCTCAACTGCTCGGCGGCTCCGCCGACCTGGAAAGCTCTACGATGACGCATTTGAACAATCTTCCGATGTATACGCCGGAAACCCGCGACGGCCGCAACTTGTATTTCGGGGTTCGCGAATTTGGAATGGCGGCTGCGATGAACGGAATTACGCTGCACAGCGGCCTGAAAGTATTCGGCGGTACATTCTTCGTATTCACCGATTACCTGCGCCCGGCCGTTCGTTTGTCGGCCATCATGAAGCTGCCGGTTACTTACGTGCTGACGCATGACAGCATCGCCGTTGGCGAAGACGGACCTACGCATGAACCGATCGAACAATTGGCGTCCCTGCGGATCATTCCGGGCCTGACCGTCATTCGCCCGGCCGACGGCAACGAAACTTCCGCCGCTTGGGCCTATGCCGTTGAAAACAAATCGAATCCGGTAGCGCTCGTGCTGACTCGCCAAAACCTGCCGATCCTCGAGAAATCGGCCGAAATGGCCCGCGAAGGGATCAAACGCGGCGGTTACGTGGTCTCCGACGCCAAGGACGGCAAACCGGTCGCGCAAATCATCGCCACGGGTTCCGAAGTGCAGCTTGCCGTGAAGGCGCAAGCCGCTTTGGCCGAAGAAGGCATCCATGTCCGCGTTATCAGCTTGCCAAGTTGGGATCTGTTTGATAAACAGGATCAAACGTACAAGGAATCCGTCATCCTGCCGGACATCAAAGCCCGGGTTGCCGTTGAAATGGCGCATCCGTTCGGATGGGACCGTTACGTCGGCGATCAAGGTTCCGTGATCGGCATCGATATCTTCGGGGCTTCCGCGCCTGGCGATAAAGTGATCGAAGAATATGGCTTTACGGTAGAAAATGTAGTTAAACACGTGAAAGCCCAATTGAAATAAAGAAAGCAATGCCTAACCGAGGGGAGCGGGGAAAGTGACGCAGCAACTGGAGAACGTAACCGTGGATAAAGCCGCGAATATTTATTTTGACAGAAAAGTAACGAGCCGGACAGTCCGGCTTCAAAACGGGAGCAAAATCACGCTGGGGATCATGCTCCCCGGAGAATATGAATTCTCGACCGATTCGCTGGAAGTGATGGATATTCTCTCCGGAGATTTGAAGGTGATGCTGCCGGGAGAGTCGCTGTGGCGAGAAATCAGCGGTCGGGGGACGTTTACCGTTCCCGCGAAGTCTTCCTTCAAACTGGAAGTGCGCAGCGTAACGGATTACTGCTGTTCTTACGGTACGGGGGCTTAAGCCTCTTTCACAGATGTTTACGCTGTTTGAAATCAACATCAAAAAGGCAGGTCCCGGCAAATAGCCGGGCCTGCCTTTCATATTGGCCGAAGCCGGAGTTAGCGGTTCTTACGGCTTATAGCGATTTGCCGCCGATGGTTTGTCCGATCCACGCTTCATAGATTTTGACGACGGAAGAGAGATCCTCGTCGCCGTACCCTTGCGTCTGGCCCGCCTGGAATAGGCTTTTGGCCAGGTTCAGCATCGGAACCGGAATGCCGGCACCGTCGGTCAATGAAGAAGCAAGCTTCAAATCCTTAAGCATCAGAGCGAGGGAAAATTGGTTCGTAAAATCGTGATCGATGATTTTGTTCCCTTTAAGCTCCGCCGCTTTGCTGCCCGCCGAGCCCAGCTTGACGAGCTGCAGGAACGCTTCCGGGGCGAGGCCGGATTTGGCCGCGATCGTAAAGCCTTCGACAAGAGCCAAGTTGTTGATGCCAACGATGGTGTTATGAGCGAGTTTGGCGATCGACCCGCTGCCGTTAGGTCCCATGTGCAATAGCGTGGTACCCATGGTTTCAAACACGTCCCGCTCTCCATCCACGACGGCGGCGTCTCCGCCGACCATAAATACGAGCGTTCCGGCTACGGCCGCCGGAGAGCTTCCTGTAACCGGCGCGTCAAGAAACTTTCCGCCGAGCTTGATTGTTTCTTCGGCCAGCTTGCGAACGAGCGAGGGCGAGATCGTGCTGCAATCGATGACGGTCGTTCCGGAATTAAGGCCGGCGAACACGCCGTCCGGTCCATCGTAAACACCGGCGATGGAAGCATCGTCGCTGACCATGGTGATAACCGTATCGGCCGCTGCGGCTGCTTCTCTTGGGGATGCGGCTACGGTTGCGCCCTGCTCCGCGAGAGGAGCCGTTCTGGCGGTTGTCCGGTTATAGACGGTGACTTCGTAGCCTTTCTTGAGCAGATTGGAGGCCATGGGGGCGCCCATTGTTCCCAGTCCGATAAATCCGATTTTTTTCAAGATCTTCACCTTCTCCTAGTAATTGAACATCATTTAATTATTTTATCATGCGGGCTATAACCTGTACATTGTGCCCTTGTCTTTGCTGGGAATTTACAGTATCCTATTTTTAAGCTGGATAAGAGGTAGTTCAAAAATTCGACCTTTTATGTGGAACCAATCATTGAATCTTGCCTCTTGTTGGATAGGCAGTTAGATAAATAAACAGATGGAGGTTTTTAAGCAATGTCCAAAAAAGTGACGTTTGATTACAGCAAAGCCCTTCAGTTTGTCGGGCAGCATGAAGTCGACAATTTAGCCGAACAAATCCGCACGGCTCATGAAACATTACATAAGGGCACCGGAGCAGGCTCGGATTTCCGCGGTTGGATCGATCTCCCGACCGATTACGATAAAGAAGAATTTGCCCGTATTCAGAAAGCGGCAGCCAAGATCCAGAGCGATTCCGACGTTCTCATCGTGATCGGAATCGGCGGTTCCTATCTGGGAGCTCGCGCGGCAATCGAATCGCTGTCCCATTCCTTCTATAATCTGCTTCCAAAAGACAAACGCAAAACCCCGGAGGTTTACTTTGCCGGTAACAATATCAGCTCCACTTACGTTAATCACCTGCTCGATCTGATCGAAGGCAAGGATTTCTCCGTGAATGTTATTTCCAAATCGGGAACGACAACGGAACCAGCCATCGCTTTCCGTATTTTCCGTGCGGCGCTGGAAGAGAAGTACGGCAAAGAAGAAGCTCGCAAACGCATCTACGCAACGACTGACCGCGAAAAAGGCGCTTTGAAGAAGCTGTCCAATGAAGAAGGCTACGAAACGTTCGTGATTCCGGACGATGTAGGCGGACGTTATTCCGTACTGACGGCCGTAGGCCTGCTGCCGATCGCTACCGCCGGCATCAACATCGAAGAAATGATGAAAGGCGCAGCGGACGCTTCCAAGGAATTCAGCAACCCGAACGTGGCCGAAAACGCCAGCTACCAATATGCGGCCGTGCGCAACGCGCTGTACCGCAAAGGCAAAGCAACGGAAATCCTCGTTAACTACGAGCCTTCCCTTCATTATGTATCCGAATGGTGGAAACAGCTTTTCGGCGAGAGCGAAGGCAAAGACTATAAAGGCATTTATCCGGCATCGGTCGATTTCTCGACGGACCTGCACTCCATGGGTCAATTCATCCAGGAAGGCAACCGGAACATTTTTGAAACGGTCATTCAAGTAACGGAAGTTCCTAGCCATATCACCATCGAATCCGATCCTTCCGATCTGGACGGCCTGAATTTCCTCACCGGCAAAACGCTCGATTTCGTCAACAAAAAAGCATTCCAAGGCACTTTGCTCGCCCACACGGACGGCCAAGTACCTAACCTGGTCGTCAACGTACCGGATTTGACTCCGTACTCGTTCGGCTACCTCGTATACTTCTTTGAAAAAGCTTGCGGCATCAGCGGTTACCTGATGGGCGTCAATCCTTTCGACCAACCGGGCGTTGAAGCTTACAAGAAAAATATGTTCGCGCTTCTCGGCAAGCCGGGTTATGAAAAAGAAAAAGCGGAGCTCGAAGCAAGACTCTCCGAATAATAACGGCTTTCGCGATTAAGAGAACAACAGCGCCAGGAAGCAGTTCACCGGATTAACAACCCGGTCGAACTGCTTCTTGGCACATTCATAAGGATGGGTTCATATGTTAGAGCGTTACAAGACGGTTCGCGGAGCCGGAGACAAGGAAATCGTCATCAAAAAGTCGAGGTTTATCGGACATGTCAAACCGGTGGATAACGAGGCCGACGCGGTCTTGTTCATCGAAGAGATCAAGAAGAAACACTGGAACGCGACGCATAACTGCTCCGCTTATATGATCGGGGAGCGGGACGAAATCCAGAAGCAGTCGGATGACGGCGAGCCTAGCGGAACAACGGGCAAACCGATCCTGGAAGTGATCAAGAACCAAGGCCTCAAAAATATCGCTATTGTCGTAACAAGATATTTTGGAGGCATTATGCTGGGAGCCGGCGGTTTGATCCGGGCATACACCGACGGCGCCGTAGCGGCGATCGAAGCGGGAGAAGCAATTACCCTAGTGCTTCATCGCGAAGTATTTGTTGAACTTGAGTATACCTGGTTGGGCAAGGTGGAAAACGAGCTGAGAAATCGCGAGATCCGGACGGGAGATACGGGGTTTGCCGACAAGGTGACGCTCCGCGCTTTGCCGCTCGATTCGGAGGCCGAAGCATTTAAAGACTGGATGATCGATTTGACGGGAGGCCAAGCGGTATTGGCGGAAGGCGATAAGCTTTATTTTATTGAAGGGGAATAATGCCTATGGCGAGAAGAGCAGTAGATCAGGAGTTGTCGAGAGAGAGAATTATGGACGCCGCGAGACATTTGTTCATTACCAAAGGCTATCGCGGAATATCCATGAGAAGCATCGGCCAGCATTTGGGATACAGTCACGGCTCGCTTTATTATCACTTTAAGGAAAAAGCCGAACTGTTCTATGCGATCGTGGTCAAGGATTTCGAGTCCCTGTCGCAATTGTATGAGCAGGTTACGAAACGCCCGCCGGCCGAAGGCTTGTCCAAGGTGGAGCAATTGATGCTGGAGTTCATCAAGTTTGGTCTTGAGCATCCGCATCAGTATGAAATCATGTTCATGCTCCGGGACGAGGAAATTTTGGCTTATTGTCGAACCGAACAGGCCAAATGTTTCGAGATGTTCGATTCCATTGTCCGCCGTTTTTTGCAGGAAGAAAGCCATCCGCTGGAAAACAATCCTTCTCTTCCGCTGAGTATGTTTTTAGGGGTGCATGGGTTTGTTTCGTTTTACATTCAGGATCATTTGACCTTTGATGAGATCATGCCCGCTGCGATCGCCCATGTGAAAATGTTAAGCCAAAGCAGTTATCGGTTAACGTCATAGGAGACGTTTTTGTTTTGCATTCGCGCTTTACCCGTTCACACCATCATAGCTTTGACACTTTATAGCATTGCTGGGATAAACCGGATGGACACGGTCGTGTCGTCTGGTTTTATTTTGCCCATAAGAACTCAGGCTTCTCCTATGACTTTAACAAAGCGCTCGCGCCTGCGCGGACCCGAACTCTCAGAAATAAATACCATGCCAGCGTCCAAGCAGCAATTCCTCGGTTTTTTCGAATCGTCTTCCTTTTTGTGTTTATGCTGCGACTTTTGGATTGACGGGGCATCCCGGGTTTGATAAAGTGGCTTTAAGACGTTAATCCAAGTATTTTAATGTGATTAAATATAAAATCTGAAGCTCGGATCATTTTGAAATACACGAAAGGATGTGACTTAAAATGCACGTAGAGGTAAAGCATCTCGATAAACATTTCGGCAATTTTCACGCCGTAAAGGATGTCGGCTTTCACATCGAAAAAGGGCAGTTGATCGGACTCCTTGGCCCAAGCGGCGGCGGCAAAACCTCCATTCTGCGGATGTTGGCCGGTCTCGAACAGCCGGATGCAGGGGAAATTTTATTCCATGGAAAACGAGTCAACGAGCTAGCGCCCCAAGATCGGGGAATCGGTTTTGTTTTCCAAAGCTATGCACTTTTTAAGCACATGACCGTGTACGAGAATATCGCCTTTGGCTTGAAGGTGAAAAAGATTCCGAAGGCCGCGATTCGGGAACGGGTCACGGAGCTGGTTGAACTTACGGGACTCACGGGGTTCGAGAACCGTTATCCGCACCAGCTGTCCGGCGGGCAGCGCCAACGGGTCGCTTTTGCCCGGGCATTGGCGCCGGAGCCGCAGCTGCTGCTCCTCGACGAGCCGTTTGCGGCGATCGACGCAAAGATCCGCCAGGAGCTGCGTTCCTGGCTGCGGGAGCTGATCGAGCGGGTAGGAGTCACCTCGATTTTCGTGACTCATGATCAAGAAGAAGCGATCGAAGTGGCCGACGAAATCATGATCATTAACCAAGGACGATTGGAGCAGAAGGGGACGCCTTGGGATATCTACAAGAAGCCGAGCACGCCGTTCGTCGCTTCGTTTATCGGCCAATCCACGCTGGTGGAGCGGGTGTCCGCGATCAAGGGCTTTGAAGAAGAAGGAGGAGGGGCAGCTACGCGCGCGCTCATTCGTCCTGAATATATCGAAGTCGGAACGGAGCGCGAGTTCACGATTTTATCCGCCACCAGTCCGGGCGTGGTGAAGCATCTGCATTTTCGCGGGAGCGAATGGCTGGTGGAAGTGGAGACCGGAGGGCATACGCTAACGACATTCCGTTCGCTGGAGAAGGAGACGCTGTCGCCCGGTCAGGAGGTTCGCGTGTTGGTGCACCGCGCATACTTGTTTAATGAAGAGCGCAGCTGGATCCTCGAGAATCCTCTGAAGCGCGAACCGCTCGAAGTGATCATTTGAGGGCCGAATCGTGGAAGCAAAAATGAACGGTGGAGCCTACTTACGGCAATATCGATCCCGCCGCGCTTCAGACGATCTCCGTGCATTTGGCAAGGAAATAACGGCAACACAAAGGGAGCTGCTGGAGGATGGATCAGCTAGTATTTCTCGGAACCGGCGACGCAATGGGGGTTCCGAGAGTGTATTGCGACTGCGAGGTGTGCGAGGAGGCGAGAAACGGCGGGCTTAATCGGAGATACCGGTCTTCCGTTTCCGTGGAATGCGGCGATGAACCATTTCTGATCGACTGCGGACCGGACTGGCGCGGCGCGATGGAAAGACGGGGGCAACGGTTCGCGGAGCGGATTGTGATTACGCATGCCCATTTTGACCATATCGGAGGATTGCCGGAGTGGGCGGACGCCTGTCGTTGGCTTGACCGGAAGGGGCAGTTGTACGGTCCACAGGAGGTGCTGAATACGATCATTTCGCAGTTTCCCTGGCTTGACCGCAATCTGGATTTGCATCCGTTGAATCAGGGGGATACGCTGGGAGGCTGGAGTATTCGGACATGGAAAGTATTTCACGGCAAAAATGGCTTCTCCTATGCCTACCGTTTCGATAAAAACGGTTTTGCCTGGGCATATTGCCCGGATTCCATCGCCCTGCCGCCGGAACAGCGCCGACCGCTTTTCGGCCTGGATCTTCTTGTGCTGGGCACCAGCTTTTATTTGGAGGAAGCGGAGTTTAAAACGAGATCGGTCTACGATGTCACTGAAGCACTCGAGCTGCTTCGGGAATTGCAACCGAAACGGACGTTTTTTACCCATCTCTCGCATGATATTGATCTAAGGCGGGATTATGGACTTCCGCCGAACATAGAGTATGCCGAAACGAACAAGGCCGCTTTGCTCAAGTAGCAAAAGCGGCCTTACATCCGGGAAACGGGGATTTAAGCTTCGGCGTTCACGTTTAACACGAACTTGTCGATGACGTGTTTGACTCCATCCTCGTTGTTGCTTAAGGTGACGAAGTCGGCGAGTTCTTTCAATGCCGGGATCGCGTTGCCCATGGCTACGCCAAGACCTGCGGCTTCCAGCATTTCATGGTCGTTCCAGGAATCGCCGATCGCGATCGTTTGCGACAGGTCGCAGCCGAAATGGGCGGCGAGGAATTTCAGGGCATGTCCTTTTGTGCCTTCATGATGCATGATTTCCAGAAAATTCGGCTTCGACTTCGTGATGTGCACCTCATCCCCAAGCAGTTCGCGAAGCTCAGGGGCAATTTGGTCGAGAAAATCAGGTTCGTCGATAATGAGCATTTTCGGCGTCGGCTGAACCACCAGCTTGGCGAAATCCGGCTCCACGTAATATTTCGTTTTGTTGAGCGTTGTGTAATCAATCAGCTTCTGGTTTTCCTCGCGGGCATACAGCTTGTCGTCGATATAGGTTTGCAGATGGAGGCCGCGTTTGGTGCAATACTCGAACAGCTTACGCGCAGCTTCTACCGGAACATAACGCTCGTATAAGACGCGCTCGTCGAGCAGGTTTTTGACCAGGGAACCCTGGTACGTAATAATGGGCACATTCAGACCGGTCTGGCGGGCGACGTTTTTGGCGGAGGCGTAAGCCCGGCCTGTGGCAAGGGTGACGACGACGCCTTGGGCAATCGCTTGCTCCAGCGCCTGCTGCGTAGCGGGCGTCACCTCTTTATCGTCATTGATCAAAGTGTCGTCGATATCGATGGCAATCAGTTTGTACATGGTTTCTCTCCTTTTGGCTTTCTCTCTTATAACTTGAAATAATATATCATAACGAAACGGATCATTGTACCGTGTCCGGCGCTGATTTTAGATCGGCGAGGATCATTCCGGTAAAAATGCAAAGACAGCCGAATACCGCGGCGATACCCAGTGTTTCCCCGCCGAAGCCAACCCCGGTAAACGCGGCGAAGACCGGCTCCATGGCGAAAATGACGGCGACCCGCGAAGGGCTGGTATGTTTCTGGCAAACGGTTTGAATCCAGAACGCCAGCGCGCTGGTTGGCCCGATTGATACGAGCAGAGCGAGCAGCACTTCGGGTTGAAGCAGCCGGGTCAATGTGCCGGAGACCGGACCGGGATGCTCAAACAGCAATGACGCGATAACGCTGAGGACACCCACAACGGCCATCTGCAGTGCGGCCAGCGGCAGCGCCGGATAACGGGGAGCAAATACCCCGGTGTAAACGACATGCAGGGCAAACGCGATCGCGCACAGGAACACCAGGAAATCTCCGCGGTTCCAGCTAAAGGCCGACCCGGCAAAGGTCAGAAAATACAGGCCGGCGGCGGCCAGCAAAGCGCTGATCCAGGTATAGCGAGTGATCGGATGGCGCAGCATCACTAAAGATAAAAACGGGACGAGCACCACCGATAACCCGGTAATAAACCCGGTGTTCGAAGTCGTGGTGTAGAGAAGTCCCACGGTCTGAAAGCCATAACCCAAAAATAAGAACGATCCCAAAATAAAAGCGTGTCCCAGCATCCGCCAGGACAACGCCTTCCATTCATGGCGATAGAAAGCGGCGATAATCAATGCCAGCAGCAAGGCTGCCCCGATAAATCGGATACCGTTGAAGGCCAGCGGCGGAAGCACCTTTACGGCGTGCTGCACGATCAGGAAGGTGCTTCCCCACATGAACGCGACGGATAGCAGGCTGAGGTCGGCAAGGCGGTTGCGATTCAAATATGCTCATTCCTTTCGAAGATTTCGGGCAAAGCCGAAGGTTATTCTTCAAGGAATACGAGCCCAACGAGATCGTCAAACTCCAGATTGCCGAAGTAGTATTTCACGTCAAGATCCCGAAGCGCGGAACGAACGGCGGCTTCTTCATATTTAATCCCTCTCAGCTTGTCTTCGATGTCGGCGACATCGCCTACCCCGAAAAAGTCGCCGTAAATTTTGATGTCCTGAATATGACCGTCCTTGATGTTCATGCGCAGATCGATAATCCCGACCGGGAATTTTTTGGCGTGCTTTACGTTGGATTCCGGCGACAGTCCATAGTTCCAATCCCAATTCTTGTAGCGCTGCTGCGAAATTTCATGAATCTTGGTCCAATCGGTCTCTGTGAGCTTGTATTGGGGAACGAGATTTGGCTCCATGCCGAAAATATGGCGAAGCAGCTCGGAGCGGAATTCCTCAATCGTCATTTTCGTGTCCAGAAAATCAATGATGTTGGCGACGCGGCTGCGTACGGATTTAGTGCTTTTGGATTTGAATTTTTCCGGATTCGCATGAAGCGAAGCTTGTACATCGTCAAGGTTCAGATTGAACATCAGGGTGCCGTGGCTGAACATCCGGCCTCGCGTGGAGAACTGGGCGTTCCCGGAAATTTTCTGATCCCCGACCTGCAGATCGTTCCGGCCGGTCATTTCCGCGTTAACTCCAAGCGACTTAAGCGCTTGAACGACAGGCTCGGTGAATTTGCGGAAATTATGGAACGACTGGCCGTCGTCTTTTGTGATGAAGCTGAAGTTCAGGTTGCCGAGGTCATGGTAAACCGCACCGCCTCCGGATAGCCGGCGGACGACCTGCACTCCTTTTTCCTTGATGTATTCGGTGTTGATTTCTTCAATCGTATTTTGGTGTTTCCCGATAATGACCGACGGCGCATTAATATAGAAAAGCAAATAGCTGTCGTCTTCCAGCGGCAGATGTCTTAGCGCATACTCTTCAATAGCCAGATTCACCGACGCATCGGTTATTCCCTCGTTATCGATAAACAGCATGAGACTCAATCCTCCAATGTGCGAAAATGTTTAAACTGTCCATATGATTCTATTGTAAACCAATTGTCCCGGAAACCAAAGGAAAAACGGAGCGCGAAGGGGCCTCAGGAGCCTGTATCGAGATAAACGACGAAACCTGCGGATATGATTGACGCGCAAACGGGACGACTTCATAATGAGGGCATTGAACCTATCACGGCTACAAGTTCAGGAAAAGAGGGAGTTTGACATGCTGCTTGAGGTATACGGACATGGAGGAGATCTGGAAACGGCATCGGCGAGGTATGGGATTCCGGTCCGTGAATTTACGGATTTCAGCGCCAATATCAATCCGCTGGGACCGCCGCCGGGGCTGCTTGAAGCGTTAAGCCAAGCGCTCCCGAGCATCGTGCGTTACCCCGATCCCGGTCATCGGAGTTTGACCGCTTTATTGGCGCGGCGTCATCAAGTGGAAGAAGAGATGCTTGTCATCGGCAATGGGGCCGCGGAGAACATGGCGCTTGCGCTGCTTGCGATCGCGCCGGAAACCGTGGGGATCGTCGAGCCGTGTTTCTCGGAGTACCGCAGTCTCTCGAGGCAATTCGGAGCCGAGGTGCGATCCGTGTACGGGGCGGATGAATTGGATTTTAAAGCTTCCGCGGATGCGATTGAACGGCTTATCGGAGAGACGGATCTTGTGTTTGTTGGACAGCCTAACAATCCGAACGGGGTTATGTACAGTATGAAAAAGCTGCAGGGGTTCGCCGCAGCGGGGGAACAGAGCGGCACGTACGTGGTCTTGGATGAGGCCTTTATCGATTTTATTCCCGAACAAGATCGGGTTACGCTGCTTGCGGAGCTTGGGCGATATCCTCATCTGATTCTGGTGCGCTCGATGACGAAGTTTTACGCCATCCCCGGCCTGCGGCTGGGGTATGCGATCGCGCATCCGGATACGGCGAAGAAGATGCGGGACAAGCAGGTGACCTGGAGTGTCAATGCGCTCGCGCTGGCGGCCGGAGAAGCGGCACTGCGCTCGGGGGCGGAGTATGAGGAAGCGACGATCCGTCTGATCGCGGAGCAGCGGGCGCTGCTTAGAGGCGAGTTGGAGCGGCTCGGCTGCCGGACATGGCCTGGCGCCGCCAATTTTCTGCTTGTGCGCTTGCCGGAGCCGTGGACGGCGATTGCGATGCAGGCAGAGCTTGGGCGGCGCGGCGTGCTGGTGCGCAGCTGCGCGATGTATCCGGGTCTTGGCGAAGGGGATATCCGCATTGCCGTGAAGGACGGGAACGCGAATCGCAAGCTCTTGGATGCTTTGGAAAACGTATTGGGAGGTGCCGGGCAATGACAACGCCGTTTTTGCGGGCGGAAAAAGGTATGGAATTTGCTTCAGGGGTATGGCCTGGGCTTAAGCTCATCTACGGAGAGCGGCATCTTTTGCTGGAGGCGCCGGGAGTGCTGGACAGCCTCGGCAGCGCTGTTTTTGGCGGAGGGCCGGGGCGGATTCAGCGAATGGTCAACATATATGTTGACCGATTCTACCGCTGCGACGACCCGGAGCGGGATATCGCGGTGCTGCTGGACGCGTGGGGCTATCCGCAGGAGGAAACCGCCGGGCTGCTGACGGCGGTTCAATTGAAGCATGCTGCGGTAGCGGAGGAGCGCAGCGGGGATTTCGCCGTCTTCTGCTGCGCGACGGCGGGGGTGTCGAACGCCGCGCGGGCGGGCGTTCGGCGAACGACGTTCCCGGCCTCGTGGACGCCGGGAACGATTAATCTGCTGCTGGCCGTGGATGGCCGGCTGACGCCGGCGGCGATGGTCAATGCCGTGATGACGGCGACCGAGGCCAAAACGGCCGCGCTTGGCGATCTCGGCGTGCGCGACGCCGAGAATGGCCTTGCGGCCACCGGCACCACGACCGATGCGGTCGTGCTGGGCGTGAGCCAGCGGCCGGATTGGCCGCTGCTGCACGCCTACGCGGGCACCGCAACGGACCTTGGCGGCACGGTGGGCCGCCTGGTGTACGCCGCCGTGAGCGAAGCGCTGCGCGCCGCGGCGGCGGATGCGGGAGCACGCCGATGACGGCGGCGTGGTGGATTCTGCCGGTCGCGTACGCGCTTGACCGGCTGCTCGGCGATCCGCGCTGGCTGCCCCATCCCGTCATTGGGATGGGGAGGGCGATCGCCGCGCTGGAGGCGGCCATCCGCCGCCTCGTCCCGCCCCGCCGCTTCCGGGCGGCGGGGATGCTGCTGCCGCTGCTGGTCGCCGGCGGCAGCTTTGCGTTGACCTGGGCCGCGCTGCGCCTCCTGGCCCAGGTCAATCCTTGGCTGGCCGCCGCAGCCGAGGCCGCGCTCATCTGGACGACGATCGCGGCCAAGGGCTTGCGTGACGCCGGCATGGACGTGTACGGCCACCTGCGGCGCGGCGACCTGCCCGAAGCAAGACGATCGCTTGGCATGATCGTCGGCCGCGACACGGCGGAGCTGGACCCGCCGGATATTACGCGCGGCGCCGTGGAGACCGTCGCCGAGAACATCGTCGACGGCATCGTGTCGCCGCTGTTTTTTGCGCTGCTCGGCGGCGCTCCGCTGGCCATGGCATATCGGGCGGTCAATACCCTCGATTCGATGGTCGGTTACAAAAACGACAAATACATCGATCTTGGCTGGGCCTCCGCCCGGTTGGACGATGTAGCCAACTACATACCGGCAAGACTGACTGCCTTGCTGTTGATCGCGGCTTCACGGGCGCTCAGGATGAACGCCGATGGGGCCTGGAAGGCAGTCCGCCGCGACGCTACCTCGCACCCGAGTCCCAACAGCGGTTATCCGGAAGCGGCGGTGGCGGGTGCGCTTGGCATTCGCCTCGGGGGTGAGAACTTCTATCATGGAGTGCGGTCTTTTCGGGCCCACATGGGGGATAAGACGCGCGAACTGGAGCCGGAGGATATCCGCCGCACGGCACGGCTGATGTTTTTTGTGACCAATGTATTTGTGTTGCTGGGAACAGGGCTTTGGGTTTGGTTGTCCGGCGGTTTTTGGTGGGTATAAGTGAAGAAGGAGGCTGGACAGGCATGACGATCGAATGGTGGCTCGTTCGGCATGGCATAACGTCATGGAACGTTGAGCGAAAATATCAAGGGCATAGCGATCCCGCGCTGCTTCCCGGAGAATCCTGCGGTTTGATGCCGCTGCAAGGGGAATTGTCGGGCATCTCTTTTTCCGCCGTTTATTCCAGCGATTTGCTGCGCTGCCGGGAGACGCTTGCTTACGCGCGTCCCGATCTGGTCCCCGAGGCCGTGTACGACAGCCGTCTGCGGGAAATGAACTTCGGCGCCTGGGAAGGCAAAACGTATGAAACGCTCAAAGACGATTTGCTGTACCGCTCGTGGATCGACAATCCGAAAACAAACACGCCGCCGGAAGGCGAGTCTTGGCAGGAATTTAAATCCCGGGTAACAGGAATTTGCGAAGAACTCCGGCACCATTCTTTCACATTAAGTGCAGCGGAGGCGCATGTGCGTTTACTCATCGTGACCCACGGCGGAGTTATTTCAATGGCCCGCGCTTTGCTGCAGCCGGGAACCGGCTTCTGGGATACCCGGCTACCCCCGGGCGGGATCAGCCGATTGTCATTCAAGCAATTATATAAGTTGAACCCATGAAAACAAGAGTCTGAAATGTGCTGGCAGAAGCTAAAATCTTTGGTTCAATTTATTATAGAAGAAAGGGGAAGGTGCTTTTGGCAGGCAATCATGAAATGATACTTGGAGTTTTGGATCTGGTTCCCGAATTGGCGGGAGCCGGCGAAGAAGCGCTGCGGCAAGCCGTCACGCTGGCGCAACAGGCCGAATATTGGGGATACAGCCGTTATTGGACCGCGGAGCATCATGATATGACCGGACTTGCTTGTACCTCGCCCGAAGTGCTTCTATCTCATATTGGAGCGCGCACAAGCCGGATCCGGATTGGGTCGGGAGCCGTCTTGCTGCCGCACTACAGCCCCTTAAAGGTGGCGGAATCTTTCAGACTGCTGGCTGCCTTGTACCCAGGAAGAGTTGACCTGGGCATTGGCCGGGCGCCGGGCGGAGAAGCGCATGCGGCCATGGCGTTAAGCGGAAATTATCTTGAACGGGTAAGCCGGTATCCCCAGCTGGCTGCCGATCTGTCCGCACTTCTGCAGGATCGATACCGCTATGAAGACCATCCCGTGGTGGCCAGGCCGATACCGGAAACACCTCCGGAATTGTGGATGCTCGGGACGAACTTCAAAAGCGCCCGTTATGCGGCGGAGCTCGGAACCGGCTACGTTTTTGGGCAATTTATGAGCGACAGCGACGGAATACAAATCTTGAAAACCTATAAAGAAGCATTCCGGCCTTCTTTCTTGCGGTCCGTCCCTCGGACAATTCTAGCCGTGAGCGTTATTTGCGCAAAAACTCCGGATGAGTTGCGGATCTTGGTCGGTAAAACGGAGAAAACACTCGAGAGTCGTGGCGGATCGCCTTTTCGCGGTATTTGCGGAACGCCGGAACAAGTGAGATTCAAGCTGGAAGAAATGCAGGGACTCTATCGGAATGATGAATTTTTGATCGTGACTCCTATCCCCGATTTTCGTGAACGATTAGAATCTTATCGGCTGTCAAGAGGAATTTAGCAAAAAATTATGTAATTTTATCCAATAAATGTGTAAGACTCCGGTGATTTGTTTGGTTTTATTGAAAACCGAAACGCTGGTTTTTCTTCTCGTTTTCCGCCGAAAAATATCGTTTTCTGCCTAAAACATATAATTTATCGACATATTTCCATGTTATCGCTGATTTTTTTCTCGTGGAATCGATTATCTTAGGTTTACTTCATTTTTTGGCACCTGATTCTTACTTGCCTTGCATGCCACGAAGTGGGAGAAAACGACAGATTTTATCTATCTATAAAAAACAAACCTGAATTCTTAATTTCCTGCCTTGTTGAAAGCGCTTAAAAGGGTAATAATTTATTTATCCTAAAAACAGGGGGCATGAAACAATGGTCAAAAAGAGCATTTTGAAGAAAACTTCTGCAATTGCTTTAACCGCGATTATCGGTCTTAGCTTAGCAGCTTGCGGAAACGGCAACAAAGAAAACAATGCTGCAAACAATGGCGGCAATACCGCTGCAAACGGTGGCAGCGACAAGAAAGTTACGCTTACGTTCCAAAACATTTATCCGGACCCTTCGACTCCGTCTTACAAAACCGTGCATGCACTGGTTGACGAGTACGAAAAAGCTCATCCGAATGTTCACATTGAGCTGGACACATTGAATACCGACCAACAAAAAGTGAAGCTGAAAACTCAAGCGGCTTCCAAAGAAATTCCTGACATTACGATGGTTAACCCTGCAGCTCAAATGAAACCTTTTGTTGACGCAGGATTATTCGCTCCACTGAATGACATGCTGGATCAAAACGGTTTGAAAGACACTTACCAAGCCGGTCTGCTCGACTACTACAGCTTCGACGGAAACACATACGCGTTGCCTGACGGTAACAATATCGAAGTTGTTTACTACAACAAAGATTTGTTCGCTCAAGCGGGAATTCAAGATACTCCTAAAACGTTCGATGAATTCTTGCAAGACGTAAAAACACTCAAAGCTAAAGGCATTACGCCTCTTGCTATCGGGGAAAAAGACTCCTGGACCGGTTCCTTCCTGTTCATGAACATCTTGCTCCGTACGAATGGCGGCCCTGGCTTCCTGCAAGACGTTCAAGACGGCAAGAAAACTTTTGAAGATCCTGCTTTCATTGAAGCTGTCGATCGTTTCCAAGATCTGGTACAAGCTAAAGCATTCCCTGATGGCGCTACTTCCATCGACGCTAACGCCGGCGGTAACATCTTCAAATCCGGTCAAGCGGCTATGTGGGTAATCGGTTCTTGGGAAACCGGCGCAGTCGATGCTTCTTCCGTAGCAGGCAAAGTTGGCGCATTCCAATTCCCGACTGTTGACGGTAAAGGCGACCCTAACGAATTCATGCTGGCTCCTGGGACTGCATATGCAATCTCCGCAAACAGCGCACATTTGCAAGAAACTAAAGATTTCTTGAACTTCTTTGCCTTGAACTTCCCGAAAAAACAATTTGAAAACAAAAATGCTATCGGTCTTGGCCAAAAAGTGGATGGCGACTTGAAAGCAGCCGGTTACTCCGACCTTGCTATCAACATTGCCGATCTGTTCAACCAAGTTAAAGGCGGCGACCTGGCATTCGATAACACGATGAACCCTGCTATTGCGCAAGCGCATCTCAGCAGCATTCAAAACCTGTTCGTACAAAAAGTGGACTCTGCTCAAGTAGCTAAAGAACATCAATCTGCATTTGACGCCAATAAATAAACTATAGAGACGATTGACTGATGTTTCCGAATCGATGCGAAGTGGCCTAAAGCGCTTCTTCGCATCGAATTTATATTGAGGAGGGCGGAGAGAGATGAAAGTACTGAAGGTGCCCGCACGCACAATAGCCGTCTTCGTAATACCATGTCTGTTGTTGTATGTGTGCCTTGTGTTTGTTCCGATTATCGTTTCTGTTTACAGCGGTTTGCTGCAGTGGGACGGGATCAACGCCGCAAAATTTATCGGTTTTGATAACTTCCGCAACATGTTTTACCATGATCCTGTATTTTGGCCTTCGGTCCGGCATACGCTGTTGTACGCCGTGGCTTCCATGCTGGAAATTCCGCTTTGTTTGTTGATGGCGATTTTACTGAACCGCCACTTGAAGAGAGCGAATACGCTGGTATCGATTTATTTTACACCGGTTATTTTGTCCGTCGTTATTATCGGACAACTCTGGAAAACGATCTACAACCCGGCTTCCATGGGCGGGATGTTGAACGGCATCCTGATTTCCCTCGGACTTGACAGCTGGACTCATAGCTGGTTGACCGAGCCGAAAATCGCGATGTACTTCCTCTATATTGTTTCCCTTTGGCAGTATTTCGGTTATCACTTGCTGATTCAATACACCGGGGTGCAAAACATTCCTGAGGAAATTTATGAAGCGGCCAAAATTGACGGGGCCGATGGCTTTAAAGCGGACCGCTACATTACGTTGCCGCTGATCGTCCCTATCTTTAAAATATCGATTGTGCTTGCGTTTATCGGTTCCTTGCAGGCGTTCGATTTGGTCATGGTTATGACCGCCGGCGGACCGGCTCATGCGACCGATGTAATTTCGACGCATATGTACAACAGCTCGTTCATGTCTCTGAAATACGGATACGGCAGTGCGATTGCCACTTTCCTGGTTGCCATCTGCCTGGTATGTACGGTTATTATCAACTTCTTCTTCAATAAACTCGAGAAAAAATACAGCTAAGGAAAGGAGTGCACGATCATGCGTAAATACAAGAAAGGGCTCGTGTATCTTCTTTTCGCGATTCCTGTAATCACCCAATTGTACCCTCTTCTTTGGTTGGTGCTTTATTCCTTGAAAACCAACGAAGAGATTATGAGCGGCAGTTTTTTCTCGTTCCCGAAAGTGTTTCAATGGCATAATTATAAAGACGCCTACGAATCGGGAAGTTATTTAAAATACTTATCGAACAGCGTACTCGTTACTGCGGTTACGATGGTCTGTGTTATCATCTTGAGCTCGATGGTCGCCTATGCGATTTCGAGATTTAAATGGCGCTACGGCAATGTGGTTATGACGGTCTTCCTCATGGGAATGATGATCCCGATGCAGGCCACTTTGCTTCCGCTGATGATCATCTTTAAAAATGTGCATATTTTGAATACGCACTTGTCGCTGATTTTGCCGTATATCGCGTTCCAGACGCCGATAGCCGTGTTTATTCTCAGCGGATTTATGAAAGGGATCCCGGGTGAAATCGAAGAATCGGCGTTTATTGACGGAGCGAGCGTTTACCGGATTTTCCGCAGCATCATTCTTCCGATCTCCGTACCGCCTATGATGACGGTGTGTATCCTGACTTTCATCAATATTTGGAACGAATATATCTTGGCGGCTACCTTTATTTCTTCCGAAAGACTGAAGACCTTGCCGTTTGGGGTATATACGTTCGTCAGCCAATACTCCGTCAACTACGGAGCCATCGGCGCCTTCCTGGTTATGGGGGCATTGCCGGTTATTCTGATCTACTTCTTCCTTTCCAATCAAATTACGAAAGGTATGGTAGCGGGCGCGGTCAAAGGTTGATTCACGCGTTGCAATCATTTTGACAACTGTTTTATAATAAAAGAAGCAGCCTGGACTTGAGATGGAGGAGATGAATCCAATGTTTAATGGTTTTCATTCCATTCACCATCGTTTGTTCTTGCTGTTTCTTTTTTGCATGTCCGGGATTTTGCTGATAGTTAGCCTGCTTTACTATAACCGGACAACTGTGCAGTTTCATGAAAAAATCAGCGATTTATCTCAGAAAAACGTTGCGCAAACGGCAGGGTTGTTCAGCTTGCTGTATCAAGGCTACGACAGCTTATCGAAGTCGCTGAGCAACAACTTTGAGATGATTCGTCTGCTCAACGAGAAAACGGACGAGCCGGCGATTGCCTACATCAATGAACAGAGCATCACGAATATTATCGGGGCGATTTTTTATTCCCGGGATGACTTGGTTGGCATCCATGTCATTTCGGATACGGGTAAACTTTATAACTACGGGAATTCCATGAACGTGCTTGATCCTGATTACCGGCAGGAGGATTGGTATCGTCAGCTTCATACTTCCTCCGGGAAAATGGTTTGGCTTGGCGTTTATCCGCATTCATTGATCGATCAAGTTGAGGATAGTCCGGTTTTCGCCTTTGGGCGGCAAATTTACGATTTGAACGAGCATCGCCCGATTGGCGTTGTGCTGTACGAAACCAATCCGCAGCCTATTTTGGACGCGCTTAACAACTTGAAGCTGGGCGTTCACAGCCAGGTTTATTTGACGGATCAGAATAACCAGGTCGTTTCCTCTCTGGTTAATCCGGCGCCTGTTCTGGAGGGAATCCCTCATCTTCAAGATTCCGAGGATGTTGTTGTCAAGCAGGACTCGAATCGTCTGGTCGTCGCATCCAAATTGCCGTTTTCCGATTGGTCCGTTGTAAGTATTACGCCGGACAAGGATCTCAACGTTGAACTGATGCAGATGCAGCGATATCTGCTGGTTGTCATTTCCATTTTGATTATTGTCTCCACGCTGATTGCGTCAATGGTCTCCCGGACGATTTCCTTGCCGCTGAAAAAGTTGATCCGTGAAATGAAGCAGGTAGAAATCGGGAATTTCCGCGGAATGCTTAGCGTTGCGTCTTATCAGGAAATCAACATTCTCGTTGCTTCGTTCAATCGAATGGTTAACCGGATTGAAGAATTGATCGAACGGGTCAAAATCTCCTCGGTCAGCGAGAAGAATGCGGAGCTTCACGCATTGCAATCCCAGGTGAATCCGCATTTTCTGTACAATACCTTGGACATGATTTACTGGATGCTGGATGAGAAAGGGAACGATCAACTGGGAGAGCTGGTATTGTCGCTTTCCTCCATGTTCCGTTACAGCAGCCAATGGCAGGACGGAGCGGAAGTGACGCTGCGGGAAGAACTGGAGCAGATCAAGCATTATTTGACGATCATCAAGATTCGGCTTGAGGGGCGTCTGCAAATTGAGATGCTGATCGATGAAAAATGGCTGAATATCCGGATTCCGAAGATGGCGGTGCAGCCGATCATTGAAAATGCGGTGAAGCATGGCTTGGAATCTTTGGAACGACCGGGTATATTAAAGTTGTATATAGAAGAAGAGGCGCAGAAATTGAAAATTATCGTTGAGGATAACGGCAACGGAATGAATGCAGAGCAGTTGGAGCATTTGCTTGAGTCTCTGAACTCCCAGGCTCCCAAAGAGGGCGGGAAAGGCGGGATCGGACTGCAAAATCTGCATCGCAGGCTGAAGCATATGTTTGGTGAGGATTATGGGCTTGAAATTCAAAGTTTTCCTGATGAAGGAACCAAGGTTGCCATCGTGCTGCCGCTCCCAAAGGAAGGAGATTTTAATTCGTGAACATTCTGATTGCCGACGATGAACGGGCGATTCGGGAAGGCGTCAAGCGAACGATTAAACGGATTTACCCGGATTACCTTGTCCATGTGGCGGCCTCAACGGAAGAAGCCGTCAAAATCATGGAGGAGCAGCGGATCGATATCGTGCTTACCGATATTCTAATGCCCGGCATGAACGGGTTGGAATTCATGAAGATATCGAAGCGAAAATATCCTTACGTGAAATGGGTCGTCATCTCGGCGCACAGTGAATTCTCGTATGCTCAAGAGGCGGTGCGTCTTGGAGCAAGAGACTATTTACTGAAGCCGATCGGCAAAAATCGTCTGTTTGAGGTCATCGATAGTCTGGGTGAAGAAATTCAGCAGGAAAGCGAGTTTACGAAGGAAGAGGAACTGCTGAAGGCCAATCTGAAATATTTGCGGGAAGGCGTTTTCCAGCGGCTTGCTTCGGGTTTGGACATCGGAAATCTGGATATCGGTCCGTTCATCGAGGATTATCTCAACTTTTATTTGATTATGGTTCAGATGGACGCGGGAGAGAAAAGTATCCGCCTGGAGCATTTTATCGTGGAGAATGTGCTCTCCGAGCTGATCGAACGGCATGGACGCGGTTTTGTCGTGAGCTATGACCGCCAAAGCTTGCTTGGCCTGATCGCTCCTAAGGAAAACGCCAAGATCGAGGTGTTCCAGGAGGAAGTGAAGGACCACTTGAAGCACTACCTGAAAGTGCCTTTTCATATCATCCATTCCGGACTTAATCATGATTTCAAGACCGTTCCGCAGGTGGTTATGCGGATGAAACAGGCCTCCGATACGCAGGTTATCGAGCTTGAACCGCTCAAGGGGAGCGGCGAGAAAGCGATTGAAGTCGCTTTGCAATACATCAAGGAGCATTATAACGAGGATCTTTCTTTGGAGAAGGTCGCTTCCGTCGTATTTCTGAATCCGGCCTATTTCAGCCAATTGTTCAAGCAAAAGGTCGGTCAGGGATATAAGGAGTATGTGACCTCGCTGCGGCTGGAGCAAGCCAAGCAATTACTCCTGAATCCGAAGCTCAAGCTGGCCGAAATCGCGGAGTATATCGGGTATCAGGACATGCGTCATTTCACTCAAATGTTTCGCAAGAAATACCAGATGACCCCGAACGAATACCGCCAGCAGCAAAACATCAACATTTTGATGGCCAGAGGCGGCACGCAGGAGTAGCTTGAGGCTGCTCTTCATTGCTTCCGATCTTGGATCAGCAGGGCCGTGAAAATAAGCGAGAGCAATACGATCAGCCCCATTCCGGCCATTTGGACGGGAATGTCATAAGGTTCGGGGACTTTAACATATTGAAACAGGACATCCTTGAGAAGAAACAGCAGGATTCTAAATATTCCCCAGCAAGCCAGAATGCCGAGAACCCATTTTTTTATGCGGATTGAAATGACGAAGACCTCCTCATCCGGATAATTCCTGATTATGGATTTCATAGTATCACAAAAAGAGGCTGTTCCAAAAGAAAATTAGCTTATGTGACGAACCGTTCAGCTAACTGAAAAGGTCAGCCCTATCGGATTCGGGCCACGCCTGCTTTGCTTTCGCTGCGCGAAGGAGGCGGCGCTGAACGGATCAGGCCAGGCCTGATCTGCCTGATCCGGGAACAACCCAGAACGGCAAACGGCGATTTCTTGAATACCGGTATGGAATAACGATACAAAATGGTCTTATTCCACTTGGAAATCGTATTTTCCTGATAATAGCGGTCCAAAAGGGGCCTATTTTCGGCAAAACGTCCAAAACCGAGGGGAAAAGGTACTCTTCCGAAGAAATAAGGCCATAAAACGGCGCTATTTCTTCAGAATGAGACATCCCCGCAGAAATAAGGCTATAAATGACCGCTATTTTAAGTGTCGGAGGGAAGCGGTGTTTTAGGAGTGCCTTTGACCATAGCAGCCCCTTCGTTCTGACTTGTGTTAACGTAAATCCTCGAAGTTAATCCGCCGCCGGATAACTGAAATTTATTAACCGCGATCTGACAGGAGGAACCGCCGTTACAATCCGTCTGGGTTTCTCCGCCCTTTGTCATAATAAGTTTTAGAGGTTGTCTCAAAAGCCGCCATCGAGGACTTTTGAGACAACCTCTTCTTCTTGGGAAAAAAGGATTAGCGATGCAATGGGGATGGAAAGGGATGATGCTAACGTGACAAATATGGAGCATCTTTGGGCAAAATATGCTTATGGCCCGAAGCGGTACATCTATGCATACGCCTGCCACGACAATGACCGGGAGCTGTGCTTGATGGAACTGCGAGCGTTGTTCGGAAAGCAGCCTGGGGCTTCTTTGGTGGACACGGATTTGAGAATCGAACCGGATCGGAGCCCTTTTATTTCGTTCCGGCTTGACGTGCTGTACACGGCCGATTCATGGGAGGCGCTGCTGGAGCAGGCAAGCGAAATCCGGCTGCCGGAGGATACCTTCAAGGTCGTTTATATCAAAAACGGCGATCCGCGCAGTTATGAGGAGCAGAGGGAGCTGGAACGGCAGGTGGGCGGTCGAGTTGAGGGTAAAGCGGAGATGCGCCGTCCGGACGTGATTTTCGGGCTGCTTTCCTGGGAAGGGCGCTGGACGTTTGGAGTCTGCCGGTACGGCGAATCCGTTTGGCTGCAGCATAAAAACAAACCGCAGAATTATTCAACCGGACTCAGTACGGCTGTGGCCCGCGCGCTAGTGAATATCTCGGTACCTGACCCGCAGGGGATTCGGGCAATCGACCCCTGCTGCGGCATGGGGAATGTGTTGATCGAGGCCCTCTCAATGGGGATCGACATTGTTGGCGTAGACGTCAATCCGGTAGCCGTCCGGGGAGCAAGGATCAATCTGCGTCATTTCGGATATTCGGATCCCGGGCTGGTAAAGATCGGAGACATGAACGAGATTGAGGGGCGTTACGACGCGGCTGTCGTGGACATGCCATACAATTTGTGCTCGGTGCTTAGTCCGGAAGAACGCGGACGAATGCTGGCAAGTATCCGTCGGATAAGCGGCCGGAATGTGATCGTATCCACCGAGCCGCTTGAACGGGACATAGAAGCCGCCGGGATGAATATTGTGGACCGCTGTACGATAAGCAAGGGCAGCTTCGTGCGAAATGTTTGGCTGACTTGACGAGAACATTTGTTCTTATGTATAATTAGGTCATAGGAGGCGCGCGTTATGGATGTGTATGACAAGTTAACCGTTTTGACGGATTCCGCCAAATATGATGTTTCCTGCTCTTCCAGCGGGGTGGAACGGAAAGGGACGAGCGGAGGCATGGGCAGCACGGCGGCCTGTGGGATATGCCACAGTTTTGCCGCGGACGGGCGCTGCATCTCGCTGCTTAAGGTGCTGCTTACCAATTGCTGCATTTTTGATTGCAAGTATTGCGTAAACCGTAAATCGAACGATACGAAGCGGGCCATTTTCACGCCGGAAGAACTGGCCGATTTAACGATGAACTTTTATCGGCGTAATTATATAGAGGGACTTTTTCTCAGTTCGGGGATCATGCGAAGCCCCGATTATACTGCTGAGCAGCTCATCAGTACTCTTACGCTGCTGCGGGGAAAACATCAGTTTGGCGGTTATATTCATGTCAAAGCCATTCCCGGTGCCGATCCGGCTCTGATCTCCCGGCTGGGACTGCTGGCCGACCGGATGAGCGTCAACATTGAGCTGCCTTCACAGCAAAGCTTGCAGCTTCTCGCGCCCGACAAGACGAAAGAATCCATTTTGAAGCCGATGTCGGTCATCAAGCAAGGCATCAATGAGAACTGCACGGATATCGTCAAGTATAAGCATACTCCGAAATTTGTACCGGCCGGTCAGAGCACCCAACTGATCGTTGGCGCGACACCGGACACGGATTTTAAAATCTTGACGTTGACCGAAGCTTTATATAAGAAATACAGCTTGAAGAGAGTGTATTATTCCGCTTATACCCCGGTGATGGAGCATTCTTTACTCCCTTCGCTGGACAGTAAGCCTCCGCTGCTCCGCGAGCATAGGTTGTATCAAGCCGATTGGCTGCTCAGATTTTACGGTTTTGAAGCAAAGGAACTGCTGGACGAGGGCAGTCCCGATTTTAATCCGCTGATGGATCCGAAATGCAATTGGGCGCTTCGCCATATGGAGTATTTCCCCATGGAAATCAACCGGGCTCCCTACGAGCGGCTGCTTCGCGTCCCTGGAATCGGCGTTCGAAGTGCCCAGCGCATCGTAAAAGCGAGAAAGAGCGGGACTTTGGACTTCGCGTCGCTGAAGAAGCTTGGCGTCGTCTTGAAGCGGGCTCAGTATTTCATCACTTGCGGCGGCAAAACGCTGGAGGGATTAAAGGTAAGCCAAAATACGATCGTAAGGTCGCTTCTATCCGACAAGGAGATGAAAAAGCTGCTGCCGCAACCGCAGGTGGAACAATTGACGCTGTTCAATGACGACCCGTCCCTGGCGATCAACGGGAAGGACGTGATTCAATGTCTTGGCGGAGCGATCTGATCTATGAGTACGACGGCAGTTTTGATGGATTGATGTGCTGCGTATTCGAGAGTTTCGACATGAAAGAGATTCCTATGGATATTCGTTCGGCGAATGAGCCGGAATATTCGTTGTTTCCCGGAAAAACCATCGAGACGGATCCGAAAAAAGCCGGGAGGGTATACACAGGAATCGCCCGAAACATTTCTCCTGCGGCTCAGCGCTTGGTGCGGCTGGGCTTTTTGAGCTGTGCAAAACAAAAGGAAATGATCATTTACCGCTTTTTACGGCTGGGCTTTTCCGATGGGGCCACGGTCATGGACAAGCTCGCCGATGATCGGGTGTATCCTTTGCAGAAAGCGGTTCGACGGCTGGAAATGGAAAGTCATAAGCTAACTGGATTTGTGCGGTTTTCCGTGTATGATCAAGTGCTTGCTGCGGTGATCGAACCGGAGAACGAGGTGCTGCCTCTATTGGCGGAGCATTTTTGTGATCGTTTCCGCGGTGAATACTTTATGATTTACGACAAAACCCACGGTATGGCATTGGTCCACCAGCCGCCCCGGGACGGGAAGCCGGCGAAGGCCGAAATTGTGGAAATTGATGAGCTTACGCTGCCGGAAGCGGACGATTCGGAAAAGGCTTACCGCCGTCTGTGGAAGCGATTCTATGACACGGTCGCCATTAAAGAAAGGATAAACCCCGCGCTGCGCATGTCAAATATGCCGAAACGCTACTGGTCTCATTTGACCGAATTTGCGGATAGCGTTTCGGTTAAAAAGCTGAAATAGTACAACAACGAAATAATTACCTATATATAACATAGTATGTAATGTCGGGGCGGAGAATGATGAGAATTCTCTGCTTTTTTCGCATTATTTTCTTATATCCCCCCTTTATATGTCTTTTGGCCTATTCTATAATGTAAGATAAACTTACATATTGGGGGTAGGGAAGATGAAACTGGTCCGTTTTTCGGTTAAAAGCTCGGTTCCGTTTGGTGCGGGAATCGCGTTGATTCTGACTGTGGGTACGTTATGGCAAGCTTCACCATGGTATATCGACCTTTTGGCTATTTTAACGTTTATTTGCTTTGGAGCGCTTTGGATCGGGGATCGCGGGCTTGCTCTTGGAAGGAGCGTTTCATCCGATCGATTGCAAGGCAAAGGACCGGAAGCGGCGGATATGAAGAAGGCGGGGGAAACGGATCATCTTTCCGAGACAAACTGGGCGGTCATCGCCAATGAATCGCTGGTCGCGGCAGACCGGCTTCAGGCGGCGGTCAGCGAGGTGAATGGCAGCATCGAGCAGCTGCAACTGCTGGCCGACACGGCTTCCAGCGAAGATTTGAAGCTCAAGCAAAGTAGTGAACGTTCCCTGGAGCAGGTACAGGAAAGTTTGGCCGCTATGGGAGAGGTAGCGGCCTCCGCAACGCTCATTCAAGAATCGGCCGACTTGCTTCATGTGCGAAGCGATCAGGCCAAAAGCGAGGCTTCGCGCATCACGGAAGCCTTGGCGACGGTAGACGGAACGATTCGCTCGCTGGCCGATTCCCAGCAGTCGATCGCGGGTCCCATGGAGGACTTGGAGAAGACCGTTCGCGCCTTAGGCACATTGTATCGAGAAATGGAAGATATTTCCGGTCAGGTCGCATTGCTTGCGCTGAACGCCTCCATCGAAGCGGCCCGTTTTGGCGATCAGGGCAAGGGCTTCGACGTTGTAGCCGTCCGGATGCGTCAGCTGTCCGAACAGAGCGGACAAGCCATCAGCCATTCCGCGCCTTTATTTAAACGAATCGGGGAAGAAGTGGAGCGGGTCAAAGAAACCCTGAGTGCAGGGAAAAGCTCATCGATGGAGGTAATCTCGATCATGAAGCGGATGGGCGAAGATATACGCTTCATCACCGAAGAGGTGACGGCGGTGGATGGACTCGTGGCGGAAACGGGGCTTCGAAGCCAGGAGCAGGCCGCGTTGACCAGAAACATGGAAAGTATGATTGGAGAAGTACACGAAGCGCTGAATCGCAGCATTTCCCACGTGGAGGGGGCGCTGTCGCGAATGGAAACGCAGCGGGAATATACCTTCAAACTGCAAAGCGTTGCCCGCGGTCTCGACAAGGCGTCGGCCGATTTAATGGCTTCGCTGGATACGATAAGGGACAATGGGGATGTTACGGCTGAGAGCTCCGGACGTGTGCTTGAAATGGGGCAGTCTTATGCGCAAATGCTTTTGGAGGAATCGGTTCAACCGGCATTTACGGGAATGATGGAGCAGGAGCACCGCTCGGCTTTACTAAAACTGCTCAATAGAGAAGAGGTTCTGGAGGCGGCCTGGACGAATCGTTCGGATGGCACGTTTGTAGTCTCGATTCCGGAGGCGGGACTCGTGACCGCCAAAGGCAGGGAGTGGTTCAAACGGGCCATGCAGGGGGAAACGGTGCTCTCGGAAGCATACGTATCGGCGATTTCCAAACGCCGCTGCATGACGCTTGCCGTGCCGATTTTGAAGGAAGGCTCCGTCATCGGCGTGCTCGGGGCGGATTTGTCGGTGGAGTCCTGAAGAAGGTTATGGGAATACGCGGAAACAAAGATTTCAAAATTCGTTTTTTGCGTGAAGCAAAGGGAAGCGGGAAGTTTCCCGGCAGGCGAAAGTTAAAATCTTAACTTTTTCATATTGTCAGCCTGGCTCTTTTCCCCTATAATCCATTAGAGAAGAATTGCCTTTAGACAAGCGAATAACGAAAGTGCCCGTGGGTCCCGGAGATGAGGCGAAAGCCGCATGCTTTGGGTTAAAAGGGAAGCCGGTGCAAATCCGGCACGGTCCCGCCACTGTAAACAGGGATGAAGCTCATATGATGCCACTGTCGCCCGCCAAGGGAGATGGGAAGGCGAGCTGAAATCTTAACCTGCGAGTCAGGAGACCTGCCAACGGGAAATCTAGACGGTCCTTCGAGGAAAGGATGACGCTCTGCTGAAAGGATCATTGCCTTTAGACGGATGCTTGGATATCCGGTGTGGCGTGACTTTGTAGACGTACCCCAATCCTTAGCGGATTGGGGTTTTCCTGTTTGAAGAATGGTTCAAAGGGGAGACGAAACGGCCGCTAAACTGCAAAACGCTTCGGATTCAGGTGTTTCTTGAATAAGAAACGAAGAGGAGAAGGTCAGATGAAAAATTGGAAACAGATATGGGTAGCCGGGCTGCTCGCTTTGATGCTGGTCGTTATGGCCGGCTGCGGCGCGAACAATACCGGGAACAACACGGCGAACAACGGAAATGGAAATGCCGCGGTTAATTCTTCGGCGCAGTCCGAACAGCAGAATCAAACTGCGGCAAATGCCGATGATGAACAGGCGGAGCAAACGACTTACCCATACACGGTAAAGGATTCCTCAGGCACGGAATTTACGTTTGAGTCGGCGCCGCAAAAAATCGTGTCGTTGGCTCCTTCGGAGACGGAGGTTTTGTTTGCATTAGGTTTGGATCAGCAGGTCGTTGGCGTTTCGGATCTGGACGATTATCCCGAGGCAGTTAAGGACAAGCCGAAAATGGGCGGCTCCAAGGTTAACGTAGAGGCTATCGTGGCGGCACAGCCCGATTTGGTCGTAGCGGCCAGCTTCATCGACGATGCTACCGTCAAAAGCTTGACCGACCTCGGACTCAAAGTATTCCGGGCCGATCCCAAAACGTTCAGCGATGTTATGGACCATATCAAGACCATCGGCACCATTACGAATCAACAGGCTGAAGCCGGCAAGGTTCTTGAGCAAATGAACCAGGAAATGACGCAGGTGACGGATGCCGTCAAATCGCTCACGCCGGATCAGAAGAAAAAGGTATATATTGAATTTTCGCCGGGCTGGACCGTCGGCAAAGGCGAGTTTATGGATGAAATGATCACTTTGGCCGGCGGCGTGAACGTGGCTTCCGACACGACCGGCTGGACGGAGATTAATGAAGAGAATATCATTAAGGCAAATCCTGACGTCATTTTGTATGCCAAAAGCGTCATCGACGAGAACAACAAGACATTGGCGGACATTATTAAGAGCCGTAGAGGATGGGACCAAATTACGGCCGTCAAGGAAAACCGCCTCGTGCCGCTTGACGATAATCTGCTCAGCCGTCCGGGTCCTCGCGTAACTCAGGGATTGATCGAAGTGGCTAAAGCGATTTATCCGGATTTAATTAAGCCATGATAGGCCGTAAGCTGGCCGGGTACGGAGCGATCGGACTCATCCTGCTCGCCGTAACCTTGCTTGTTTGCATCGGAGTGGGCTCCGTTCCGCTGCCGGCAGGGCAGATCGTCGGTATTTTGCTTCACCGGCTTCCGGGAGTCTCTTCCTGGATTACGCCGGATTGGAGCACCGCTTCGGAACAAATCGTCACGCAAGTGCGTCTGCCGCGGGTGCTGCTGGGCCTGCTGGTCGGAGCCTCGCTGGGCGTGGCGGGGACCGCCTTTCAAGGCGTGCTGCGCAATCCGCTGGCCGACCCGTTTACGCTTGGGGTATCTTCGGGTTCGGCGATCGGCGCGGCCGTGCTGATCTTTTACGGCTGGCAGTACTCTTTGATCGGCGTATTTACTTTGCCGCTCGTGGCATTTGTAACAGGGATCGCAACGCTCTGGATCGTCATTTGGCTGGCGCGGGAGAACGGAAGCATTCCGATCGAAAGCTTGGTTTTGTCCGGCGTTGTCATGCAGTCGTTCCTTGGGGCGGTCGTTTCTTTTTTAACGGCGATGTCCAAACGGACGGTAAATGAAATTTTATATTGGACGATGGGCAGTTTGAGTCTTCGCGGATGGTCGTATACGGCCATCCTTTTCCCGTATTTGGCGCTTGGCGCGATATTCCTATGGAGCCAGGCCCGCAGTTTGAACCTGCTCGCTTTGGGCGAACGCCAGGCCGCGCATTCCGGGTTGCACGTCGAACGCACCAAACTGATCGTACTGCTGGTGGCTACGCTAATGACGGCCGCCGCCGTGTCGGTATCCGGCGTTATCGGGTTTGTCGGACTGGTTATTCCGCATATGATCCGGCTTATCACAGGGCCGGACTACCGCTTGATTATTCCGCTATCCGCGCTGGGCGGCGGCATCTTCATGATGTGGAGCGATCTGGCCGCCCGCACGCTGCTGGCGCCGACGGAAATTCCGCTCGGCATTGTAACCGCGTTTGTCGGCGCGCCGTTTTTTGCCTATTTGCTGTATCGCAAGAAAAAGCAGCGGGAGGAGGAGTTGCGATGATCGAGGTCCAGGGCGTCTCCAAAACTTATGGCCGCGAGCCGGTGCTGCAGGATGTGACTTGGAGCGTGAGCAAAGGAGAATTCTGGGGAATCATCGGCCCGAACGGCAGCGGCAAAACCACATTGCTAAGCCTGATATCCGGCGTCGAAAAACCCGATCGCGGCGAAATTTGGGTGAAGGGTAAGCGTCTTGAAGATTACAGCCGAAAAGAGCTGTCGCGGAAGGTCGCCGTACTGCAGCAGAACGGGCTGCCGCCGGTGTCTTACCGTGTCCGGGACGTGATCGAAATGGGAAGATTTCCGTTTCAGGATTGGCGAGGCAGGGAGAAAGATCACGAGGCCGAAGGACAGCGCCTGCTTGATGAAATTATGGATCGGCTGGATTTGCGCGAACTGGCCGACCGGCCGCTCGGCGCGCTTAGCGGCGGCCAGCGCCAACGGGTCGCTTTAGGCAAAGTCATGGCTCAACAGCCCGAAGTCGTTCTGCTCGACGAGCCGACGACCTATCTCGATCTGCATTATCAACTGCAGTTCATGGAGCTTGTCGCCGACTGGCAGCGGGCCGAAGGATTGACGGTGGTTTCCGTACTGCACGATCTTAATCTTGCTGCCTTATATTGCGGGCGCTTGCTGGTCATGAGCGGCGGGAAGCTTATGGCGCAGGGGTTCCCGGAAGACATTTTATCGCCGGATATGGCGGAAACGGTGTTTGGCGTCAAATCGCACGCGGTCGCCCACCCCGATGGCGGGATTCCGCAGCTGCTGCTGCAAAGAACATCAAGGACGAATTAGGCTTATGCTGAAAGGAGCAAGGATAAACATGCAACAACCCCTGACTGAAATCATCCGCAAAATCGTACCTTTGGATCAAGAGGCCATGAACGCCGCATCGGCGCATCTTGACCAACTGACCAAACCGCCGGGAAGCCTCGGCAAGCTGGAAGGGCTGGCTGTAAAACTTGCTGGAATTACGGGGAAAAGCTATACCGCTTTCCCAAACCGCGCGGTCATCGTCATGGCCGCCGATCACGGCGTATGCGAGGAAGGAGTGAGCGCATTTCCGGCGGAAGTGACGCCGCAAATGGTGCTGAACTTCTTGTCCGGCGGGGCCGCGGTGAATGTGTTGGCGCGTCAGGCCGGGGCGGATGTCGTGTGTATGGATATCGGCGTTAACGCCGACTTGCCTTCGCATCCCGGATTGGTTCAGCATAAGCTTCGGTACGGAACGGCAAATATGGCCAAAGGGCCGGCGATGAGCCGCGAAGAAGCGGAGGCCGCTATTGTGGCCGGTGCCGAAGCTGTCTCGGGAGCCGTAAGCCGGGGAACGAGCTTGTTCGTGACGGGAGAAATGGGCATCGGCAATACGACGGCAAGTTCCGCGATCATGAGCTCCCTGCTGGGAATTACGCCGGCAGAGAGCGTGGGCAGAGGCACGGGAATCAACGATGAGCGGCTCCGCCATAAAATCAGCGTGGTTGAAAGCGCCTTGAACATCAACCGTCCCGATCCGGCGGATGCGCTGGACGTGCTCGCCAAGGTCGGCGGACTGGAAATCGCCGGGCTTGTCGGGGTGATTCTTGGAGCAGCGTCCCACCGTTGTCCGGTAGTGATCGACGGATTTATTTCCACGGTTGCCGCGCTTGTGGCATCGCGTATTTCTCCGCTGTCGCCGCATTACATGATCGCTTCGCATATGTCCATGGAGCAGGGGCATCAGCGGCTGCTGCGGGAACTGCAGCTTGAAGCGATGCTGCAGCTTGATATGCGGCTCGGCGAAGGAACGGGAGGCGTGCTGGCGCTGCATCTCGTTGACGCCGCATGCCGAATCATGGCCGAAATGGCCACCTTCGCCAGCGCCGGGGTTTCCGGCAGTGGCGAAGCAGGGACCGGGGGAGCGGGGCAATGATCGTCACGGTCACGGGCGGAGCTCGCAGCGGCAAAAGCACCTTTGCCGAACGCTGGTGTATGAAGCACACGGCAGCGGCATTTTATATCGCCACCGGACAAGCGTTTGACGATGAGATGAGAGAGCGGATCCGGGAGCACCGGCGGCAGCGGGACAGCAGCGCGTATGCCTGGACAACGCTGGAAGAACCGCAGTATCTTGCCGAATTGCTGTTGATGCTGACCGTAGGTGAAAGCGCGCTGGCTACAGCTCAAGCGCCGGCGGACGGTCCGGGACGAAATACAGAAGTCCCCGGTCCAGTGGTGCTTGTGGACTGTCTGACCTTATGGCTGTCCAACGTATTGCTTGCCGCAGGCGACAGCAGGGATGCCGCGGAATCCGTCGCCGGGGAGATCGGCCGGCTTGTTGCGGAGGCCGAACGTTTTCCCGGCACTTTAGTTTTTGTGACCAACGAGGTGGGCAGCGGGATCGTGCCGGAATATCCGCTCGGAAGATTGTACCGGGATTTGGCGGGCACTTTGAACCGTAAGATGGCCGCCGTTTCCGATCGAGTATTTTTGGTGACGGCCGGGATTCCGATTGAACTGAAAAGCAGGGAGTATCGTCTATGAATTCGAAGGAAAGACCCATTTTAGCGGCATTTCAATTTCTGTCCCGTTTTCCGGTTCGCACGGAACTGGATTTTACGCCGGAGCTGATGCGGCGCAGCGCCCGTCACTACCCGCTGGTTGGGGCGGCGATCGGCGTATGCGTCTCGTTTTGGGCGGCTTTGTCGTCCTGGGCGCTTCCTGTTTTGCCGGCCGCCGTGCTTACTCTGATCGTGTGGGTCTGGTTGACCGGGGGGCTGCATTTGGACGGCTGGATGGATTCTGCGGATGCGCTGCTGAGCTATCGTTCGCGGGAGAAGATGCTCGAGATCATGAAGGACAGCCGCGTCGGCGCGATGGGCGTGCTGGCTTGCGTTTTGCTGCTCCTGCTCAAAATGTCCCTGATCGCCTCTTTGCTGGAACGCGGCCTGTTCCCTGCGGGAGCCGCGCTGCTGACGGCGCCGGTATGGAGCCGCTGGTTTATGACCCGGGCGATGCGTTCCTGGCCGTTGGCGCGGCAGGGGGAAGGGCTAGCTGGGCAATTTCGCGGCTTCACCGCGCGCGATACCGCCGCGGCAACCTGGATCGCGGCCGCTTTGGCGTTGGCATCCTGGGTGCTTGTATCCGCCGCTGCCGGCGGGCAGCTCTCCTGGGTTCAAACGGGGCTATGTTTTGTCCTTCAGCCGCTTGTTGCCTGGGGGGCCGGGACGCTGGCCGCAAACCGGATCAGCTCCAGACTGGGAGGACTTACCGGCGATACCTATGGCGCGTTGAACGAGGGCCTGGAGGCTCTGCTGCTTTTGCTGACCGTGATTGTATTCCGGTGACGGGACCTGAACAATGAACGATAAAGGAGCGGGAAACAAGACATGGCATCTCGTACATCCGCCCCCCTTGGGGCGGTTTTGATGATTCAAGGGACGGCGTCGGATGTGGGCAAAAGCGTGATTGTAACGGCTTTATGCCGAATTTTCAAACAGGATGGCTTGCGGACGGCGCCGTATAAATCGCAGAATATGGCGCTTAATTCTTACGTTACCTGGGACGGCAAGGAAATCGGCCGAGCCCAGGGCATTCAGGCCGAAGCATGCGGCATTCCGGCAACGACCGATATGAATCCGGTGCTGCTGAAACCGACGGGGGAAATGGCCTCCCAGATCGTCGTCCACGGCAAACCGCTACAGGATCTTAGCGCTGCGGACTACCGGGAGAAATTCCTCCCGCAGGCGAAGCCGTTGGTCATGGAGGCGCTCGGGCGGCTGCGCGGTCAATACGATATCGTCGTGATGGAAGGGGCCGGCAGCCCGGCCGAAATCAATCTGAAACAGCGCGATATCGTAAACATGAATCTGGCCGGCTGGGCCGATGCCCCGGTTATTCTGGCCGCAGACATCGATCGCGGCGGCGTGTTTGCTTTTCTCGTCGGTACGCTGGAACTGCTGGAGCCTGCGGAACGGGCCCGGGTTAAAGGCTTCATCATCAATAAATTCCGCGGCGACCTCTCGCTGCTGCAGCCGGGGCTTGATTGGCTTGAACAGCGCACCGGCATTCCCGTCCTTGGCGTGCTCCCTTATTTGCCCGATTTGGAAATCGAAGCCGAGGATTCGGTCATATTGGACACTTATCCTTCCCGGCCGCAAAAGGATAAGGATGTCGATATCGCCGTGATCCGTTACCCGCGAATTTCCAATTTTACGGATTTTGACGTCCTCGCTGCCGAGTCCGACGTATCGCTCCGTTATGTTGACAAGCTGTCGGAGCTTGGCGATCCGGACATCGTCATTTTGCCGGGAACGAAAGACACGATCGGAGATTTGGATTTTGTGCGTGGACAGCAGTTGGACAAAGGTATCCGGGAGCACATTCTCGGCCGGCCGCATACACAGCTCATCGGGATTTGCGGCGGTTACCAAATGCTGGGCAAGCGGCTGAATGATCCCGATGCGGTGGAATCCAAAGTTTCGCGCGAAGCCGAGGGGCTCGGATGGCTTCCGCTCACGACAACCTTTCTCCCCGGGAAAACGACGGTAAGGGCGGAGGGCAAAGTGGCGACCGCTCACCCTGTTCCGCTTCATCCTTCGGGCAAGCCCATTTCGATCGAAGGTTACGAGATTCACGCCGGGGATACGGCGCTTCTTCCGGGAGCCGATGCCATGAACCTCTTTATGATCCGGAGGCATGGTGAGGAAGAGGAGAGGTATGACGGCTATTCCAGGCCGGATGGCCGCGTATTTGGCACTTACTTGCACGGGTTATTTCATAACGATGAGTGGCGGCGTTCCTGGCTGGATGCGGTGCGTATCGCCAAGGGGCTCGAGCCGCTGGGCACAACCTTTATGGCCGTATCGCGCAAAGAGGCCGCGTTTGACCGCCTCGCCGATCACATTAGGAATCATCTGGATATGGACCGGGTTTATGAAATCGCGGGAATCCGCATGGCAGAGCCGAACTAATTTTGACAAATGGGCCTTTTATGGTATAGCATATAATTACGCTTAGTTTTCGACGAGTAAAGTCGAAAAGCGGGGGAACCATCTTTTGGGGCGAATCGTTGATTGATCACGTAGGGAACCATCTTTCCCGAGCCCGTCAGCTAACCTCGTTTGCAGTGGATGGGTCATAAAGTGCCATTTTAAGCTTTAAGACATTGACCCTTTACGGGGTCTTTTTGTTTTTTATGACCTTTGATCCCGAGATTCGGCGGAATGCTCGTTATTCGCTGCTGCAAGAGGCAGGTTCCCGATGCTTCTTCTTTATGAGTCGCACATTCAAAGGAGGAGATGGTTATGGCACAACCGAAGTATATTACCGACATTGCGAAAGTGAGCGGGTTGTCCGAACGGGAACTCCAAGAGCTGCGTCCCATTACGGACAAATTCGTATTTCGGGCGAACGACTATTATCTGAACTTGATTGACTGGAAAGACCCGCAGGATCCCATCCGAAAGCTCGTTATACCGAATACGGGAGAATTGCGAGAATACGGCCGATGGGATGCTTCCGACGAGGACACCAACTATGTCGTCCCCGGCTGCCAGCACAAATACGGGACGACCGCGCTGCTTATCGTTTCGGAAGTATGCGGCGCTTATTGCCGTTATTGCTTCAGAAAACGATTGTTCCGAAACGATGTGAAAGAAGCGATGGCGGATGTAACCCCGGGCATTGAATACATTTCGCAGCATCCCGAAATCAACAATGTTCTGCTGACCGGAGGAGACAGCCTGATTCTGGCGACAAGCAAGCTTCGTTCGATTCTTGAGCGGCTGCGCGCCATCGAGCATGTAAAAATCATCCGTCTTGGCTCCAAAATCCCCGTCTTTAATCCTATGCGGATATATGAGGACCCCGAATTGCTGGAGCTGATCAAAGAATTTTCCACCGTTGAAAAGCGCATTTATGTCATGGCGCACATCAATCATCCCCGAGAAATTACACCTGAAGCCAAACGTTGCTTCCAAGCTTTGCATGAAGCCGGCGCGATTGTCGTCAACCAAACCCCTGTTCTGAAAGGCATCAACGATGACCCTGCCGTCCTTGGCGAACTGCTGGATAAGCTGTCCTGGGCCGGCGTTACGCCCTACTATTTCTTTATCAACCGTCCGGTTGCCGGAAATTCCGATTTTGTCATTCCTTTGCAAAGAGCATACCGGATTGTGGAGGAGGCTAAAGCCCGAACCTCCGGCCTTGGCAAACGGGTCAGATTATCGATGAGCCATACCTCCGGGAAAATCGAAATTTTAGCTGTCGAAAACGGCTTGGCTTATTTGAAATACCATCAATCCCGCGATCATGAATACGGAAAGTTTATGGTCCTTGAATGCCCGGATGACGCCTCCTGGTTTGACGATCTGCCCGGGAACGAGGCTTATTGGAATAAGCCGAAGAAGAAAGCGGAAGGAATTGCATCCGTGAATGAATTAACCGATATTCATGAAGCCTATTTTCTATAAGCAAAAACGCCCCTCTCGATCAATGGTCGAGAAGGGGCGTTTTTTAATGATTAGGGTCCGATGCAAGCTAGACCTGGAATTTCTCCACGGATTCCTTCAGGGATAAGGCTTGCTCATGCAGCTTGCGGACCGTTTCCGTGTGTAATTTCATTTCTTCCAGCTGTTCGCCGGAATACTGGGCGATTTGCTCCATACTTTGAAGCGATTTGGACGTAATGTTGGCGGATTCCTCGACGGAAGCGGTGACTTCTTCCGTGCCTGCCGATACTTCCTGTGTAGAGGCGGAGACGGATTGAATCGTCAAGTTGATGTTCTGGATCAGCTCCGTCAGCTGTTCGAACGCAAGTCCGGCCTTTTTCACGCGATCCGTGCCGGACACGATTTCATCGCTGGCTTGACGCATGGCGCTTACGGAGTTTTCGGATTCTTCCCGGATGCTGTGCAAATTCTCGGCGATTTCTTCCATGGCGCTTCGCGATTGCTCCGCCAGCTTGCGAACTTCCTCGGCGACGACCGCAAAACCTTTGCCGTGTTCACCGGCGCGCGCGGCTTCGATTGCGGCATTCAAAGCGAGAATATTAATCTGTTTCGTAATTTCCGTGATCGTTCCTACCACAGTCGCGATCGATTCGGAACGTTCATTCAAAACATGGATGTGATCCAGCGTTTTTCCGGCGGCCGCTTCAACGTTTTTCATTTGCTCAATGGCTGTCTGCGCGAGATCGTTGCCCGCACCGGCTTCCTCCGCGGCTTGTCCGATTCTTTCCGTCACTTCGGCTGAAGAAGAAGCGATATGCTGTACGCCTTGCGAAATCTCTTCCATGGCGCGGGCGTTTTCCGCAGCAGCCGAAGCGATCGCCATGCTGCCTTGCTCAATTTCCCGCGTGGCCTTATCGGAACGGGAAATCAGCTCCTGATAAGTGCCCACCGATTTGAACAGATGATCGGAGCCGCCCACAACAGATTGCGAGGTGGCAAGCACTTGGGAGACCATGGCTTTGAGCTGCAAAGTCATCAAATTAAAGCTTCCGGAGAGCTGTGCAACCTCGTCTTTGCCTTTGACATCAAGGCTTTGGCGGAAATCGCCTTGCGCCATTTTTTCGGTGACGACAACCAGCTTTTTGATCGATTTCGTAATCCGCGAACTGCTGAAATAAGCGATTACCAGGCCAACAACGATGACGAAGAGGAAAATCCCCGCGCAAGTCCAAAAAATCTCGTTGCGTTTTTCATCGATAAACGTTGCGTCGATCCCGACCGCCAGCACCGCTTCGCTGCCGGGGATTCCGATATAGGCCGTTTTGTGGGAGCCGTACTTGTCGGAATAAAGCTCGCTGATTTTGACTTCCTTGGCATCTTTCATGGCGCTTTGCACTTCCAGCTTGTCCCCGGGTTTCATCCCGGAATTATCATTGGAGGCCACTACAGTGGCGGCGTCGTTTTGCAGATGAATCAAATAAGCGGAGCCCAACTGGGCTTCTTTTACGCTCTTGGTCAAATAAGATTCGACGGCGAAACGTGAATTTTCCTTCCCGCTCAACAATTGCAGCGACTGGGTGGTGTCCAGACGTTTATAAATATCCTGGGTACTGGTCAACAGCACTTTGTCAAATTGCGGAAGAACGTTTTGATTGATGATTCCCATTGAAATGTTATAAAAACTCACACTAAACAGAAGCGACGACAATACGATGACTACCGCATACGTGGTCATGAACTTACGGCTGATAGAACGATTGATGTTAAACACGGAATCCCCTCTCCAATCTCCCTTAGATTTGAAATTTCTATGTATTGCAATGCTGGTCTAGGCCCATGGTTTTTTAACCGATGGTTCATTAGCTACATTTTATAGGAAAAAAGGCGCTTTGAAAACAATCGATTTACAATTTTCATGTTTTCTTATCATATTTCTACATATGACTTACAGAAAAAAAGGATCTTCGGGCCATAAAAGCAGGCCAAAAGATCCTTTGAATATATCACGTTATGTTAGATATATGTTAACTCCCTAGGGAACGAAGTCAACACGTCAACCCCGGTTTCCGTAACGAGAACGTCGTCTTCGATCCGCACGCCGCCGACTCCAGGGACGTAAATTCCCGGTTCGACGGTAAAAACGTTGCCTTCCGACAGCAAGTATTCATTTTGACCGTGGACGGACGGGAACTCATGGACGTCGATGCCAAGACCGTGGCCAAGGCGATGGGTAAAATAAGGACCGTATCCCGCCGCTTCGATGACGTCCCGTGCGGCTTTGTCGATCGAAGCGAACGTAACGCCAGGCTTGATGGCCCGGATTGCGGTTTGATTGGCTTCAAGCACGGTATTGTAAATTCGGGCGAGTTCGGGGGACAGCTCTCCCAAAGCGAAGACTCGGGTAATATCGGAGGCATAGCCGTCCGCGTACACGCCGATGTCGAACATAATCAAATCCCCCCGGCGGAGCTGACGAGTTCCCGGAGTGCCGTGCGGCAGAGCCGTCTTTTCTCCGGAAAGAACAATCGAATCGAAGGAGGGGCCGTCCGCTCCTTGCTTGCGGATCTGATATTCGACTTCGGCTACAATCTCGTTTTCCGAAGCGCCTTCTTTTACCTTGCGGAGCGTCTCCGTCAGCACCTGTTCGATGAGATGGACGGCATGTCTCATTTTGGCGACTTCTTCGGAGCTTTTATGAACGCGAAGCTCCTGCAGCCATGGACCTACGTCCAAATATCTGGAAAAAGACAAGGTTTCCTGAAGCTGCTCAAAACGGGCCACGGACATTTGCTCTTTTTCAAAACCGATGCTTCCGACCGCTCCTTTCATATGGTTCTTCAGCAGCAGATAGGGATTGTCCGTATCCTGATGGGTAATGATTTCGGAAACGTCCGAAGCCTCCCGAGCCGCCTGCTCGTCAAGCGCGGGCACGATCAGGAAGGGCTCGCTTCCGGATTGCAGCACGGCGCCCAGAAAGCGCTCATGCGGATTGCTCAGGAATCCGGTCAAATAATAAACATGCTTGGGATCGGTAATCAACAGCGTATGTACGCCGGATTCGCGCATTTTTTGCTCCAAATGGATCCATTTCGAATTCATCATCGATTCATCCTTTCTGACAAGCTTTCCTATTTATTATAGGACATATGTCCGGGAAGCGGTAGCTGAGATAGGAGAGGTACCCAGATGCCGCACCGAAAAGAATGCCCCTTTCGATAAAATTTTGATTACGCGGGTTTACTTTTTTTCGATTTTAAATAAAATGGATAGAGTAGATATTCAAATTTGAATAGGGGTAAGGAGTGCATTTTTTTGACGCTCGAGAAAACAAACACAAGATATATCCTGCTAGGCCTGATGCTTGGCATCCTCATGGCGGCTATGGATAACACGATCGTGACGACCGCGATGGGCACGATTGTCGCCGATTTGGGCGGCATGGAGCAGTTCGTATGGGTGACGTCCGCTTATATGGTCACCGTAATGGCGGGAACGCCGATCTTCGGGAAGCTCTCCGATATGTATGGACGGAAACGTTTTTTTCTGTTCGGGATCATCATGTTCCTGGTGGGGTCCGTACTGTGCGGCTTCGCGGGAAGCATCGTGCAGCTCAGTATTTTTCGGGCCATTCAGGGAATCGGCGGCGGGGCGCTCATGCCGATCGCTTTTACGATCATTTACGATATTTTTCCGGTGGAGCAGCGCGGCAAAGTGACCGGTCTGCTTGGGGCCGTTTTTGGCACATCCAGCATATTCGGACCGCTGCTGGGCGCGTTTATTACTGATGCCTTAGGTTGGCATTGGGTATTTTACATCAATGTTCCGATCGGACTTGTCGCGCTGGCGCTTATCGTTGTCAACTATAAGGAATCTCTGACCCATGCCAAGCAGCAGATCGACTGGACCGGGGCTTTCACGCTGATTGGGGCGGTCGTATGCCTCATGTTTGCGCTTGAGCTGGGCGGCGAAAAGTTCGCCTGGAATTCCGGGGTAATTCTTGGCCTGTTCGCCGGGTTTGCCGTTTTGTTCGCCATTTTCCTGCTGGCCGAGCGCAAGAGCAAGGAACCGATCATTTCGTTCAAAATGTTCGAGAACCGGCTTTTTGCCACCAGTAATGTGCTTGCGCTGCTGTACGGCAGCGTGTTTATTGTCGCTACGGTATACATTCCGATTTATGTGCAAGGCGTATTCGGGGGGACGGCGACCAACTCCGGGATCATCCTGATGCCGATGATGATCGGTTCGGTGGCGGGAAGCATGCTGGGAGGAACGCTGGCGACGAGAATACCGTATCGTTCGGTTATGGCGATTTCCGCGGTTTGCTTTGTGGCCGGCATTTTTGCGCTCAGCAGCTTGACGAGCGACACCTCGCGAATTCTGCTTACAGTTTACAGTATTTTGACGGGGTTTGGCGTCGGGTTCTCCTTCTCGGTGCTTGGCATGTCGTCGGTGCATCATTTCGATATGCGGCAGCGCGGGGCGGCCACCTCAACCAATTCCTTTTTGAGATCACTCGGGATGACGCTGGGGATTACGATTTTCGGCATCTTGCAGCGCAACCTTTTGTCGGACAAGATGGCGTCCGCATTTAAAGGAATGGGACAAGCGGGGCAGGCGATCGGAGATCCGCAGGAAGCGCTGAGCCCGGATAAAAGGGCGCTGATCCCTCCGCAAATTTTGGAAAAAATCACGGACGCGCTGTCTTCCTCGATTGCTCATACGTTTATGTGGGCGGTTATTCCGGCGGCTTGCACGGTCCTGGTTGTTCTCGTCATGCCGAAGGACCGGATTATTCGTAGAACGGCCGAGCCCGCCAAACAACAGGGGTAACGATGAAAGCATTGTCCATTCGTTTGTGCATATTGGGCCTGCTGCTTGAAGAAAACCTGCATCCTTACGAAATCCGCATTCGCATGCGAGACCGGTTTATGGACGTGAACGGCAAATTTCAGATCGGTTCGCTTTATTACGCGGTGGACCAGTTAGCCAAAGAGTCGTACATCGAGGCCGTAGAGACGGTTCACAGCGAGAGCCGGCCGGATAAGACCGTTTACCGGATTACGGATAAGGGCAGAGACCATTTTCAAAAGCTGCTGGTCGAGCGGTTCGAAGAATCCGTTCCCGCGTTTCATCCGATGTATATTGCGCTAGCTTTCGCCGGCAAAGGGGATCAGAAGCAGATTGCCGGGATTTTGCGGGAACGGGTAAGGGAAGCCGAATATCAGGCGCAGTATTATCAGGGGATCTTTAGAGATCATGAAGGGAATGTCCCGCGGGGCGTGCTTCATCTAATGGCCGGCTACTACGAGCATGCCAAGACGGAGCTGAATTGGCTGAAGCGGCTGCTTGAAGACGCAGAAGCCGGACGGCTTGATCAATGGGACGCCTTTCTGCTGCCGGGAGACAATTGACGAAGATTTACAAAAAATCCTCCGAAGAAAGCTCAGGAAACGGGCTGTTTCGGAGGATTTTTGCATGGGAACCGCGTTTAACGCAGCTCTTTGACGAGATTCGGAGGCGTTTGACCGCTCAACGCGGCAACGAGATTTTCGGCGGCCAGCATGGCCATCAGAAACCGGGTATGCTCCGTGTTGGAACCGATATGCGGCAGGGTAACGACATTGGGGAGCGATACCAGAGGGTGATCCGCCGAGATGGGCTCCCGCTCGAAAACATCCAGCCCCGCGCCGTAAATTTGTCCGTTTTGGAGCGCGGCGACCATGGCCCGTTCGTCCACCGTTGCGCCGCGGGAAGCGTTCACGAATACGGCCGTCGGTTTCATCAAGGCAAACTCCTGCTCGCCAATCAGCCCGGCCGTTTCCGGCGTTAGCGGCGTCATCAGGACGATGAAATCGGCTTCCTGAAGGAGCTCCGGCAGGGAGCGGTATTCCGCGCCCAAATCGGCTTCGGTCTGAGGCTTGCGGCTGCGGTTATGGTACAGGATGTCCATTTCGAACCCCCGTTTGCCGCGTTTTGCGACAGCCTCGCCGATTTCGCCCATGCCGATGATCCCAAGTTTCTTATGATGCACGTCAAGACCCATCAGATTTTCATCGACGCCGTGTTTCCAGCGGCCTTCCTTTACATAGCGGTCCAGCTCGGACACTCTGCGGGCAACGTCCAGCATAAGCGCAAAGATCAGGTCCGCTACCGTATCGCTTAGCACGGATGGCGTATTTGTTCCGAGAATGCCCCGGCTTTTCATTGCACCGAGGTCAAAATTATTGTAGCCGACGCTCATGGTGCTGACGGCCTTCAAGCGGGGGGCATGATCCAGCAGCTCATCGTTGATTTTGCCGCCCGAGGTCAGCAGGCCGTCCGCGTCGGCCAATCTTTCCAGCAGCTCCGTTCGGGTGATGGGGGAGGAGTCCTCCCATTTGCTGTATTCGCAGTGCCGGGCGATAAACGCCTCAACTTCCGGCGGCACCGGCTTGGCGATAAATACCTTCGGTTTCACGTTCGCCTCTCCTTTCCTGCCTTCACGGCGTTCTTTTACATCCATATTATCAAAAACAGGAGCGGTGCGGTTTAGCGGTTATCGATCTTTTCCGGATACATGTCATGGTTCAGCAGGCGATGCTCCGCCATCGCTTCATATTTGGTGCCGGGGCGGCCGTAGTTGCAGTACGGATCGATCGAGATGCCGCCGCGCGGGGTGAATTTGCCCCAGACCTCGATATACTTCGGGTCCATCAGCTTGATCAAGTCGTTCATGATGATGTTGACGCAGTCTTCGTGGAAATCGCCGTGATTGCGGAAGCTAAACAAATATAGTTTAAGCGATTTGCTTTCAACCATCTTGATGTCGGGAATGTAGCTGATATAAAGGGTCGCAAAATCCGGCTGGCCGGTGATCGGGCACAGGCTGGTGAATTCCGGACAGTTGAATTTCACGAAATAATCCCGGTAGGGGTGTTTATTGTCGAAGCTTTCCAGCACTTCCGGAGCATAGTCGAACGGGTACTTTACGCCCTGGTTGCCCAGCAGCGTCACATCCTGCATTTCTTCCGGTTTTCTTCCGGCCATAGGTGATTCCTCCTTGAGCAATTTAAAATGAACAAATATCCATGATGAATGCTTTATTTTATATATGAAAAAATGGTCAGACTCCTCTTTTGTTTCCCCACACAAGAGCATGCAGCTGAGGCAGCACCCTTACGTTATTCAAGTCCGGCTGAGCCATGACCTGATCGATCAGCGCCTCGTAGCGCCGCAGCAGATCGGAAGCGTGAGAGCTGATATCCATCCGCGTGACATCGGGATTGCCGACCTGCAAATACATCGGTACGGCGGGATAACGCGTATGCACCAGCTTGGCGTAAGCGAGATCGTCGTCGTCAAACACGACGACCTTCAGGCTGAGCGCATACGGCTGAGGCCGATGCGCAAGCTTGGAGACGACGCCGTCCAGCGCGTCCCAGTCGGTCTCCATGCCCGAGCTTGGCGGCTTGGGCGACAGCGTGACCTGCTCGATCTCGGCGAGCCAGTCCTGCCAGCGAGACCCTTGGGTCTCGACGGCCACGGTAATGCCTTCGGCGCGGAGCAGCGCGACCAGCCCGGCAAGCTGGGGCAGGAGGGCGGGATTGCCGCCCGACAGCGTGACATGGGAGAATCGATTGCCGCCGATGCGGCGCAGTTCGTCCCAAATGTCCGCCGGCGTCATGCGGCGGATCGCGTCTTTGGCGCTGCCGTCCCAGGTAAAGGCGGAATCGCACCAAGAACAGCGGTAGTCGCAGCCGGCGGTGCGAACGAACATCGTTTTTTGCCCGATGACCATGCCTTCGCCTTGGACGGTGGGGCCGAATATTTCAAGTACGGGAATCGGAAGCTCGGCGTTACTCATCCAGCATCCACTCCCGTCTGGCTTCGGCGTAGCTCGTAGGCGTCTCGTAGAGGCGGACGAACTCCGTCCGGCCTTCAAGAATCGAATCGCGGTACGGCTCCGATTGCAGCGCCGCTTCCATTTGTTCAAACAGCCATACGACCATATTCTCGGCCGTTGTGTTCATCGGAGGGAGCGTTTCGTTCAAATAACGGTGATCGAGATATCCCTCGATTTCGTTTTTCCAGATTTCCTTGATCATGCCGAAATCGACGGTAATTCCGATGTCATCCGGCAGGCCGCTGATCCCGAACACGACTTTATAAGTATGGCCGTGCAGGTTTTTGCATTTGCCTTCATAAGCATGTAAATGGTGCGAGGCGTCGAAGGTAAACTCTTTGCTGACGAGTACCCGGCGCCGGTGGTATCTCAACTGATGGGCGCCAATGTCTCTGCCCAGCTTTTGCAGCGATTCGACGATGCGAAATTCGCCCGGTGTCCGATTCACTTGGCTCCCGCCTCCTCGCGCGCCCGCAGGTAATTGTCCAGCCCGGCTTTTCTCAGCTTGCAGGCCGGGCATTCGCCGCAGCCGTCGCCGATGATTCCGTTGTAGCAGGTAAGCGTACGCTCCCGGACAAAATCGAAGGCGCCAAGCTCGTCGGCCATTTTCCAGGTGTCGGCCTTATCGATCCACATCAGCGGCGTATGGATGACGAACTCGTAATCCATCGCCAGATTCAAAGTTACGTTCAGCGATTTGACGAAAGAGTCCCGGCAGTCGGGGTATCCGCTGAAGTCGGTCTGGCATACGCCGGTCACGATATGTTTGGCGGAAATGCCTTTGGCGAGCACGGCGGCGAAACTAAGGAACAGATGGTTGCGTCCCTCGACAAACGTGCTCGGAAGCTCGCCCTCCTTATGTTCAATCGGAATGTCGCCGCGGGTCAGCGCGTTTTGCGTCAACTGCCCAAGCAGGCTCATGTCCAGGATCGTATGCTTGATCCCGAGCTCGTCGGCAATCGATTTGGCGCATTCGATCTCCAGCCGGTGCCGCTGTCCATAGTCGAAAGTGACGGCTTCAACTTCCCGGAACTGCTTCATTGCCCAGAACAGGCAGGTGGTGCTATCCTGGCCGCCGCTGAAAACGACGACCGCTTTTTCGTCTTTTAACATAAAAAACCCTCCGTCTTCTTGGAATGGTGAAACCGTAAGGCTGCCGCCTTTCGTTTCATTTAGAAGAAAGAGAGTTCTTGAACTTGCCACAAAAAAACAAGCCCCGTTTGGAAGCGGATGTCCTCGTTAAATCCAAAGAACACCCCCTAAAAGGAGGGCGTATATAGTTTTTTATAGAGGGAGTTCACGAACCTCTCCCATGCGGCCGAAGCTTGGCATGGATCTTCTTCAATTGGATGACCGGCCGATAGCCGCCGGGCACAAGTTACATTATAACACATTTAGCCTATGGTGTAAGCGGCCTTGAATGCGTAATTTTTGACGCGGATCTTACACTGTTTTTGCAATTAACATTTTGTTTACAAAACCGTGTCAGGTAACCGATAATATAGCTAGTTCAATGAAGGAGGGAAAAAAGTGAAAAGAAAGAAATGGTTGGCACTACCCCTGATTCTATTGCTGGTGGCGCTTACGGGCTGTCAGGCCGTAGGCGGATTTGACGTCGGCAAGGTGATTGCGGGGAGCGTAAAACCCGTATCCTCGGAATCCAAACAAACCTTGACCGTTGAGCTTGTGCCGGGAGAAGGGACTTTGACCCCGGAAGACAAGGCGGCCATCGAACTGATCAATTCCTTATCGCTTACAATTGACAGCGCCAAAACCCAGGATAGCCGTACCGCGTCCGTTAAGGGCTCCGTCGGTTTCCAAGGCAACAAAATTCCGTTCCTGCTGTCGATGGACGAGAAGGGACTGGCGCTGCAAGTAGAAGGGGCGAAGCAGCCGCTGTACATATCGCTGGATACTTCGATTCCGGGTATCTCCGATACGAAGAAATATGAAGCGGATGCGCAGAACTTCTCGCTGAAAGCATCGGAATTCGTTTTCAAACACATGCCGAATCCGTCGAATATCTCCGTAAAACAGTCGCAGGAGCAAGTGAACGGCGAGTCGTTGAACTTGACGAATCTGCATGCCGAAATCCGCGGCGACGAGCTGGTAGGTTTGGTGAAACCATTCCTCACGAACGCTTCGCAAGATGAACAGGGCTTGAAAGATCTGATCGGGACGTTTTACGAGTCGTTCTACCCGCTCCTTAGCGTGTTGACCGGAACCGCTCCGGACGAAAGCTTGACTCCCGAAGCCCTTGCGGAATCGAAGGATGCCGTGGTCGAGGAATTGTACACGGAAATCAAACAAGGCTTGGATGAACTTCTGAGCGGCTACGATGAGCAAGTGAAAACGCTGTTCGCCTCCACGCCGGAGCTTTCCACGGTGCTGGGGAAAGATACAACGCTTAAGCTGGACTTTTATTTCGACGGCAAGCTGAACGTTCGCAAGCAAAAAGTGGATCTGAACGTAGCCCTTCCGGCAACTCCGGACTTCCCGCTGAAGGCCATTAAGCTTCACAGCGAAAGCGAACTTTGGAACGTGGGCGGAACGGTAACGACCGACAAAGTCGACACTTCCGCAGGCGTGCTCGACGTGACGAACGGCGAGCTTACTCCAGGCCAAATTTTGCGCAATTTTGCAGCAGTGCCGGCGCTGGATAAAGTGCTGAGAGACGATTTGAATATCGGTCACAAGAATTTCGTGCTGGATTCGCAAAGCGACTATTACAAGGTGATCACCAAAAACAACACCAAGTTCGTGCCGCTTCGCTATATTTCGGATCAATTGGACGCCGATATCCAGTGGAATGGCGGATCCAAGCAATACGTTATTACCGACGACATTACGGGCAAAAAGATTGTTCTGACGCTCGGCTCGAAGCAAGCTGCGGTCGACGGCAAGACGGTAGCTCTGCCTCAGCCGGTATTCGTTCATACGGACGGTTCGACTTATGTGCCGCTCCGCTTTATCGTACAGTCGCTGGGCGCTACGGTGAACATTGATGCCGAAGGCTGGATTACAATCGAACGCAAATAAGAATTGAAGCATTAAAGATTTGTATGGAGGCGGCCCCAACGTCATCGATGATGGCAGGGGGCCGCTTTTGTAGTTTCCAGGCTGATAACGGACAAATCGGATCCTCCATTCTTGGTGAAGTTGGTTGCTGAAACCGGGAGTTCAATGTATAATGATTATCATTATCAATTAGAATAAATGGAGGGTACTGATATCATGACAGCTTTTAAGCATCGCCTTAGGACTTTGGCAGCGGTAGTGCTGCTTACCGGTTTGCTGGCCGCCTGCGGTCAAAACGGAAACACCGCCTCGAACAACGCGGCATCGAACAACGTTGCTCCGTCCACAACGAACAACGTGCAGGCCGAGAACAACACCGCCAAGGAAGGACAAGCCTCTACCAAACTCTATAAAGATTTTAAAGGAGAAGAAGTTGAGATTCCGACGGATCCGCAGCGGATCGTATCGATTACGCATCTGGGGGATTTATTGGCGCTGGGCGTGAAGCCGGTGGGAGCCGGTTCGCTGGCGCTCGACAACTCGGTGCTGCTGCAAAAGGAACTGGAAGGCGTAGAGAGCGTAGGCGACGTTTCCGTAGAGAAGGTGCTCGCGCTTCAGCCCGATCTCATCATCGTGCCGTCGTATTTGCCTGCGGAAACCGTGGAGCAACTGAAAAAAATCGCTCCGGTCGTAACGCTGGCCACGGCCGGCTGGGAGGGCATCGACCCGCTTGAAGAGGTCAAGACGGTTGGCGCTATGCTGGGCCGGGAGCAGCAGGCGGAGGACTTTATCAGTGAATACAAGCAAAAAGCGGAAGAAGCCAAGGCGAAGCTGAAGGAAGTCATCGGCCCTGATGAAACGGTTGGCAGTTACTCGATTTGGGCCAAAAACTTCTGGGTATGGCCGAAAACGAGAGACGCCGGCTATAACTTGTTTGAAATGTTCGGTCTGAAGCCGCTGGAGAAAATCGAGAAGGAAGTATTCCCGGGAACGGGGGCCGATGTCTCGCTTGAGGTGCTGCCGGAATATGCGGCGGACCACATGTTCGTGACGGTTTATGAGCCGGACGGCGGAGCCGAGCGGGCCAAGGAAGTCATGAACGGACCGGTATGGAAGAACATTCCGGCCGTGAAGAACAATCACGTGTACTTGCTGAACTACAAGGAATTCTGGATGGTTGACGGGCTGAATCTGGAAAAACAGCTGGATATTCTCGTCAATTTGGTATTGAGCCAAAATCAAAAGCAATAAACCGGGTAAGCTAAGAACAAGGCCGTCCCCGACTGCTTAGGCGCAGCGGGGAACGGCCTTGTTTTAAATTAAGGTGCAGCTTCCGGTTCTAGACGACCTGCATGTTCATCGTATCCGAAAAAGCCGCAACGTTGTCGAGACGGAGCTCTGGCAGCGGTTTTCCTTCTTTTTGCCCCGATCGCGTAATGAGTTTGGTCACGATTTTATCGAGCAGAGACATTTTGTCCATCTGCAGCTCTCCGCCGAATCCTGCTTTGGCTGTGGCGTGCAGCAGCAGCTCGGACGGAAAGGCGGCCGTCATGAACTGTTCCGTATGGTCATAGTTTCCGCAGCAGATAAACAGGCCCAGCTTTTTGCGTTTTAACTCATCCAAATGGTTCGTGCAGAACTGTTTGCAGGTCTTCTGAAATTGACCGAAGTAAATCGATCCTCCGATGATAACGCTGTCAAAAGAGGAGAGGTCAGGCACTTGATTCTGCTGCAAATCGACAATTTCTACCGGGTCTTTGATTTGCGCAGCCAGTTCTTTGACGCATTTCTCCGTACTTCCGTATTTTCCAGCAAAAACGATCAGCGTACTCATTACTCATTCCCCCGTAATCCGACATTATATTTTCATTATATTGGAAATGATTAGGGGATGAAAGCGACATCGGTCATACGGGGGGGGAGAACCATGAACCGCAAGGTTTACTGAAAAAGAGACCATGCTTTAGCGATTTCTTCCGCATCCAACCGATAACCGATCAACACGAGATAGAAGGGTCCTTCATGGCTGACAGGCTCCCAGTTAAAGCGTTTGCCGGCGAATTGGACGGAATACGGCTGAGCTGTATCGGCGAAACGAACATATCCTTTGGCCCGGAGCAGGTTTGGTCCTTGCTGCTTGATGAACCGTTCCAGCTTGCCCGGCGAGATCGAAAAGGGCTTTGTCTGCGGCAAGCTGATCGTTCCGATCCGGCTGAAAGAAGTCGGTTGCGTGCCCGAAGCTTGGGAGTGATCCATAGACCCGTGAGCGCCGGAGACTACATGGAAGGGGGAGAAGTTTGTCCGTGTTGAAACGGAAGCGGAGGCGACGGATCCATGAATTGGGGTACGGGCAATCCGCTCATGCCGCCGTATACCGGCAAATAAATGAGACAAAGAAATATCCGCGTTAACGGCGTAATGAATTCTCGCCATGTCGTTGTATTTGCCCGTCATTTCCGTGACTTTGGTTTTTTGAGCCGTGCCGACCAAATCGACTTTGTTGACAATCAGCTCGTCGGCGGCGGAGATTTGGCTGCGCAGCGTTGTTACAAGCTGTTTGTCGGAAGCGAAAATGCTGTTGTATTCCAGCGCATGCTCGGCGTCTATCAGGGTAATAACCCTGTGGAGGTATACCGCCCCGATCAATTCCGGTTCTGCGAGCTCCTCGGCGATTTCCTCCGGGTTAGCCACCCCGGTGAGCTCAATGAGCAAGCAGTCGGGACGACTTAAGAGCAGTCTCGATATGGCGCCTTTGATCTCGCTTTTTTTGGTGCAGCAGATGCATCCGTCCAGCAGCTTTTCCACTTCAAAGGGAATAGCCGATGAACGGACGGCCAGCTCGCCGTCAAAATCGCGCTCCCCAAGCTCATTCATTAATACGGCGGGGGTAAGGCCAAGTCTTGCCGACTCGGTCAGGAGCCGCAGCAGCAGGGTCGTTTTCCCGCTGCCCAAAAATCCGCTAAGGATGATAACGGGTACTTTTGCGGGCGGATTCATAAAGGATACCTCCTCACTTAGTTGACAAATCGAAAATATATTTTTAACATGATATCTATTCGTAAGTTCTACGGTTAGAATATATCAGCAGGATAAAGGAGATTTATGTTTAAACTTAGACGCGGAGACATCATACTGATATTGGTCTTGCTGCTGGCGGGTGTAGGCGGACTTTTGTTCAAGCATTTTTATGAAGACAATCGCACCTATAACCCCGCGACGCTGAGCGCCGTGATTACGCTGGACGGCAGACCGTACAAAACGGTTTCCCTCAATGGGGAAGAAGACCAAACCATCGACATGAAGACGAAATACGGACACGATATTCTAAAGGTATACAACCACGGGATCGAGATGGTTTATTCCGATTCTCCCAAAAAAATCGGGGTGAAAATGGGCTTTATTTCGAAGCCGAATGAGGTAATCATCTGCGCCCCGCACCATATTTACGTGGAAGTCGTCAAAAAAGGCGGGACGGAGGAACCGAATCCGGACGGCGTTGATTTTTATGTCCACTAGGAAGGGCCAGACCTAACCTAACCTAACCGCCCAATTGGTGTTCGTCGAAAAATCGCACCGAATCTTCACTCGGATATACGTAAGGCGTAACAGGACGAGGAATTTTCCGGATTTGCCGCGCGGCGACCGTGATAATTTCTTGTCCTTTTAACGTTTGCGTCTTAAGCGTCCCTTCCACCTCGATCCAGGCATCCTCACGAATTTCGGAAAGCGGCTCCCCGGAGGTAATAACCACGCCAAAAGGAGCGGCATCCGCCGTACAGCACAAAACGAGAAACCTTCCCAGCACAAACTCATTATCCTTCAGCGCCATTGCGGGATCATGATAGACAAAGCCGCTTAATTTAACGGCTTTCCCCTGAAATTGCCTTTTGAACAGCTCCATCGCCCCGATCGTTTCCGAAAAAATCTCCGGCTTCACATCGATGACCTCCTCAGGATAAAGCCGTTTGGCCAGCTCCGCGAATTCGGTATTATACTTGTCCGGGGCCTTGAAGACTTGATTCAGCTGCTCGGAGGTGAGCAGGGGCGAGGATAAGTTCATGCCCTTTTGCGCGGCCGCCGCGCTGCCCAGGGCCTGATCGGGGAGCAGAATGCCCAGCGACAGCGGAAACAGGAACAGCCCGTAAACGACGGCGTTTTTCCACATGGAAACGGAGAGAGGACGTTCGCAGTCGCACAGCGTCTGCCCTTTGCGGAGCAAGGCCTGATAGGCTAGGCAAAGCGCCATGATAGCCAGGGGAATCGAGCTATAGTGAATGTAGGGAGCCATCCGGGGAGCCGTATAGTAGGACAACGCTCCGGAACGAGACAAATGCTCGATGTAAACGGAAAAGCCGAACAGAACGACCGATCTGACAAAATAATGCGCGCGGATGACGCGGGGATGGTTCATTCTAAGAAAGTCACCTCCTGACGAAATGAATATTTAGCTTATGCCCGGCAAAAACAGCTTGTCGGCCGCCACGGCGCCGATAAACACGATGGTGCAGATCAGAAACGCCAAATAAACAACGAATTTGGTTTTAAACACGGACAGCAGCATCAAGGTGTTCTTGAAATCGAGCATCGGCCCGAAGACGAGAAAAGCAAGCAGCGAGCCGGCCGAAAAGGTATGCAAAAACGTCGAGGCCACGAAGGCGTCCGATGTGGAGCAGAGCGACAGCACATAAGCGAAGCCCATCATAAAGACGTACGAGCTAAAGGTACCGCTGCCGATGGCGGCGAGATTTTCTTTAGCCACAAACGTCTGAATGCCCGCGGTTAAAATGCAGCCGACGATCAGGTATTTCCCCATTTCGAACACTTCGTCCGCGGCGTGAACGAACACGGCGGCGATTTTACCGCCCTCGTGCTCCTCTTGATGCCGCCGCATCCCCGCGCCGGAGAAAGTCAGCTTGAGCGGCTGATCCTTCCAGGTAACGTAGATGATCGCGCCTATGGCCGCCGACACCGCGAAGGCCAGTCCCATCCGGGCGTAAAGCATCTGCGGATACAGGCGGAAAGCCAGGTAGGTCGCGCTGAAAACGACCGGATTCAGTACAGGGCCCGATAGAATGAACACGACCGCAATGTAGACCGGCATTCCTTTTTGGATCAGCCTGCGGATCAAAGGAATCATGCCGCATTCACATACCGGAAAAACAAGGCCAAGCACGCAAGCGAACAAAATGCCGAGAACGGGATTCTTCGGTATCCAGCGTCGCAGCATTTCGTCTGAGACGAACAGATGCAGCAGGGAGGAGAGCAGGGCTCCGACCAGGATAAACGGCAGGGCTTCGAGCAAAATGCCGATAAAGTTGATTTTGAATGTTTGCACGGCATCGACGGGGAGTTTTTTCATCATAGAAGGGATAAGGACCGTCAGACAAGCAAGCGCAAAGGCGGCGGGGACCAGTATCGGAAGTTGGCGGCTAATCGTTGGTTTGTTCATTTTTTACTCCTTAGTGGACAAAATATCGGGCCTTGAAAAGCTTGGCAGGCTTGGTTAATCATAATAATTACTATTAAGCTCGGCGGCGTTTCAGAACCAAAACGAGAGGAGCAGTCCGAATTATGGTTTGACAAACCCAACGAACAGGGCTTATAGTATGGAAAGTTAATCGTAATAATTACGATTATGAAAAAGGACAGGCGGGAAAGGAGCTTGAAAGCTTGAGTGTAAACAAAATACCGGTCACCGTATTATGCGGATATCTCGGTTCCGGCAAAACGACGCTGCTGAATCACATTTTAAGCAATCGCAAAGGGATGAAGGTCGCTGTTATCGTCAATGACATGAGCGAAATCAACATCGACGCCGAGCTGGTGGGCTCCGGAGCCAATCTGTCGCGTACGGAAGAGAAGCTGGTGGAGCTGTCCAACGGCTGCATCTGCTGCACGCTTCGCGATGATCTGCTCCGTGAAGTTCAAAAGCTGGCCGCGGAAGGCCGCTTCGACTATATCTTGATCGAATCAACCGGGATCAGCGAGCCGGTTCCGATCGCACAAACCTTTTCGTACGAGGATCCGGACACCGGCATCGATTTGACTTCATTGGCCAGACTTGACTGCATGGTAACGGTGGTGGACGCCTTCAGATTCTGGCATGATTTTTCTTCCGGCGAGAGCTTGCTGGAACGGGGACAGGCAACGGGAGAGCAGGACACCCGGGATGTTGTGGATCTGCTGATCGACCAGATTGAAACCTGCGATGTTCTGATTCTGAATAAATGCGACCTGGTGGAGGAGGAAGAGCTGAATCAGCTTGAGGGCGTGCTGCGCAAGCTGCAGCCGACCTCCAAAATCATCAGGGCGGTAAACGCCGAGGTGGAGCCGGAGGCCATCCTGAACACCGGACTGTTTGATTTTGAAAAAGCGAGCATGTCCGCGGGTTGGATCCGGGAGCTTGAGCAAGAGAACCATACGCCGGAGACGGAAGAGTACGGAATCAGCTCGTTCGTGTACCGTCGAGTGAGACCCTTCCATCCGGAGCGGCTCGCCCGGTTCATGACGGAATGGCCGGAAGAGGTGGTTAGAGCGAAGGGGCTTGCCTGGGTGGCGGTGCAGCCGGATCTGGCGGCAAGCTTGAGCCAGGCGGGACCGTCGATCCAGTTCGGACCGGCCGGCTATTGGCTGGCGACGATGCCGGAGGATCAGCGGAGCGATGTCTTTGAAAATGAGCCTGAAGTGCTGGAGAAGTGGGATGAAACCTGGGGAGACCGCATGAATGAACTTGTCTTCATCGGGGTCGATATGAACCGCCCCGAAATCGAGGCGCTTTTGGATGAATGTTTGCTGACGGACCAGGAGCTCGCCGCGGACTGGTCGTCTTTTCACAATCCACTGCCGTGGGTTACGGAAGAAGAGGTTAACTGGGGTTAATTCGAAAAGGAGGCTGTTCAAATGCGGGTAGTCATTACTTTGGCATGTACGGAATGCGGAGACCGGAACTATACGACGACCAAAAATAAGAAAACACATCCGGAGCGGCTGGAACTGCGGAAATATTCTCCGAGACTGCGCAAATATACGATTCACCGGGAAACGAGATAAAGGCTGAATTGTTACCTTTATTAATCGTAATCATTACGCATAACGAAAAGAAGGGTTCTGCATGATTTTATCTTCCATGGAAAATGTGGTGTTTGGATACGGAGACGTTCCCGTTCTGCACGGAATTACGCTGGAGATTCATACCGGAGAATTCATCGGAATCACGGGGCCTAACGGCGCGGCCAAAACGACGCTGCTGAAGCTGATGCTGGGGCTGCTGAAGCCCTGGAGCGGGACGGTGAGCATTCACGAGGAAGAGCTGAGCGGCCGGAAGCTGAGCATCGGATACGTTCCACAGCAGGTGTCCTCTTTCAATAGCGGGTTTCCGAGTCATGTGCTGGAATTGGTCAAATCGGGCTGTTATCCCCGCTTGGGCCTGTTCAAAAGGTTCACGCCGGAACAGGATGCGATTGTCGAGAAAAGTTTGAAGCAGGTCGGCATGTGGGAATATCGCCATCATAAAATCGGCGAACTGTCAGGAGGGCAGAAGCAACGGATCTGCATCGCCAGAGCACTGGCAGGTCAGCCTGAAGTGCTGGTCTTGGATGAGCCCACGGCGGGAATGGACCAAGAGAGCAGACAAGGATTTTACCGGCTGATGCGCCATTACGTTACTTCACACGGCATGACGGTGATCATGGTGACCCACGGGCTTGAGGAGACGGGAGAATTCCTGGACCGCATCATCACGCTTGAGCAAAAAGAAAGCGAGGAGTGGAAATGTTTGAGTACGAGTTCATGCAGCGTGCGTTTTGGGCCGGAGCTTTTATCGGAGTAATCGCGCCGGTGCTGGGGGTGTATCTGATGCTGCGGCGCCAGGCGTTGATGGCCGATACGCTTTCGCATGTTTCGCTTGCCGGGGTGGCGCTCGGCTCGGTGCTGCACTGGAACCCGTCCCTGTCCGGATTTATCGTGGCGGTGATCGGCGGGCTGCTGATCGAGCAGCTTCGGCGTACATACCGGACGTACAGCGAGGTTCCGGTTGCGATCATCATGACCTCGGGACTCGCGCTGGCCGTTGTCCTGATGAGTCTTCGCAGCAATCTCAGCAAAAGCTTCAGCGCTTATCTGTTCGGATCGATCGTCGCCGTCAGCGATACGCAGTTATGGCTCATGGGAGGTGTGGCGGTGATCGGCGCGGTCTATTTCTGGGCTTTGAAAAGACCGCTGTACAGCCTGACCTTCGATGAAGAAACCGCGCAGATCGGCGGTGTTCCGGTGAGATGGCTGTCGTTCTCGTTTGCCGTGTTCACCGGCATGACGGTGGCGGCGGCGATGCCGGTCGTCGGCGTGCTGCTGGTGTCTTCGTTAATGGTGCTGCCCGCTTCGCTGTCGCTGCGCCTGGCCAAAGGGTTCGCGTCAGCGGTTATGCTGTCCGTCCTGCTTGGACTGGCGGGGATTTTCAGCGGCTTGACCGCTTCGTATTACGTTAATACGCCGCCGGGGGGAACGATAGCGCTGATTTTGCTGCTGTTTCTGCTCATCGGCATCACGTTTCAAAAGGCTCGGCTTCGGCTTGGCCGGAGAAAAGGATCTGCTGTTTTTTCATATTCAAAGGAGAGTGGAGAAAATGAGGTTAAAAAGGCAAGTAGTTCTCGTTTTATTGTTTAGTTTGATTCTGGTTCTGGCGGGCTGCGGAGCCAATGGAAACAGCGGCAGCGCATCGTCGAACGCGGGAGCGAATTCCCCCGCTAATGCTTCGGACGGCGCCAATCAAGCCGGCGCGGGGGATGGCGCGGCGAAGGACAGTAAGCTGAACATTCAGGTCAGCTTTTACCCGATGTACGAATTCACCAAAAATGTGGCCGGAGATTTGGCCGACGTGGAAACGCTGATCCCGGCCGGCGTCGAACCTCATGATTGGGAGCCGACGCCGCAGGACATCCGCAAAATCGCCGATTCCGATGTGCTGGTCTACAACGGCGCCGGGATGGAAGGATGGATCGATCAGGTGAAATCGGCCGTCGCCGACGGCGGTAAGCTGGTCACGGTTGAGGCAAGCCAAGGGCTGGAACTGATGGAAGGCGTGGAGGAAGAAGAGGAGCATGATGGGGAGGCCGCGGAAGGCAGCGGCGAGGAACATAGCGGGCTGGACCCTCATGTATGGCTGGCCCCTAAGCTCGCGATCGAGGAGGTCCGCCACATCGAAGCGGGACTGTCGGAAGCGGCACCGGAGCATGCTGAGGCGTTCAAGCAAAATGCGGACGCTTATGTTGCCAAGCTGGAGCAGCTCGATAAGGAATTCGCCGATGAACTCGCTAATCCGAAGCGGAAGGATTTCATCACGCAGCATGCTGCTTTTGGCTATCTTGCCAAGCAATACGGGCTGACGCAAGTGCCGATCGCGGGACTGTCGCCCGAACAGGAGCCGTCCGCCGAGCAAATGGCGGAAGTGGTGAAGTTTGCGAAGGAGCACCAAGTCAAAACGATTTTCTTCGAAACGCTCGTCTCCTCCAAGGTAGCGGACACGATCGCCAAGGAGATCGGCGCCAAAGCGGCGGTGCTGAATCCGATCGAAGGACTTACCGCTGAGGATGAGGCTAATCACCTCGATTATCTGGGTCTGATGCGCCAAAACCTGGAATCGCTGAAGACGGCGCTGAACGAGTAAGGCGGAAAATGAGTGTGGAGACGTCCCCCTTGCGAGCAGAGTGTAAGGAGCACTTCGGATGATATCTGACGCGTAGGGGAAAGCGGCTCATTCGGCGCAGTTTGGCGCGATGAGCACACGAAAAGAGCAGGATAAGAGCAGGATAAGAGCAGGATAAGAGCAGGATAAGAGCACATAAGAGCAGAACATCAAAGAGCGGGGGAATCTTGCATTTTTTGCAACATTCTCAATGGAAACTAGGGGATATCACCAAAATGTTGTAAAAATAGCAGCATTTTTACGCCTGAAGGACGAATTTGGCCGTAAATTACTGGAAATGTTGTATCCCGTACAACATTACTGCCGCGGACTACCGTAAACAGCAGAAAATTTTGCACTTCATACAACTTTTTTAAACGCACTGTTATGAAAACACTCTTTATGGGAGTTGTCCTTGCCGAGCAATATGGCTTAGGGCAGCTTCTTACTTTTTAAGTCCACCGGGCAAGCATTACGCCGCAAGGCAGCGATCCCGTCTATGTTCTGTCGTCAAGGGAACCGGCGGAGATATTTTTACCGTAAAAAATTTCATCCATCTCGGTAACCAGCCTTGCCGTAATCTCTTTTTGCTCCTCGTCGTTCAACTGGTCCATGGTATATCCGAACAAATAGTTGTTCAGGTCGAACTCTTTCAGCTTGCATTTGGTGTGGAAAATATGCTCCTGATACACGTTTACGTCGATCATTTGATAACGCTTGATCACTTGCGCCGGAATGTAGTTTTGGATGGAGCTGATGTCATGGTCGATGAACAGCTTATGCCCGCTGATATCGCGGGTGAAGCCGCGGACGCGGTAATCGATCGTCATAATGTCGGTGTCGAAAGAATGAATGAGATAATTCAGCGCTTTGAGCGGAGAAATTTCCCCGCAAGTGGAGACGTCGATATCCGCCCGGAATGTGCTGATGCCTTCGTTCGGGTCATATTCGGGGTACGTGTGTACGGTGATGTGGCTTTTGTCGAGCTGCATGACCACGGACTCGGGCAGCGGCCCGGGGGATTCGTCGAAAGATTCGGTTGGAACCTCGACCACGGGACCTTCGGAGACGAGCATGGTGACGCTGGCCCCTTGGGGAACGTAATCCTGTCTGGCGATATTCAAAACGTGGGCCCCAATGATATCGGACACCGTGCGCAAAATGCCGGCAAGCCGGTCGGAATTGTACTGCTCGTCGACATAAGCGATATAAGCTTCGCGTTCCTGTTTAGTCCGAGTGTAGCACACATCGTACATATTAAAGCTCAGGGTTTTGGTCAAATTGTTGAACTCATGCAGCTGGATTCGCTGTTCCGGCGTCAGTTTCATAGAAGAGCCTCCCGACATGTCTGGGTGTACCCTATTTTTATGCCCATTCCGGCCGGAAAAAAACGCAGTTCCTTGCATCCTTGGCCCGTGAAAATCCGATTCTTCGTTATCAATAACCAAGCACGCGCCAATCGTGCCATTTCTCCGGCGGATTCACCGTGTAAATTTCGTTTTCCCGGCTCATGAACTCGTGGATGATAAATTCGCGGCGGAGCGTGGCGTAATCCTCGTCATAACGCCGTACAAAGGCATTGATCTCCATTTCGGTATACGTTCGCTCCGGGTCAAGCATGGAGACGAGATGTTCCAGCACGATCAGCTTTTTCTTGAGCTGAACCGGCCAATACCTGAGCCTCCCATCCTGGGTGAAAAAATTCCGCACTACGCGTTCCTTTATTTTTACTTGTTGATCTTCCATCGTACAAATACCACCTCACAGCAGGATTTTAGCCGTAAATCTAATTTGATGTTAATTTAATTAGATAATAATCTAATATGCTTTGGCTGTCAATTCACCATGCGTATTGCATAAATGAAAAGAGGCGCCAAACCGGCGCCTCTTCACTATATTCAGACTGTTATTCCGTCATGCTCGCCGGAGCCTTTTTCCCCGACCAAAACCAGATAATCGAATTTAACCGTGAGTTCCGGCAGGCTCAAAAGCTCGTCAAGGCGTTCCTCCGGAATTCCCCACAGCAGCGGGGTCATGTGCACCAGGTGCTCGATGTCCGGTTGCTTCAAGGTGATGGAATACTGCACCCGCTTGGAGGAAACCAGCTTGAAATGCTGGGAAAACAGCTCAGTACTACGGGTATTTGAGTATATCTCTTTATCCGTCCGGTCGTAAAACATTTCCCTTAATGGATGAAGATACTCCCTTTCTGGGACGACTTTTACAACGAATCCGCCGTCAGGGAGCAGACGCTTGAACTCGGTGTAATTCGAGGGCGACAGAATGTTGAGAATGAAATGGGCCTGTCTGCCCGCGACAGGGCATTTGGCCAAATCGGCTACACACCAGAGGGTATTGGCTGCGGCTGAGGGTTCGTTTGCGGCTTCCCGCACTCTAGCGGCTGCAGCGGCTTCTTTGGCGGCGATTAGGACGCCTTCCTTGGAAATATCAAGACCGATGCCCAGTAGCGCGCATGGGGCTGCTGGGCCAACTTTTTGCAGAAGGGCGGTCAGATGGGAGCCTTCGCCGCAACCCGCGTCAAGAATACGGATGGTTTCCTCGGAAGAGAATGAGGCCAGCTGACTAGAGACAATTTCGGAGAGCGCCGAGATCAACGGGTCAAAAAAACCGCCCTCATGCATCTTTTTGCGCGACTCGAACAGACGCTTATCGTACTTGGTCGGCTTCGGCGGATGCGGCAGCAGGTTCACATAACCCTGCTTGGCCAAATCGAAGCAGTGACGGTTTTCGCAAATCAGGCTTCGCGAGGAGTCGGCCTTTATTGGACTTGAGCAGATCGGGCAGATAAAAATATGGTCATATTCCGCGAACAAATTCGCTGCTGCGGAGTTATTGGCGTTAGTTGACATCAAAAGCACCTCGGTTTATCTCATTCGAAAATAAAAACAGAGAGCCGAACTCTCAGCCCTCTGCCTATTATAACCGCTGCGCCGTCATTGCGCGATTTCTTCCCGATAATTAAACGAATGCCATACGCCAAAATTGTCCTTGACCGTGATGGTGCGCCGGCCGCCCATGGAGGCATCGATCACGTACGGATAACTTCTCCCGCCCGAATAATGGCCCCGGAAATTTCCCGAAAAGGTTGCGGGCGCGGCTTCGAAGCGAATTTCCTGGTTGGTTACGCTGACCACGCGCGTCGTTTGCGTCGAGGTGCCGTAATTGGATTCATCGGTTTGCTGTACGCTGCTTTCCGCCTTAAGCATGTTGATGTCGCTTTGCATGGCGGTTATCGTTTCGCGCAGTCCGGCTGCATCCGCGGCTCCTCCGCCGGGTTGGGATTGCGGGATGCAGATCCGCTGTCCTACGCGAAGCGAGTTCGGATCGACCCCGGGGTTCGCTTCCATAATGCTTGCCACGGTTACGCCGTTCGTTTGCGCGATATGGTACAGCGTATCGCCGGGTTCGATGATTTTGGAAAAATGATTGGGCGGACATGCGGGAATGCACAGCGTTTGACCCACGAGCAAATTGTTCGGATCGGTGCCGGGATTGGCCGCGAGAATTCGTGAAACGGTGGTTTCCAGCCGATAGGCGATTTGATACAGCGTATCTCCCGTTTGAATCGTATATGCGAAATGTTCCGCAGGACACTGACGATAGTAATAATTGAACAATGGAGTATTCCCCTTTCGTGCAACAGGTTTCTTTATTTATACACTATGCAAAAAATGGGCTTCTGTTACTGTGGCACTTGGGGTAATTCCTGATCCCACCGTCATCGGCATTACGGTTGAAGGACGGATATGGTATATATTAGAGATATGTGACTTCTGCGAAGGGGACGGTATGATGGGAATTTACGCAGCGCTGCTTAGGGGCATTAATGTAGGCGGCAAAAACAAGGTCAATATGGCGGAGTTAAGGCGGACATTGACGGAAAAAGGCTTTAAACGGGTACAGACTTACATTCAAAGCGGCAATGTTTTGTTTGAGTCGGAGGAAGAGGAGATTTCCCTGCGCGAAACTATGGAAGCGGCTATCCGGACGGATTTTGGTTTGGACATACCGGTGGTGTTAAGGGAGGGCAAGGAGCTGCATTCGGCTGCCCGGCTTTGTCCGTTTACGGATGAGGAGGTGGCATCGGCGCAAGCTTCGGCCGTAGGGGAGAGTCTTCATGTCGCGTTCTTGCGTGACAAGCCCTTGCCGGAAGCGGTGGATCGCCTCAGCGCCTACGCTACGGAAGCCGACCAATTTCGGATCGTCGGGCGCGATGTGTATCTGCTGTTCTCGGACAGCATTCGCAATTCCAAGCTGGGGAACAATCTGCCCAAGCTCGGCGTCCCTGCTACCGTGCGCAACTGGAATACGGTGAACAAGCTGGTTTCGCTGGCGGACGAAATGCGGGAATAAAAATGACGAAGCGATTGTTTCATCAGTCACGGCTTGTTGGGGCGAACAGGCTTCGCCGGTTCAAATCAAGGCTGCTCGAAGTGCAGTGAATCAATGTTTCTTCCAGGGCCGTCAGGCAGGAAACGATACAGACCAGAATCAGAACAACGGCGGCGTTTTGTATTGCCAAAATAAACAAAGGGCTTAAGAATACGAGCAGTCCCGTTATTTTGTTTCCCCAGGTATGAATGCTGGCGAACGAACGGTATTTGCAGGCGGCGATCAGGAAGTTGGCCAGACGAATGAGGATGGCGATGAGCAGGTAAGGCCCAACCTTGTTGAATCCGTCGCCGGTCCAGACGAACAATACGACGGCAATGGCGCCGAACATCATTACATCCGCGGCGGAGTCCAGTCTTGCACCGACGGCGCTTTCCGTGCCTGTCTTGCGCGCGACCACTCCGTCCAGGGCGTCGCTTAACCCGCATAACGCGTAAATGACAACAAAAACGGGCGGATACTTCATAAAATAAATCATCAGCAGCGCTAATGGAATTCTGGCAAGCGTGATCAAATTGGCGCTGTTTTTCATACCCGCTTCCTCCTTATCGATTGGCAAAGACTCATGGGGCCCTTCGGCTTTCAGGCACTTGAAAGTGCCTATATTACTTCAAAGTGCTTACTGTTCATTATGGCGTGACAGGAGCATAATAACATAATTATCAAGATATCAGGAGGGATTTTTGTGAATTTGCATTTGGAGGGGAAAATGGCGCTCGTGACCGGGTCCACGGCGGGGATCGGCAAAGCGATTGCCGCCGCGCTCGCGGCGGAAGGCGCCACGGTTATAGTTAACGGACGAACTCAAGAAAAGGTTCTCCAAGCGATGGAGGAAATCCGCGTGGAAATCCCGGAGGCGGCACTGCTGGCTGCCGCGGCGGATCTGGGCACGTCGGAAGGCTGCCAAAAGATGATGGACGAGCATCCCGAAGTGGATATATTGATCAACAACCTGGGCATTTTCGAACCGGCCGAATATTTTGAAATTCCGGATGAAGAATGGTTCAAATTTTTCGAAGTGAACATCATGAGCGGTGTGCGGCTGACGCGCCGGTATCTGAAGAAAATGATCGAGAGAGGAACGGGCCGCGTCATCTTTATTGCGAGCGAAGCGGCGATCATGCCGTCGATGGAGATGGCCCACTACAGCGCGACCAAAACGATGCAGCTTTCGTTGTCCCGCAGCCTGGCCGAGTTGACCAAAGGGACCGGCGTAACCGTCAATACGGTGATGCCCGGTTCAACGCTGACGGAAGGGGTGGAGACGATGCTGAATACGCTCTACCCGAACGAAAAGCTTACGATCGAAGAGGCCGAGAAGAAATTTATGGCCGAAAACCGTCCGACCTCGATTATTCAGCGGCTGATCCGTCCGGAGGAAATCGCGAATTTAGCAGCTTTCTTAAGCAGCCCGCATTCGTCCGCGATCAACGGTTCGGCGCTCCGCATCGACGGCGGATTGGTGCGCAGTGTGTTTTAGGAACCCGTCTCTGAAAAAGAAAGGCGGACCTTGCAGCGGGGATGAAACCGCCGGCAGGTCCGCTTTTTTATTTTATCAACGATGAACTTACTCCTTAACGGATATCGGCACAAATACCGACGCGCAGTTGGCCTGGCGGAACCGGGCGATAACCTTACGGCTCCAATCGCATTCGTACTCGGAATGCGAGGAAAGATACAGCTCATCCAGATGGTTGAATGCAACGTCGTAGGGAATGCACGGGTTATCCCCGTTGAATTCTATCTGCGTGATATGCAGATAAAGTCCTCCCGGCAAAGTCATGCGCTCCACGCAGTCGGGCAGGTTATCGAAATCGCTCACCCGGGTTCCGAAACAGCTGCTGTACTTTCCTTCGACGTCCGCATCAATTGGAAATCCATAGTAATCGTGAAGATAATATTGAGCCGATTTGACGGCGAAAATTTGTCTTTCGATTTCGAAATATTTGGTAATCACGAATTCTTCGGAATCCGGCGGCGTAACGGCGCAAGCGATATACATTTCGGGCAAAGTCACCGGCTTGAATCTCAGCGAATCGTAACGCTCCGCTTCGTTTTCCGGAACCTTGACGGGTTCGTATTTGACGCACATGTCCGCAGCTTCATCGTAGACGCTCAGCGGATAACCTGCATCATTGTAGACATAACTCGTGTCATTACGGAAGCCTTCCACAAAATAGACATCCGCCTCCATCCGCTCGCCGTAACCAATCCGGCCTTCTTTGCCGTTTTCGTTGACGAGCAGCTTCGCGTAACGGCAGGCGGGAACCGTCAGAGTGACGGCGTTTTCGGGAAGATGCTGCGGCAGGTTTTCAAAGCTGTCCACTTCCAGTCCGACGATAACCTTGTAATTGCCGTCGCCGCCGATATCATACCGGGCGCTGACGATTTCCGCCTGATGCGGCTCCATGCCCAATACCTGGGCGAGCAAGGCGGCATCTCCTTCGGAAATGATTTTTTTGGCAAACCAGTAATCGTTCAGGTTGCTGCTGGCAAATTCATACCCGCCAAAGCCATATCCGCGGCTTTCGTAAGTGATCTGCAATCCGATGCCGACGATTCGGGTTTCGGCTTTGTCCACAATGGCGCAAAAATCGTTGATTTGTTCGACGAAAACTTCTTTGGGAAGGATTTTGGCGGCTTCCTCCGCCATGCGCATAATGATCGGGTTCTTTTTAGGACTATAGCTTTCCGGGTTTCCGCCTTGCTTTTTGGCCGTGTTCATACAGTTTTCCCTCCATATTTAGCGATTTATGGTTCGATGAACTCATTCTATTGAAAAATAGGCCAAGGGTATTGTCCGTTTTTACCATTTTTCAGCATCCGGCATAATTTCAGCGTCGTTTCTTCGGAGCTGCCGTCCGCCTGATATATGCCGAAAGCCGGCGTTCCGTCTCCTAAAACTCCGTGGTCCGTCATCCAACCCGTTAATATGTTCTCGTACATGGCAAAATCGCCGGTGCCGCTTCCGTAAAGCACGGCGCCGCTTGTTCCACCAAGCTTCAGAAGCCTAAGTCCCGAAGGTTCGGAAATAGAGAAATATCCCGGAACCCTGATCCCGCAAAGGACGGAATGGCTTTGGCGCACAACGAGAAACTCATTGGCGCTCCGCAGCAGATGGGGATGCCCCCTCTTCAAAAAGCCGATGACTTCCTCGGATGCCTTTTCCTCGGCGAGCGGACCCGTTCCTTCCGCCGTGAGAAAAACATACTCGCTTAGCTCCTCCATCGTGATTTTAGCGTATCCGCTTTTTTTTCGGATCGGCAAATACAGCCTGACTTTGGATACGACTCCGTGCCGGTGCACATATTCCTCGAAGAACGCCTGCTCCGCTTGCTCGAACATGCTGGCGGTCAGCCAATCGGTATAGAGGTAGTCCCAGGAACGCATGATTTCTACCGCTTGATTCGCCGTTAATGTCGCCGCAAAGGTCTCTTGAAAGGCAGGAACCATTTCCGGATTGCTAAACTCGCTTTCCCCAAAGAGGTCAGGCTGCACGTCCGTAAGATACAGCTCATAGCAATAACGTCTGCCGGCCTGATCGCCGTTTCTTCCGAATATGCGACCTTTAAAGCCGGGAAGCAGGGAGAAAAAAGCGTTCAGTGCATGGTCTTCCAGATTGGCGAGGCTCTCATGATAGTAATGGATGCGCAAAGTCTCCGGAATATTCTCTGTAGTTACGGTGACTTGTCTGTGGGTCTCGTGATTATAAGGAGGGAAATAGAAATGGCTTTCACCGTTTTTATATTCAAGGGGAGTTAGTCCGATGGCGGCTTTGACGATTTTGCTAAAGGCCTGTTGAGAGCCGTAGCCGCACGCGGTAGCGATATCCGCCAGACTGCGGCTCGAATGCTTGACCAAAGCCAGCGCCTGGGACAGGCGCCGCTTACGGACATATTCCTTGACCGAATGGCCGGTGATGCTGTAAAAGTCGCGGTACAGCTGCATGGGCGAGATAAAGCTCAGTCTGGCGATCCAGCCTATGTTCAGCTCTTCGTAGAGGTTGGTTTCGATTTGCTCAATGGCCTTGGCCAATGTTTTGGTTTTAGCTTCCAATCGATCACCTTTTTCGGAGAAATCTTGCAATAAGCTAAATGTTCGGAATTTGCCAATCGATTTCCGGCAGCTCCTTCGATGATAAAAAGCGGTTGGTCCGGGAGAAGGGTTTGCTTCCCAAAAAGCCGCGGTGAGCGGAGAGCGGGCTCGGATGAGGCGTTTTGATCAGGAAGTGGTTTGGGTTCGTGATCAGCGCGGCTTTCTTCTGCGCATGGCTTCCCCATAACAAAAATACGACCGGCTCCTGTTTTTCGTTCAAAGTTTCGATTACTTTATCCGTAAAGCTCTCCCAGCCGTGATCTTTGTGGGAGTTTGGCGTATCGGCCTGCACGGTCAGCACCGTGTTCAGCAGCAGCACGCCCTGCTGCGCCCACGGCACCAAGTAGCCGTTGTTCGGGATATAGCAGCCCAGATCGTCCTGCAGCTCCTTGAACATATTTTGCAGGGAAGGGGGCGGCTTAATTCCCGGTTTGACGGAGAAGCTCATCCCGTGGGCTTGTCCCGGCCCATGATACGGGTCCTGTCCCAGAATAACAACTTTGGTGTCGGCGAAGGAAGTGTTGTGCAACGCGTTAAAAATATCGTACATGTCCGGATAAATCGTTTTCGAATGATATTCATCCACAAGGAATTTACGCAGCTCCAGATAATAGGTTTTTTCGAACTCCGGATCCAAAAAAGGGGCCCAATCGTTTTTCAAAATGCTTTTCAAACTCTGTCACCTCTCAAGTGTGTTAGGGTAAGGGTTCGACAAAAGAGGCCGAAGTTCCTGCTATGGAGGGGATAATGGACAAAGCGCCGCGGGAGCTTATATCCCGCGGCGCTTTGTCATCTATGTGAACGGTCACCCTGCAGGATGATCCTGTTATGCTTCCAACCAGTGGAAGTGAAAGCTTCCTTCTTGGTCCACCCGTTCGAAGGTATGCGCTCCGAAGTAGTCCCGTTGAGCTTGCAGCAGGTTGGCCGGCAGTCTTTCCGAGCGGTAGCTGTCGTAGTAAGCCAGCGCGGAAGAGAAAGCGGGAACCGGAATGCCCCGGGTAACGGCGGCCGCAACAACCTTTCTCCAAGAATCCTGATAGCTCTCGATGACGTTTTTGAAATAATCGTCGAGCAGCAGATTTTTAAGCGCCGGGTCACGGTCGTAAGCATCCTTGATGTTTTGCAGGAAGCGGGCGCGGATGATGCAGCCGCCGCGGAAAATCATCGCGATGTTGCCGTATTGCAAATCCCAGCCGTATTCTTCGGAGGCGAGTCTCATTTGCGCGAAGCCTTGGGCATAGGAAGCGATTTTGCTGGCGTAAAGCGCCTTGCGGACGGATTCGACAAATTCCTGCTTGTCGCCGTCAAAGGCGATTGCCGCAGGGCCGCTTAACCGTTTGCTGGCTGCGACGCGTTCTTCCTTCATTGCGGAGATGAAGCGCGCGAATACCGATTCCGTGATGATGGACAGCGGAACGCCAAGGTCGAGAGCGCTTTGGCTGGTCCATTTCCCGGTGCCTTTTTGGCCTGCGGCGTCAAGAATGACATCGACCATCGGTTTGCCGGTAGCCGGATCTTTTTTGCCGAATATGTCGGCGGTGATTTCGATCAAATAGCTGTCCAGCTCACCGTTGTTCCATTCGCTGAAAATTTCATGAAGCTCGTCGGTGTCAAGACCCAGCACGTCCTTGAGCAGTTGGTACGCTTCACCGATCAACTGCATGTCGCCGTATTCGATCCCGTTATGCACCATTTTTACGTAGTGTCCTGCGCCGTCCGGTCCGATGTACGTGGAGCACGGATCGCCGTTCACTTTGGCCGAAATGGCCGTCAGAATCGGCTCGACCAGTTCGTAAGCGTCTTTTTGGCCGCCGGGCATAATGGCCGGTCCCTTCAGCGCGCCTTCCTCGCCGCCGGAGACGCCGGCACCGATAAAGCGGAAGCCTTTCGCTTCCAGCTCTTTGTTTCGGCGCTGCGTATCCGGGAAATGCGCGTTGCCGCCGTCGATCAGGATATCTCCCGGATCGAGGAATGGGACAAGCTGGTTGATCGTGTCGTCGGTCGGTTTCCCGGCTTTGACCATGATCAGAATTTTACGCGGCGTTTCCAGCGCTTGCACAAATTCTTCAATGCTATAGGTCCCGACGAAATTTTTGCCCGTCGCTTCGGCGAGCAATTCCTTGGTCTTCTCGGAAGACCGGTTATACAAGGCGACTGAAAATCCTTTGCTTTCCATATTGAGCGCGAGGTTTTTGCCCATAACGGCCAGGCCGACAACCCCGATTTGTTGTTTCTTCATCTTTAAGTACCTCCAACCTATCGACTGTATTTTCTGTATAATAGAAGATGATTTTTTGAACTTCCTTATTAAAACGATTTTTTCCAGTCGGCGGCGAACTTTTCAAGTCCTTGATCCGTCAACGGATGTTTGGTGAGCTGTTCGATTACGCCGAACGGGATCGTGGCGATATGCGCGCCGGCCAAGGCCACGCGGGTCACATGATCCGGATGCCGTACGGAGGCGGCAATGATTTGCGATCCCAGGTTATGAATCCGGAACAATTCCGCAATTTTTATAACCAATTGCACGCCGTCTTCGGAGATGTCGTCCAGGCGGCCGAGGAACGGCGATACATAGGTTGCTCCGGCGCGGGCGGCGAGCAGCGCCTGGTTCACGGTGAAAATCAGAGTAACGTTGGTTTTCACGCCTTTTTGGGAAAGGTAGCGGCAGGCTTCAAGTCCGGCCAGTGTCATCGGCAGCTTGATGGTGATACGCGGATCGTTGTTGTTGATCTTGATCAGTTCGTTCGCCTGCGCGATCATTTCCTCGGCGGTCACGGCGTCCGGCGTCACTTCGGCCGAAACGGATTCCACTTCAGGCACGGCCTTGAGGATTTCCTCAATCAGGTCCTCAAATTTCACGCCTTCTTTGGCGACGAGAGAAGGGTTTGTCGTTACGCCTGACAAAACGCCGATTTTGTACGCTTTTTTAATATCTTCCAGATTAGCCGTGTCGATAAAAAACTTCATAATGAGAAACCTCCGTTTTTTTTGAAATTGGATGCTGCTTTAGTCTAGAATTTGATAAGCAAGTTGTTCTTTGGTTTCGGGTTCCTTCTCGGACTCGGTGTCAAGCCACCAACGGAAGCTTTCTTTTTCCAGCAACTCTTGAGCCGCTTCGGGGCCATACGAGCCGGCTTCATAAGAATGAAGCGGAACAAGCTCTTCCTTGAAGGCATCGAGGATCGGCTGTACCCATTTCCAGGACAGCTCGACTTCATCCCAGTGGGCAAAGAAGGAGGAGTCCCCGCGCAAAGCGTCGAAAATGAGATTTTCGTAAGCCTCGGGCACATCGCTTCCGCCTTTTTGCGAGCCGATGAGTATTGGCGTCAAGTCCTGTTTTTGCACGGAGCCGTCCGTATTGAGCTGCAGATAAATGCCTTCGTTCGGGCTGATTTCGAACACGAGCAGATTCGGGTTTCCGTCTTTGTTTGCGTTTGTCTGTTTGATCGGTTCCTTAAATTCAATCACGATACGCGTCGATTTCTCTTTCATTCTTTTACCGGTACGGATGTAGAAGGGGATTCCCCGCCAAAAGGCGTTGTCGATCTCGAGCTTCGCCGCGATGAACGTGTCGTTTCTCGAACCTTCGGCAATGCCCGCTTCGGAAGTGTAGCCGGCAACGGGTTTTCCTAGAATGCTGCCTTCCCGGTATTGGCCGCGGACGACGCTTGCGCCCACGCTTTCTTTCAGGAGCGGCTCAAGAGCCTGCATGACCAGCTTTTTGCGGTGAAGCACTTGATCGGGGCTGTCCCCCTGCGGCAGGTGGCTGGTAAGCATCATAAGCAGCTGCAGCATATGGTTCTGGAACATATCTCTCAAAGCGCCGGAGTGGTCGTAATAACCGGCTCTTTCCTCCACGCCGACGATTTCGCTTGCGGTAATCTGTACGTTGGAAATGTAACGGTTGTTCCAGGATGCTTGAAGCACCGGATTGTTTTGCTGAAGAACTTCCAGCTTTTGCACCATCGGTTTGCCGAGATAGTGGTCGATCCGGAAGATTTCTTCTTCGGTGAAGGATTTGTTCAGCAGCGCGTTTAAATCACGGGCAGATTGCAAATCGCGGCCAAACGGTTTCTCAATGACGAGGCGTTTCCAGCCATCGGTCGTACCGAGCCCGCTTTCTTCGATGTTGGTGGCAATCGTTTCGAACAGTTCCGGACCTACGGACAGATAAAAGATCCGGTTCGGAGCGAGCTTCAGGTTCTGCTCCCGCTGCTCGATAATCTGCAGCAAGTCTGCATAATCCTGCTTATGATCAACGTTAAGCACATGGTAGCGGAACATGCCGAGGAAACGGCTCAGCGTTTCCGGAGCTTTTACTTTTCGTCTCGAAAAGCTGCTCAGAGATTGCTCGATGTTGGCCCGGAAGATATCATCGGACCATTCTCTCCGGCCGAGACCAATCACGGAAAAGGCATCCGGAAGTTTTCCGTCTACGAACAAATTAAACAGGGCAGGGTATATTTTGCGTTTCGCCAAGTCTCCAGTTGCCCCAAACAATACAAAGGTGGTGGCTTCCATTTTGTCTCTCCTCCTAGCATAGCTTTTCTTTTTATCTTCATGGAGGTATATTGTTTATTCAGACGGAAGTTGCCTGATCTCCAATCGGTAAGCTATGGTAACTTTTTCGTGACTCCAATATAATACAAATCAGCTTCATACATGTAATAAATATTATTGACAGGAGCTATAGACCGTGTCTATGAACAATTATGAATTGTACAAAGTGTTTTACTGGGCCGCGAAAACCGGAAGCCTGACGCAGGCCGCCAATACTCTGTTTTTGACCCAGCCCAGCGTCAGCCATGCTATCAAGCAGCTGGAAGAGAGCTTTGGCTTGTCCTTGTTTTTCCGGAACTCCAAGGGAGTTTCCCTTACTCAAGAGGGAGCCATTTTATTTTCTTACATTGAGCAGTCCCAAATTTTGATCACGCTGGCCGAGAAAAAAATGGCCGAACTCAAAAATTTGGACAGCGGCGTGCTGCGGATCGGCGGAAGCGATTCGCTGTTTAAACATTATTTGCTGCCGTATTTGGAAAGCTTCCATGCGGAGTATCCGGATGTGGGAATCCAACTGCTTCATGGGACGACGCCGGAGATTATGAATTATCTTAGAGAAGGAAAAATCGATCTTGGCGTGGCGCGAATGCCGATTGTGGATCAGCAGATCGAAGTGCGTGAAGGCATTCTGCTGCAGGATTGCTTTGTGGCGGGCTGCCGGTATTATGCCGAGCTCAGGGACAAGGTGATCTCACTGGAAAAGCTGCTGGAATTTCCGCTTATTTTGTTCTCGCGCAACAGCCGGGCCCGAATGGCGATTACGGAGCTGTTCAAGGAATTCGGCCATGAATTGAAGCCTGAGATCGAGGTCGGAAGCGTGGATTTGCTCATCGAGCTTGCCCGAAAAGGGCTGGGAATTTCTTATGTGGCCAGGGAATTCGTATCCAAGGAGCTCGAAAGCGGTTCTTTGTTTGAGATTCAGCTTGACGTGAAGCTGCCGCCTTCCCAAGTCGGCATCATGAATATGAAAAATGTGCCGCTGAGCAGCGCGGCGCAAAAATTCATCGAAGGTTTCCGCGCCCGGTAAAGGGGCGGAAAGAACGCCCGTGAGATAAGTTCTCCGGCGTTCTTTAATTGTTTGAGGGCCCGTTTGGTTATATTTGTTTTTTACAGTGTCTGGCACCTCCCCGTATGGTAAACTCATGGAAGAATGACGGCCGGAGGAGGCTGAAGTTGATGCAATCGCCACAGATCAGGGTCCGCTGCTTTCAAGAGGAGGATATGCCGCTGCTCGGGGAACTGTACGAATCGGTGACTTCCAGAGCACAAGCGGTGTTTTGGTGGGTTGGAGAACAGGAAAACTGGAACAATGTGTTTTGCGCTTTCGAGCGGGGGAAAATGGTGGCAAAGGGACAGGTTAGCATCGTCAACGTCGTTCCGCCCGGCCGTTCGCCGGAAAGCAAGCATGCGATTTACTTGAATTTGAAAACGGTTCCCGAAAGAGAAGCGGATCGCGCTCTGCTGGAGCAAATATACTCGCATTTGTACGCAAGGGCGACCGAGTTAAAACTAACGCTGTCTCCGGAATACGGAACTTTCCTCTGTGTGGGGAACGATTCGTCGGAAAAGGTGAACTCCGAATTTTTTATCGGCAAGGGGTATCGCGTGCTCAATCAGCTGTATCGGTTGCGGCGGGATCTTGATGATCCCATTCCCGTACTGAAGCTTGATGACGATAAACTTCAATTTTCTTGCTGGAAAATGGAAACGGCATCGGAACAAGAGGCCTATCTTCAGGTGGAGGCCGAAATTTGGCCGAATACGCCGCTGGGTTTCGAACGATTGGCCGAATATCAAAGAAACGAACTGTGGACGTCGATGGTAGTGCGCGAACAGAGAACTGTTGCCGGCGGCTTGATGGTCTGGAAGGAAGACGACGAAGGAGTAATAGAGGACGTTTATGTCCGTGAACCGTGGCGGAAGCGGGGACTCGCAAAGTTTCTGCTTGCTCAAGCCCTGTATTATCTTAAAAGGTATGAGCTGAAGAAAGCCTGTCTGATGGTGCTGGCGGACAATCATTCGGCAATGACGCTGTATGAATCGATCGGTTTTGTTCCGGAAAAAGAAGAAATCCGGTATTGCATAGAAATGACCTGACGGAAGTCCGCCAGGTCATTTCGGTTTCTTTTTCGCTTTGCCAGCCGCATTTTCCGTGTTCTTCGCAACCCTAAACTTGACGATCCGGCGGATCAAATCGAACGGGAGCGGCTGGTCGAGCGGGAACTGGACCGATCCCTTGGCACCCTTATACACTGATAACTCCTGCTCAAACTCCGCGATTCCGCTTGGGGTCGGGTAAAACCCGATATGGCGTTTGAACGCGGCAAAATGTACAAGGTTGCCGTGCAGTTCAAAGGTCGGCATTTGGTAGCTGATTTTTTCGCCGGCTTCCGGTGCTTCCTCACGGATCACTTTCCTCAACGTTTGCAGCTTTTCCCGGATATCTTTGGGGAATTGGGCGATGTATTCGTCGATGGTGGAATAGGCGGGTTTAATGTCTTTTTCCATGGGGGGCTCCTTTGCGCGTATGTTCGAATTTTTACCTCGACTAGATCAAATAACTGCCGAACAGCATGATGTTCAAAATCGCCAGAATTACCGCGATCGTCCACAGGGTAATATTATGCCCCAGCGAATTCTTGTACTTACCCATCACCTTTTCGGAAGAGGTTAAATAAATCTGCAAAAAGACGGTGATGGGAAGCTGAATGCTGAGCAGCATTTGGCTGTAGATCAGGCCTTGAAACGGATCGGTGACCAGGAAAATAACCACGGTCGCCAGCGACAGAATCCCGACGACCCCGACTTTGGTGTGAATGTCCTTGATGTCGTAAGGCTCTCCGAAAATCCCCGCAAAAATCGAGCCGCCCGCCATGCCGGCGGTCATCGTGGAGGAAACTCCCGAGAACAGCAAAGCCACGCCGAAGATTACCGCCGCGAAGTTGCCGACCATCGGAACCAGCATTTGCTGGGCCTGGCCAAGTTCATCGACTTTGACATGGTTCATGTAAAAGGTCGTAGCCGCCAGGATGATCATCGAGCTGTTGATCGCCCACCCGATAATCATGGAAAACAGGGTGTCCGTAAATTCGAATTTAAGCTGCTTTTTAATGACCGCGTCTTCTTCCAGGTTCCACTGCCGGCTTTGAATAACCTCGGAGTGCAGAAACAGATTATGCGGCATGACGACTGCGCCCAGAACCGACATCACGATCGGCATCGAGCCGGCCGGGAACTGAATGACGGTCCAGCCTCGAACCGCTTCTCCCCAACTGATATGAACCATGCTCAACTCGTATAAAAAAGCGATGCCGATGATGGACACAAAGCCCATGATCCACTTTTCCAGCTTTTTGTACGTGTTGGTGAACAGCAAAAAGATGATCAGAATCAAAATAAGCACGGCCCCGATTTTGATGGGGAGATGAAACAGCAAATTCAGCGCGATGGCGCCGCCCAGAATTTCCGCCATGGCGGTGGAGATGGCCGCGACAATTCCCGTGGACAGCACGCTTTTGGACAGCCACGGCTTCAAATGCTTTTTGGCCGCTTCGGACAGGCAGTCGCCGGTTACGATTCCCAGATGCGCCACATTGTGCTGCAGCAAGATGAGCATAATCGTGGACAACGTGACCATCCACAGCAGCGTATAACCGTACTCCGAACCCGCGGCGATATTGGACGCCCAATTCCCCGGATCGATAAAACCGACCGTCACCAAAAGTCCCGGTCCGATGTACCCAAGCATCTCACGAAGGCCGAAGCTGGGCTTATGCCCGGTTGTGTTTAACAGATTTCGCAGTTTCATACAGGCTCCTACTCCTAAGCATTCTCCATTTGAAGATAGCCGATTTGGCTTCGGGATTCAATGTATTTATTGCAATAATCTAGATCCTTATGATCAAAAAAATGCCCTATGCCAGCCATTTCGGGCTATGCACAGGGCAATTATTTAGTGAAACGATCCGGCTATGACGGTTGAACGGTTGGGCGAATGATGATTTCGTTCACTCCGGTATCGTCGGGCTCATTGATGGCGAAAGCGATAGCCCTGGCGATGCTGTTTGGAGAAATCGCCACATGGCTGAATTGGTCTACCATCGCTTTAACATCGGGACTGCTGATCACATTGGTCAACTCCGAATCCGTAATCCCCGGCGAAATGATCGTGGAACGGATCCGGGAGGCAGGGGATTCCTCCTGACGTAACCCTTCCGAAATGGCACGGACGGCGAACTTCGTGGCACTGTAGACGGAGGATGTGGGAGATACAGCATATCCCGCCACCGAGGAAATATTGATGATATGGCCCGATTTTTGCTCACGCATGGTCGGCAATACCGCAGCAATTCCATAAAGCACGCCTTTGATGTTGACGTCGATCATGTTGTCCCACTCGTGAATTTTGAGCTCATGCAGCTGGGAAAGTGGCATGATTCCGGCATTGTTGACGAGCACGTCGATCCGTTCATATTGCTGCAGGGCAAAGCCGGCCAACTCCCGCATGTCTTCGGATGAAGACACGTTCGTAACCTTAAATGCGGCATCGCCGCCTTTTTGATGAATCCCGTCAACGATCGCTTCCAAACGGTCTTTTCTTCTTGCCGCCAGCACGACCTTTGCTCCGTTTTCGGCGAGCAGTTCGGCGGTGGCTCTCCCGATTCCGCTTGAGGCTCCCGTAATAATGACGACTTTTGATTTCAGATTTTCCAATGGAATCTCTCCTTAAATTTTGATTTAGCGAATTACCCCTTAACTATATCGATTCTAATATGACGACATGATGTCATATTAAAAAATATTTTAAATTTTATCGGAACCTAATTCCTTCTTGAAACGATGCGTCAAAAAGATGGCTCTGATCAACAAGTCGATGGCGATGGACAGCCAAACGCCGGCAATGCCCAGCTTCAAATAAATACCTAGTATGTATACGCCGATGACCCGGATAAGCCACATGCCGATGGTTGTGCTGTACATCGGACTTTTGGTGTCGCCGGCTCCCTGCAGCGCTCCCGTCAGAACCAGCCCTACAGCTAAGGAAGGCTGCGCAAAAGCATCAATGCGCAAGGCGGTAACCACCATGCCGATCACTTCGGGTTTATCCGTGAACCAGGCTGCGGCCATAGGGGAGAGGAAGAACAGCAAAATACCGACAAAAGCCATGAAAATAACGGCAATCCAGGTCGTAAGCTTCCCGAATTGATAAGCTTCCTTAGGTTGGCCGGCCCCCAAACTTTGCCCCACCAGCGTAGTAGCGGCTACCGCTAATCCGTATCCCGGCATGTACGAGAAGACCTCGATGTTACCGGCAATGGTATGCGCCGCATAGGTTTCCGTGCCGATTCGGACGATCAGTCCGAAGTAAAGCACTTGGCCGAACCGCATGATCAGCCGTTCGATGGCGGCGGGTGTTGACAGCTTCAAGAGCGGGGTGGCGATGTCGCGGTTGAAAATAAAGCTTTTGGCGATCGGAAAAGAAAGCTTTGTTTTGCGAATATGCAGGTAAAGCGCGATCGTACCGATGAGTCTGGCAATCGTTGTCGCCCAAGCGGCCCCGGCAATGCCCAGCCCGCTGAAGCTTCCTAGCCCGAAGATCAGCGCGTAGTCCAGCGGGATATGAAGAACGTTGACCCAAAGGCCCACCTTCATCGGGGTTTTGGTGTTGCCTGCGGCTCTTAAGATGCTGCCGAATACCGTCGTCAAAGAGATCAGGACAGACGGAACGGCGACGATCCGGAAATAGACGGCGCCTTCGGCCAACACGGCCGGCTCGGCGCCCATCAGCCGGAGCAGAGGTTCGGCAAACAACAAAGTCAGAATGCCGAAAATGATTCCGGCGGCGGCAGCGGCCCAAGCGGACTGTCCGGCGATTTTCCGGGCTTTGGCGTAGTCGCCGGCGCCCACGCTTTTGGCGATCAGAGAGGAGGTACCAACGCCCAAAGCCATAAATACGGCAATATACACCGCCAATATGGCATTGGTCACGCCAACGCCCGCAACCTCCGTTAATCCAAGCCTGGAAACGAATAAGGTATCGACGAATCCTACCACGGTTTGAAAGAAATTTTCGACCATGGCGGGGATGGCGAGGTGCAGAATGACTTTCGTTCTTTGGCGTGTTGTTGCGCCGGACATCTCCAGCGGGGAAGGGGACATGATCAGGCCTCCTTATCGAATATAGTTATCCAGCGCTTTATTCAGCGATTCCAAAACGGCCTGTTCATTGCCCTCGCGGACGGCGTCCACAACGCAGGTGGCCAAATGATCTTTGAGCACGACTTTGGCCGCGCTGTCCAGCGCCTTTTGGATCGCGGCGATTTGCAGCAGAATGTCGGGGCAGTCCCGGCCGTTTGCGGCCATCTCCTTGACGGAGCGGACATGCCCTTCAATACGGGCCAGCCGGTTAACCACCTGTTTTCGTTCCTTGTGGGGATGGTTATGGGAATGAGCGGATTCACACAAGATAATCACTCCTTTTCAGAATATCATATCCCCCCCGGGGGGATATCTCAATTATAATTTTCATTCCGTTTGGCCGAAATCTGCTTAGGGATAAAATAAACCGCCAGGTTGAGCAGCAAAGAAACAGGGCCAGCATCGCTATAACCCAAGAGCTAAGGCTTTCAAATACGGAGCGAACGTTAATAAAAAAACCTGCCGCAAAACGGGCAGGTGGGCAACGAAAGTCTTTGAAAGTTTAGTTCAGCTTCTTATGTTTAAACACGAATTCCAAAATCTCATTCGCCGTCTTGCTGCCGGCCAGAAATTGAGTATACAGCTTCTTGGTCGTTTCCGCTTCTGTCCAATGATTCGATTCCATTAATAGATGAACGGCTTTAGCGATATTTTGGTGAAACGCGCTTTGCATCTCTTGCGCCGCAAGAAATTCTTCCTTGCTGAGATGAATGGCTTTGAAGCCGGGATTTCGCTCTTCGGTAGCCTCGGATAGTGCCTTCCGCAAGCCGGGGATATCCAGATCGATGCAATAGGCCGGAGTTCCGGGCTGCTGGCGCCATGACTCGTTCAGACCTCCCGCGTCGACGGCATCAAATCCCATTTCATCCGCCAGTTTAATGACGATTGCCTTAGCGGCAGGATCATCGCCTGCTACCGGCATGGACAAACGTCCCGGTGTACCTGCAGGCAATCCCAGCTCCAAATTATACCAAGGGGTTGCATTAAAGGCCTTGATTACCGGATGGTCTATTTGTTGCTCTACCCAGCGGCTTTCAGGCAGGCCCATTTCGATAGGCTCAATTAAACCGTCCCGCAATAAGGGGTAATAATTTCCGGTATCGATGACCACAGCGTTCGGAGCGGCCGAATCCAGAAACCCTGACGGCAGATTGGGAATGCCTTTTTGGGGAATGGATATGATAACAACCTCGGCATCGTCAGCCACATTTCTAATCGTAGCCGGCTTGGCTCCAGTTTCGTTAGCGAGTTCCTGCAGAGCTTGAGAGTTGCTGGAATTTGCAATAGAGACATCATGTCCCAGCTTGGTAAAATTTCTGGCGAGGTTTCCTCCGATATATCCTGTTCCGATAACAGCAATCTTCATATTTCATAACCTTCTTTCCGGATGATTTGGTGTAACGGTTGTAGCGGATTGAAAAAAGTGACTGCAGTCAGTATACTCAGGTCACTTTTATGTGTCAACCATCCTTTCAGTCATTATGCTTTGACGTTCTTAAAATACATGGATTATAGTTATAATTGATATATTGACTTTGCGATCGGCTTCAGCGATTTAAGGAGGGGGGATTGCATGAAAACGGCGGAAACGAATCGGCAGCGCAAAGGAGTCATGACAAAGAAAAAAATCTTTGCCGTCGCCAAGGAACTAATCCTGACGAAAGGTTATAACAACGTAACCGTTGATGAAATATGCGAGAAATGTGAGCTTTCCAAAGGTGCGTTCTATATTCACTATAAGTCGAAAGAAGATATCGTCAGACAGTTGTACCGTGACGATATTACGGAGTATATGGAAGAAAATTTCCGTAAATTCCTGCTTGAGCACGAGGATGTCTCTCCGGTGGACAAGCTTGAGGTCTTCATCAGGCTTGCGCTAAGCTTTCCGACTGTAGTTGGAGAGGAGCTTACAAAGCTCTCGTTTGTAGTGAATCTGTCCTTGAAAACTTCGGAGGCTTCCTCATTTCTCCAGGATTGTTTAGGCTCGGAGTTTCTTTTGGGGATTGTGGACGAAGGGATCGCATACTCTTTTTTTCGAAACGATTTATCCAGAGAAGAGATTTTGGATAGTGTTTACGCTTTTATAGCAGGAATGTTAGTTACCTGGTGTCTTTCCAACTTCACCTATGACATCGTTACAACGAACGAAAAATTGGTGAGAGTTCTGGTGAAGGGCCTCCAAACGAAATAAATAGCCAGCTGCCGTATGATTTCCGGCGACTGGCTGCTTTAGCATACTCTCTTCCATTTCAGCTTTCCTCAGAGCATCCAGGCCCGCAATATCCTGACGCGTCAAATCATTAACATCCTTCTGGATGACAGCGGCAAATGCCGCATAGGCTATCCTTCCATGTCCTTGGCACTGCCCAGCATCCTTATGCCGAGAAAAATAAACCATGCCGAGAAAAACAGCTGAGAAACAAATACCATCGCGGTTCCGATCAACCAGGGAAAAGCGCCGATAAGATCCAGGATCCCCGTTGCAAATCCCAAGATAGCCGCAAGCTTGCCGATTGCGCTTCTTCTTATTGCGAAACACAATATGATGGTGGCCGCACACAGTAAAATGGATACGGAATGCATGCCTCCGTAGTAAATGCTAAGAACTAACTTATGAATATCGGGTGAAAGCTCTATGTCATATACCGGATAAACCAACCGCCCCAAAATAATGACTAAGAATAAATCAATGGGTATAACGAGAGCCAAGAGGCCGCATCCCAGCCATGCTTTGATTTTGTCCACTTTCACCAAAATGCGGTATAAAGAGGCGATTGAAGGGATCAGTAATATTGCGGCAAAGAAAAATATTTCGTCCGCCATTGAGATATTGAACCGCCAGTCCTGTAGCCATGCCATCAGATCCGCGTCCGCCGGCGGCGGGGCGGGCATGGGAAGAACAAACAGATATTGGGCAAAAAAGAGAATGCCGGAAATGATCAATGCAACGCCGCCAAATCTAATAAAGCCGTCTTTTTGTTTCATGGGAGTCCATCTCCTTCCTTAATGACAACACATTCAGTATGTATCGAAACTTTGCATTTCCGATGCTATAGTCTATTTTCTCAAGTTTAAATATAAAAGCGGCTGCTTGGCCCAATCCGGATATTAATCTTAATGTAATTTAGGATTACGCCACTACTCCTTCACTAAAAGATGTATTGCGGTACCTTCATTATACTGAAAATCGGCTTTATTCTCCTGTCAATCTGTCGATTCCCCAGTAAAACTCAAAAGAGTTACAAATTACCTTTTATGTTGTAATTATTTCCAACCTCGACAAAAAATTAGAATTTCTACTTATTTTCTTCCTCAAAATTATACTCCATTAACCCGAGTTCTATTGTTCCTGCATTTCACAATTAATCCAATAAAAATTACTGTGGCTGCTAGAGATAATAGGTCGATAATTGGATTACTATAAAAGTCTGTATATGTTGTTGCCAGATCCCAAATCATATGAAATATGATAAGTGGCCATAAGTTCTTTATCATCTTAAAGATATAAACTTTTATAACTCCATAAACGAAATAGAATACAAATAAAATGATGTTGAACTCTGGGCTAATAAAATGAAATCCCGCAAATGCAAATGCAGATATTACCATCTTTGACTTATCCACAGAAATTGCATTATATATATACCCTCTAAATAGAGATTCTTCTGCAAAACCTATTATAAAGCAGTATGCTATTGCAAATATAATAGTACTATCTATCGGCCTAATCAGCTGTATTCCTTTATTAATAATAAGTCCCCAAAACAATGGAACTAAAGCTAGTGCTATAAGTATTACTGTATAATCCAATACTGAAATAAACCTATTTAGTCCAATATCCGAAAAATTTTTTTTATCTGTAAGTTTCAAAAATACAATTAATCCAATAATCATAGCTAAAAAAGGAACTATTTTGGTTACTGGCCCACCACTAATTTCAAATAGCTTTAGAAAGCCGATTCCCCCAAACGACAAGAGAATCACGAATATCATTAATATTGTTACTTTCCAAATACTTTTCATAATATGCTCCTTCAAAAATTTATACACTGATCCTACAGTGCCTTAAATTTTCTTATTTAGAATGATTAATTCATTCAAAGACACCTATCAGTTATCAACTACCAATGCCGAGTGAGTTATGGATTTTTTTCGAAGAGGGCTGCAGTAGTGGGGAATATGTTCGTACTCAATCAAAAACGAAGATATCTTCTATGTGTGCATGAACCGCCCTGGAAATATCAATTGCCAATTTTAAAGAAGGATTGTACTTTGCGGCTTCCAGGCGTATGATTGTTTCTCTTCGTACACCTACCATTTCGGCCAACTCCTCCTGTGTTAGTTCTGCAAGCTGGCGGTATTTTTTTAAGTTGCATTTAAATTGTTCCATGTGCTTCTCCTTTAAAATCAATGCTTTTCAAAATAATAAAACGCTATGGAATAGGTCAAAAAAGTAGCCGCCCAGCCGATGGCACTGACAATAATCATAAATTCTCTTGATCCAAAAGCGAATAAGGAGCTTAGACCAATGATCAGCAGTGCAAAAGCTGGCACCCACATTGTTACTGCCTGCGCGCGATTACGGTCAACCATATACCGTTCGTCCGGCATTTCCAGCGCTAACTTGGCGGTAAAGTAGAAGCTGAACATACCAAAAAAGCCGAAGTAAAACAAAGTGGCAGGATCATGGGACTTGAAATAATTGAGTCCCAGAAACCCCAGAAAGCCAAACACCCATGTATACCTCTGATATTTTCTTGGTTGTTTTCTGTGATTTTGCATTCTTGCTCCTCCTGTTATACGATTATAAGCTGCTTTTCTTTCTGATCACTCAAGCGGGCAATGACTATGCATTGTGCAGCAATTAAAATGGTAAGTATATAAATCATCCATAAAAAAGTTGAAAGCATTACTGTAAGTAGCATCATTGCAATAGGCACTGTATATTTTCACGGATGATAAGCTTTCTTTAGTGATATATTTGTATCATCGTGTTACATATATATCACCACAAAATGTAAAAGTCAAATATTATTGAAATTTTTGTAAATAAATCATGATCCTACAAGTACCGTTTCACCGAATGCGGTTACTCAGTACATTTCTAACAATCCTTGATAGCAAATTCACTTTTTGAATATAAAATTTTGAAATAGAAAAGGACATGAAAGAAGTTACCCCTCTCGTGTCCTCAAATTTAGCCTATCTCTTTTATTTATTTCTCCAGCACTTTAGCTGTTTTTCTTCTGCAACAGGACTATGGACTCAACATGACTTGTCTGCGGGAACATGTCTACCGGCTGAACCGATTCTACGGAATACCCGCCGTCCATCAGAATCTTGCAGTCCTTCGCCAGCGTGGAAGGGTTGCAGGATACATAAACGAAGCGCTTCGGCTTCGATCGCAGCACGGCATCGAGGAAGGACGTTTCAAGGCCGGTGCGCGGCGGATCGGCGATGATGACATCGGGCGAGTAGCCGCCTTTTACCCAGCGGGGCAGCAGTTCTTCCGCGAGGCCCGCGTAGAATGAAACGTTCCCGTGCCCGTTGCGGTCCGCGTTGGCTTTGGCGTCGTCCACCGCCTCGGGGATCGATTCGATTCCGCGGACCTCGCCCGCGTACGGGGCGAGCCACAAGCCAATCGTGCCGGTACCGCAGTAGGCGTCGACGATGCTTTCCCGGCCGGTCAGTCCGGCGGCGGCGCGGACCGTCTCATACAGCTTGACCGTCTGAATCGGGTTAAGCTGGAAGAATGCCCGTGGAGACAAGGTGAAATCCAGGTCGCCAAGCGATTCCTGGATGCTGTCTTCGCCCCACAGAATCACGGTCTTGCTGCCGAACACGACGGAGGTGTTTTTCGGATTAACATTCATGGCGATGCTCGTCAGCTCCGGCATGGCCAGCCGGAGCTCCTTGATAAGCTCGTCCCGCCGCGCCAGCTTGTCGTTCGCCGTTACAAGCGTGACCTGGAGCTGCTCCGACTGGAAGCCCCAGCGGACGACGATCGTGCGAACGAGCCCTTGATTGCTTTTTTCCTTATATACGGGAATTTGCAGCCGCTGCAGCACGTTTCGGGTCCGGTCGGCCGCTTCGTTCACCTTCGGATGCTGAATCGGGCATCCGGTAATATCGATCAGCTTATGTGAATCGAGTGCGTAAAGCCCTGCGATCATGCCTTCCTGCTCCATGCCGAGCTGCAGTTGGGCTTTATTACGGTAGCCCCAAGGGTGCTCCATGCCAAGCATGGGCTTGATCCGCACGTCCTGGAGCCCGGCGTACCTGGAAAACGCCTCGCGCACGATATCCTCTTTTCCGGCAAGCTGGCCCTCGTACGAGAGATGCTGGATCTGGCAGCCGCCGCAAATGCCAAACACCGGGCATGGGGCGTCCACGCGGAAAGGGGAGCGCTTCTCGATTTCCGCGATCGATGCGGAGATGTACTTCTCTTCAACGCGTCGGACTTCAGCCTTGACCACTTCGTTTGGTAGGGCGCCTTCAATAAACACCGCTTTGCGCCGGTAATATCCGACACCTTCGCCGTTGATGCCAAGCCGTTTGATGGTCACAACGATTTTGTCTCCGGCATGCAGTTCGTCGGCAAAAGCTTTGTTCGCGATCCGTTCCGCCGATGCGGGGCGTCCCGGCTTTCCTGCATAACCGCTCTGTCCCGGACGTTTGCCGCGTTCCGGCTTCGTTCCCGGGTTGGATAGGGCCTTCGCCGCATTCTGATTCCGGTTTGCTCCGGAAAATTTGGCGTCAGTACGTTTTTTTCGCTCTGCATAAGCTTCGTTTTTTTGCGGGGGCCGCTGATTGTTCCCCAGTTTATGATTTCGCCCTTGGCGGGGTTGTCCGTTTGTTGTCATGAATGAACTCTCCATCTCTAAAATCAGTCTGTTTACTGCCAATATACCGTGTTGCCTGTTCATGGTCAATGAAGGGAAGCTTGGTTGCCCATTTTCGCAAACCCCGGTAAACTTAATTCATATCTTGTTTTCTTAACAAGCCGCCCGAAGCCGGAGATAAGTGTATTTCCTTCAATATATATCGGTGCGGGGATTGTAGCGATAATCATTTGATGTTTGAACCCCGGGACTATAGTTTGGGTTTGGGAGTAAGGAGAATCGGCAAATGAGTACGGATGTGTTGAATATGGAACAAGCGCGGCAAATGCTGCAAAAATATTACGGTTATCCCGATTTCCGGGAGGGTCAGCGCAAAATCGTGGAGAACGTGCTGTCCGGCGCGGACACGCTGGGCATCATGCCGACCGGCGGCGGCAAGTCGATCTGCTATCAGATTCCGGCGCTGCTGCTGCCGGGGCTGACGCTAGTCGTGTCGCCGCTGATTTCACTGATGAAGGATCAGGTGGACGGGCTCACGGCGGCGGGCATCTCCGCTGCCTACATCAACAGCACGCTGTCCGGCAAAGAGGTGAACGACCGCATCCGCGCGGCGAAGCGGGGAGAGCTCAAGCTGCTTTACGTCGCGCCCGAGCGGCTGGAGCTGGACTGGTTCCGCGAGGAGATGGCCAATCTGACCATCTCCTGCGTCGCAGTGGACGAAGCCCACTGCGTGTCGCAATGGGGCCATGATTTCCGGACGAGCTACCTGGCGGTAGCGCCGTTCGTCCAGGAGCTGCCGCAGCGCCCGATCCTCGCGGCCTTTACCGCCACCGCCACGCCGGAGGTCATGGACGATATGATCCGGCTGCTGCGGCTTAGTGAGCCGGGCGTATTCGTCACCGGGCTCGGCCGGGACAATCTGGCGATGTCGGTGCTGCGCGGAGAGAATAAACGCGAGTTCGTGCTGAACTACGCGAACACGCATGCGCACCAGCCCGGCATCGTCTATGCCGCGACCCGCAAGGAGGTCGACGACTTGTACGAGCGGCTCAGCGGCTCCGGCATTCCCGCCGGCCGCTACCATGCGGGCCTGTCCGACAAGGAGAGGGAGGAGAGCCAGGAGGCGTTCCTTTTCGACGACATCAGAGTGATGGTGGCGACTAACGCGTTTGGAATGGGGATCGACAAATCCAATGTAAGATACGTCATCCATTTCAATATGCCGAAAAACATGGAAGCGTATGTCCAGGAAGCCGGACGGGCGGGCCGCGACGGCGAGCCCAGCGAATGTATTTTGCTGTTCAGCCCTCAGGACATCATGACACAAAAGTTCTTGATCGAGCAAAACCCGCAGGAGGAGGAGCGCAAGCGCAACGATTACCGCAAGCTGCAGCAGATGGTGGAATATTGCTATCAGACCCGCTGTCTCCGCTGGGCGATGCTCGATTATTTTGGCGAAGCCCATGATCATAAGCCCTGCGGGATTTGCAGCTCCTGCCGGGACGAACGCGAGCTCGTCGACATGACCCGTGAAGCTCAAATCGTATTTTCCTGCATTCACCGGATGCGGGAGCGTTTTGGCGTGTCCCTGGTCGCGTCCGTCCTGAAAGGCTCGCAGAACAAAAAGGTGCTGCAGTACCGTTTCGATCAGCTGCCGACATACGGCATGATGCGCACGCGCACGGAAAAGGAAATTTCCGAGCTGATCAATGTTTTTATCGCGGAGGGATATTTGGCGTTGTCCGAAGGTCAGTATCCGGTAGTTCGACTGCAGCCGCTCTCCGCCCCGGTGCTGAAAGGGCAGCAGCAGGTGATGCTGCGCGCTCCGGAGCCTGCGGCTTCCGCCCAAACGTCAAGCGGATCGCGCCGTAGGGCTTATGATGCCAGTCCGTCCGCTGTCAACGAAACCGTCTTCGAGCAGCTTCGTCTCATCCGGAGGGATTTGGCTGAGAAAGAACATGTTCCTTCCTATATTATTTTTAACGACGCCACGTTGCGCGAGATGAGCGTGGTCTGTCCGGTACGAGAGTCGGATATGCTAAGAATCAAAGGCGTCGGGGAAGTCAAATACCGCAAATACGGCAAGCCGTTTCTGGAGTTTTTTCAAAATATGGAGTAGGGTTGTGAACTCGTGAAAGTTGTTTTGGCTACATTAAACGCAAAATTCATTCATACCTCGCTGGCGCTCCGGCTGCTTAAAGCCTACAGCGGCAACGATTTCGATATCGATCTGGCGGAATTCACGATCAAGGACCCGCTTATGAACATTGTGTCGGACCTGTACCGCCGCCGTCCGGATGTGATCGGCTTCTCCTGTTATATCTGGAATATCGAGGAGACGCTGAAGCTTGTGGCTTTGCTCAAAAAGGTGCTGCCGGAAACGGCGATCGTCCTGGGCGGCCCCGAGGTTTCTTATGATGCGAAACATTTCATGGACCGTTCGCCGGGCGTGGACTTTATCGTGATGGGGGACGGGGAAGAGACGTTCCATCATCTGCTGCAGGAGCTGTCCGGCGCGCGGAAGTTCCATTTCGTGTTCGGCGCCGCGTATCGCAAAGCCGGCGAAGTGGTCATCAATCCGCCGCGGCCGAAGTCCGATCTTAACACGCTGCCATCGCCGCACCGTTTTCCTGAAGATATTCCCGACTTAAGCAAACGGATCGTTTATTTCGAGACAAGCCGCGGGTGTCCGTTCAATTGCCAATTCTGTTTGTCCAGCGTCGAGGTGGGTGTCCGGTATTATGATATCGAACGCGTGAAGTCGGATATTTTGTATCTGATCGAACACGGCGCCAAGGTCATCAAGTTCCTGGACCGGACGTTTAACATCAACCGCAGCTACGCGATGGAGATGTTCGAATTCCTGATCAACAACCACCAGGGCTGCGTGTTCCAGTTTGAAATCACCGCCGATATCATGCGCCCCGAGGTGCTGGATTATTTAGCGGAAAATGCGCCGCCCGGCATCTTCCGGTTCGAGATCGGAGTGCAATCGACGAACGACTCGACCAACGCGCTGGTGAAACGCCGCCAGAACTTTGCGAAACTGACTCGTACGGTGATGAAGATTAAGGAGTGCGGCAAGATCGACCAGCACCTTGATCTCATCGCCGGATTGCCGGAGGAGGACTACGACTCGTTCCGCAAAACGTTCAACGACGTATTCGCCATGCGACCGGAAGAACTGCAGCTCGGGTTCCTGAAAATGCTGCGCGGAACCGGGCTTCGGAGTGACGCCGACAAATACGGATATGCCTTTATGGATAACGCTCCATATGAAATCCTGAGCAACGACATTCTGCCGTTCTCGGACGTGATTCGGCTGAAGCGGCTGGAGGATGTGCTGGAGAAATACTGGAATTCGCATCGATTGGATCACACGATGGAATATTTGGTGTCCCGCGAGTTCGACTCGCCGTTCGACTTTTTTCAGGAGTTCGGGGATTATTGGGAAGAGCAAGGCTGGCAGCGCATCGGGCATCAGCTCGAGGATTTGTTCACCCGCCTGCAGGACTTTCTGGCCGGCCGCGGTTTGAAGGAGCCGGAAATCGTGCTCGGCCTGATGAAGCTGGACTATCTAATGGGCCATAAATATAAGCCGCGGAAAATCTGGTGGGAGGATCGAATCGAAAAAAACCAGAGAAGCGCGTATTTCAAGGCGCTGGCCGAACATCCGGCCGGGTTGTCCGCGGATTTTGCCGTGCTTGGAATTGATGAGAGGGAACTGCAAAAATTCGCTTGCGTGGAAGAGTTGCCTTTTTCGCTGAAGGATGTGCTGGAGGGAACTGCCGGAGACTCAACGGACGAGCAAACTAAGAACACACTGCTTGTCGTCTTGTATCAACAGACGGAAGACGAGTCTCCGCTCTATTTTGCCGCTCCGCTCGCGGATTTTTTGTCTCACGATACGGCTTTATTCTAAAGCGAGGCGCATTATTGGCATGTTCACCGTTCGGATCATCGAAGGCGATGCCAAAATCGCCGTCATTCCGGTGGGGTGTCTGGAGAAGGGTTCGAGTGGCGTTTCTCCACAGGAGAGACGGAAGACTTGGGCACTCGCGGACCGGAAGATGAGGTCTCCTCCATATTGCAAATCTCCAGTTTATTGCTTATCCCGATTACGGTTTCAGGTATAAGGACGATAGTCGTATTAACGATGCTGGGCGCCAGCTTCCAACTCGGGGGAAGTGACCGGGTCGGTGCTTACGACGACGGCGGCTTTCCTCGCCGCGCAGGAGGTGTGCTGTGCCGTTGTCCGCTTCCGCTATGTCGTTTCGTTGAAACGCATGATGGTCTAAATATTTGTATCGAAGAGGGTGTCCCCAAAATGATTTATGACGGCTTTGGGACACCCTCTAAAACTAATCATAACAAAAGAGCAGAACCCCCCTGCCAGATGTACCGGATCGACTTCGAGATTTGCGTTAAAACATATAGTCTGCTCTGGTCAACGAAGTCCCCAACACTGCATCGCTCCGACAGTTAAAATAGAGGCCCTTTATGGCCTTATTTCCACTGGAGAGTCCTCATTTTGAATAAATAGCGCCGCTTTATGACCTTATTTCTTCAGAAGATCTCCCTTTTTCCTCGATTTTGGACGCTTTGCCGAAAATAGGATCATTTTGCACCGCTATTTTCAGGAAAATGCGGTTTCTGAGTGAAATAAGGCCATTTTATACCGCTATTCGAGAAATCGTTGTCTGGGCACCTCGTCTGTCACGGATTTTTGCTGCCCGGCATGTGCCGCTCCAGCCAATTCGCGACATCCTCCATAACCTCACCGCGATTGATCTCGTTCAGCATTTCATGGCGTCCGCCGGGATACAGCTTGACCTCGGCGTCCTGCAAGCCGATTCGTGAATACAGCCGGATCAATCGCCGCACACCTTCGCCCCGAAGGCCTACCGGGTCCTGATCGCCGCCAAATATGTAGACGGGTTTATGTTTCGCAATACCCTTCATGCGTTCGGGACGGTGAATCTCCCGGAGCAGGGCAAACATGCCCTCGAAGAAACCGGCGCTGCACAAAAAACCGCAGTACGGATCTTGAATGTACTTATCGACTTCCTGTTCATCACGGGAGATCCAGTCGAACGGCGTTCTTGCGGGAAGAAAATGTTTGTTGAAGCCGCCGAAGGAGAGCGCGTTCAGGAGCAGGCTGCGATGGCTCTCGCCTTGAAGCCGCGACTGCAGGCGGGCGAGATTTCGCCCGAAGCCGAGCCATCCGCGCGGGCCGTTTGTTCCCGACAGAATAAATCCGGCGTAAGGCTCGTGTCCGGCATACATCACTTTTTGCGTCAAAAAAGACCCCATGCTGTGCCCCAGCAAAAAAAGCGGAACATCCGGATGTTCGCCGCGGATGATCTCGCCAAGCGCGAGCATGTCCTCGGCCATGCCGTAAAAACCGTTTCTGCCGGGCCAGCCCAGTTCTTCCTGGCTCCCGGCGGTTCGCCCGTGGCCGCGGTGATCATTGGCGTACACGAGGAAACCGCGGCCGGTCAGCACCGCAGCGAGCCGCTCGTACCGCTTCGCGGTTTCCGCCATGCCGTGGGCGATTTGCACCACGCCGCGAGGAGCGGCCGCCGGTGCATCACCGCTCCAGCGGTAGACGAACACGTCATGCCCTGTTCCGTTGCCAAAGGTAAATGTATGCTCTTCCATAGGCAACCCTCTCTTTTCGCTATTTTATGATCTATTGAGGTTAAGCCAAAATGGCTGGCTGAAAAAACTCGATCCGTTCGCCATCCGGCCCGTTAAAGAAGAAGAAGCGTCCGCCGTTCGGCAGGGTGCGAATTTCGGGATCCAGCCCCGAAAGTCCGAGACCGGAAATACGGGCATATTCCTCTTCGATCTCGCTGGCCGTAAAAGCGATATGGTGGACACGACCTTCTCCGGGCAAATCTTCCCCGTTATGCTTGTATACGAGTTCCACCTCTACGGATTCCTGCCCCGGGAAAGTAAGAAAGGCGAGCCGAAGCGGCTCTCCTACTTCTCCTATGGTATGCAGCAGCTTGAGTCCGATAATCCGCTCATAAAATTCGATAGAGTCCTCCAGCGCGGATACGCGAATGCCAACATGTTCGATTTTCCGAATACTCATCTATATAACCCCCATCATTGTTTTTACTTTTTCTCGAAGGCCACCAGATACGGCGCGGCGGGCCTTTGCAGCTGCCTGTAAACAATAGTCTGTCCTTCGGTTGCGGGCAGTGCCGCCGCCCAGGCTTCCACGGCCATTGCCTCGGCATCTCCGCCCGGATGACCCGGGTACAGGACGGCGGTTAGGATGCCGCGAGGCCGAAGCAGCGAGACGGCCGCCTCAAGGGCGGCCTTGGTGCTCTCCGGCAGGGTGATCAGCAAAGGATTGGAGCCCTCCGCGGGCAGATAGCCTAAATTGAACATGACTGCGCCCAGGCGGCCGTGCAGCTCTTCGGGTACCGCCTGGTTCATTTCCGCGTGGCTGCGGAGCAAAAGGGACACTTCCGCAAGCCCGGCCGAATTCTGCCGGCCAAGTCTTTCGCGCGTCAGCTTAAGCGCCTGCTCCTGAATATCAAATGCATAGACGCGCCCGCGCCGTCCGCAAGCTTGGGCAAGGAACAAAGTATCGGCTCCCGTGCCCGCCGTCGCGTCGACCGCGGCATCGCCGGGCTGCAGCCGGTCCGCGACAAGTCTGTGGGCGAAGCTCAAGACGGAGAGAAACCCCATGCTATCATCCCCTCCAATATTTGCCCTGCCAGGAATCCCGGTCCATCAGTTCATCGTCGATGGCGTTCAGCACTTCCCATTTCTTGAGACTCCACATCGGACCGATGAGAAGCTCTCGCGGCGCGTCGCCCGTCAGACGGTGTACGATCATTTCCGGCGGAAGAAATTCCAGTGTATCGACGATCAGTTTAACATATTCGTCTTTCTCGAGAAAACGCAGCAGTCCCGCTTCGTATTGCTTCACCATCGGCGTTTTGCGCATTAAATGAAGCAGATGTATTTTGATGCCTTGAACGTCCATGGCGGCCACTGCCCGTCCGGTCTCCAGCATCATTTCGTGGGTTTCCTGCGGAAGACCGTAGATAATATGCGTGCAGACGCGGATGTTACGCTTGCGCAACTTTTCCACGGCATCCAGGTAAACCTGGGTGTCGTGGGCACGGTTGATCAACTGGGATGTGGTCTCGTGGATGCTTTGCAGCCCCATTTCAACCCATAGATAAGTGCGTTCATTTAGCTCGGCCAAATAATCGACGACTTCGTCCGGGAGACAGTCCGGACGCGTAGCGATGGACAAACCGACGACGCCGGGCTGTTCGAGAATGGCCTCGTAATATTCCCGGAGCTCCTCCACCGGAGCGTAAGTATTGGTATAAGCTTGAAAATAACCGATGTATTTGGCATGCGGCCATTTGAGATGCTGACGGTCGCGAACATTGTTGAATTGAGTCACAAGATCGTCCCGGCGGCTTCCGGCAAAATCCCCCGAGCCGCGCGCGCTGCAAAACGTGCAGCCGCCTTTGGCGATCGATCCGTCCCGGTTCGGACAGGTAAATCCGGCGTCCAGCATCACTTTGAAAACTTTGTCGCCGAATTGCTCGCGCATCTCGGTGTTCCAAGTATGGAACCGTTTATCTCCCCAAAGCTTCGGAGGAGTGGTTAAGGGTATGTTCATGATAACTCCTTTATTTTGTCACAAAATATTTAATGCATAATTATTCATTGCTAAAGCCGCGCCGTTAGCGGCTTCCTTCTAATTCATTGTATCAAAAATTAAGGGAAAAAGGGAATCAAGCCGTGTAGCTTCCTTGCGATCAATTACAGATTATGTTATTTTGAATGTATCAAATACGTTGGACCCCAATTCCAAAATATATCGAGAGAGGAATCTGTCGAACCGTCTCCCCGGCGGTCGAAAGATTCCTTTTTCATTACCGCCCTTTACATTTGCAGAGAACTTCGGCACAATATTGCAGTATGGATTACATGAAAGCGGAGGAATGACATGCGTTTACGCGGCAGAAAAGGCATTCGGGAGAATTTGGAACAGCAGGAGGACCTTGTTATCCTGAATCCCCGGGAATATAAAGGACGTTGGTCGGAAGCGTTCGGCAACGACCGTCCGATTTACGTCGAGCTTGGGATGGGCAAAGGCCAATTTATCAGCGGGATGAGCGTAAAACACCCGGATGTAAATTTTATCGGAATGGATATGTATGACGAGTTGGTTCGGCGAGCCAGCGAGAAGGTTCGGGCCATTTGGAGCGAACAAGGCGTGGAGGAGCCGGATAGCGTACGTCTTGCGCTTGGCAATATTGAGTCGATCGAAGAGTTTTTTGCACCGGGGGAATTGGAACGGATTTATTTGAATTTTAGCGATCCGTGGCCCAAGAAGAAACACGCGCGCAGAAGGCTGACGCATCCTCGTTTCCTGGACAAGTACCGTATTCTGCTGAACGCGGAAGGTGAAATTCATTTCAAGACGGATTCACGGGACTTATTCCAGTTTTCGCTTAACGCATTCGCAACCTCCGGGCTGCAAATGAGCAATATTTCTCTCAGTCTGCACGAGAGCGGCATCAACGAGAAGCATGTCATGACGGAATACGAGAGCAAATTCGTTGGCCGCGGCATGCCGATCCATCGGTGTGAAGTAATCGTAGGGGAAGCCGCGCTCCGGCGTTATCACGAGCATAAAATGGACGAGTTTTAAGCCGTGGCTTATCGGATTCCAATCGGTCGTGTATTACAGCCGTATATAAAAACGCCGCCGGAACACCGGCGGCGTTTTTTGCTATTTTCCGATAAATTTTCGGTTTCCAAGAAGATCGATGATGGCTTGGGCACTTTGCATCGGACGGAATCCGGCAATGTGATTGAGCACTTCTTCCCGCGCTTTTGCAACTTCTTCGTAATTGTTCGTCAGCCGCTTGATCCAATTCGTGATATCATCCAGCGAGTTGATCGGAGTTCCCCAGCCTTGGGAAGTGAAATATTGGGAATTTTCTTCCTCCTGGCCGGGAAGCGGCTTATGAAACAGCATGGGAATTCCTTTGGCCAAACCTTCCGAACAGGTCATTCCACCGGGTTTCGTGATCAGCAAGTCGGAAACTTCCATCAGTTTGTCAATCTCTTTGGTAAATCCGAGCAGTTGAATATTCGAGTGGATGAACCGGGGATCCTTCTTCATTTTCTCCATCGATTTGGTGTTGCTGCCGAAGCAGAAAATAACTTGAATTTCATCCCGGTACAAAGCAAGCAGCGAATTAACCGCTTCGTCTTTCATAAATCCCCAGCCGCCGCCCATTACGAGTACGGTTGGCATGTCCTTTAAACCGAATTGCAGGCGTATATCTTCTTTCCGGTGACGTTCCCAGAAGTTCGGATGAACCGGGATGCCGGTAATTTGGATTTTTTCTTGTTCAACGCCCCGATCCTTCAGCTTTTGCTTCACCTTGTCGGTAGACACGAGGTAGCAGTTCACTTCCCGGCTGACCCAGGCTCCATGCACATCGTAATCCGTGATTACGGTGCTCAGAGGGACATCCAGCATGTCGAGCCGCTTCATCCGCGAAATTACGGCACTCGGAATCGGATGCGTGCAGACGATGACATCGGGGTGAAGCTGACGGATAATTTCGATGGTACGCGTATAAAAAATCCGATGAAGAGCAAGCGTCGTCAATCGGTTTAAGGATTTCTTATAATTGCTGCGGTACATCATGCGTACAAGCCGAGGTTGGGAGGATACCGTTTTCTTATAAGCGGTTATGATGATCGGCGCCACTCTCGGGTTTAAAAAACTGCCAAGCTCCAGGACTTTCGTCTGCACATTCGGCGCCACTTTGCGTAAACTGCTCGAGAGCGCGTACGCCGCTTGCGTGTGACCGGCACCAAACCCCTCGGATAAAAGCAAGACTCTTTGTTTTTCCACTTTGGTTTCACCTTTTCCTGCAAGGTTTTCCTACCAACTACAATATCCCCTTTACGACCATAATGCAACCGTTCCAAGGGCTACGGAGGTTCCAATGACGGCCCCTGCGAGGACATCCGAAGGATAGTGAAGACCCAAATAAATACGAGAGACGGCTACCAGGAGAGCTACGGGCAAAAGGATGAACGCAAGCTCCGGAACGGCAGCGATAAAAGGCATTGTTACCGAGAAAATCGCCGTGGTGTGTCCCGACGGAAAGGAATGGTCTTTCAGCGGATTACGAAACGTATTCGTTCCCGGAAGCGTCAGGTAAGGCCTTACGCGGGGATAGGTTTTTTTGGCCAAGGCGACCGGAAGGTGGCTAAGTGCCAACGCGACGCAGGATTGAAGACCGGCCTTGCTCCATGGCTGCGGGGCAAAAAACCATACGAACAGGGAAGCGGCAATGGTAACCCGGGCTCCGCCCAAATGAGTAAGATGATAAAGCCAGAAATTCAGAAAGCTGCGGTGCAGACGGCCATTGATGCCAACAAATAGCTGTTGGTCCAGCTTTTTAAGCTTTGAAAATATACGTGTCATGAGATCCCTCCGCGCGTAGTTTGGCCGCGAATACGGCCTAAAACTGCCCAAGTAGCCGGTTATTCTCAGGAGTAGCATGGCATTTTCAGGTTAGACTTATCATATTTTTATTCCATGCCCTTTTCAAGGACTAAGCCCGATTTTTTATGCGGTTTCATTTTCCCTTTTTTGACTTTCTGGCGAACTTCCCTTTACAATGATTCAAATGATAGCAAAAAAGTTTAAAGGAAAATGAGCTAATTGGTAAACTTTTAGCCGTTTTTTTTCGTTATTGTAAATGTACCGTTTAATTTTTACGGGATGGAGGTGAAAAAAGCAAAGAACCAGGAAATAAAAACCGCCAAAAATGATGAAAATAAGAACTAGCCGCACCGATTGCTGGGTGAGGCGGTGCCGTATGGCAATATAGACCGACTTCGGACGTATTTGGAGTGCGAAGCAGGCAGAAGGGTTTTGACAAATGCAGCAAAGTCATGGAAAATCGTAATGCGTTATAATTCACAATTATGCGCCTTACACAAACAAACGGGTCAAGTAAAAAAGAAGGGTCATTAAAAAAAGTTCCTCGAATGTAGAAAGAAACGACAAAAAAGAGGATCAAGGGGGTCAAGAAATCATGTTGGACGCCATTTTAATATCGCTGCAGGTTGTCCTGGCAGTGGTAGGGGTGTATCAATTCGGTTTATCTTTATTCGGCATGTACAAGAAAAAGAAAAAGCAGGTTTTTGCGCCGGAGAAATCTTTTGCGGTGCTGGTAGCGGCTCATAATGAAGAAAGAGTCGTAGGTGCTCTGATGGAGAACCTTAAGCAGTTGAACTACCCGAAAGAATTGTATGATGTTTTTGTGATTTGCGATAACTGCACGGACGGTACGGCCAATATCGTAAAAAAACACGGCATGAACGCCTGCGTGCGCAGCAATCCGAATCTTCGCGGCAAAGGTTACGCGATCGAATGGATGCTGAAGCAGCTCTGGAAGATGCCGCGCCATTACGACGCCGTCGTTATGTTCGACGCCGATAATCTGGCTCATCCCGATTTTCTGAGCGAAATGAACAATGATCTTTGCAATGGTGCCCGCGTTATTCAGGGCTACATAGACACCAAAAATCCGGAGGATTCCTGGATCACGGCGTCTTACGGGATCTCTTACTGGTACTGCAACCGGTTGTGGCAGCTGTCCCGCCATAATCTGAACATGGCCAATTTCCTCGGGGGAACGGGGATGTGCTTTGAAACCGAACTGCTTAAAGAAATCGGCTGGGGCGCAACAAGCCTGGTCGAGGACTTGGAATTTACGATGCGCTGTGTAGAACGGGGCGTGTATCCGGTATTTAACTATGATGCCAAGCTGTTTGACGAGAAGCCTTTGACTTTCAAAGCGTCCGCTCGCCAGCGGTTGCGCTGGATGCAAGGACACTTTACAGTTGCGCGCCGCTACTTTTTTCCTTTGCTCTGGAGAAGCATCAAAGAACGCAGCATGGTCAAGCTGGACATGGCGCTATACGGGGCCAACGTTTACATTGTCCTGCTTACCTTCCTGCTGACGGCGTTGATTTGGGTGGACCAATCGCTGCTTAGCGGCCCGCATTTCAACACGCTGTACCAATACTTGCCGATGTGGCTTTCCTACATGGCAATTGTGGCCAACGTGTTTATCTTCCTAGCGGCGATGATCCTGGAAAAGGTCACCTTTAAAAAGGTTTACGCCTATCTCATTCTGTTTCCGATTTATTTGATTTCCTGGTGGCCGATTACGTTTTATGCGTTCTTTACGCAAAACAACAAGCAATGGAGCCACACGCAGCACACGCGGGTTGTGCGCCTAGAAGAAGTCCAAAGCAAGCAAGGCTGATAGAGGCTTGGCCGTGTTAAGCGGTGTCTCGAGATGCCGGCCCGGCGGGTAGTCCGAAGGGGCGAGCGGAAGGATAGCGGTAAAGAATGGCCTTATTCTCGCCGACAGAAGGTTTATCGGCCGAATAAGGCCATTTTATTCCGCTATTTTGAGGCAGAGAGTGGAAATCGGCGGGTTTTGGGGATCTTTGAACGAAATAAGGCCATATTGGGTTGCTATTTTTCAATATAGCGGGCTCAAAAACGAAATAGCGCCCTAAACGTTCGTTGTTCCGCCGTTTTTTTTACCGTCGCGCTTGACTCGCATTCTAACCGTGTGATATATTATTTGAGTGTTGCAATAAGGAATTTGGATTGCAAGCAGAAGCCCAGGCTTCTCACCTGTCCGACGTTACTGTTGGCTGGTTTTGATCCGATGATTTATGAATGTACGTTCATGAAGAATTGATGATCAATGGGGATGCGGGCTTGAACCCTGCATCCTTTTTTAGTGCGTAATATCGGTCATGCATGAGGCACGAGACCATTTGGAGGTGGAGAATTATCAGTAAGGAACATTTGATCAATGATGAGATTCGGGCGAAAGAGGTTCGTTTGGTAGGCGCTGAAGGCGAGCAAATTGGTATCACACCGATTCGCGAAGCGCTGCAAATGGCGATCGATCTTAATCTGGATTTGGTGAACGTGGCGCCAACTGCCAAGCCGCCGGTATGCCGGATTATGGACTATGGCAAGTTCCGTTACGAACAGCAGAAGAAAGAGAAGGAAGCCCGTAAGAATCAAAAGATCGTGGATATCAAGGAAGTATGGTTCCGCGCCAACATTGAGGAACACGACTACCAGACGAAGCTTCGCAACGTGGTCAAATTTTTGAAGGAAGGCGACAAGGTGAAATGCTCGGTGCGCTTCCGCGGCCGTGAAATCACCCATGCCGATATCGGGAAGAAAATTCTTGATCGCGTTAAAGATGAAGTTGCTGAAACATCCACTGTCGAACGCCTTCCCAAACTGGAAGGGCGCAGCATGATCATGATTCTGGCACCGAAAAACTAAATGGTTGCTTTCGTTCGGCCCGGAAGGATTTCCAAGCTAAACGAAACAACGCTCACAAATTTTGAGGGGGATTTAAAATGCCTAAAATGAAAACCCACAGCAGCCTGAAAGGCCGCTTCAAAATCACCGGAACAGGTAAAGTAAGACGTTACAAAGCAAAACGTAACCACTTGCTGTCCCATAAGTCGAACCGTACCAAACGCGTTCTGGCAAACAGCCCTGTTGCTTACTCCGGTGATGTTAGCCGCATGAAACAACAAATCGCAAACTTGAAATAATTAAACACAACTTTTCGGGAGGTTTATCGATATGGCAAGAGTAAAAGGCGGATTCGTTGTTCGTCGTCGTCATAAAAAAGTATTGAAGCTGGCTAGAGGTTATTTTGGTTCCAAACACCGTATTTTCAAAACCGCTAACGAACAGGTTATGAAATCCCTGTTGTACGCATACCGCGACCGTCGTCAAACGAAACGTAATTTCCGCAAGTTGTGGATCGTTCGTATCAATGCGGCTGCTCGTTTGAACGGTTTGTCCTACAGCAAATTGATGTATGGCCTTAAACTCGCTGACGTGAACATCAACCGCAAAATGCTGGCTGATCTCGCCGTTAACGATTTGAACGCGTTCAATTCTTTGGCTGCCGTAGCCAAAGAAAAAATCAACGCTTAATTTTCTTTCATAAAAAGGCGTGCCTTCGGTCTACGTGACCGAGGGTTGCGCCTTTTTTCTTGAAAATGCCCTGATTCAGAAAAGTTTCATAAGATTTTTGGAATTTGGAAAGATAAGAAAGGCCGGATTTACACGAAACGAACATTGAGTGGAACGTATTATGAAGAAAGCGTTTTATTTAGAAAATACACGAAAATTTATTAACCAGTGGTCATTGAAGGTATGGATTTTGGACTATTTTGCATGTATAATCTGTCTGAGTGGTGTCGAAAAAAGGCACTGCCAATATTAAGGGGGGGCTATACGTCAATGAACAAAGCTTTTAAATTTACTCTAGTGATGCTGCTCGCATTTTCTGTGGTTTTGGCAGGATGCGGAAACAACGCCAACAAGACTAACAACGGTGCTGCTTCCAACAACGCGAATGCGGGTACGAACAACGCGGCTGGAGGAAATTCCGCTGCATCCAATCTGAAAATCGGCCTTGTTACAGACGTTGGTGGTGTAAACGATAAATCCTTTAACCAATCGGCATGGGAAGCTCTTGAAGCTCTTCGTTCCGACAAAGGAATTCAAGACAAATATTTGCAAAGTGCCAGCAGCTCGGATTACATTCCGAACTTGAACCAATTCGTGCAAGGCGGCTACGATCTTACTTGGGGCGTAGGTTTTGACCTTGGCGACGCGGTAAAACAAGTAGCCGACGCTAATACAAATTCCAAACTCGCGATCATCGACAGCGTGGTAGACGCGCCAAACGTTGAATCCGTAACTTTTGCGGAAAACGAAGGTTCGTACCTGGTCGGCGTTGTTGCAGGTCTGACGACGAAAACCAATAAAATCGGATTTATCGGCGGTGCGGAAAGCCCGGTTATCAAACGTTTTGAAGTAGGCTTCCAAGCCGGTGTGGCTGCGGTAAACCCGGATGCAAAAGTAACGATCACTTATGCGGGCGCATACGACAAACCGGATATCGGTAAATCGCTGGCCAGCCAATTATATGACAGCGGCGCGGACATTATTTTCCCTGCGGCTGGACAAACAGGCAACGGCGTGTTCAACGAAGCGACTGCACGCAACAAAGCGGGCGGCGCCAACAAACTGTGGGTTATCGGCGTCGACAAGGACCAATCGCTCGAATTCGGCAACGATGTTACTTTGACTTCGATGATGAAACGCGTGGACGTTGCGGTTAAGAACGTAACTCAACAAGTTATCGACGGAACATTCAAAGGCGGCACGATCACTAACCTGACGCTTAAAGAAGACGGCGTAGGCTTGCCGGAGCAAAACCCGAACCTGAGCCAGGATATCCTGGACAAAGTGGAAGAGTATAAGCAAAAAATCGTCAGCGGCGAAGTTACGGTACCTGCTGAGTAAAGTATATACTTGTGTTCAAACGTAAATCGAAATAGAATATTAAAGCAGGCAAGGCCAGTGGACAAGCTGGCCTTGTTCTTGCGTAAAGTATCTCAAGACAAGAATGGTGAGGGTGATTCCATGAATGCTGCGGCTCCCGTAGTTGAGTTGAAGCAAATCACAAAGCGTTTTCCCGGCATTGTTGCCAACGATTCCATCAGTCTGGCCTTGCGTAAAGGGGAAATTCACGCGCTTCTCGGCGAAAATGGCGCAGGGAAATCCACTTTGATGAACATTTTGTTCGGACTTTATCAGCCCGATGAGGGCTCCATCGAGATCGGGGGGAAACCGGTCACGATCGACAATCCCAACAAGGCGATCAGCCTGGGGATCGGCATGGTTCACCAGCATTTCAAGCTTGTTCAGCCTTTCACGGTCACGGAAAATATCATTCTAGGTTTGGAGCCGAAGAAAGGATTTAACATCGACTATAAATCGGCGTCGGCCCAAGTGGCGAAGTTGTCGGAGCAATATGGTCTTCAGGTTGATCCCAATGCGAAAATTCATGACATTTCAGTTGGGATGCAGCAGCGGGTTGAGATCATGAAGACGTTGTTCCGCGGCGCGGATATTCTTATATTTGACGAGCCTACCGCGGTGCTTACGCCTCAGGAAATCGTGGAACTGATGGCGATCATGAGACGGCTCGTCGCCGAAGGCAAATCGATCATTTTGATTACCCATAAGCTGAAAGAGATTATGGAAATATCCGATCGGGTAACGATTATCCGCCGCGGGAAAGTGATCGACACGGTGGATACGGACAAGACGGATCCAAGCGAACTGGCTGAGAAAATGGTGGGCCGGGGCGTCACTTTCAAAATTGAAAAGCAGGCTCCGAACATCGGACAACCTGTATTGCAAATGCGCGACGTCAAAGTGAAGAACAAAGACGGGATTCCTGCTTTGAACGGTCTCAACCTTGAAGTAAAAGCCGGGGAAATCGTAGGGATCGCCGGGGTGGACGGCAACGGCCAGACGGAGCTGATTGAAGCCATCACCGGACTCCGCAAGATCGACTCGGGTTCGATCAAGGCCGCGGGCGTTGAAATCAGCCATTTATCGGCGCGTAAAATCATCGAAAACGGCGTGTCCCATATTCCCGAGGACCGCCACAAACACGGTCTGGTGCTTGATTTTTCCGTCAGCGAGAACATGGTTCTGGAGACATATTACAATGCTCCTTACAGCAAAGGCGGATTTCTGAATAACCGGGCTATTGATGAGCATGCCAAGGGATTGGTGGAGCAGTTCGACGTGCGGACGCCTAACGTGGAAACCAAGGCCCGTTCTCTGTCCGGGGGCAATCAGCAGAAAGCGATTATTGCTCGGGAAATAGATAAAAATCCGGATCTGCTTATCGCCGCGCAACCGACGCGGGGGCTGGATGTCGGCGCGATCGAGTTCGTCCATAAGCAGTTGGTGGAGCAGCGGGATAAGGGAAAAGCGGTGCTGCTTATTTCCTTTGAATTGGACGAAATCATGAATGTATCCGACCGGATCGCCGTTATTTACGAGGGCAGAATCGTCGGCGAAGTGTTTCCGCAGGACACGAATGATCAGGAGCTCGGTCTGATGATGGCCGGGAGTCTGGAACGGGGAGGTCAATCGATTGAGTAAATGGCGTAAAATTTTCGCTTCGGACAGTCTGATCGTTCCGCTCGTAGCGATTTTGCTCGGATTATTGGTAGGTGCGGTGGTTATGCTGATCGGCGGCTATAATCCGATAGCCGCTTATAGCTCGCTGGTACAGCGCGTGGTAGGCAGCCCGTACGATTTCGGCGAATCCATTCGGCAGATTACTCCTCTGATATTCACGGGACTCGCCGTGGCATTTGCGTTCCGATCCGGGATGTTTAATATCGGAGCGGACGGGCAAGTGCTGATCGGCATGACGGCCTCTACGGCATTGGCATTGTCCTGGTCCGGAATGCCTTCGGCGCTTCTGGTACCGTTATCGGTTATTGTCGGCGGCGTGGCCGGAGGATTATGGGCGGCAATCGCCGGGTATCTTAAAGCAAAACGCGGCATCAACGAAGTTATTACGACAATTATGTTAAACTGGATTGCGTTGTATTTGTCGAATTATGTTATCCGCAATTTTTACCTGCTCAAAGGGCAAAATCGTTCGGAGGACATCGACGCATCGGCTTCCATGACGTTTCTGTCCGGGATTTTCAACAATGCCCGGGTCCACTGGGGAATCGTCATAGCGATACTTGCGGCTATTTTCTTCTTTGTTTATCTCTGGAAAACAAAACAAGGCTATGAAATGCGGGCGGTTGGCCTTAACGCGCATGCGGCGGAATATGCCGGTATGAATGTGGGACGCAACGTGGTCAAAGCGATGTTCATCAGCGGCGTGTTTGCCGGATTGGCCGGGGCTTTTGAAGTGCTGGGCGTCTTCCACTACCAATCCGTATTCGCCGCATCTCCGGGATATGGCTTTGACGGAATCGCCGTAGCTTTGCTGGGTATGAACCATCCTCTCGGCGTAGTGCTCGCCGCGATCCTTTACGGCGCGCTGACTTACGGTTCCGCGGGTATGAGCTTTGGCGCCGGCGTTCCTCCGGAATTGATCAAAATCGTCATCGGTTCCATCATATTCTTCATTGCCGCGCAAGGCATCGTACGCTGGGTATTGAAACCTTTTTACCTGAAGCGCAAGAAAGAGAAGGTGCTGTAAAATGGACGTTCTTACGCTGCTTGGTCAACTGTTAAATTCAACCCTTGTATTTTCAACCGCGCTGATTTTTACGGCGCTTGGCGGTATTTTCTCGGAACGGTCCGGCGTGGTCAATATCGGCCTGGAAGGTTTGATGATTTTTGGCGCGTTTGCGGCCGGGGTCGGGACTTATTATGCCAGCGAGGCGGGAATGGGTGCGGCAGCTCCGTGGGTCGGCGTGATTGCCGCAATCATCGTGGGCATGCTTGGAGCGCTCATCCATGCGGTAGCTACGATTACGTTCAAGGCGGATCAGACGATCAGCGGGATTGTCATCAACTTCTTGGCGGCGGGCTTGACCGTATATATCGTTAAGCTGCTGTTTAACGGCGCTGCCGAAACTCCGCTGCTTCCCGCGTTCCAAAAAGTAGCGATTCCGCTCCTTAAAGATATTCCTGTCATCGGCGAAGGAATTTTCAATTCCTATCCGACGACGTATCTGGCGCTCATTTTGGTCGGCGTGGCTTATTACGTTTTGTTCAAAACGCCGTTTGGGCTGCGGCTGCGTTCGGTTGGCGAGCATCCCAGCGCTGCCGATACGCTTGGGGTTAACGTTACGCGTATGCGTTACATCGGGGTGCTGCTGAGCGGTGCTTTGGCCGGTGTCGGCGGAGCGACGATTACACTCACTACGACAAGTACGTTCGCCCATAATACGATTTCCGGACAAGGTTTTATCGCGATAGCGGCGATGATTTTCGGGAAATGGAATCCGCTTGGCGCGTTTGCTGCGGCGATGTTTTTCGGCTTTTCCCAGGCTATCCGGAACTATGTTCAGCTGTTCGAATGGTCGCGCAGCATTCCGCAGGAATTTATTTTTATGATTCCTTACGTGCTGACGATCATCGTTCTGGTCGCCGCGGTTGGCCGTTCTTCGGCTCCGTCGGCACTTGGGACGCCGTATGATCCTAGTAAACGATAAATAAACATTGTCTCAAAAAAGGCCAAGCAAGGGATTATTCCCGCGCTTGGCCTTTTTAATTACTCCTTTCCTACTCCATATTTTTTGGGCCAAGGCGATGGCGCAAGCAGGTTCGGACGGGTTGGAATAAGCTGAACTTGAACGCCAAATAGCCGATCTATGCGCTTGTTGCTGGAGCGGAGCGGCTTTTGCGGCTGTATGACTTTTCAGACGGGAGGTAATTTGCGATGAACAAACCGGTTACAAGAAAAGAAGCCGAGAAATGGCTTGGCAAATCGATAACCGCATATAAAAAAGACGGCGGCATTGTCACGGGCAAACTCGTCAAAATCAACGGAAATCGTCTGATTGTCCGGCAAAATCCGGGCAAAAAAGTAAAAACAAAAGCGATTATCCCGCTCGTTCTGTTTGATCTGCTGGCGATCGGTACAGCTCCGTTCGCTTACGGAGGTTATCCATACGGCGGCGGTTACGGGTATCCTTACGGAGGAGGTTATGGCGGCTATGGGGGCGGCTTCGGGGGAGCTCCGTTCTTTTTCTAGTCCCGATTAATCCCTGGACAGCAGTTTCTTTTCCAGCTCGTAGCATTGGGCCAACTGGATATACCGCTGCGTACGGTATCCAAGTTTGCGGTAAAATTGGTGGGCTTGGGTATTGTCCCGGTCCACCATTACTTTTGCCTTGCTGCATCCCCGTGAAACGGCAAAATATTCAGCCTGGAACATCAGGGTTTTTCCGTATCCCTGACGGCGGCGCGCCGGAGAAACGGCCATCATATCGATATATAGCAGCTCCCCGTTCACCATCAGATGGATAAAAGCTACGGGATCGGCTTCATAGTAAGGCGAAGCGACCAGCGTAACGCCGTGTCCAAGCCTTTTGGGCAGCTCCTTGAGGGCGGTTTCCAAATCGCTTTGCGACATATGGGAAAAAGGGACAAGCTCTTGGTGAATTAAATCAAAAATGACGGGATCGTCCTGTTTTGGCCTTCTGTAGCGGATCATTTCGCTCGTTCTCCTCCTTACATGAATAAAATTGGGCGCTGTCATTTATCATATGAATGGAGGATGGGAAAGAGTTCCTGTCTCAAGCCCATTTGAAATAAGGGTATTGACTCCCCGTGTAAACTAATCATATAATGTTCCTAAACATTTGAACGAATATCAGATTGGCGATGATGAGGACGAAGGTTTAAGGGCTCTTTGCTCAGAGAGTGGATGGATTTGCTGAGACCACCACCGTTATCCCTTAAATACGAGCTCACCTCGGAGCTGTTTTCCTGAAAAGCTGCAAGCCATTCCGCGGTGGAGCTTGCGTAAAGCCTATTAGGGAAAATCGTCGGGTCCGCGTTAGGGATCACGGGTAAGGCGCATATGGCCTATACTCGTCAAGGCTTGGCATCGTGAGGTGCCGGGCGAAAATGGGTGGTACCACGAAAGGATCAAACCTTCCGTCCCTCGGAACAGGAAACTGTTCCGGCGGGATGGAAGGTTTTTTTTGATTTTACAAATATAAAGAAAATTTGCCTGATTTTTGGAAGGAGGATGACTGATGAGCGCGCAAATTCCAACCGTGCGGTCTACAGAACAATTACGTGAGAAATGGATGAAACCGGAAGTCATTTCGGGTTCGGACATCCTGCTGCGCAGCTTGCTTTTGGAAGGTGTCGAATGTGTCTTCGGTTATCCGGGGGGCGCGGTATTGTATATTTACGATGCGTTGTACGGTTTTACCGACTTCCACCACCTGCTGACCAGACATGAACAAGGCGCCATCCATGCGGCGGACGGATATGCTCGCGCGAGCGGCAAAGTTGGCGTATGCATTGCCACTTCCGGCCCGGGAGCCACCAACACGGTGACGGGGATCGCGACGGCGTTTATGGACTCGGTACCACTGGTGGTCATCACCGGAAACGTCGCTTCCAGCCTGATCGGAACCGATGCTTTTCAGGAAGCCGATATTACCGGCATCACGATGCCGATTACGAAGCACAGCTATCTGGTCAGAAACGTTCAGGATCTTCCGAGAATTATTCACGAAGCTTTCCACATCGCGAATACGGGGCGCAAAGGTCCGGTGCTGATCGATATTCCGAAAGACGTATCGGCGAATATGGCATTGTTTGAACCGGTCCAATCGGTAAAGCTTCGCGGATACAATCCGACGGTAGTACCTAATCGCCTGCAGCTTGATAAACTGGCGACCGCCATTAAAAATGCGGAGCGTCCGGTCATCCTTGCCGGCGGAGGTGTAATTTACTCGGGCGGACATGAGCAGTTGTTCGATTTCGTGAGCAAGACGGAAATTCCGATTACAACAACCTTGCTTGGCTTAGGCGCTTTTCCAAGCGGACATGATCTGTGGATGGGGATGCCGGGAATGCACGGAACGTATACCGCCAATCAGTCCATTCAGCAGTCCGATCTGTTGATCTGTATCGGCGCAAGATTTGACGACCGTGTAACGGGAAGTTTAAACGGTTTTGCACCACTGGCCAAGGTTGCCCATATCGATATCGATCCGGCCGAAATCGGCAAAAACGTCAAGACCGACATTCCGATCGTCGGCGATGTAAAAACCGTGCTTGAGATGCTGCTCCCGCTCGTAAACCGGGCCGACAAAGCCGATGCGTGGAGAAGCCAAATCAAACAATCCAAACTTGATAAACCGCTTAGATACAAGGATTCCGATGAAAAACTAAAACCGCAATGGGTCATTGAACTGCTGGACGACACGACGAGCGGCGAAGCGATCGTAACGACGGATGTAGGCCAGCACCAAATGTGGACCGCCCAGTACTATAAATTCAATCATCCGCGCTCTTGGATCACCTCCGGGGGACTAGGAACGATGGGCTTCGGTTTTCCGGCGGCGATTGGCGCGCAAATGGCCCATCCCGGACGGCTCGTCATTTCGATTAACGGGGACGGCGGAATGCAAATGTGCGCCCAGGAGCTGGCGATCTGCGCGATCAACAACATTCCGGTTAAAGTGGTTATTATCAATAACCAAGTGCTCGGCATGGTACGCCAGTGGCAGGAGTTGATTTATGACAACCGTTACAGCCACATCAATCTGGAAGGAAGCCCGGATTTCGTGAAGCTGGCAGAGGCTTACGGAGTCAAAGGCTTGCGGGCGACGAACAAAGAGGATGCCAAACGGGTCTGGCAGGAAGCGCTGGATACGCCGGGACCGGTACTGGTGGAATTCGTGGTCAGTAAAGAGGAAAACGTATATCCGATGGTCACTCCAGGTTCCACCATTGATCAAATGCTGATGGGGGACGAATAATCATGATGAAAAACCATGCGATTTCCGTGCTGGTCAATGACCAGCCAGGTGTGCTGCAGCGCGTGTCCGGCCTGTTTGGCCGGCGCGGCTACAACATTGAGAGCATCACCGTAGGCCAGTCGGAGGAAAAGGGCCTGTCCCGGATGATTATCGTTACCCAAGGCGACGACACCACACTGGAGCAAATCGAAAAGCAGCTATACAAGCTCATCGATGTCATCAAAGTGGTCAACCTTAGCTCGAAGCCGATGGTCTCCCGTGAGCTCGCTTTGATTAAAGTGAAGTCGGAACCCTCGGGTCGTCCTGAAATCATGGGACTTGTAGAGACGTTTCGGGCCGCGGTCGTGGATATCGGCACGAACAGCATGATCGTACAAGTTGTCGGCGATACCGAAAAAATCGACGCCATGATCGAACTGCTGCAGCCTTACGGCATCCGGGAGCTGTCCCGGACCGGGGTTACCGCAATGGTTCGGGGCAACGCTTAAGAACTATTTTTAACGTAAATTGAATCATTATTTATTGTAGCTACACCTTCCGCGGCCTGTGAGCGGGGGTTTGAGGGGATCGTGAATCATCCAGGTCCTTTGAAACACCCGTTCATCAGGTGGAGGGGAAAAATACAAGGGGTGGGCGAAACCGTCCCGTAAAATTTAGGAGGGCACAAGAAATGGCAGTTACTTTGTACTATGAACAGGATGCAGAGCTTAGCGTATTGAAAGGAAAAACCATCGCAATCATCGGTTACGGCAGCCAAGGACATGCCCACGCGCAAAACCTGCGTGAAAGCGGACTGAATGTTGTTGTCGGCCTGCGTGAAGGCAAATCGTTCGACAAAGCGAAAGAAGACGGCTTTGAAGTGTTGTCCGTTGCTGAAGCGACGCGTCGCGCCGACGTGGTGCAAATCCTGATGCCGGACGAAACGCAGGCTGCGGTTTACAACAGCGAGATCGCTCCAAACCTGAAAAAAGGCGCCGCTTTGCTGTTTGCCCACGGCTTTAACGTGCATTTCGGCCAAATCGTGCCGTCCAAGGACAACGACGTTTTGCTGGTCGCTCCTAAATCGCCGGGGCACATGGTTCGCCGTACTTATGTCGAAGGCTTCGGCGTTCCCGGCTTGATCGCCATTCATCAAGACGCGACCGGCCAAGCCAAGGAAATCGGCCTGGCTTATGCCAAAGGGATCGGCTGTACCCGCGCCGGGGTTATCGAAACCTCGTTCCGCGAAGAAACGGAAACCGATTTGTTCGGTGAACAAGCTGTGCTTTGCGGCGGGGTTACGGCCTTGATCAAAGCCGGCTTCGAAACGTTGACAGAAGCGGGATATGCTCCTGAAATGGCTTACTTCGAGTGTCTCCATGAAATGAAGCTGATCGTCGATCTGATTTATGAAGGCGGAATGGCGACGATGCGCGATTCCATCTCCAATACGGCGGAATACGGCGACTATGTAACCGGACCCCGCATCGTTACGGATGAAACGAAGAAAGCGATGAAGGAAGTTCTGGCCGACATTCAACAAGGTAAATTTGCCCGCGACTTCATTCTGGAAAACCAATCCAACCGTGCATTCCTGACGGCAACTCGCCGCAATGAAGCGAACCATCCGATCGAAGTGGTCGGCAGAGAGCTCCGCGGTTTGATGCATTGGATCAAGAAATAACATAGACGCTACAATAAACGTATATGTATTAACTAACCATCCGGTGCGGCCTTGCCTCTTGCTTGAGCCGCACCGAGTTTTCTAAGGGATACCCCGGCCAGGAGGTGCAAGGCATGCGTAAAATTTATATTTTCGACACGACGCTGCGGGACGGTGAACAGTCTCCCGGAGTGAACCTGAACACTCGCGAGAAGCTGGAAATCGCCTATCAATTGGAAAAGCTCGGAGTCGATCGGATTGAGGCCGGGTTTCCAGCCGCTTCGCCGGGGGATCTGGCGGCGGTAAATGCGGTTGCGCGGGCCATCAAGAATTCGACGGTCATCGGGCTGGCACGCTCGCGCGAGCAGGATATCGACGCTGTCCGCGAAGCGCTGAAAGGCGCGGAAGATCCGTGTATCCATCTGTTTCTGGCGACCAGCCCCATTCACCGGAAGTACAAATTAAAGATGGAGAAACAGCAGGTGCTCGAAACCGCTGAAGCTGCTTTGAAGCATGCGCGGAAGTATTTTTCCAAAATTGAGTTTTCCGCCGAGGATGCCGGCCGAACCGAACTCGATTTCCTGTGCGAGATTACGGCAATGGCGATTCGCGAAGGCGCATCGGTCGTAAATATTCCCGACACGGTGGGATACCTGTATCCCGAAGAATACGGGAATATTTTCAGAACTCTGAAAGCAAAGGTGCCGGGTATTGATAATATTCAGCTCAGCGCCCACTGCCACGACGATCTTGGTCTCGCTACGGCCAACTCGCTGGCGGCGATTCTCGGCGGCGCCGACCAAATCGAGGGCACTGTGAACGGCATTGGCGAGCGCGCCGGCAACACGGCGATCGAGGAAGTGGCTCTGGCTCTGGAGACACGTCAGGATTTCTTTGGCGCAAAAACCTCGCTCGAGCTGGCGGAAATTTCCCGTACGAGCCGTCTTGTCAGCCGATTGACCGGCATGGTTGTTCCGGGCAATAAAGCTATCGTCGGGGCGAATGCTTTTGCCCATGAATCGGGCATTCACCAGGACGGCATGCTGAAAGAGAAAACAACCTATGAGATCATCACTCCCGAGACGATTGGCTTGAAGGAAAGCAAACTCGTGCTTGGCAAGCATTCCGGCAGACATGCTTTCCGGGAAAAACTGCTCGATATGGGTTATGCGCTGGAAGACGAACGTTTGAATGAGGCTTTTGCCAAGTTCAAGGCTTTGGCCGATAAGAAGAAGGAAATTACGGATCAGGATTTACTGGCCCTGTTGGAAGAAAAACTCGTCGATACGCCTGAAGTGTATCGGCTTGAAACGATTTTCGTCACGTACAGCAACGAAGCGACGCCGACGGCGAAAGTACGCATCGTAACGCAGGACGGCGGTATTTTGGAAAAAGAGGCCGAAGGCAACGGTTCGGTTGACGCGATCTATAACGCGATCGATCTGACTTCCGGCGAAGAGGTCACGCTTTCGGATTACTCGATCAAATCGATCAGCCATGGCAAGGACGCGCAGGGGGAAGTTCATGTCGTACTGACGCAAAACGAATACTCCGTGCAAGGTCGGGGCATTAGTACCGATATTTTGGAAGCCAGCGCCCGAGCTTATGTCGATGCGCTCAACCGTTTAATTGAGAAGAGAAATACGAATTCCGCTATTCAAGCCTGATTGAAGTTTTGAGCGCGATAAACGCAATTACGCACGGAAATCCTTCGCGGCAGCCTGCCCAAACGGTCTGCAAGGGGAGGAGCTCCGTGCTTTTTCATAACATCCATTTACGTTAAACAAATATTGCATAAAGTGCAGCATTTTTAACGGCAATTGACGTCCAAAGTCCATTTTGTTGTAGTAAGTGCAACATTTAATCGGCTATCGGCCTGAAAACGGCCATTATGATCGGAATTGTTGTATGAAATGCAACATTTCAGGTGAATGGCCTGGACTAGGCCCGGAATTGTTGTATAAAGTGCAATATTTTCCGAAACGGAGTCTAAATCTTCAATATAAACGGCTGCAGCTTGAAACAGTGACGTGAATCCGTGAGTTCAATATGCACCTACAACCAGAGGCTGCAACCAATAACAACAACCAATAACAACAACCAATAACAACAACCAATAACAACAACCAATAACAACAACCAATAACAACAACCAATAACAACAACCAATAACAACAACCAATAACAACAACCAATAACAACAACCAATAACAACAACCAATAACAACAACCAATAACAACAACCAATAACAACAACCAATAACAACAACCAATAACAACAACCAATAACAACAACCAATAACAACAACCAATAACAACAACCAATAACAACAACCAATAACAACAACCAATAACAACAACCAATAACAACAACCAATAACAACAACCAATAACAACAACCAATAACAACAACCAATAACAACAACCAATAACAACAACCAATAACAACAACCAATAACAACAACCAATAACAACAACCAATAACAACAACCAATAACAACAACCAATAACAACAACCAATAACAACAACCAATAACAACAACCAATAACAACAACCAATAACAACAACCAATAACAACAACCAATAACAACAACCAATAACAACAACCAATAACAACAACCAATAACAACAACCAATAACAACAACCAATAACAACAACCAATAACAACAACCAATAACAACAACCAATAACAACAACCAATAACAACAACCAATAACAACAACCAATAACAACAACCAATAACAACAACCAATAACAACAACCAATAACAACAACCAATAACAACAACCAATAACAACAACCAATAACAACAACCAATAACAACAACCAATAACAACAACCAATAACAACAACCAATAACAACAACCAATAACAACAACCAATAACAACAACCAATAACAACAACCAATAACAACAACCAATAACAACAACCAATAACAACAACCAATAACAACAACCAATAACAACAACCAATAACAACAACCAATGACTACCTTCCGCGCCCCTATCACTTTGCCTATTTCAGAATCCGTTCATTAGCAGGCTGGCGTAAATGTGTTGATGTGGCGAGTACGAGTAGAAGAGGGGGAAGTCTTTGCATCTCTTTATAGTTAAAACCTATAGCTGTAATAGATACTATATCTTTGTCTATCCCACCCGGGTGTGATAAAACAGAGGAAGAGCAATTGAGAAGGAACGCTGCGTTATTAGTATATATTGTGAGGGAGTTGGATTTCATGGCTGACGTAAAAAAAATCGCGGTGATCGCAGGGGACGGAATCGGGCCGGAGGTTGTGGCTGAAGCAGAGAAAGTACTTCGCCGCACGGAGGAGCTGTTCGGTTACCGCTTTGAAACGGAGCATGCGCTGTTCGGCGGCATCGCCATCAACGAGAAAGGCACGCCGCTTCCGCAGGAAACGCTGGAAGTATGCCAGCGGGCCGATGCCGTCTTGCTGGGAGCGGTTGGCGGTCCGAAATGGGACAACAATCCGAAGGAGCTTCGTCCGGAAACCGGTCTGCTTGGCATCCGCAAAGCGCTTGGGTTATTCTCCAATTTGCGTCCCGCCGTGGTGTTCGACTGCCTCAAAGATGCTTCCACGCTGAAGCCGGAAGTGCTGGAAGGAACTGATTTGATCGTCGTACGCGAGCTTACGGGCGGCATTTATTTCGGCGAGAAATTCCGCCGGGACACGGAGAATGGTCAGGAAGCGGTAGATACCTGCGCTTATAATGTAAGCGAAGTCGAGCGAATCGTGCGCCAGGCGTTCGAGATCGCCGGAAAGCGCCGCAAAAGATTAGCTTCGGTCGACAAAGCCAATGTGTTGGAAACGTCGCGATTATGGCGCGAAACGGTGAACCGGATCGCTCCCGAATATCCGGAGGTCGAGCTTGAGCATGTGCTGGTGGATAACTGCGCCATGCAGCTGCTGCGCCGTCCATCCAGCTTTGACGTTATCGTAACGGAGAACATGTTCGGCGATATTCTGAGCGATGAAGCAGCCATGCTGACCGGATCCATTGGCATGCTGTCCTCGGCGTCCCTTGGGGAAGGCAGCTTCGGGCTTTATGAGCCGGTACACGGATCGGCGCCGGACATTGCCGGGCAAAATCTGGCCAATCCGATCGCGACCATTCTTTCCGTGGCGCTGATGTTCCGCATGACTTTTGGCTTCGCGGACGCAGCGGACGCCATTGAATCCGCCGTCGCCGAAGTACTCGATGCAGGATATCGTACCGGCGATATCGCCGTGGACAAGAGCAAGGCTATCGGCACTAACGCGATGGGCGACCTGATTGTCGGAGCGATGAAAAAGTGATTTGCAGCAGGTTGAAATCATTGGTTGAAAAACCTTTGCAAACTAGGAAAAGTTCAAGAAAAATCCTTATTTAAAATAATTATAAAAAAATAACTTCTACAATATTGACTTTGAATTATGCCGATGATACCATTTGAAATGTGGAATTAAGCCACGCATGGTACCAACAATTAGGAAGCACCAAGGTGTTTCTTACATATTTTCAAAGGAGGATTTTCAATTATGGCAGAACGTTTGGTAGGTAGACCCGCTCCGGATTTTGACATGGCGACCGTAACAGGTGACGGCAAAGAATTTGGCCGCAAGAAGCTGTCCGATTATCGTGGTAAATGGTTGGTATTTTTCTTCTATCCGTTGGACTTCACCTTTGTATGTCCTACGGAAATCACCGCGCTGAGTGAAGCTTATTCCCAATTCCGCGATTTGGATACGGAAATTTTGGGTGTCAGCATCGATTCCGAGCACAGCCACAAAGCTTGGATCAATACGCCGAAAGACAGCAATGGCCTTGGCCAATTGAACTTCCCGCTGGCTTCCGATATCACGAAGAGCGTAGCTCGCGACTATGGCGTTCTGATCGAAGAAGAAGGCGTTGCGCTTCGCGGACTGTTCATCATCGATCCGGAAGGCGAATTGAAATACCAAGTCGTCAACCATAACGATGTGGGCCGCAGTGTTGATGAAACGCTGCGTGTGCTTCAAGCTCTGCAATCCGGTGGTCTGTGCCCAATGAACTGGAAACCGGGCGACAAAACTTTGAACGTTTAATCAATCCGGGACTTTATAGCCCCCTGTTTGGCAATAGCCAAGTCAGGGGGTTTTTTGAAACCAATTTTGTACGAATAGAATTGAAGCAGTTCTATGCGAACTGGTTGAATTTTCAATTGCTTCGGAGGAATTTGAACCAGGCATCGCGAATAAATTATATGAAATCCCCTCGATTGGGATTTGATAAACCGTGTCACGGGAAAGGGTGATGGGGAATGAGTTTTTGCTGCGGAGCAAGCATGCTGGGAACGAAGGGAACTTTAAAGCATTATCGTACGCAGGTACATAATGTTCCCCTGCTTTTCTGTCCCGTATGTCATCGGGTCGAAGTTCATTATAAAGTGGAAAATGAATATGAGATCTTAGCGGAATACGCGCATGGCGACGGGGTATCGGAAATCGATTTTCAGGATTTTGTTACGGAAGATGACGAAACGATCTTTGGCAACTGCGTCAATCGCGAAGATGAGGATCCTTTAGATATCGTGAAAAGTCAAATCGATATGGCGCTTGATTTGCTTGGCGTCGCCAAACAAATTGGGGATGAGGCTTGGGAAGATCAGCTTAAGAAAAGGCTGGCCGTTATGAGCCGAAGAAAGGCCAGGCTGCAGCACAATAACAGCTGAGATGAGAAGAGTCTTCCCAAGCGGGAAGACTGTTTCTTTTTTTGCGGATTGCCCTATTTTGCGCTGTTCCCTGCTTTTTCGACAGTTTCTCTGATTGACTGGATTTGGAAAACTTTACTATGATTAAACTAGAGCGATATATCATACATAATCGGACAAGTCTTACGTGTTATGGCAGCTTTTGACCCGTGTGATATCGAAGGGGTATGAATCACTCAGACAACAGAAAAAAATTTTATCTGGGCGGGCAGGAGCTTCTCGGGAAGTGATCGTATGTTGTCGGTTTAGGCAAGTACATCATTGTGGAAAAGGGGGAACTAACTTGTTGAGTGAATTCCAGGAAACATTGCTCCAGTCCGTAAAAGCTTTTCAATCCACCCAGCTTGTCAAAAACAAGTACGAAAATGTGCTTCAGCATCTGGATAGCGGAATCATGCTGTTCGACAGCGAGGGAATTCTGACTTTCATTAATGTGCAGATGGCCAAGCTATTAGAGATGCCACGCCAGTCGCTCATTGGATGCAATCTGCTGCAAATGCTGCGGCATCCGCATCTAAGCCAGTTTAAGAAAAGGAAAATCCTTCGCATTTACCGCGAAACGATTTTCCACCGTAAAAAGTATCATGAGTTTATTGATGAATACGGGAGGCATTGGCTGATTACCGTAACCTACGGGGATCAAATGGATGGAGATTATTTGCTCAGCGTCAAAGACGTATCCGATTTCAAGCAAATCGAACAAACGGCTTACCAAAACGACAAGCTCGCCATGCTAGGAAAAATTTCGGCTGCGATCGCCCATGAAATACGCAACCCATTGACGGCGATTCGCGGTTTTATACAATTGCTGCGCCCTCACCTGGTCCAACTCGGCAAGGATGAATATGCCCGGATTATTTTGACGGAAATCGACCGCGCCAACGACATCATCCATGAATTCTTAAACTCTTCGAAGCCGTCCGCACCGCAAAAATCCGTCGTCAGTGTCTCTTCGCTGCTGAAGGAAGTTGTGCTGCTCACGGAAAGCGAGGCGCTCATGAGGGGCTGCGAGATCACCTTGAACCTGCCGGACGACGTGCTTCAGGTGTCGATTGATGTGAAACAAATCAAGCAGGTGCTGTTGAATATTATTAAAAACGCGTTGGATGCCATTGCCGAGGTGGCGGGCGATCATAAAGGAATGATTCATATCGGGGCCCAAATGGACGGCAAAAGCGTCAGCATTTCGATTCAGGACAACGGGAATGGCATGGACAAGGGATTGCTTGGCCGGCTGTTCGATCCGTTTTTTACCACAAAAGAAAAAGGGACTGGGCTCGGATTATCCGTCAGCTATCGAATCATCAAAAATCACCGGGGAAACATCTCGGTGGATAGCTTAAAGGGAGCGGGAACGATATTTGTGATTACGCTTCCGCTCGTTACGAGCCAGTCCGTTAACGCGGAGTCCGTGATTTAATTTTTCATAAGAGTTTAACGTTTTGCATTGGGATTGGGGGCGGAAGCAGGTGCCGGCGAGGTACTGCATGCAGCGGAGCAAGATTCCTGCTGTGTGCAGGCCGCGCAGGCGCCTTTTCTGCTTTTTTTGATCCCGCGGTAAAGCGCAAATCCGGCATAACCAAACACAACGGCACCAATAATAATATCAACCATTCATCGTGGCTCCTTTCAAATGTTGAAGAATGGAGGTTACGAAAGCCCGATCCATTGCCCGCCTTGATAGATGATAAACGAAACGATATAGGCGAGAGTAACGGAGTAGCCAATCGCGAACAAGGTCCATTTTCTGGAGGCTGTTTCTTTCCGCAAAACGCCAACCGTAGCCAGACAAGGCGTATACAGCAGCACGAATGCCATGAAACTGTAGGCTTGCAGCGGCGTAAAAGCCAGTCCGATCTGCTGCTGCAGTCCAGACATATCCTGAACGTGATAGATGATGTTCATCGTGGAAACAACAACTTCTTTAGCCATAAAACCCGGCACCAGCGCCGCGCCGGATTGCCAAGTGCCGAACCCGAGAGGCTGCAGTACGGTTGCGAAAATTCCGCCGATCGCCGCCAGGAAACTGTCGTCCATGTTCGTTGCGACGCCGCCCGGTCCAAGATAGCTCAGCATCCAGATGAGCACCGATCCCGCCAGGATGAAGGTACCCGCTTTCCGCAGAAAGCCTTTGCCCTTTTCCCAAGTGCTGCGGAACAAAGTAATGCTTTGCGGCATCCGGTAAGGCGGAAGCTCAACCATGAAAAACGAACGTTGTTTCTTGAATAAGAACGTGGAAAATACTTTAGCCAGCACGAGCGCCATGACTATGCCAAGCACGTATAAGGAAAATACAACAATGGCCTGAGACTTGGCAAAAAAGATCCCGGCAAACAGAGCATAAACCGGCAGACGCGCGGAGCAGGACATAAGCGGAATGAGCAGCATGGTCAGCATGCGTTCCTTCGGCTGTTCAATGCTGCGCGAAGCCATAACCGCCGGAACGTTGCAGCCAAATCCGAGAATGAACGGGATCAGCGCCTTGCCGTTGAGACCGACAAGCTCCATCAATTTGTCCATCATGACGGTAATCCGAGCCATATAACCGGAGTCTTCTATAAAAGAAATAATCAAAAACATGATGAAGATTTGCGGAATGAACACCAGCACGCCGCCAACACCGCCAATGATGCCGTCAAGAATTAGGGCATGAGTAAATACCGAAGCCGAGGCCGAGGTTAGCAACCGGTCTGCGCCGCTGGTAAGCGGCCCGGATATGAAAGTGTCCAAAAGATCGGACAATGGATTGCCTGCCCAATCAAACGTTAGCTTAAAGGTGAGAAACATAAAAATCAAAAATAGCGGAATTCCCCATACCGGATGGGTGACGATCGCATCGATTTTTTCCGTCGTCGTGTTTGGTTTCTGATGAGTGGCATCGACAGCCGCAGCGCAAATTTCCCGAATCGCTTTCATCCTTGCTGCGCGGATGCGCTCCTCTGTGGTTGACTCGAGTCCCGCAGCGCTAAGCTGCTTCTCGGCTTCGGCCCGAAAGGCATTCAGCTTTGCCAGGTTAACGCCGGGCGGAAGTGATTTGATCACAGCCGGATTTCCTTCAAGAAATTGAACGGCGGCCCAGCGGTACACCTGAGGCCCTTCTGATTTGCCGTACATTAATTCCTGGGAAATATTCCGGATCGCTTTCTCAACGATATCGCCGTAATGGACGGAAAATTTAGGAACTGTATGTTTGGAATCGCGAGCGGCATCCATCGTGTGAAGAAGCTCTTTGCTGCCTTTTCCGGTTCTGGCAACGAGCGGAACGACGGGAGTTCCCAGCTTCTGCGATAAGATTTCGGGGTTGATGACGAGACCGTTAACCCGGGCCACGTCCATCATATTTAGTCCAATAATCAGGGGCTTACCGTATTCCAAAATCTGTAAAGTCAGATAAAGATTCCGTTCAAGTTTGGAGGCATCTACGATGTTTACCAGCAGCGAAGGAGATTCCGTCGCGAGGTATTCTGCAGCAACGCCTTCATCTCGGGACAGTGGATGCAGCGTATAAATTCCCGGCAAATCGGTAAGCTCTCCCGATTTATTCCTGAGCTGCCCGACCTTTTTCTCCACCGTAACTCCGGACCAGTTGCCTACATATTCATAGGAACTGGTTAACGTATTGAATAGTGAGGTTTTGCCGGTGTTGGGATTACCGATAAGCGCCGCATTGTTCATGACACCAGCACCTGGATGTGGGCCGCTTCCTTCTTGCGAATCCCAAGCAGTTGTCCGCCGCATTCCAAAGTAACGGGGCCTCCCCATGGGCAGTATCTTTTGACAGTCACGTTAGCTCCCTCTCGAATACCCAAGTCGGCGAGACGTCTTTTCAGCGTAGGATCCATATCTCCGATTTCACTGATGGATCCGACGGCTCCGGGTTTCATTCCGAGCAAGCAGCAGGGACATGGCTTCATTTTCTTACACTCCTCTTTCATCGAACCATTTCATTATATTCCGGAAACTGATAATCAGTCTCAATTATATCAAATTTAATATATCATGCGATTTATCCAGTCCACTGTGAAGTACGTCATAGGCCAATATGCTTTACTTTTTGATTTCGTTTCAAGTAAGATGAGTAGATAAAATATTGAAGAAAAGGTCGTGCCACTTATGAAGGAAAATCCGTGCAAAATCGTCGATTGCACCATCCGCGACGGCGGGTTAGTCAACAATTGGGATTTCAGCATCGAGTTTGTACAAAAATTATATGCCGGTTTGAATGAAGCTGGCGTCGATTATATGGAAATTGGATATAAAAACTCCCCAAAGCTGCTGAAAGGAGCCGATGAGGCGGGACCTTGGCGTTTTCTGGATGATGACTTCCTAAAGAAAGTAATTCCTCAAAAGGGAAATACGAAATTATCGGCGCTTGTTGACATCGGAAGGGTGGATGAGAACGACATTCTACCCCGCAGCGAGAGCCTGCTGGATCTGATCCGCGTGGCTTGTTACATTAAAGATGTGGACAAAGCGCTGCAGCTCGTGCAGCTGTTCCATGACCGCGGATACGAAACGACGCTGAACATCATGGCGCTGTCGAACGTCATGGAGAACGAACTGCTGGAAGCTTTTGAAATGATCAAGGATAGCGTGGTCGACGTCGTCTATATCGTGGATTCATACGGAAGCCTCGATTATAAAGATATGGAGTACCTGGTTCAAAAGTTCAAAACGCATTTGCCGAATAAGCGGCTGGGGGTTCATACTCATAACAATATGCAGCTTGCGTTCTCCAATACGCTGGCAGCCGCCGAAAACGGGGTTGAGCTTTTGGACGCTTCGGTTTACGGCATGGGGCGCGCGGCGGGCAATTGTCCGACCGAGCTGCTGGTGACTCATTTGAAAAATACACGGTATCGTCTTCGTCCGATGCTGGATGTTCTGGAACAGCTTCTCGTTCCGCTGCGTGAGAAGGAAGAGTGGGGTTATCTTCTTCCCTACATGATTACGGGCACGCTTGATGAACATCCCCGTTCGGCCATGGCGCTGAGAGCTTCCCGGGACAAAGACAAGGTTGTCGACTTTTATGACAAGCTGACAACGCCCGAAGTGAATTTTGAGAAAAAGTAATCGCTTTTATGGGCCCGGTAAGCGTTGGCGCCGGGCTTTTTTGCCGCCCTGTGTTAGGATTGGGAGAATGTTTCGAACATCACTTCTCCCAATTTCGCAAATAACATCATTTCCATGGCAGATTTCCTGCAATTTTAAGTGAATTTGCGGGATCAGGGCAGGGAAAAGACGAAATGTGTTGAATAATAATTTAATAGATAGTTACTTACCTCCGGAGGTTGATGGACTTATGCTATTCAGGACAGAGGAAAGGACGACAATCATTGAAGGGATAGTCGGTTTGGCGATCATGCTCGTCGTCATCCGCTTATCGGCCTTGAGCAGTTTGCCGTTAATTTCCGGGGAAGCCATACATACGATGCAATTGATAGCCGGACTCACTTGCGGTTCCATATCCTTTGCCGTCTTTGCGCAAGGATGGATTCTTTTTACGGACAAGCTCTCTGGGCAGCGCTTGTATTCCGCCGTGCTGTTTTCTTTCTTGGGCACGTTCGACGTGCTTTATGTCGCGTCAAACAGCAATATCAAGCTTTTGGGCTTTGAACCAAGCCCTGATTTGTCATTGTTTTTGCTGGTTCTTTCCCACACGCTGGCGGCTGTCGGAATGTTGGCTATTTTTAGCTCGGCCGACAGACAAGTCACCTCAAAACGCAAGATGTTCATATTTGCCGGCATGACATTGATGTATTTTGCGGGGATCTTCCTATTGTATCTGTTTCAATACGATCTTCCCTCGTCGAATCATGTTTACGGATTTGGAGCCGGGCAACCGGCAGTCATGATCGGAATACCGGTGCTATATGGAGTTGCGATCGCCTCTATTTTATATCGTCACCGGTATGTTCGAACCCCTGCGGCGCTGACCGTTTCCCGCGCGCTGCTGTTCATGCTGATGGGGCATATCCTGCTGACGATTCGCGGGGGCTCTGAAGCCGGTCTTTTGATTGCGGCGGGTCAGTGTTTTATAGCGTTTTCGTATTTTCTTGTCCTCAAAGGAGTTTACCGTCTGACCATCGAAGAACCATACCGCGGACAAAAGCTCGCCGAAGAACAAATGAAGCATATGGCCTACTATGATGATTTAACGGGGTTGCCGAATCTCCGGCATATGAAGGAGAAGTTGGCGCAATATCTAACTTGTTCGGAAGGCAGTACGGGAGTAGCCGTGATTAATCTAGACAGATTCAAAGCGATAAACGATTCTTTGGGCTACAGCGCAGGCGATAAGCTGCTGATGGAAGTGGGAGAGCGGCTGACGGCGCTTTGCGTTTCCAATGAACAAGTGTATCGTATGGGGGAAGACGAATTTGCCGTGATCATCCCTGAGATGATCCACTCGGGAACTGCGGAATCCAGAGCGAGACAGCTGCTGGCCCTCGTGGATCCCACGGTATTAATCGACGACACAGAATACCATTTTTCGCTCAGCATGGGCTTGTCCGTTTTTCCGGAAGATGGCGACTCGGTCGATCAAATGATTCAATACGCCGATATGGCTGTTCATCACGCGAAGGAACACGATGTCGAATTCATGCGTTATACGGCAGCGATGAAAATGCGAACCCAGTCCAGAGTGAAGCTGGAGAGCGATATGCGCAAAGCGCTCGAACGCAATGAGTTTTTCCTGGAGTTTCAGCCCCAGATGAGTCTGGATACCGGCAAAATGGTCGGAATGGAAGCGCTCGTCCGCTGGAACCATCCGAAGCGGGGGTTGCTGCCGCCGAGCGAATTTATTCCGATTGCGGAAGAGAGCGGCCTGATCGTGCAGCTCGGCGAATGGGTGCTGAAGACGGCTTGCCAATATAATCGGAAATGGCAGCTGGCCGGTTTTGAGCCCGTCTGCGTATCCGTCAATTTGTCTATGCGGCAGTTTCGGCAGTACAATCTCGCGGAGAGAGTCGACACGATCCTTCGGGAGGTTGGTCTGGATGCGCGTTATTTGGAGCTCGAAGTGACCGAAAGCATGACGTATGACATCGAAACGGCGCTGGATCAACTGCACCGGCTGAAGCATTTGGGCATACATATCAGCATCGACGATTTCGGAACCGGATATAGTTCGTTGTATTATTTGAAAAGCTTACCGATCGACCGCTTGAAAATCGACCGTTCTTTCGTCAATGAAGTTATGTTCGACGGCAACGACGCGGCTATCGTTTCCACGATTACGACGATGGCTCACCACCTGAAGCTGAAGGTTACCGCCGAAGGGGTCGAGAACCGTGAGCAGCTTGAATTTTTGAAACGCCAAAACTGTCACGATGGCCAAGGATATTTATTCAGCCGTCCGGTGCCGGCCGATATTTTTGAAGATCAATTTCTGAATCGGTTAACCGGCTAAGACGGCAATGTTATCCCATCAGGTTAGGCTATCCCAGGCTTTTGAAAGGGCCGGGATAGCCTTTGCTTTATTTAATGGCTTAAAGAAGTTGAGCAGCGAAGCGTGGGAAACAGAAAACCACCCGCTATGCGGCGGGGGTAATCGGGATTTATAGCAAAAGCCACCTGATGCAGATCTGATACAGACCTGATACAGACCTGATGCAGACGTTAAATAGGAGTGTTGAACCCACTATGTTTAACGAAAGAAAAAGGGTTAGTACCTCGTCAACTCAAAAATAGACTCTTCATGCCACTATTCAATGATGGAGCCATACTAACTGGAAATTCTCCTGCTATTTAGCCCCTTATTGAATATGGATGAACACGAACTGGAAATCCTCCAGCTAAATCATCGATTTAGGCCATAGACTACCACGTTTGCCGAAATTAGCAGGAGCTTTTCCAGTTAAATCTTCCTAGTTCCTCATTTTGCTTAAATTAGTAGGAGCTTTTCCCTTTATTAGATCGTAAATAAGTTGACTTCGAGCTTCAGATGGGAATTCTCCGGTTAACCGAGCACCAAAAAAATTGAGTTCGGCTACTAACGAGAATTCTCTCGTGAAATATGTATAAAAGGACCATTTACGCGCTAGAAGGTCTCTAGACGCATGACGACATATAGCCTTAGAGCCTTAGAGCCTTAGAGCAAATCAACCGTTTGACGGGTAGTTATGATTTCCGCAAAATACCAGTTGCACTCCTTTTCTAAAAATGGTATATTAATTTTTGTCTTCACTAAGAAGGACCTCGCTCCTTCATGAAGCTTCGGGACGTAGCTCAGCTTGGTAGAGCACCTGGTTTGGGACCAGGGGGTCGCATGTTCGAATCGTGTCGTCCCGACCATTTATATGTTGATTAAGCGGGTGTAGTTCAATGGTAGAACTCCAGCCTTCCAAGCTGGTAGCGTGGGTTCGATTCCCATCACCCGCTCCATCAAACAACGACATTATCCTTGGCCCTCGCGCTAAGGATTTTTTGTTTTCCATTACTTTATTTGAATATGCCAGAATTCTGTCATATTCTTTAATATATACTGGATCTGAAGGGGTGGTGGTTTACGGTGCAGATGAACCGGCTGTTTGAAATCGTATATTTGCTGATGCAACGGAAAACCGTGACCGCCGGCGAGCTGGCCGAGCATTTTGAGGTGTCGACGCGGACGATTTACCGCGATATCGATACTCTGAGCGGCGCGGGCATTCCCGTGTACGCAAGCAAAGGCAAAGGCGGCGGGATCGGGTTGCTGCCGGATTTTGTGCTGAACAAATCGCTGCTGTCCGAGGACGAGCAAAACGAGATTTTGTTCGGGCTCCAAAGCTTGGCTGCCACCAACGCGGCTAAGACCGATCAAGTACTGTCCAAGCTGAGCGGCATCTTTCAAAAGGGAGAAATCAACTGGATCGATGTGGACTTCTCCCAATGGAACAGCGGAGAGGCGGAGCGAATGAAATTTGGCTTGCTGAAGACGGCCGTCTTGGGGTCCAAAATCATTTCTTTTACCTATTCGAATTCATACGGACAGACCAGTGTCCGCCGGGTTGAGCCGATGAGGCTGCAGTTTAAAAGCCGGGGCTGGTATTTGCAAGGTTTTTGCCTGAAGAAGCAGGACTTCCGCAATTTTCGGATCAGCCGAATGGAAGATCTGCAGGTCACGGACGAGATTTTTGAGCGAAGAGAAGAACCGCTTCCGTTGCTGGATGCTGTGGTGTCGCCGGAACTCAGCAGGGAGGTGCGGCTCGAGCTGGTATTTCCTGCGGCGATGGCGTTCCGGCTTTACGATGAATTTGACCGGTCTCAAATACGGCGAGCTGAGGACGGGCGTTTTTGGGTTTCCGCCACTTATCCGGAGGATAACTGGGTTTACGGCTATTTGCTGTCCTTCGGGGAGGACGTGGAGGTGATTTCTCCGCCGCATATTCGCAGAATTTTGCGGGAAAAAGCCGGGAAAATCGCAGAAACATACAACGACGCCACTTAATATGACACGCTGTTGTCAGAATAACTTTGCTAGAATGACATCAATTAAATGAAAGGATGTGTATCTGGCATGGAAACGGCGGTCAAATATGTGGAGGAATTTACGGTTGGAGGCAAATTGGGGCAAGGAAAAGCGGAAGAGGGACCACGGTGGGTAGTTCCGCTATGGAGCAAAGCGAACGCGGAATATGATGCGATGAAGGAGCTTGTTCTCAAGGACGCGAACGGCAGTCCGAAGGGCATGTGGGGCCTGATGGGTCATCCGGACAAATATTTGGGGCGGTGGGATGGACAAGGCCTTTATTTGGCCGGCTGCGAGATTGATCCGGCCGGCAGCGTTCCCGAAGGCTGGATCAAGTGGACGGTTCCTGCGCAGACTTATCTGGTGGCGGATTGCACGCAAATGGAATATGTCGAAGTATTTTCGGGCATTCTCGAGGATTATATTCCTAAACATGGGCTGCAGTTAATCGGAGCCGCCTACGAGCATTATCCGGAACCCGGAAACGCCGATCATCTGGAGCTTTATTTTCCGGTCGCCAAAGGGCATTTGTTCTGTCAAAGCTGCGGGATGCCGCTGACGAGCCATGAGGTGCTGGGAACGGAATCCGGCGGGGACAAAAACTACGACTATTGTAGCTATTGCTATGAAAACGGGGCATTTACCAGCCATTCGTCCATGGAGGAAATGATTGAGCTTTGTCTTGAATACGGCGGTGATTCGGAGCTGTTCCGGGACCGCGAGGTTGCCCGTAAATCCATGCTGGAATGGTTTCCGACGCTGAAACGCTGGAAAAAAGCAGAATAAGGCACGGGAGGAACGGTCATGGCCGGTAAACTGGATTATAAAAAAAACGATAAAAATTTGTATTTGCCGGGGACAACTCCCGTATTAATCGAAGTGCCCAAAATGCGCTTTCTGATGGTGGATGGCGAAGGGGCGCCTGAAGACGAGGGGTATCAAAGCGCTGTGGAGATTTTGTATACGTTGGCCTATGGGATCAAAATGAGCAAAATGGGCGGCAAGGCGCCGCAAGGTTATTTTGAGTACACGGTTCCTCCGTTAGAGGGTTTGTGGGATTCGCCTACGGCCGGATACAATCCGAATCGTCACGAATGGCGCTGGACCTCGCTGATCCGGCAGCCGGATTTCGTGACGGAGGAGGTTTTTCGCCAGGCCTGCGAGGCTGTGGGAAAAAAGAAACCGCAACTCGACTTCGGTCGGGCCAGACTGGACGAATTCGAGGAAGGGTTATGCGTTCAGCTTATGCATATCGGACCGTTCAGCACGGAACAGGACTCCGTCGACAAAATGGCCTCTTTCCTCGAGGAGAACGGGTTAGCCAACGACTTCGGCCTTATGCGCCAACATCATGAAATCTATTTGTCCGATCCGCGCAAAACCGCGCCGGAAAAAATGAAGACGGTTTTGCGCCATCCGGTAAAAAAACGCTAAGAGCCGATCAGGAGTGGATGACCTTGACCCGGCCAACCTGGCCGTCCTGCAGCCGGACTTTGATGCCGTGGGGATGGGTGGGCGAGTTTGTTAAAATATCCTTGACCACGCCGCGGGTAAGCTGCCCGGTCGGCTGGTCTTTTTTTAATACGATGTCCACGGTCAGGCCGGGAGCGATATTTTTTCGTTCATTTCCATTCATGTGGCGGTTCCCTCTTTCATTCGTTATACGAGTTGTCGTAGCTAACGATACCATAAACCGGGCCCGGCTTGCCAATGGCCGCAACTTTGCATATAATAGCAGATAGCCAAGGTCTTGGCGGATTCGCCAAAAGACCCGTTAATCCAGAAATGCGATGATGGAGATGAGTACGCAGAAGCCTCCTTACAGGGAAGGGACGCCATAGATTGAGAGCGTCTCTACGGAAACAGGCTGCCGAAGTTCGCTCCGTAGCAGTTCCTTGAACCGCCGTGCCGCAAGCCGATGAGGCAAACTCCGGCGCAGTAGAGGATACCGGTCACGATCCGTTACAATCGCTAAAGTGAGAGCAGCCGGTGACGGTTCGATACGCCCGTTCGATGCGGAAAATTTTTGCCGCAATAATACGGAACGATGGGTGTCAGCCATAGCGGAGCGCTCTAACAAGGGTGGTACCACGGTCTTTTCGTCCCTTTTCGGGAGAAAGGGCCTTTTATTTTGCCTTTAGGAGGAACTATTTATGAAAGAACGTTTGGAAGCACTGAAGCGCGAGGCGCTGGAGCAGCTCAGCAAAGCGGCGGATGCCGTTAATTTGAACGACCTGCGGGTCAAATATTTGGGTAAAAAAGGGGCGCTTACCGAGATTTTGCGCGGCATGGGCGGATTGAGCGCCGAAGAACGCCCGATTATCGGGCAGGTCGGCAACGAGGTCCGCAGCGCCATCGAGGCACTGATCGACGAGAAGCAGGAGCATTTCGAGCGCCAGGAGACAGAACACCGTCTGGCCGCCGAGAAAGTGGACGTTACCCTATCAGGGCGTCCGATGAAGCAAGGCGCGGTTCACCCGCTGAATCAGGTTATTCAGGATATCGAGGACATTTTCATCGGCATGGGTTACCGCATCGCGGAAGGTCCTGAAGTAGAAACCGATTACTACAACTTTGAAGCTCTGAATCTTCCGAAAAACCATCCGGCCCGCGATATGCAGGATTCCTTCTATTTGACGGAAGACCTGCTGATGCGGACGCAGACCTCTCCGGTGCAGGTGCGCACGATGGAAGCGATGAAAGGCGAAGTGCCGGTCAAAATCATTTGCCCGGGCCGCGTATTCCGCCGCGATGACGATGACGCGACCCACTCTTTCCAATTCCACCAAATCGAAGGACTTGTCGTCGGTAAAAGAATCCGTATGAGCGACTTAAAAGGTACGCTGCTGGAGTTCACTCGCAAAATGTTCGGACCAAGTACGCAAATTCGCCTTCGTCCAAGCTTTTTCCCGTTCACGGAGCCAAGCGTTGAGGTAGACGTAACCTGCGTGAAATGCGGAGGGAAGGGCTGCCGGGTATGCAAGCAGTCCGGCTGGCTGGAGATTCTCGGCAGCGGGATGGTTCATCCGCGCGTGCTGGAAATGAGCGGTTACGATCCCGAGGAGTACAGCGGTTTTGCCTTTGGCATGGGCGTGGAACGGATCGCGATGCTGAAATACGGCGTCGACGACATCCGGTACTTCTATAATAACGACCTGCGTTTCCTGCAGCAGTTCGCCAGAGTTTAATTTTGGATGAGAGAAGGGGCTTAACATGAAAGTATCAACCGAATGGTTGTCCGATTATATTTCGCTGGATGAAGTCAATATTGAGGAACTTGCGGAGCAAATCACGCGTTCCGGGATCGAAATCGATTCGATCGAAAACCGCAACAAAGGGGTTACCAAAGTGGTGGTCGGCTATGTCAAAAGCAAGGAAAAACATCCCGATGCCGACAAACTGAATGTTTGCGTTGTCGACGCCGGCGAAGCCGAGGAGCTGCAAATCGTGTGCGGCGCGAAAAACGTGGCTGCCGGGCAAAAAGTGCCGGTTGCGCTCGTCGGAGCTAAGCTGCCGGGCGGACTGGAGATCAAGAAAGCCAAACTGCGGGGCGTGTTGTCGCAGGGCATGATCTGCTCGGCCAAAGAGCTTGGCCTGAACGACAAGCTGCTTCCGAAGGACCAGCAGGAAGGAATTCTCGTTCTGCCGGAGGATGCAAAGATCGGTGCGCCGATTGCGGGCCTGCTGGGACTGGACGATCAGGTGCTGGATTTTGACCTGACGCCAAACCGCTCGGATTGCCTCAGCATGCTGGGAGCGGCTTACGAAGTGGGGGCCATTTTGGGGCGCGAAGTGAAGCTGCCGCATCCGGAGAAGGACCTGATCGAAGCCGGCGAACCGGCCAAAGACCGGATTTCCGTGAAGATCAAAGCCGAGGGACTGTGCAGTCGGTATGCCGTTCGCTATATTTCCGGCGTTAAAATCGGCCCGTCGCCGCTTTGGATGCAAAATCGCCTGATGGCTGCGGGAATTCGTCCAATCAGCAATGTCGTGGACATCACCAACTACGTCATGCTGGAGTTCGGGCAACCGCTGCATGCTTTCGATGCGGATAAAATCGTCGGCGGGGCGATCGGGGTACGCGAAGCGGGTCAAGGGGAGCGGCTGATCACACTGGACGGACAGGAGCGCGAGCTTGAAGCCGGCTCGCTGCTGATCGTGGATGGCGACAACCGTCCGGTCGGACTTGCTGGTGTGATGGGCGGTCTGGACTCCGAGGTTACCGCGGAGACGACTCATATCGTGCTGGAGGCAGCGAAGTTCGACGGTGGTTCGGTGCGCAGAACTTCACGTTTGCTCGGCCTTCGTTCGGAAGCGTCGCAGCGTTTTGAGAAAGAAGTGGATCCGTCCGCGGTCATTCCGGCGCTGAACCGGGCTGCGTATTTGATGGCAGCATATGCCGGAGGAGCGGTAAACAAAGGCATCGTGGAGCAAGTGATCGAGGAGCCAAAGGAACACTTCATTACCTTGTCCTTGCGTAAGCTGAACGATTATTTGGGAACGGAGATTTCTTCCCTGGAAACCAAAGCGATTCTGAACCGTCTGAAGTTCAAGAGCGCCGATCATTCCGAAGGAAGCTTGGAAGTTGCGGTTCCCACCCGGCGGGGCGATATTACCCGCGACGTTGATCTGATCGAAGAGATCGCGAGATTGTACGGTTATGACAATCTTGAGACAACAGCCATTGAAGGGCCTACGACGGCCGGAGGCTACACCAAGCCTCAAGCGCTGCGCCGATCCATTCGGACGCAGCTCGTGCACGGCGGCTGGCAGGAAGTGCTCGGCTATTCGTTTATTCGCGAAGGGGCGAGCCGCCGATTCCTGCAAGGCGGCGAAAGCGGCCATGAAGCCAAGCTGGCGATGCCGATGAGCGAGGATCGCAGCGTTTTGCGCGGCAGCCTGCTTCCGGGGCTCATGGAAATAGCCGTTTATAACCGCAATCGGAAACAGGACGATATCGCGATTTTCGAAATCGGCAGCGTTTTTCATACTCAAGAGGAGAAGCTGACGAAACAGCCGCAGGAATTGCCGGTGCTGGGCCTGCTGCTCGCAGGAAATCGCGAACCTAAAGGATGGAATGCCTCCTCGGAGAAAGTTGATTTCTACGATTTGAAAGGCGCGCTGGAAAGTGTGTTCGCTTATCTTGGTCTTGACGGACAAACGACTTACGAAGCGGACTCGCCGCAAGGCTATCACCCCGGACGCTCCGCCTCCGTCTATCTGAACGTGCCGGCCGGCAAAATCAAACTGGGATCGCTCGGACAGCTTCATCCCGAGCTGCAGCGCGAGATGGATCTGGATGATACCTATGCCGCCGAACTGATGCTAGAGCCGATCTTCCGTTACGGAGGAGAAACGGCCGTTTACCGTGAGCTTCCGCGATTCCCGGCCATGCAGCGCGACATTGCAGTCGTCGTGGGGGTGGCGGTGGAAGCGGGGGAACTGATCTCCGCCGTTCGCGAAACGGCCGGCGAGCTGCTTGAATCCGTGCAGGTGTTTGACGTGTTCACCGGTTCGAAGCTGGGAGAAGGCAAAAAGAGCGTCGCTTTATCCTTGGTATACCGTCATAAAGAACGGACGTTGACGGACGAGGAAGTTGGCGGTGTGCATGATCGGGTTGTGGCCGGGTTGACGCAAACTTTTGGCGCTGAGCTCAGAAAATAGCAGGAATTGAACGAAGTCACATCGAATCAGTCAAGAGCAAAGGATTCGATGTGACTTTCGTGTAAATACCAGACACCACAGACCTAACCCAGGACCGAAGGAGGCACCCTATTTTGAATACCCAAGGCCGTATCAGCGTGAACGTAGAAATTTACGGAACTTCCTATAAAATTGTCGGCAGCAGTGCCGAATACATGAAACAAGTTGCCAAAGTCGTTGACGAACACATGCGTACCATTTCCAAAATGTATTCCCATTTGGATACTCCGCGTCTTGCGGTGCTGGCGGCCGTGCGTATGGCCGAAGAAGCGATCAAAACGGAGCAGCTTCAAACCGAGCTCCAGGCCGTTCAACAGGAAAAAGCCGGCCTTGTCCAGAAAAATTCGGTCCTGCAGGAGCTTCAGGCCAAGCAGGAAGAGCAATACAAGAAGCTGCAGGAAGATCATCAGCAATTGAAGGATGAGAAAAGACAGCTTGCCGATCATATCGCTAAGCTTGAGGCATCATTGCAGGAACGGGACGCGGAAACGCTCAAGCACAAAGCGCGTGTGGCGGAACTGGAGCGGCAATTGTCCGAGCAGCGAGGCAGCAACTCGCAGCTTCAAGCCAAGCTGCGTTCGACCGAACAACAAGCGGGTAAAGAAAAGGAAGATCGCGAGAAATTGCAGCAGCAAGTCGCAAAACTGCAGCAAAGCGAAACGGAGTCCAAGGCTGCCGAACAGCAAGCCAGGGAAAGCCGCGGCAAGCTGGAACAGCAGGCGGCCTTGCTGGAGAAATCCCTTCAGGCCGCAAATGCGGAAGCCGGCAGGTTGCAGCGGCAGCTCCAAGAAGCCAAGGAACGGGAGAGCAAGCTTCGGGATGAGGTGGCCGGAGCCGTTCAGAACGAGAAATCTTGGCAGAAGCTGGCCGAAAAACGGAATGAGGAACTCAGCAAAATCGAAATTAGCTTACTGGAAGCCGGTGACCGCAATGAGAAGCTTGCGGAGCAATTGCAAGAGGCTTCGAGAGAGCTTGCGCTTGCCCGGGAAGGCTTGACTGCGGAGCTTGAAAAAGCGTTGTCGCTGGCCGGCGAAGCCGAATCGCTGAAGCATCAGCTGGATCAATTGAGCCGGGAGCATGAGGTATCTCTCCAATCGACCCATTCCTTGGAAGCGGAAAACCGGCGGCTGGAAGAGAAATTGAAGCAAATCGGCGAAAGAATGCAAGAGTTGGAAATTGAAGTGCAGGATTATGCCGCGCTTGCGGAGGAACAGGACTTGTCCCGTCAAGGAGCGGAAAGCCGCGAGCAGGAATGGCGCGAGCAGCTGTCTGCGGCGGAGCGGGAGCTTTCCGACTGGAAGGACAAGGAGACGGATCTTCAGCGCCAACTTGCCGAATGGCAGCAGGAAAGCGCGGCCGGCAGCGAGCAGGTCATGAGCTTGAACTCGGATTACCGAACGCTTGAAGAAGAAAGAGACCGGATGGCCGAGCAGTTGCAGCAAATTTCGGACAGCTTTGAAATCGTATCACATGAGTACCGGCTCCTTCAGTTGGAGCGGGAAGCGGAACGGGAAAATATTCGCCGGGCGGAGGAAGAGTATCGCCGGTTGAAAGAGGACTACTCCAAGCTTCAATCGGAGTACAATGAATGGATTGAATTGATTGAGCAGGATCATACTTCATAATAATGTCGTAATATCGAGCCGCGTTCAGCCCTATCGGGTTCGGGCCTGGTGTATATTGCGCTTTTGCGGCGCTGAACGGGGCTGATTTGGTCCGAAAACAGCCAAAAAAGGCGTACGGAGATTTCTCGAATAGCGCCATAAAACCAGCTAATACTTGTCAAGCTATTCGTTGTTGGAATATGTCAGGTTAATTGATATACTATTTTATAGGTATAGCAAATAACCTTCATTGGCGTGAAGGTTATGGGAAAATATGGTTTCAGGCTTTGTAGGGTTGGCTTTTACTAAGGATAGCGTATACGTGATGGAGAAGCTTGTTGGCGCAAGCGATTACGGCTACCTTGTAGGGCTTGCCCTCTTTTCTTTTCTTGTCATAGTAATCACGTATTCTGCCATTTGTACTTCGTCGGATCCCGCACTGCACCGCTCAATACAAAGAGCGTCGGAGTCTTTTGGACCCTCGTTTTGTAATGTGCATGCTCGTGGCAACAAACTTCCCCGAACTGAATATACCTGGGTCCAGACCGGCGAACGCGACCAACTGTTTAGCATCTTGAAACTGCCTGACATCCCCAATCTCGGCCACAATCGCCGCAGCGAGTTTGTCCCCGATACCGGGTATGCTTTTCACCAGTTCCACTTCAGGTATTTCTGATGCCATCTCTTTCATCTGCTTTTCCAGTTCACTTAGCTGCTCTGTAAACTTCAGCAGCAAAGAAAC